>CAYQQK010000037.1:0-2455 GCA_964420065.1 uncultured Syntrophomonadaceae bacterium | reverse complement strand
AAACCGCCTGGAGACCATTCACTTCCTATACAACCCTGTTCAGTTTTCAAAGAACGCGGCCCTTCTCCATAGTTCGAGAATCTTGGGCACGAGATGTATGCTATCATGGATTATCCTGCTTGTCAAACCCAAAAAGACTTTTTTTTTGGATCAAGTTTATACCGGTGTTTCCTGATCCGGTACTGCTTCCTTTACCCGCGGCCGCATCGTCGGAAAAAGAATCACATCGCGAATCGAAGGGCTGTCCGTAAGCACCATGACCAGGCGGTCGATCCCGATCCCGAGCCCGCCGGCGGGGGGCATACCGTATTCGAGGGCGGTGATAAAGTCCTCGTCCAGATCATGGGCTTCATCGTCACCGGCCTCCCGTTTCGCCAGTTGCCGCTCAAAGCGCCTGCGCTGGTCGAGCGGATCGTTCAATTCGGTAAACGCGTTGGCAATTTCATAACCGGCAATAAAGCTTTCAAAACGATAAGTAAACCCGGGATTACCGTCGATCCGTTTGGCCAGGGGAGAAACCTCAACCGGATAATCGAGAACAAAAGCAGGCTGCCGGAGCTGCACTTCGCAAAATTCTTCGAAAAACGCGTTCAAAACCTCGCCCCAGGCAAGCCCCCCGGGCAACTCCAAACCGGCTTCTTCAGCGGCGCGGTAGGCCGCAGCGGCGTCAGGGATCGCCTCAAAGTCCACTCCGGCGTACTCGTGAACAACCTCAAGCATCGTTTTCCGGGGCCAGGGCGGGGTTAAATCAATAGTTTCACCCTGATAGGAGACAGAGCCTGTCCCCAGCACCTGCTGCGCAACGTAGAAAACCAGGTTTTCGGTCAACTCCATCATATCTTCGTAATCGGCATTGCTCCAGTAAATTTCCGCCGAAGTGAATTCGGGATTATGCCGGGTCGAAATCCCCTCGTTACGGAAAATGCGCCCAATTTCATAGACCCGGTCCAGCCCCCCCACCAGAAGCCGCTTCAGGTGCAATTCGGTGGCGATGCGCAGGTAAAGTTTCAAATCAAGAGTATTATGATACGTCACAAAGGGGCGGGCCAGCGCTCCGCCGGCCAGCGCCTGTAACACCGGTGTTTCCATCTCCAAAAAATCGCGCTGCTCCAGGTAACTGCGCATGGCCCGGATGATCTTGCTGCGCCTGATAAATATCTGCCGCGCCTCTTCGTTAACAATTAGATCAAGGTAACGCCGGCGATAGCGCAGATCGACATCTTTCAAGCCGTGCCATTTTTCGGGCAAAGGGCGCAACGCCTTTGCCAGCAGGCGATATTCCAAAACAGAAATCGTGATTTCACCTTTTCGGGTGCGAAAAACAGTACCGCACACCCCGAGAATATCCCCCAAATCGAGCAATTCCAGGAGCTCGTACTGCTCCGCTCCGAGCTGGTCCAGGCGAAAGTAGATCTGAATTTGTCCCCGGTAATCTTGCAGGTGGGCAAAAGTAGCCTTGCCGTGTGAACGTAAACTGACTAAACGCCCGGCCACCGAAATTTCCTTCTCTTCGAGATCGCTGAACTGTTCAATAATACCGGTTGAATAGTGCGTTACCCTGTATTTACGGCTGTAGGGTTCAACCCCCCTTTCTTGCAACTGGTCCAGCTTCTGTCGCCGGACTCGTTGCAATTCGCTCTGGACTTCCTGTTTCATGCCGCCAGACCCCCAAGATGGTACTTTATTTGATTTCCATCACTTTGTATTTCAATATTCCCGCCGGAACCTGGATATCAACCTCATCGCCCACCGCCAACCCGATCACGGCTTTTCCGACCGGTGATTCATTGGAAATTTTAGATGCCCTTGGATCGGCCTCGGCGGTTCCGACGATCGTATAAATATAGTCTTCGTTCAGGTCCAGATCCTTCAACCGAACAGTCGAACCCGGGGTAACATAGTGGTTGTTATTCTCTTCTTTTTCGAGGATCCGGGCATGGCGTAGCATTTTTTCAAGGGTAATAATGCGGCCTTCGACAAATGCCTGTTCGTTTTTGGCGTTCTCGTACTCGGTGTTTTCGGTGATATCCCCGTACGAAATAGCTTCCTTGATGCGGGCGGCAATCTCCTTGCGCTTAACGGACTTTAAAAAGAAAAGTTCCTTTTCCAGTTTTTCAAGCCCGTTTTTAGTAAGAAGAACCTCTCCGTTGGACATGCACGCAACGCTCCCTTATGATTTGGTTTTTTAGAATATATGGGCCGGCATAATCCTTTATGCCGGACCATCACCCGGGTACCCGACGAAAACCGTCAGACAACAAAGCAGTGCCAAGAATACTTGACACTGGTCAGGCGACTTGTTTAATTTGCCCCACTTTGAACCGACCCATCGGATAGAAATTTTTGTTACTAAATTATATAAAGCCCCTCTACCCTTGTCAAGTCAAAAAGGGCCGGACCCAGGCATTCCGCAAATGCGCTTTGATAAATGAGGTCAAAGCCATGTTGGTTATAG
>CAYQQK010000036.1:0-3786 GCA_964420065.1 uncultured Syntrophomonadaceae bacterium | reverse complement strand
TTTAGCTGTCGGTGAGGTTCTCTTAAAAAAACCTACAGTGCCTTGACACGATCGGGCAACGGTTGATTTTTGACAGGCGGCCCCGTTCCATGTTATATTGAAATAGGAAACGAGGCATGTCGGTGCCTGAGTAAACGAGGCAACCGCGAGGGCCGTTCCGCGAAATGGCTTTCGAGGAAAGTCCGAGCTCCGCAGGGCAGGGTGCTGGATAACGTCCAGTGGGGGCGACCCTAAGGAAAGTGCCACAGAAAAAAACCGTCCAGCACTCAATCCGAGGGTGCACTATTTTGATCATTCGAACCCGGCACGTTTGACCGGGATCGTTTGGCAGTAGTGCGAACTGGGGTTGAGTGCTGGATAAGGGTGAAACGGTGTGGTAAGAGCACACCAGCGGTCGGGAGACCGGCCGGCTAGGTAAACCCCACCCGGAGAAAGACCAAATAGGAGGGGGATGAAGTTGCCCGCCGACCCCCCGGGTAAGGTCGATGGAGACATCGGGCAACCGGTGTCCTAGACAGATGGTTGCCGCTCCAACATGGAGAACAGAACTCGGCTTAATAGTTTGCTCAGGCCTCTCATGCCATTTCAAACCGGAATAAAACCGGTTATTTTTAATTTTGGCCCGTTTTTCTCGTTCCCGTTGCACCGCACCGGCTCATTATTTATGATACAATTATATGAAAAATAATGAGTAGGACGAAGGAGAACCGGGTCTTGTGACCGATTGGATAAAGTTTTTGGGCACCGGTGGCGCCCGTTTCGTTGTTTCGAAACAGTTGCGTTCCACTGCCGGCATCTGGTGTTCTTTTGAAGGATGCCAAATTTTGATCGATCCCGGGCCGGGTACCCTATGCCGCTGTTTTTCCAGCCGACCCAGGCTGGATCCAGAAACACTTGATGCAGTGATCCTGACCCATCGCCATCTCGACCATTCCAATGACGTTAACGTGATTCTGGAGGCGATGACACGGGGTACACTAAACCGCCGTGGAGCTCTTTTTATTACCGCTGACGCCGTCCAGGGGGCTGAGCCGGTAGTATTTAGCCATGTTCGGCGCGCGGTGGAACGGCTGGAATTACTGGCTGCAGGCGCCTCTTATACTCTTGGTAATTTACATTTTTCTACACCCATTCGTCACCGCCATCCTGTGGAAACTTACGGTCTGGTTTTTTCTCTTTCCTGGGGCCGGGTTTCATTCGTAATCGATACGGCCTATTTCCGTGAACTGGAGGACTGTTACCACGGGAGTGATTTATTGATCTTGAACGTGGTTTTTAACCGGCTTCTGCCGGGCAGGCCGATTCAGCACCTGGATCTGGAAGGGGCTGCCCGGATTATTGCCGCTATTCGCCCGCGTCAAGCGGTAATGACCCATTTCGGAATGACCATGTTGCGCCAGAAGCCTTACCTGGCTGCGCAAAAACTGACGCAGGAAACCGGGGTGCCGGTAAAAGTTGCCTCTGATGGCATGACGATAAACTTGGAAGACATTCCTCACTTGGGACCGGTAGAGCCCGGGGGGATTAACGATCTGTAGTATGGGGGGCATATATATGCATGGGATGACCGCCGAAGAACAGTTTGCTTTGATCAAGGAAAATACTGCTGAAATCATTACCGAAGGGGAGTTGCAGGAAAAACTCAAGCGCAGCGTGAGCGAAAACCGCCCGCTGCGATGCAAGTTGGGCATCGATCCCTCTGCGCCCGATTTACATTTAGGGCATGCGGTAGTGTTGCATAAGTTGCGCCTGTTTCAAGATCTGGGACACCGGGTAATTTTGATCCTGGGTGATTTTACCGGCCGGGTTGGAGATCCGACCGGTCGTGCCGAAACCCGCCCACAGCTAACCGAAGCGGAAGTTCTGGAAAATGCCCGGACCTATCGTGAACAGGTTTTTCATATTCTTGACCCGGAGCGCACCGAACTAGTTTATAATAGTGAATGGCTGGCGGCTTTGAACTTTGCCGAAATAATCCGTCTTGCCTCGATGAATACGGTGGCGCGGATGTTGGAGCGGGAGGATTTTTCTCGCCGGTTACGTGAGAACCAACCGATCGGGATGCATGAATTTTTTTACCCCTTGATGCAGGGGTACGACTCTGTTGCCGTCGAGGCGGACATCGAATTTGGCGCAACCGAACAAAAATTTAACCTGCTCATGGGCCGGCACCTGCAGCGCGAATACGGGCAAGAATCCCAGGTGGCTTTAACCATGCCTATTTTGGTGGGAACTGACGGGGTCCAAAAAATGAGCAAAAGCCTTGGTAATTATATTGGCATTACCGAACCCGCGGATGAAATCTACGGTAAAGTGATGTCTATCGCCGATACGCTTATGCCAGATTATTATCGTTTGGGCACCGCCCTACCCTCAACGGAGGTAAAGAAGATCCTTGAAGAACTGAACCGGGGAAAAATGCATCCCCGCGATGCCAAGATGCGCCTGGCCCTGGAGATAACTGCCCTTTATCACGGTGCCGGGGCAGCCCGGGAAGCTGAAAATCAATTCTGCCGGGTTTTCCAACACAGGGAAATCCCCACAAAAATGCCGGAACTGGAATTTTCGGGAGATGGGGCTGTGCTGGATCTGGTTTCCTTGCTTTCGCTGGCGGGTCTTGTTTCCAGCAAAAGTGAAGCCAGGCGGATGATCCGGCAGGGTGCGGTTCGGGTTGACGGTGAGCCGGTCAATGAATTGAATTATCGAGCTGTACCGGGAAAAATGATCCTGCAGGTCGGCCGGCGTCGTTTTGCCCGGGTTCTCCTCAAATCAGGACAGGGAGAATAGAAGGTCACCGGCAAATCATGGCACCCCCCCCGCCTGTTCTAGCTACTTCCATTGCTGAAAAGATTGGTTCTAATCGCACCCTCCCGCTCATAAATGAATAAGAGGGAGGTTTGTGCGCATGCGAGTCAGAACGGGCCGTTGTTATCGCAAAGCACCAAGAGGGCTTGTTTCCTTTTTTGTCCTTTGCGCTGTTCTCTTCATTATTCTGGAAGGGTTTATTTTTACAGAGCGCAAGTTACGGCCGGCCTTGATGGCTATTGCCCGGGCCAAGGCGAATGCGGTTGCCGTAGATGCCGTTAACGAAGCAATTCTGAACTATATCGCATCCGGGATAGCCTATGAGGATCTGATCAAAATTGAACAGGATGAACACGGACGGATCGTGATGGCCTGTTTAAATACGGTGGAAGCCAACCGGATCATGGCTGCCGCCACCATTGCGGCCCGGGAAGCATTGTCCGGCCTGGAGGCACGTTCGATTCGTATACCGTTGGGCGAAGCCTCGGGCAGCTTCTTTCTTGCCGCTTACGGTCCGAAAATCACGGTAAAGTTGATTCCCACGGGACAAGTGAACACCAAACTGGTTGATTCCTTTGAATCAGCCGGGATTAACCAAACCCGGCACAAGCTTTATCTGCATATCGGAGCCGAGGTTCAAATCGTAATTCCTTTTAATGCCGGCCGGGTTAATGTTGTCACAGCGGTACCGGTAACAGACAATGTTTACATTGGCGAGGTGCCGGGAACCGTGATCAACTTGCAGTTCCCGGACAGCCGTGGCCCGTGAAATCATGGTGGTGTTAACATCCTTTTATGGCGGGGTTTTGTCTGGACGGCGTGCTGTCCCCGTTCGGTCCGGGCTCAAAAGCCCTTGTCTACCTTGACAAGTGGGAACAGCCCGTGGTAAGATACTAAGTGCCCGCAGGGGCGGGCAGGTGCAAAAAGTTCTTTGAAAACTGAACAGGGTTGTATAGGAAGTGAATGGTCTCCAGGCGGTTT
>CAYQQK010000035.1:0-3985 GCA_964420065.1 uncultured Syntrophomonadaceae bacterium | reverse complement strand
CACCAGGTGATAAAGCCTTACAGGGTAAGTGTTTGTCAAAGAACGCAAATGGCTCGTCACGGTCCGAGTTGAGTTCGGCCCCCGCCGGCGCCGCTCCCGCAGCCCGATCAATGCGCCAGGGAATTGAGCACCAATTGATCGTACTGTGCCGCGCTCAGATCACAGTGGTAGAACAGCCGGTAGTACTGCCGCACCTCTGCGGCCAGATCGTAGCCCGCCGTTTCCGGGTAGAGCAGTTGCGCCATCCAGATCATGCCCAGAGAACGCTGCACCGAAGGGGGAAAACCCATCCAGTTGTAGGGGTTATCCGGCACCTCAAAATATCTCCCTTCCTTGATCGCAGTGATCTTCTGCCATACCGGGTCGTCGGCGGCTGTTGCAAAAATGCTGTCCTTTTCAAACAAGATCACGTCCGGATTCCAATTCAAGATCTGTTCCAGATCGACCTCGTTCCCCGTACCCTTGGAGGAAGGGTTATCGACAACCGCCAGGTTATTGGCGATCAGGTCTATTACCTCCGCGTGGAACGAACCGGCGGCGATCACATTCAAACCCTTGTCACCCAGGCAATAGAGAACGTTTGCTTTTTCAACACTGTTTGCAATTTCTTCGGTCCGGCGGTAAGTTTGTTCACAGTATTCCGCCAGTATTTCGGCCTCCTTCTCCAGATCCAGAAGTTGGCCCAGGAGCCGGTAGGCATCCCCGGTCGTCTCCGTGGTGGCGGTGATATGGACAAACGGAAGCCCGGTCTGTTCCTGCAAATCATCCATGTCTTCGACGATGGTATTTTTCGGTTCACCGACGTCGATCACCACTTCCGCCCCGCTGGCGAGCAGGCTTTCCAGGTTCAGCTCGCCTTTGCTGCCATAGAGCTGGCCCAGTAGCGGCAGGTTGTAAAGATCTGTATCAAAAAATTCCTCTGCTCCTTTATTCCATGGCACCGCTATTCCAACCAGTTTTTCCGGTGCAAGTGAAAAAATGACAATCTGGGCCAGGGGACCCGAAATGGCTACCTTTGTTATGTTTGCCGGTACTTCCACCTCTCGCCCTGTCGAGTCCTTGAAAACCCAGGTTCCATTTCCCCCGGACTGGGATGAGGCGGCCGGATCATCCTCCAGGAGCGGCGTTTCCGGTTCCGCCGGAGCACAACCGGTAAACGCGATCAGAATCATTGCTGCGGACAGGATCAGAACAACAAACCTTTTCATCCTTTATTCCTCCTCGTTGGTTTTTGAAAGCATCCGGGATCGCATCAGTTTCCAGAACGATCATCCCCATCTCTTTTAACGCCGGAAAATAGTACGGATACGGCTCCCCCGGGCGGCAGATCAACCTCGTCTCAATATCTTTAGCCCTGATTTTCCGGGCATGATTCCGCTTGTCCCTGTTGTAGATCCGAAAGAACTCCACGGCATCGGCTGTTGACCGGAACGGTTGTCCCATCTCCAGCGCGAAGGTTTCCGCCAGGTATGGTATTTTGTATGCCTCCAGGATTTTCAAAGCATCCTCAAAGGTGTAGTGGGCCATCTCTCCGGGGGTTGTTAACGAAAACATGGGACTGTTCCGGTTTCTCTTGACGATCATCACCGGGCCGCGGCACTGTTCCCTGGCCAGGCACAGTGCTTTCTCCAATCGGGAAAAGAGACAAAACACCATCGCGTCATAGGGTTTTGCCGGGGGTATTTCCCGGATGTCTCCGACCACGATTCCGATATTGCCCCGGTGCAGGCGTCCCAGCCTCTTTTCGAATGCAGCCAAAGGCCGGGGATCGATATCGATTGCGGTGATCCGTTTGCAGTACGGGGCCAAGGCGGTGCTCAGGTAACCGAGCCCGCACCCCGCATCGCAAAGATGAGCGCCGGCGGGCAAAAACCGGGATATTTTGTTTGCCAGGGATTGAAAATAGGCATCGTTTTCCTCCGAAGCGATCCTCATAAACCGCATCATCCGTTGTTCCCATGTGAACATGATCAATTTTGCCTTTCCGCGGCGGGCACGATCACTTTCTCTCCGTCAAGTTCGGTAATTGTTGCCTCAACGCCGTAGAGCCGTTTCAGCAAAGCGCCGGTGATGACCTCCCGGGGCTTGCCCTCGGCCACGATCCCGCCGTTAAAAAGGGCGAGCACATGGTCCGAATAAATCAGGGCATGTTGAGGATTGTGCATTGAAAGTAAAACCGTGTAACCCGCTTGTGCCAACTTTTTCACCTGCTGCAAAACCCTTAATTGATTGCCGAAATCCAGGTTGGAGGTGGGCTCATCCATGAGGATGATTCCGGCTTGCTGGGCCAGCGCCCGGGCAATCAGTACGAGCTGCTGTTCGCCGCCGCTTAGCCGTGAAAACCCCCTCCCGGCGAGTTTTCTGATATTCAATTGTTCCAGGGCTCGCCATGCCTGTTCCTGTTCCTTTTCCCCCGGCATGGCGAACGGTGAAAGCTGGTGGGCGGTACCCATCAGCACCATATCTTCGACCCGGTAATTGAAAGCGGGGCCATGAGATTGGGGGATATAGGCCATCAGGTGGGCCCGCTTCCTTGGCGCCAGCTTCTTGACGTCATGACCTTCAACCCTGATCTCACCGTGGAAACGGCCAAGCAGGCCGAGGATGCACCGGAACAGGGTGCTCTTTCCGGAACCGTTGGGGCCGATCAGGGAGATCAATTTTCCCTTTCCCGCCCGGAAAGAAACACTTCTGAGCACCGGGTGCGAATTGTATCCAAAACAGAGGTTTTCCACCGAAACGCTCACCGCGTTCCCTCCCCTTTCAAAATCAGTCGGATAAAAAAAGGCGCTCCGATAAACGCCGTCAAGAGGCCGATCGGAATTTCCGTTTTGAGCAGGTTGCGGGAGATGTTGTCGACAAAAAGCAGGAAAACAGCGCCGGCAACCATGCTTGCCGGTAAAAGGTAGGTGTAGTCGTTCCCGATCAAACGGCGGCAAAGGTGGGGTATGACCAGGCCGACCCAGCCGATCGTTCCGCTGACCGAAACGGCGGCGGCGGTGATCAGGGTTGAGGAAACAATCACGATCAGGCGGAGCAGGTGGGGGTTGATGCCCATGGAAGCGGAGGCTTCATCGCCGAGAGTAAGGATATTCAGGCGCCAACGGACAAGGTAAAGCGGGATCAGGCCCAGGGCCATGGGCACAAAGGCGTAGGTTACTTCCCTCATTTTGACCCCGGAGAGGCTGCCCATCAACCAGTAGGTGATGGCCGGCAGTTGATTGGAAGGGTCGGCCACCAGCTTGATCAGCGAGGTCCCCGCCGAAAAAAGCGAGCCGATCATGATCCCGGCCAGGATCATATTGATCACGCTTTTGCCGGGGCTTAAGCGGCCGGTTAAATAAACCAGGAACACCGCAAACAGGCCGCCCAAAAAAGCCGACAGGGTGATGATCCTTGTTGAACCGCCGAGCAAAATTGCCAGGGCGGCGCCAAAAGCCGCGCCGGAGGTGGCGCCCAGAAAGTCGGGTGAAGCCAGGGGGTTCTGGAAAACCCCCTGGTACGATGCCCCTGCTGTCGCCAGGGAGCAGCCGACCAGGCAGGCCAGAACAATGCGCGGCAACCTGATCCGGATAATCACTGCTTCCATTTCAGCGGCCCAGGTTTGTTCGAGAGGCAGCACCCGGCCAATCAGGATTTTTAACAGTTCGGGCATACTGACGTGGTATCTGCCGAAGCAGAAGGATAAAAGGAATAGAAGCAGCAGCAACAACAACAGAAAGGAGAAAACAATCGCGGCGGGTCTGGAAGAACCAGCCCCGCCTTTTTTTCTTATAGATTTGGTTGGCTCCAGAAGATTGACCATGCCGGCCTTCTTTTCAAAAACGCAATTCTGTTTTTAACCACGCCGGTGGGGGAGGGCCGCCGGCGTTATTCTTTGGTAAGTATAACGGTTGCATTCCTGTTTGTCAAGGCTCCGCGATCCCCTGTCAGGCATTCCGCAAATGCCGTTTAATAGTAGCCCCGGATATTGGTACGAGTTAAA
>CAYQQK010000034.1:0-6412 GCA_964420065.1 uncultured Syntrophomonadaceae bacterium | reverse complement strand
TGATTGTACCACCAGGGCGGGGCTAGTCCATGTGAGGACGGGCTTGACGCTTACATTACAACAAAGGCAGAATACCGGTTAGTGATGTAGAAGATGGATCACTGGTATCAAAATGAATAAAAAGAACCAATAATTTGCGGGGGGAAGTAAGGTAAAGTCTAAAAAGCGGTATTTGCCATGAGTGGACAAATACCGCTGTATCCCACCTGTATTCTTACAATGACGTCACTACTCCGGGAGATGAATAACCTTTTTACCGGCTCCGGTCTTGCATCCGCTCCGCCGGGGCCAGGGTGGACATCTCCAGGCCGGGCATCGCTTCACCGAGGCCCCGGGATATTTCGGCCAGAATTTTTGGTTCGCGGTAATGCCGGGTGGCCTTGACAATGGCTTTGGCCCGCACTTCGGGGTCCGCGGATTTAAAAATTCCGGAACCGACGAAAATGCCGTCGGCGCCCAGTTGCATCATCAGGGCGGCGTCGGCGGGGGTGGCAATGCCGCCGGCGGCGTAGTTGAGTACGGGCAGACGGCCCTCGCGTTTCAACATTTTAAGCAGCTCCAGGGGGACGGCCAGATCTCGGGCCAAAACTGAAAGTTCGTCCTCCGGGGTGTGCAAGGCCTGCCGGATCTGGGCCGTGACCTTGCGCATGTGGCGCACCGCTTCAACCACATTGCCGGTGCCCGGTTCGCCCTTGGTGCGCAGCATCGCCGCCCCCTCGGCGATGCGACGCAGCGCTTCGCCCAGGTCGCGGCAGCCGCAGACAAAGGGCGCGGTGAACTCAAGCTTGTTGATGTGAAACTGTTCATCGGCGGGAGTAAGGACCTCGCTCTCGTCGATAAAGTCTATTCCTAGTTCTTGTAAGATCTGGGCTTCGGTGAAATGCCCGATCCGCACCTTGGCCATGACCGGGATGCTGACCGTGGCCATGATCCGGGCCACCATTTCAGGGTCGGCCATGCGGGCCACGCCGCCGGCCGCACGGATATCGGCCGGGACTCTTTCCAGGGCCATTACGGCTACCGCCCCGGCTCGCTCGGCAATCAAGGCCTGTTCCGGCGTGGTGACATCCATGATCACCCCGTTTATCGGGATGAGATCCGAATATTTCTTGACGCAGGACGTGCCCTCTTCCTTCATTTCAATGCGCCTCCTTGGGTAATTCCTCGCTTGATCTTGATCCGGTCAAATGATGTCCGGCGACCTGGTGTACCGTGATCCCCCGGCCGGCCAGGTAAGTTTTGATTTGGGTGATGGAGAAAAAACCGTCGTGTAAAATAGAGGCGGCCAGCACCGCATCGGCCCCGCCGGCGGTCAGTGCTTCGGCCAGGTGTTCCAGTTTTCCGGCGCCGCCCGAAGCGATGACCGGTATGGATACTTTTCCCGTTACTGCGGCCAGCAATTCCAGGTCGTACCCGTCCCCGGTTCCGTCGGCGTCGATCGAAGTAAGTAAAATTTCACCGGCCCCCAGCACTTCCAGCTCCATTGCCCAGGCGACCGCATCCCGCCCGGTCGGGTGGCGACCGCCGTGGCTGTAAACCTCCCAACGCGGTTCTTTTCCGGCGGGCCTGTCCGCTTTTGTTTCTGACCTGCGGCAGGCGTCGATGGCGGCGACGATGCGCCGGCCGCCGAAACAATCCGACCCGGAACGGATCAAAGCCGGGTTTTCCAGCGCGGCCGTGCCGACCGAAACTTTGTTCGCCCCGGCGTCAATCAACTCGCGCATGTTTTCCACCGATCCGATCCCGCCACCGGCGGTGAGGGGAATGGAAATGGCCCCGGCAATGCGCCGCACGATTTCAATCGTGGCCCGGCGATCCCCGGAGGGGGGGGAAATATGAAGAAGAACCAGTTCGTCTGCTCCCTCCCGGTCGTAAAAACATGCCCGGGCGATCGGATCTCCGGCGTCCCGCAACCCCCGGAAATGAACGCCTTTGACTACCCTTCCGTCACGGATATCCAGACAGGGGATGATGCGCTTGGCCGGCATAATTATTTCTCCTCAGGCAATGAAACGTATTGGGGTTGTCTTCGATCTTACCAAAATTAGCGAGGCGGTGCAAGCGGCAAGTTGCATTCAAATCGTGTCCGGGCAGTGTCGGTATTTTAAAAACGTCCGATTGATATTGTCAGCGACGTCATCAACCGAAAAGGACGAACATTGTTTCCCGGCGAATGTTATATCTATGGAAGAGAGTGGCCATTTTGGTTATAAACCACGTTTTTTACAGGCCCCCTGGTCCTATGAGCATGAGCGAGGAGGCGGCAAAATAGCAATCGGCGGCGGGCCCCGCGGGGCTTTATCTTTGAACTTAAATGAACGGAGTCTTTCAATTCTTGTAAACTCCCTCTTTTCGGCTTGGATGTTAGCCTTTCTTTTCGAGGGTCGTATCCTTTACGCTTTGGTCGATCTTTACGCTCTGTCGCCTCGGGCCATGGTTTTTGGCGGGATCGCGGCCATGTTTAGCGGACTACTCTTCTTCGGGTTATTCATAAAAACGAAAAGGGATGCGAAAAGGCTTTATTTATCGGCGCTTCCTTTATTCATTTTCCTCTCACTGTTCTATTTTTTCCCCCCTAACGCTCTCTGGACGGTTGGAATTACTGTTGGTTCTTTCCTGGCCGGAGGCTGTGTGGCTGCCTGGGGTTTTTATCTTAAAAGCGGAACGCCGCGCAGTGAGCGGATCAAAACAGTCGCCGATATGCTCATCCTCTCCAATGGATTAATGATCCTGCTCAATACGGCGGCGGTTCATCTGGCACCGCGGACCGGGCTGGCCCTATCCCTGTTGACGCTTGCCGGGGCTTTTTATTTCGCGCTAAAGCTGCCGGCAGATGAAAGGGAGGGTCCAACCTCTTCCAAGGCAAAGGGCCCCTCCAGCGGCATTGGCGGTCTGTTAGCCTTCCTTTGCCTTTTTATTGTGATCATTACCATCAACTCCGGTTTGATGTATGAGGTGGTCAATCCCGCTTTTACACATTTGGATTGGCTGACCAGTTGGTACTGGGCGACTCCTTACATCGTGGCCCTGTTCGTGATGCGGAATCTGTCCTCCAAAATCAGCCGGACCTATATCCTTTATGTGGCCATCGCCATGATTGGGTTCTCGTTTATCGGTTTTATGTGCCTTGATCATTCGGCTGCCGGTTACCTGGTCATCAACACTTTGATGCTGGCCGCCTGTGGGATCTTCGATCTCTTTTGGTGGAGCATCCTCGGGGAGATGCTTGATTTTCACCAAAACCCGGCTACAGTTCTTGGCATCGGCCTCTCCGCCAATGTGTTCGGCGTTCTCCTGGGGGGCTTGATCGGGAGCACTGTGACTGCAGTGGATCTGACCGGTTCCCATCCGATGCTGCTGGCGCTGGCCGTGGTCTGTGTGACGCTGGCCCTCCTCCCGCCTCTCACCGGCCGCCTCTCGGTTTTGCTGAGAAACCATGCCTATCTAACCCGTTTTATCGAAATGCCGGTGCAAGAACAGGCCGGCCGTTTTGATCGAATCGCCGAATCCGGGAACCTTTCTGAAAGGGAGAAAGAGGTGGCCTCGTTATTGTTGCAGGGAAAAACCTACCGGGCCATCGCCGCAGAGCTTTTCATCAGTGAAAATACAGTGAAGTATTATGTTAAAAACATTTATTCAAAACTAAACATTCAACGCCGGGGGGAATTGATCGATCTGGTGGTCGAATAGGAGTGACATTATTTAGCTAATCTTTATTTTAAAGAACAATATAGCCCCTACCCGAAAAAGGTAGGGAGCTTTTCATAAGATTACCCGATTCGGGTGATCTTTTTTTCTGTAGCGGTTGCTATGCTGGGATCGGTCTGGATGGACGGCGGGTGGAAGGAGGGTCTGTTTGCAGATAATAAGGCGAAGGGTCTACCTGTTAGCGGTTTTTACCGGCCTGGGTTTATTGAGCAGCGCCTTGTTCCTTTTACGCAAAGAAGGGCGGTTTGAAATAGATAACCGGGTATTCCTGACAATCACTGTTTTGGCAACCTTAATTATGGCGGGTTTGCTGGCAAGCAAACTGAAAGAGCTAAAGCTTGCAAGGCTTATTGCTGAAAACACGATCCTCAATCTTCGCACAGCTTCGATTATCGAGCTCCCTTCTGAAGGGCGGCGCCGGCGGCAAGCTCAGAATAGCGAGGTGTTAATCTCTTATTTTGGTGTTCTCCTGAATGATCGGGTTATTAAATACAACCAGGAGGGGATCCGGCTCAGGGCGATGGAGATCGGGCCCGATCATATCTCCTTTTGTTACGGCATGGGTCAGAGGGGTGGGGTAATCCGGCTTTTACGGCCGCCGCTTGATCCGGCTACCCTGGCGGAGATCTCCGAAAAATTTCGCTACGAAACCGGCGTTGCGCCTACATTTAAATCCTGAAGGGGGAAATGGAAACCTGTAATAGCCAGATCACTCACTGTGCTCCATGTAAAAAAGGGAAGAAATGATAGCCGCTGATCCAGGGTATTTATAAATCATTTATAAGGGAGATGAACGTAAATGTTTTGTGAAAAATGTGGAGTTAAACTTCCTGAAAACTCTAAGTTCTGTGTTTCCTGTGGGGCCCATGTGGGGGGAGCAGGGGCAGTGCAAGCTCCGATTCCACCGCCGCCTGTAACACCGGTATCGCCGCAAACGGCGGCTCCGACACCATTTCCGCCTCCTCCACCACCGGGCCATGGCAGGGCGGCAGAGGCGCCGCCACCACCTCCAGGCTATCAGCCGGAACCTGGGCAAGTGGCCCCTTCAGCCCCGCCGGTCTATCGGCCGCCGGGCCCGGTGCCCTCTCCGGGGCCGATGGTGCAGGGACCGCCCTCCTACGCTCCCCAGCCTGCCTACGGGACGGGGGCGCAGGCGGGAACCGCGGTTCTCAGTGTGGGCCAGTACATTGTCATGTTTATCTTGCTATGTATTCCTATTGTCAACATGATCCTCTTGTTTGTCTGGAGCTTCGGCTCTGCGGCCCCTTTAAATAAAAAGAATTTTGCCCGGGCTGTTCTGATCATGGGCGCTGTTTCGTTAATACTCTGGATCATTGCCGGAGGAGCCATTATGGGAATATTGAGCGGCATGATGGGCGGTTATTACTAAAATACCGTTGGACCGGGAAAATGGTGTTGGTAAAATAGTGCTAGAAAAGCGGTTTCCCGAAGGAGGTTTTTAAAATGGCCCAATTTTGTATTCACTGCGGTGCGCCGGCCAACCCCGGTGCAAAGTTCTGCTCCTCCTGCGGAATTGAAATTAAAAAGGAAACAGCGCCGGGAGGGGGAGCCATTGTTCATGCTCCGGCGGAGAGCATTGCTCCGGGTTATGCTATCGTCGGTTCAAATATCGGTCTTTCAGACTCTTTAAAAAGGTTTTTCAGGAATCCCAAACAACTGCTCCCGATGGTGGGGCTGGCCCTGTTTTGGCTGGTGCTCTCTCTAATGCCTCCACTGGGCATCAACCCCTGGCCGGTGCGTTTTCTCTCCTTTTTGACCTTTGCCCAGGGCGGTATGTACGGCGGGGTGGTGGGAGCGTTGGGCGGAATTATCGGCAAGGCGCTCTTTGCCTATTTTTTCAGCGCGTTGCTTCTGCCCCTTTTTTCGGGTAAAAACCACTTTAAGGCGCTGGGGACGGGGTTCAAGAGTTTGGCTGCCGGAATGGCCCTGCAGGGTATCAGTGCGGCGGCGGAGCTCATGTTGGGCCTGGGGCTAGCTCTGGTTCTCTTTAACTTTTTTACCGGGAACGCTAATCCGGTAAACAGCATGGCCGGAATTGTGGGCTGCCTGCTGGCCCTGAAGGCGCTTTTAAGCCGGGGGGATCTTTTAAGGAATTTGGTCCTGACGGCGGCAAACAAACTGAGCCGGGGTAAAACCCCCAAACCGCTGACCGTGAACCGGGTCATCGCCGGCTACGGGGCCGGGAGCGCTCTGGGGATTGCCATTTCGGCCGTGCCCCTGCCTTATTTGGCCTACATATTGGGTGCATTGATTTTTATTGTCGGCCTGGTCATGGGTATTGCTACAAAGCCCGGGAAGGAAGTGCCGGCGGTATGAAGAAGAAACAAGATTTATTGTTAATTCTTGTTTTGGGGTTGTTTCTATCCTTCACGGTAACGGCCAGGGCTGAACAGAAACAGGCTGTTAGCGTCAAAGAAATTGCCGGCGAATGGACCCTGGAGGCGGTGGCTCTAGGATCAACGTTTGGATTGTGGCGGGAGGAGAGAACCGCGACATTTATATTTCAAGGAGATGGCAGTGGTAAGGGGAATCTGTCGGGCTTGAAAATTCCTTTAACTTACCAGGACGGTATTATCAGCGGAGAGCTGTCGGGCGGTTCTTCCAATTCGTTTGAGGGCACAGCAATCCGGGCGGGAGATCAGGTTGTTATTGAGGGTGAGTGGCTGATCGTAACTGTTGATTC
>CAYQQK010000033.1:0-8475 GCA_964420065.1 uncultured Syntrophomonadaceae bacterium | reverse complement strand
GTGATTGTACCACCAGGGCGGGGCTAGTCCATGTGAGGACGGGCTTGACGCTTACCCTTTTAGCATAGAAAAGACCATTCTGTTACAGATACGAACATTGTATCAATAACAGAGTGGTCTTATAGTGGAGGCGGTGCGGATCCACCCAAACCCACACTGTGCTGGTCTACTTACTTACCTACTTAATTATTGACACTACCCCCCGCACCCGAGCACCCAATCCCTTCACTTCCCCCACAAGGGCAAAAAATAAGCCGGGCGATTCGCTTTGAACCACCCGGCCTGCCTTTTAAGGTCACTGAGTTACAACTATGGTTCTTTTTCATATTCAGGAACTACTACTTCTGCCGCCTCACCAGCATTGTAGCCTTCTTTGGCCGCATATCTTACTTCGTAAGTTCCTGCGGATAACCCGGTGATTTCCTCTGCATCCTCTTCCACCAGTGTCCAGTCATCTTCACCCTTGACTGTCCATTCCATGGTGTCATCTACACCGGTAATCTTACCATCATCGACAGACTCCGATGTGGGTGCTACACCATCTAACCCAGTCGGTGCCGCTTGGTCTTCGGTAGCCGGCAACTGAGCAATCTCAATCCCAATCTCAACCGTTTCTTCGTCTGTATCCAACTCAAGCTTCACGGTTCCGGTAATGCTGCCGGCTTTCTCCGTGGTCGCTGCCTCAAGAGCAAAGTCTCCAATGCTGACATTGATCTCTTCGTTGGTCACAACTTCCTTAACATCAGCCAACAGTTGAGCTTCTGTGGTTTCGTTGCTAACTTCATAATCATCCAGCACACCTTCAACCGCTGCCTTGGCTTCTGCTAAGGTCTGAGCCGGTACTGGCCCAATCGGTTCACTATAAGAAGTGCCCCAGCGATAGAGAATGTCCCACTCAGCTTCCGTGTCTTTCCAGTGATCTGGGTTACTCATCATCTTTACCCTAATCCATTTACCAGCATCACCGTCGACTACTGTATATGTTTTGTTATTTTCATCTTCAATGGCTACATATGTCCCGTCCTCGCTATCAGCTCTCTGCCACTGATACCAAATCTTTGCCACTTCAGGCGTTAGGTGGGCTGCCGTCAGTTCTTCCCCAACAACAGGGACACCTTCCAGCCTAATAGGGTCTCCAACATGCACATTAATGTTTTCTGCCTGATCATACTTCAGTGAAATGGCATTATCAATGGTATGACCAGAATTAGGTAAGGTAATACACAGTTTTCCATTTGACAGTTCCGGTCCTACTGTACCACGGACAGTAATCTTTCCTTCACCATCAGCCGTGCCAGCCCAGAATCGAATTATTTCTTCGCCCCTTGTTTCCTGCACTAATTCAAGTCCATCGTGTTCTGTTAGTACAAGTTCACCGGAAGCCCATGGCCATCCATATGGTCCTAGGTAGATTGGCATACCTACCTCTACTTCTTTCCCAGGCCTAAGATTGCTTATTGTAAATTCTAGCGTATTTCCTGGAGCATAATAGTTTTGATTAAGGATAGTAACAGGGGTATTTTCTGCCTCAAACACAAAAATGAATTCCTCAGTTCTATCAATATAACCATCTTTTGTTGCTCGAACTTCAAGTATAACTTGTCCGCCATGTTTAGCATCAGTTTCCTCAAACACTTGCTTAAATATTTCTCCAGCATCTAGCACTATTCCATCGCCTGTAACTTTTCCAAAGTCCATTGTGTTTTTTGCTAGATATGCTGGCTTTATTCCATATAAGGTACAATAAATCTCAGCCCCTTCTGTTGCTGTTTCCAGATACACTTCAATCTCGGCATTATAAGCAAATGGCCGCTCATGACGATCAACCTCATCATCATGATCACCAGGCATACTATCGCCACCAATAACTTTTGTTGTTATAGTAATAGCACTTACCACAAATTCAACATTATCACCCGTTACCTGGTCTGCACCCTTACCGGAGACTGTCGCAGTTCCATCACCTGATACTTCAATAGGACTATCACTATTATTTATAATCTCCACATCGCCATCGGCGGTTACTGTCTCAATCGTACCGTCGTTGATGATGCTTGTCCCATCGGCCGCGTCTGCAACCGTAATGTTCTTCACATCGGCCCCGTTCTCGACAGTAATTGTGACCGGCCGGTGTACGATAATGTTGATATCGCCATTCTCCCCCGCTCCCGCCTCAACAGTAACGCTACCCGGCTGTCCTTCAATTATGATCGTGGCCCCATTTTCATCGGTCAGGATTATCCGGTTGCCATCGACCTGTTCGATCCAGGAACTGCTGCTGACATCTTCGATGTAAACTGTTCCACCGACACTTAAGCTATTGGTTACCGTTGCTTTGTTAGCAGTTACCGTTAAATCTCCGCTGATGGCAGGGGTAGCCGAACCGTTTAACTTCAGGGCTTTAATCCGGTTTGCGGTGATGGTCAGATTACCAGTCAGCTGATAATCAGCAAAGTTTATGGTCAGGTTGGTGGTCCCGCTGCGGGTTGCCGTGACGTTCCCGGTGACATCTTTGCCTAGTGTAATTGTCTTGATATTATTGTTTTCTATGGCTTTCCTAAATGCGTCGGCCGTTTTTACGGTAGTGCTATAGACCGGTGTAGCGCCCGGATCACTCCCCCCATCTTCTGCCTTCTCCAGGATCTTATCCACTGCCCTTTCTACCGACTTGCTTATCGCTGCCGTACCGCCGATAATCAATGGATCGCTGTATGCAGTGATTGTGTCTTCGAGGTAATACTCGACTACCCGGGGGATTTCGTTCTTTTTGACATACAGTATCGGTTTCCCGAACATACACGCCCCAATGCTGTCCACCAGGTGGGCATCGGGACCGCCGGCAAGCACCATTTGGTCTACTCCGGGAAACAGTCCCTCCGCCACGAGAACGCTTGTTTCGTAACGATCTGCGCCCCTGTAGCGCTTCACGATGTACGATTTTTCAAGCTCCCGCTCAACGGTTTGGCTAACCACGGCGGTACCACCGATGATGTAAACTTTGTTGATATTCAGATCTTTTAGAGCTTCTTTTGTTGCCTTAGGTATGGAATTTTTGGCCACCTGCAGAATTACGGCATTATCCCTAAAGGCGGCGGGCGCTACCACCAGGGAGTCGGCGGTGGCAAAACCGTTGACGATAAAGGCATAGCTTCTTATGTAGCCTTTTTTGTCCGCCTCCCGGGCAACCTTGGCTGCTGTTTCGTAGCGGTCCTTGCCCTCGATCCGGCTTACAGTAAGGTTAAGGTCCCGGAGGCCGGCTACAACGGAGCTGGAAATTGCCTCCGTGCCGCCCAGGACGATTGCTCTCGTAGCGCCTAGACTGCGAATTGCCGTCTTTATGTCGGCGGGGAGCGCGTTGGGCTTTGTCAACAGGACCGGGGCATCCAAAGCACCGGAAAGTACGCTTGAGGCGAGGCCGTCGGCAAAGTTGCCTGCCTGATCCCCCCGGGCGATGATCACCGTCGTGGCACCATCGCTAAAAGCCTCCTCTGCCAGCAGAGCCGAAGTCTGGTAGCGGTCGTCTCCGCCGATGCGGCTCACTGTCCCCTCGGCAGTTCCCACCCCCATGACGAGGGTAACTACCAATAGTACCGCAAGCAGAACCGTTAGATTGCGAAACCTGGCGGTTCTTTTGGATCTGCCGGATTTCCTCGCTTTTTTGTTCATTTTTTCGCCTCCTAATCGATTAATATCCTCTCTTCTCCTGCCCAGGGAGCCCTGGGGACCCCTGATCTAACACCATAAAATAACAGACAGTGATCGCTGGTTCAACATCGTCAACTTCTAACCTTTTTGCGTTTTTTTCAACATTTTGGCTGATAATTTCTTCTACTTTTCGCCAGATCATACTAGTAAAATATTTGCATATAGAAATACCTTATGTACACTTTAAAGTACAATGGCTTAATTCCGATTAGCAAATTTGTTGTTTTTAGCTTATGCAGATTTTTTTAACAGCGGGGAAATAGTCTTCAAATCAAAAAATACTAAGCACCAACAAGTACGAGACAGAGGTTATAATATAATTGTATAAAAAAACAACCACAAAAACAAGTCACAGAATGTTCTGTAAGTTCTATAGAGGATATAGCCTTTTTGGCCATCGTCGTTATTGCTTTCCCACCAACAACAAAAAAAGAGCTTTCAAGGTCAGCCCTTTAACCCCGAAAGCCCTTATTCTAAGCACCTTAAGCCCTTTCAACAACAAAAAACCCGCCACTATTGGCAGGCCTTTTTGTATCAATCTCGGTTACTTAATATGGTGGAGGCGGCGGGAATCGAACCCGCGTCCGAAAGCCCGGCAACAGCAACTTCTACAGGCTTAGCCCCGGTTTTTTGTCTTGCGCCGCCGGCTCCCCGGAACCGGATCCGCCGGCGCCAGCCCTGTTAGTTTTCCCCCGGCAGCGGAAGGGCGGCCGCCGCCGCGGTAGGCCGGATTGATGACGCCCCTTTACTTTCCCCCGGCCGGGGAGAGGAGGGACGCGCTGCTTTTATTTAAGCAGCGAGAGCTAGTTTAGGTTTGGCGTTTATAGCCGTTCCATGTTTTTACCAGGCCATGGTCCTGGGCCTGCCATTACTGCCCCCTTGACCTCCGTCGAATCCTTACGCCCCCTTGCTTGATCGTCTTTCAACGAGACATTTTTTCCTTGACCGCGCGTTCGATCTCGCGGCGGCTTTCCCTCTCTTTCAGATCCTGGCGTTTATCGTAGCTTTTTTTGCCGCGGGCCAGGGCTACCTCGATCTTGATCAATCCACCCTTCAGATACACCTTCAAAGGAACCAGAGCGTAACCCTTCTCTTTGACCTTGCCTAGCAGCCGGTTGATCTCGGAACGATGCATCAGCAGCTTGCGCGGCCGTAACGGTTCATGGTTGAAGCGGTTGCCCTGATCGTAAGGACTGACATGCATATTATACAGGATCAGTTCCCCGCCTTCAACCCGGGCGTAGCTGTCCCGCAAGTTCGCCCGGGACCCGCGGATCGATTTGACCTCTGTTCCCTGCAGAATAATCCCCGCTTCGTAGGTTTCATCAATATGATAATCGTGAAAGGCCTTACGATTGGTCGCCACTATTTTGCGCCCCATCGCATTCACCTCCGTAACGATCGCCGCCGGCTCGGAAAGACAAACAAGCCCTGCCGGAAGATGACGGACAGGGCTGCTACCACAGCCGTTCTTTACCCTGATTTTAACACTGGAAGCGCCAAAAGTCAATCCCTGGGAATTGCGGGCTCGTTTCGGGCGTAACACTTTCCGATCAGGGTAAAAGTGATGCGCCCATCCTTCCAGCTGGCCCGAATGACTTGTACCCGAACCGCATCCCCGAGACGGAAAGTGCGGCGGGTGCGTTCACCGATCAGGGCGGCTTGTTTTTCCTGGTAAATATAGTAATCATCGGTGAGACTGCTCAGGGAGACCATGCCTTCGACGGTATTCTCGAGCTCGACAAAGATTCCAAAATTGGTCAACCCGCTGATTATACCGGGGTATTCCTCGCCGATTTTGCTTTCCATGAAACGGGCTTTCATCATATCCGCACTGGCCCGTTCGGCTTCCATCGCCAGCCGTTCCCGTTCCGAGGAGTGCAGCGCCACATCCGGGAGGCGAGCTTCCAGGGCCCGGATCCGTTCCGCCTTGAGTACTCCTCCCGGCGCCGCCTGATGTTCCTTGAGAATACGGTGGACCACCAGATCGGGATAACGGCGGATCGGAGCAGTAAAATGTGTATAGATGCGGGAGCCCAGGCCGAAATGTCCGATGTTGTCCGCGCTATAACAGGCCTGGGGTAGCGAGCGTAGGAGCAGGAAACGAACCAATTTTTCTTCCGGCGCTCCTTTGGAACGATCCAGCAATTTTTGCAACTGCTGGGGCTTCATTCGCTCCGGGTTCCCCTCCAGGGTGTAGCCAAGGGAGGAAAGGGTGTCCCGTAATAACACCATTTTTTCCATGGTCGGGACGGCATGAATACGGTACAGAAATGGCAGGCCGGCCCGGCAAAAATGTGCAGCGATGGTCTCGTTGCAAAGAAGCATGAACTCCTCGATCAAGGATTCGGAACGACCAAGGTGGCGCAGTTCTACATCCACGGGATAGCCCGCTTTGTCAAGTATGATCTCGGCTTCGGGCAAGTCCAGATCCAGGGCGCCCCGTTGCAGGCGGCGCCGGCGCAGCGCCCCGGCCAGGCGATCCATCCGCCGCAACCGCAAGCCCAGAGCCCCGGTTTTGTCATCCAGATCTGCATCTTGCTCCAGGAACGCTTCGACGCTCCGGTAAGTCAAACGCCGATCAACCCGGACCAGGCTGGGGAAAAACTCGTAGCGGCGCAGTTCCCCTTCCGGGTCAAGATCCATCAACACGCTCACCGCAAGGCGGTCTTGCCCGCATTGAAGGCTGCACAACTCTTCGGAAAGGCGGGGCGGCAACATCGGGATGACCGTGCCGACCGGGTAGATGCTGGTGCCGCGTTTAAAAGCCTCCCGGTCCAGAGCCCCTCCTTCGCGGACGTACTGCGTCACATCGGCGATATGCACGCCCAGACGGACACAGCCACCCGTGGTTTCTTCCAGGGTGATCGCATCGTCAAAGTCCTTGGCCTGCTCGCCGTCAATGGTGACCGTGTAAAGGTCCCTCAGATCACGACGTCCCTGTTCCCGGGCCAGGCTCTCAACCGTCTCCTCGCCGGGCTGGCGCTGCACTTCGGTATCGACAGCACGGGGGAAATCTCCGGGCAACTCAAAGCGGTGCCGCAGGGCTTCTTCTTCGGTACCCGGAGCACCGGCCGGTCCAAGATGCTCCACCACGGCGCCGTTCAACTCTTTCTGCCGGCTTTCCCGCCGTTCCACCTGGACGACCACCTTGTCCCCCGGGCGAACCCGGCGCAGGGTGCGAGCGGGAACCCGGATCGAGCGGCCATAGCGCTCCTCGTCGGGAACAACAAAACACTGCCGCCCCTTTCGTTCCAGTGTGCCGACCAGCCGGCCGGTCCCTTGCCGTAAAACCGCGATGACCTCGCCTTCCCGGCGGCGCCCGCTCCGCCGCCGCTCGCTGTGCAGGCGCACCACGACCCGGTCGCCGTGCATGGCCCCGTTCAACTTCGAGGAACGGATATAGATATCGCTTTCATCCCGGGAGCGCGTCGCACTGCGTAAAAAGGCATAACCGCGCCGATGACCCTGAAGGACACCGGTACGACAGTTCAGGCGTTCGGGCAGCCCGTAACTGGAGCGGCCTGTTTTAAGCACTTCTCCTTTTTTTACCATCAGCGCCAGTTCTTTTTCGAAATGAGCACTTTCATCGCACGGCAGCTCCAGGGCGGAGTAAAGCTGTTTTATGGTCAGGGTATTGCGGGGATGTTCAGCCAGGATCCTGCGGATGCGCTCGCCCGGCGTCTCGGGCTTCTTTGCCGGTCCAACCATCTTATAACCCCAGCTCCGCTGCAATTCCCTGCATCGCTTCCAGACTGAGAGCGATGAACTGTTCCAGGGAAAGGTCCAGTTCTGCACAGGTTTCAATCTGCGCCCGGTTGGCCCCCCGGGCAAAACTTTTTTCCTTGAAACGGTTCAGGACAAATTGAACGTCGATCCCGGCCAGTTTTTTTTGCGGATGAACCAGGGCGGCGGCTACCAGTAAACCGGTAACCGGATCAACAGCGTAAAGCACCTTGTCCAGTTGGCTTTCCCGTCCATATCCAAGGGCATCATTATGGGCGCGCACCGCTTGGACCAGTTCCGACGGCAGGCCGCGTTCCGCGAGCATCTGTGAGCCGACCAGCCCGTGGCGTTCAGGCTCCCGGTTGGTCAGATCGTAATCCACATCGTGAAGCAACCCGGCCAGACCCCACAATTCCCGGTCTGCATCAAAATGCTCCGCCAGGCGGAGCATGACCGCTTCAGTAGCCAGCATATGTTTAATCAAGTTTTTGTTCTTCACTTTTTCCTTTACCAGAGCCAGCGCTTCCGGGCGTTTCATATTTGTTTCTCTCCTTTATTCTCCCGGCCGAACCGGTTTTGTTCCCACGCCTCAAAAAGAAAAGGAACCGGCCGAGACCGTTCCTGGTACCTTGCTTCGAAAGGACCGGCAACGTGCCTTATCTCAAAACGGTGAGCACGATGGCGAGGAGCATGAAGGTAACTGCCAGGCCCGTAGTCAAACGACTCAATTTTTCATCGAGCCCCTTTTTCTTGCCAAACAGGGTTTGGGCGCCGCCTTCGATCGCTCCAAGACCGGCGGCACGCCCCGATTGGAGCAGAACCGTGGCGATCAGACCGATGCTGATCACGACAAAGATAATCTGTAAGATAAAATGTGCCATAATCCCACTCCCGCCTTTTTTACCGTTAACCCCGGGGCTTCCGCCCCGGCACGTAACGGTTACGATTGTACCACAAATCGCCGGATTGTCAAAGTTTTTCTACCAAACTATCTTTGTTCAGTGATATTGTCACCCCAAGATTGTTCTGTGAAAATGTCACCAT
>CAYQQK010000032.1:0-9190 GCA_964420065.1 uncultured Syntrophomonadaceae bacterium | reverse complement strand
AATGCTTGAAGTTGATAATTTCCTATTGATCTTGGCCTACAACGCAAATGGCTTCATTTTGGACGAAGTTGACGCCTATGGCTGTAACAGATAGGATCTAAGCAGGGGATAAAAAAACCTGCAGCAGTGATAATGCGTCAGGAGTGATCAAAATGGGTCAAACCGGAAAGGAAGAGAGGGAGGCCCGCCTTTGGGGTATGCTCTGTCATCTGACCGCCCTCTCCATGTACGTGGGTGTTCCCTTCGGCAATATTATCGGGCCCCTGGTCATATGGCTGATCAAAAGGGAGGAGCATCCTTTTGTGAACGACCAGGGTCGGGAGTCCCTGAACTTTCAGATATCGATCACCGTCTATCTCATCGCTTCCGGCGTCCTTGCTTTCGTACTGATCGGTATTCCGTTGCTGATCGCCCTGGCAATTCTGAACCCGGTGCTGGTGGTCATCGCTTCGATCCGGGCCAATAATGGAGAACCGTATCGTTACCCGCTGACGATCCAATTCATCAAGTAAAAGGAGCAGCATCTTTTTTTCAATCACTTTCGCCTGCCATTGCTACTACGCGTCGCAGCACCACCCGTTGCCGGCCTTTGACTCCGGTTAATTCGATCATTCCTGAGTCAGGGAACATTTTTTGCACCACCCCGGTTACCGTGCGGTAACCGTTACCCTCAAGGGTAGTCACCCGTACCCGGACACCTTCAAAATAAGATCGCTCCAGCAGCGCCTGGAACTGTTCCCATTGCTGCTGGTCAAAAAGAGGGTGATAGTGTTGTTTGGCTTGCTCCTGCCGGTGCCGGCCCAGTGCTGCGCGGTGTTCCGGCAAGATCATCTGGCTGCATAGAAACTGGTTGGCGTATTTTTTACTCATGCGCGATGTCCCCCAATCAGGTTTACCCGTTGAAAAAATTGTGCTCCCGGGCTTAAAGAAACGGCCCGAAAAAGAGCGGCGGCGCCAAAACGCTCCCGCACCCTGTCCATGACCCCGGCCAGGGTGCGCTCCCGGTTGCGGCGGTCATTCCCAAGAAGCGAGAGTTGAATTTCCCCTGCCGGAACCAGACCGGACAGGCCTATTCCAACACGGCGTAGTGGAAGACAGTCCCAATGGGCCTTGAAAAGGCTCAGCACATGGGGGAAAATTTCCATTGCCGATGCGGTAGGGGCGGGCAAGCGCCGCTGCCGGGCAAAGCCGGTCGGGTTCCGGTAGTCGGCGCCCCGGCAGTAAATGTATATCACTGTGCCCATGCGTCCCAGGGCACGCACCCGCCGGCACACCTCTTCCGTTATTTCCAGCAATACCACCCGGATTTCTTCCCGGCTGCCGTAGTCCCGGGGCAGGGTCATGGTATGAGCCACCCCTTTTTGCTCTACGGTGTCCGGTACCACGGCGGCATGATCGATTCCGTGTGCATTCAGCCAGAGGATTTCCCCATTGATCCCCCAACGCCGTACCAGAGCTTCCCGGGGGAAAACAGCCAGGTGACCGATGGTGCGTACGGCCATACGGTTCAAACGCTGCTCGAGGCGCAGGCCCACCCCAAAAAGGCTGCGCACCGGCAACGGCCAGACATGGCCGGCATATGTTTTGCATGTCAGCTTGAAGATGCCGTTTTCGTTCTTTTTGGCAAAACAATCGCAAGCCATTTTGGCCTGGAGCATGTTCTCTCCGATACCGATGCGACAGCGAATTCCCGTTTCACGTTGCACGTGCCCGATCATGTCACGAGCTGCTTTTTCAGCCGGGCCGCAGAGCCGGCTGCATCTGCCCAGATCCAGAAAATGCTCATCAATTGAGTAGGGGAAGATCCGGTCGGTGTAGCCCTCGAAAATACGGGTGATGTGCAGGGAAGTTTCGAGGTAAAGGGCCATATTCGGTTTGACAAAAACGGCCTCGGGGCAGAGCCGGCGGCATTCCCAGACCGGCAAACCGGCCTTGATTCCGCAAACCTTGGCCTCCCGGGTGGCGGCCAGGGTAATACCGTGACGTAGTTCGGGGTCTCCGCAGACGATCACCGGCTTCCCACGGAGAGTGGGATTGCGGGCTACTTCGACGCCGGCATAAAAAGATTCCATATCGGCCAAAAATATCAACCTGGGTTCTAAACCAACGGGTATCATCCCGGGCACGATCGGTTTGCTCCTTTCTGGCGAACATATGTTCGTGCCCCCTATTATACGTCAACCCGGCCGGATTGGAAACAGGTTTTTCCCTGGCAGTTTATAGAAGATGGTGTACGCCGGTTGCATTACGGTTCCATTTCCCATCGAGCCACATATACTGGGACATAAAGATCTATCAAAAGTGTATCATCGGGCGTAACGGTGGCCGGCCGGGGCCAGAAACCGGCCCGGGGGAGGTAGGACGATCATGGTTCCAATCATTGAAGAGTTTATCCCTGCGGGTCGGCGCAACCGCCCGGCTTACCCCATGGTTCCACTTTATCTCACCATCCATGACACCGGAAATGACCGCATTTCCGCCAATGCCCGCAACCATTCGCATTGGGTGCGGACCAATCCGGATCCGGATTTTCTGGCCGGGTGGCATTTTACCGTCGATGATCAGGTGATTATTCAACAGATACCCCTTGATGAAAATGCCTGGCATGCCAGCGATGGAGCAAACGGAACCGGGAACCGTGTCAGTATTGCGATCGAGATCTGTGAGAACCGGGACGGCGATCGAGCACGGGCCGAGGAAAATGCAGCCTGGCTGGCAGCAAAACTGATCCGGGAAATTGTGTCCTTGCTCGCCTATCCGCAATGTTTGAAACGCCACTACGACTGGAATCCCCAACACCCCTGCCCTCGGGTATTGCTGGGACGACCGGATGGGTGGACGGGGTTTGTTTCCCGGGTTGGGTGGCATTTAAAAAATAGTGGTGCTACAACAGGGGAGGAGGGAGAGGAGGAAACAATGTTGGAACGAGCGATCGTCATCAATGGCTACGCCGATTTTCCGGCAGTGGAACCGCTGGCCCGGCGTCTGGAGGCCCCAATTATCCTGCGCGATTTTTTAAAACAGATCAAAGTAAAGGAGCTCTACATCGCTGGCGGCGGCCCGGCGGGGATCAGCGGAAATGATAAATTGATCGATCTCAGCGGTAATAATCGTTACGAAACGGCAATCAATATTTACAACCTGTTGAAGCAGCTTTGACGGATCGGGTTTGATTCAGTTCCGCCCATGGCAATGGTGAAACTGAACCCATTGACCATGTTCAGTCCGGTCGTTATAATCAGAAGCGGGAAGTGAAAAAAATGTCGCAGCGTGAACAATGCCGTCGCGCGGTCCTGCATTTCGCCCGGAAGCTTTCCCGGCATGGCTTTTTTGGTACCCGATCCGGAACCGGAGGCAACGTCTCCATGCGGGTGCCGGGCGAAGAAACTATTGCTATTACCCCGTCCGGAAAAGGTTATGATAAACTTTCCCCGCAAGAGATCTGCATTGTTGATTACAGTGGCGCCCCGGTCGAAAGGGGGCCGACCCCTTCGATTGAAACCGGCCTGCACCTGGCCGTTTACCAAAATCGTTTTGACATCGGGGCGGTGCTCCATACCCACCAGGTTTACGCCAGCATTTTCGCCGTGATCAACCAGCCGATCCCACCATTATTTGATGAAGCCGTCATGGCTCTGGGGCCGGTGATCGAGGTAGTGCCCTATGCCCTTTCCGGCAGCACGGAACTGGTCCAAAACGTCACCGCCCGACTTTCCAGCGGTGGCCGTTGCTACCTGCTACAGAACCATGGCGCCCTGGTGTTGGACACCGGTCTTGAACAGGCCTACTGCAATGTGGAACTGCTGGAGAAATGTGCCCGGGTTTACTACTACGCCCTGGCGACCGGGAAAAAAATTGCCACCATCCCGGAAAATGTGCAGAAAGTACTGGGCACCGGCCTACCCGTAAAGTAGTTGATCAACTACGGCCCACGTTTTATAATTTGTGATGGGATTTCACGTCAAACGGTCTCAAGGTCTTTACCTACGGTAGAACGGGAGGAAGAAAAATGCCCATCACCAAAATACTATCTCACAACGCACAGCTATATGGCCCGGAGACATGTTTGGTTGAAGTGAACATGGATCTTCAAGAAAAACATAATGTCACCTGGCTTGAATACGAATTGATTGAACACAACCCGGCCGGCGAATACCGGCGTGAAATGAGCTGGCGCGTATTTGATGAAAAAGCAAACCGTCTTGCCAATTTGCTTTTGAAGCGGGGCATCAAAAAAGGGGATAAGGTCGCAATTTTATTGATGAATTGTCTCGAATGGCTTCCGATTTATTTCGGAATTTTGAAAGCAGGTGCGATCGCCGTCCCTTTAAACTTTCGTTACACCGCCGCAGAGATCAAATATTGCCTCGATTTGTCCGAAGCGGTTGCGTTGATCTTTGGGCCTGAATTTAACAGCCGGGTTGAAAGGATTTACAAACAGATTCCGGCGGTAAGGCTCCTTTTTTTTGCCGGAGAAGAGCGTCCCTGTTTTGCCGAAAGCTACGATCGCCTCACGGCAAATTGTTCCTCCGAACCCCCTTTGCTGAAAATTTCCGACGAAGACGAAGCGGCAATTTACTTCTCTTCCGGAACGACGGGGTTACCCAAGGCCATTTTGCATACGCACAAAAACTTGCTTTCAGCCTGTGACACGGAAATAAAGCATCACGGTCAAACACGCGCGGATAACTTTCTATGTATCCCCCCCCTTTACCATACCGGGGCCAAAATGCACTGGTTTGGCAGCCTCCTCTCTGGAAGCAAGGCTGTTTTGCTCCGCGGAGCAAAGCCTGAATGGATCTTTAAAACAGCCTCGGAGGAAAAAGCAACTATCGTTTGGCTCCTGGTTCCCTGGGCCCAGGATATTCTCGATGCGCTAGAAAGCGGAGCCCTCAACCTGGCTGATTACGATTTTTCACGGTGGAGATTGATGCATATCGGGGCTCAACCGGTTCCCCCGAGTCTGGTGCACCGCTGGAAGAAACATTTCCCGCACCATCTTTATGATACAAACTACGGGCTCAGCGAATCAACCGGGCCCGGTTGTGTCCACCTCGGTGTTGAAAACATCCATAAAGTCGGTGCGATCGGGATCCCCGGGTACAACTGGGAAGCAAAAATCACCGCTACAAATGGGCGCCCCCTGCCCCCGGGCCAGATCGGGGAACTTGCGGTCAAGGGACCGGGAATCATGAAATGTTACTACAATGATCCGGAAGCTACCGCCGCGACAATCAAGGGGGGCTGGTTGTTTACCGGAGATATGGCCCGGATGGATGAAAACGGATTTATTTACCTGGTGGACCGGAAAAAGGACGTAATCATCAGTGGAGGCGAAAACCTCTACCCGGTTCAGATTGAAGATTTTTTACGCGAACACAACGCCGTCAAAGATGTGGCAGTGATCGGGTTGCCCGATTCGCGCCTCGGTGAAATCGCTGCTGCGATCATCGATTTGAAACCGGGTTTCCGGTGCAGCGAAGGAGAAATGAACCAGTACTGTGCCGCTTTGCCCCGTTACAAACGCCCGCGCAAAATTATTTTCGATCATGTCCCGCGCAATCCGACCGGGAAAATAGAAAAGCTGCAATTGCGCAAAAAATATGGCGCCTTCCGCCTGGTCGAAGCCCAAACCCGTCTTGATTAAACGATGGGTTTCAATTCTTAAAAATAATTATCATCAAATAGATGTCATTTTATATCTGTCTTGATACGATAATAGCATCGGCAATCATATTTATTGGCCGTTACAGTTGATGCAATCACGGATCCGCCTAAATTGATTTTTTCTGGTCATGAATGAAATCTTCGTAGACATACATCAATTCTTTATCAAACAATGGCCGTTTTAATTCAACAGCCGCACTTCTCACCGCACCAAGCAGATCATTTGCCTGTGTATCGGAAAGAGTGATGCCGTATTCCTCAAATTTCATTCTGATCGCTTTACCGCCGGAGTGCTTGCCGATAATGATCTGGCGCTGCATCCCAACTTCCTCGGGGCTAAAAACTTCGTAGGTTTTGGGGTTCTTCAACACTCCGTCGGCATGGATCCCCGATTCATGGGCAAAAGTGTTGGAACCGACAATCGGTTTGCCCGGATAAAGCGGCCGTCCGGAAGCTCTTGCTACATATTCACACAGATTCAAAAAATCCTTGGTCTTCACCCCTAGATTGAGTCCGAAAAGAATTTTTAGCGCCATGGCTACCTCTTCCAAGGCGGCGTTACCCGCTCTTTCGCCCAACCCGTTCACTGTCACCCCGATCAAGCGCGCTCCCGCCTTGATTCCGGCCAAAGCATTCGCTGTGGCCATGCCGAAATCATTATGGGTATGCATTTCGATCTCGATTCCGGTCGCGTCAATGATCCGGCTAATCTCATCATAGGCCCGAAAGGGCTCCAATACACCGACCGTATCACAGTAACGGAGCCGGTCCGCCCCGGCTGCTTGAGCTTCCTTGGTGAATTTGATTAAAAAATCAAGATCACTGCGCGAGGCATCTTCAGCATTGGCCGAAACATAGAGGCCGGCGTTTTTAGCGTATTCAACCGCTTCGGTCAAATTTTTAAGCACCCATTCCCGCGAGGTGCACAGTTTGTGCTTGATATGAATATCCGAACTGGAGATAGAAATGGCGACGGCATCGACACCGCATTCAAGCGAATGCTGAACATCATTGATATTGGCCCGGTTCCAGGCCATGATGCTAGCCTGAAACCCGTAGGAAGCGATTTGCCGCACCGATTCCTTTTCATCACCGCCCATGACCGGGATACCCGCTTCGATCTGGTGTACCCCGAGGCTATCCAGCATCTTGGCAATGTTCAATTTTTCCCGGTTTGAAAAAACTACGCCTGCAGTTTGCTCACCGTCGCGCAAAGTAGTGTCAACCAGCATCACCGCACCCTTTTTTAAACCATCATCAAAACGTGTCATTTGCTCCCTCTCCTTTTACGATGCCACGGGTTCTGTCAATAAATCTTATTCTATATCAATGTTACCATCCACGCAATATGGCAAAATATGGCTACCAACGGCAATGGGTTTCATTGCGAGAGCGATCGACGCCCTGTCTACAAAGAGACGCCATGAACCCGATCCGTAATCCTATCTTCCTGTCAAGGGAGGCCTCCATCGGGCTGTAGAGGCCGGGCCGGGCAGTTTGGGGGACGCGGTTGATCATGCGTGTGACAATATCACTGAACAAAGATAGCGGTTGATCATGCGTGTTGACAGCAGCCGAGTTTTGGGTTATTATATTTATATGTTAGGCACACTTAACACAAGGCGGCATTATAGCAGTGGAATCATTTGTTTGAAGCCGAAGAGTTGGTTGTGATCGGCATATTCCCTTTAGCGGGTGAAAAGGAGTGATGAAGATGCCAGGTTTTGACGGATCGGGTCCACGTGGGGGCGGCCCGAGGACCGGGAGGGGGCGCGGTTGCTGTACACGTCCATCCCGGAAAACTGATGCCGGTTTTTCTGATTCGCCGCGGGTTGCCCGGACCGGCCGGTTAGTCAACCGGATGTGCTCCGGTTTTGGATCGGGAAGGGGTGGGGGCGGCCGGGGCGGCAGGTGATAAGAAAATAGATTGAGGGAAATCGAGGGCGAGGCAGGTAACCATGTCCAATCCGCAGGGATACGTGCATGCTGTCTGTTTTTCTAAAGTCCGTGGCAGGCCCAAGATAGATCGGGGCGCAGGAATTTTGATGCAAGGCTACGGTTTGGAAGGAGACGCCCATGCCGGTATTGGCAGCAAACAGATCAGTATTCTGCTAGAACAATATCTTGAACCGGTAATAAAACAGTTGGGTTACAAGCCGGCTCCCGGTAGTTTTGCCGAGAACCTTCGCATAGGAGGTCTGGAGGATAAAAACTTGAACCGGGGAACCGTGCTCAAAATTGGGGAAGCCATTGTCAAGATCACCGCGATCGGCAAGGAGGATCCGGTTCAGCATACATACTCCTTCAAGGGTTACAGCTTGCTGGCTGAGAAGGGATTATTTGGGCAGGTTTTGAAAAGCGGACGGGTTGAGAGCGGTAACACCGTAACCATCCTGGAAAATTAGAAGGACAATGGCATTCTTGTCATGAAAAAGGCCGCTGCATTGGCGTGCAGCGGCCTTACCGTACTCTGTCTGGATTAATTCATCAAGGTCATGTAAACTATATTTCCTTCTTTCATTCCTTTGGCCAGTTCGCAATGACGCAAAACCGAAATATGTGTTTCCAGTTCCTTTTGTTCCAATTTAAATTCCTGGGCGATCTCTTCCCGGGTAGCTTTACCATGTTTTTTCAAATATTGATAAATATTTTTTTGGACCGGTAAGAGTCCTTCCGTGCCTTCATGGCCCAACTTTTCCCTGGTAATCCGGGCAGAACGGACTGCCATCGGATCGCAGGTTTTGGGTACGCTCACAATCTCTAAATAGCAATCCTCACAATAAACTTGGCCGGCGTGGTTGTATACCTCTTCCTTTGAGACCGCCTCGCCGCATTTTGTACAAATCATCAAAGCACCCTCTCTTTTGAAATGCATGAGTAATCACCCTTGATTCTATCATAGCATAATTGGCAGATCTGTAACACCCTTTGCATGCCATTTCAAATAACACCGGATCCCTGTCGTACCGATTTGAACGCTGGACGAAATATGATAAATTGAAGCAAGAATATCAATAAAACGAAGATCTGGTGATTTGATTTAAAAAGCATTCCAGGCGGCGGGCGGTACCATGCCTTAAAATGGGAGTCTGATCCCGGCTGCGCTGTGTCGCGCCGTGCTTTACTTTGGTAGATCCTTCTGGTAATATGATAAGGTCAAACATACATAAAAAATTAGCCATGGGGGGGTATCGGATTGTTAAAAAAAGTACTGTTCATATCAGTAGCACTATTGTTAATGTTCTCCTTGAGTGCCTGTTCCGGCGACACCAGCCCGGGTGAGCTTACGGTGGTCAAGGATAAATTTACGGTAGGATTTGATCAGGATTTTCCCCCGATGGGGTTCGTTGGTGAAGACGGTAAATTTACCGGTTTTGATCTGGATTTGGCGGCTGAAGTCGCAGACCGTTTGGGTTTGGATCTGGTCTTACAACCCATCGCCTGGGATTCCAAGGATATGGAGCTTTCTTGAGCCATTTGCGTTCTTTGACAAACACTTACCCTGTAAGGCTTTATCACCTGG
>CAYQQK010000031.1:0-11440 GCA_964420065.1 uncultured Syntrophomonadaceae bacterium | reverse complement strand
ATGCTTGAAGTTGATAATTTCCTATTGATCTTGGCCTACAACGCAAATGGCTTCCAAAGCAGGCCTCTTTTTTTAACCGGGCCTTTATGATAAAGTATAGGGCAAGTCGAGCCAGGGGGGGGCGGCATGAGAAAACAGTTGATCAAAAACTTACGCATCGGGGATGAGGTAGAAACCCAGGCCCTGATCCTGGAGTGTAATAAAACCAACTATACCGCGCCACACCGTGCCGGTGAGCAGTTTCTAAAACTTGTCCTTGGTGACGCCAGCGGTAGCGTCAAGGCTGTTCTTTGGGATATGGGGTTGATTCGTGAACCCATCAAAAAAGGCAACGTCGTGTTTGTCCGTGGGGATGTCACCGACTACCATGGTCCCCAGGTGGTGATTGGGGAGATGCGCTTGCTGGATCCGCTCAAGGTAAACCCGGCTCATTTTCAGCCTGTTTCCGAGCGCGATCCCCAAGAAATGCTGGCCGAGTTGCGTGAAGTGATCACCGGGGAGGTCAAGGATCCCCACCTGAAACTTCTTTTACGCGCCTTTTTTAGTGACACCGAGTTTGTGCGTCGTTTTGCCTTGGCGCCGGCCGCCCGCACCGTGCATCACAACTGCGTTAGTGGCCTATTGGAACACACGCTTGAAGTGATCTCGATCTGCCGCCACCTGGCCGGAATGTATCCCGAGCTGCGGGACGAACTACTGTTTACCGGGGCAATTTTGCACGATATCGGTAAAACCGAAGAATATGACCCGGGTAGCATCGGATTCGAATTTTCCAACCGTGGCAAACTTGTTGGTCATATTTGTATCGGTAAGGAAATGCTTGATGCCAAGATCCAGCAAATGCCTTCGTTTCCCCCCGATCTGAAGTTGGAACTGGAACATATCATCCTCAGCCATCATGGCATGCGGGAATGGGGCTCACCGGAGATACCCAAAACATTGCATGCATTTGCCCTTTTTCATGCTGATCTGATCAGTGCAAGGATGAATCAGTTTATCAAGACCATGGAAAAGCAGGCCGGATCCGGGAATGATTGGAGCGACTGGGATCGGTTTTTAGAACGTAGTATCTATCTTAAACTTCCGGGCGAACCGGTTGAACCGGAAACGTCTTCATAAAAAAAGGCCCCTTCTTCTCCAAGGAAGGATATTTTTAGACGGTTGGAGAAACCTATCCCACAGGTCTTTTGGAGACGGTGGTGAAACAGATGGGTCGAATCGACCGGCCAAAAAGCGTACTCAAAACTGGACAACCTTCACACAAGGTTGTTCTTTTCGAACAGGACACCAGCTACTACTTTCAAAAGGGTAACTACTATCACCAGAAGAATAATTTATCAAAGGCTCTCATATTCTTTCGTAAGGCGATCGAACTGGATCCCAAAAACGCCATCAACCACTATAATTTAGCTTGCTTGCTTAGTAAAACCAACCAGCTCAAGGAAGCAAATCGTATTTTTAAGCACATTTTGTGCCGCCTGGATCCGGAAATGATCGAATGCCACTTTTTGATGGCGGTCAATTATGGGGTTTTGGAAGACCTGGACAGTGCACGCCAGTCCTTGCTGAAATACTTGGAGCATTCCCCGGAGGGCGAGATGGCTGAAGAGGCACGTGAACTGATCTATGTCCTGGAGGAAGAAGGCGGGGTTTCAACCGGTCCGGCCGAGGCTCTATCCATTCGGGAAAACGAGGCGGTTCGCCGTGAACTTGCTGCCCAAAACCCTGCTCTTGTCCGAAAACGTCTGGCCGAAGAACCATGCTTCTACCGGATGTTGCTCTGGGGATTGTACCAGGGCGGGGATAAATTGAAGTATGAGATTTTATCTCTTTTGGGGGAGGTGTCCACTCCGGAAGCGGAGGTTATACTGCGTGATTTTGCGGCCAACCCCTGGCTCAAGGAACGTTTTCGCCAGGCCGCCCTGCTGACCTTGAAAAACATGATCCCTGAGGCACAGTGCTCCATCTACCGGGAAGGGCACTTTGTTGAGGTGAATCTTGGCTCCTACCCCCTCGATGCGCCGGTTTGGAAACCGGAGTGGCAGAAGGTTTTGGATTGTACGATGGAGAATATGCGCCGTAATGCCCATTACGAAGACGACTTTTTTGAAGATGTCCATGCGATTTGGCTCGATTATCTCAATCACGTTTACCCGAAAGTGCCGCGCATTATCAAGCCGGAAGCCTGGGGAGCGGCCCTTGAATACAGCCTGGCCCGCTTTCATTTTTTGTCTTTAACTCAAAAAGATCTTGCCATCGAATACGGTGTTGCCACCTCTACCGTGGCCCTGAAGTTTAAAGCGATTAACCGGGTGTTACAGATTGATCATAAGGCCTACCGCAACATGCTTGCCTTTCTGGCCCGGCGAGATCGGGAAAAGGAATGAAGCTTTGAACGGTAGCCAATGGCCGGAAGGCGTAGATCGTTAATCAAGGGGACCTGTACGATTTTTTTGAGAGTTTTGGCGTTAGCATCTGATCCGGCGAGGTGGTACGATAGTGCGCTGTGGCGTCCATATGCCCCTGAAAGGGGGGTTTGCGAACAATGTGCGGCGTTTGAAAGAGTTGGGCTGTGAAACAGTTCAAATTTTTGCCGGTAACCCAACCGGCTGGAAAATGTCCGCTGGCGATCCGGCCGAACTGGCGGGTCGAGCCGTTTTGTTACAATCAAACGGAATCCACCCCCTGGTAATTCATAGTGCCTACCTGATCAACCTCGCTTCCTCTTCACCTGAAAATCTAAGCAAATCAAAAGCATTGCTTACGGCAACCATGAACAAGGCCGCCCTCTACTCTGCGCCATACGTGGTCCTTCATACCGGGTATCACGGCGGAAAAGGACCGGACGAGGGGCTTGAGCAGGTGGCGGCTGTTATTTCAGCGGAATTATCCAGCTGGCCGGCGGGGGTAATGCTTCTTCTGGAGAATACGGCCGGTAGCGGGACCGCTCTCGGTTCGCATTTCGAGGAGATGGCCCGGGTTGTCAAGGTATTCCGGAGCGATCAATTGGGCATATGCCTGGATACGGCGCATGCCTATGCGGCGGGATATGATTTCAGCACTGCGGCCGGAACTGAAGAAACGCTGGCACAATTTGAACTCCAGATCGGATTGGAATATTTAAAAGTCATCCATGTGAACGATTCCGCTACCGCCCTGGGTTCACGGGTGGACCGGCATGCCCACCTGGGTGAAGGGCATCTTGGTTTGGAGGGATTACGCTATTTGCTGGACCAGCCCTGGCCGGATCACTTTCCGTTTATTCTTGAAACACCGGAAACCGGTACTGATCGGGACCGCGTGAACCTGGAAACCCTTTTTTCCTTGCGCCGGTAAAGCGAATGCGGGGTAACGACGGGGCAAACCTCATTGAGTTGGGATATGAAAGGACCCGCGTGTTGCGATTCCGGTCATGTTCCTGTATCGGGGGCAAGCACTGATCGGCCCGAACTTTCCCGGAACACACGGTCAACCTTGTGCTTTACCTGGAAGGGGAACGCTGCCACAGTATTGTCTGGAGATGAAGAACCTTCCGGATCGATCAACGAGATTGGGGTGTTCGTGATATCCGGGCCCGCCGGACTGTAATAATTGCCGGCATAAAGGTCACTCGCCCTTGGAGATAGTCTAAAGCGCAGGTGGCCGGAAATATCGCCGGAGTTTTGGTGAAACCGGCCTGACCGTTAAGCTTTTACCATGGGCTGTATTCAACCCACCTGGTGGAAGGATACGACCCTTCAAAAAAAGGATCGTTCCTTAATATGCCCCCAGGACGGTTGCGGGCGTATCGAATATTGCGGAAGTAGTCGAAGTTTCTTTCCTATGATAGGAGGAAATGACCGAGAGTGTTGATCCGGCTTTTTTCCGCGCTGATAATGTCGCCCAGGTCGTAACCTAAAAGGTCACACATCGCGGTGAGATAAAACAGGTGGTTGCCGATTTCTTCCGAAATGATTTCACGGCAGTGCTCGCAAAGCTCCCCTTTAAGGTGGGAATTGACTATCCGGGAACAATCTTTGAGCGATTCGGTACTTGGAAACTGCTGCTTGCCGGCATTGATTGAAATACAGCCGCAGTTGGTTACCGTTTTGATGATGCTGCGGTTGACCCGGGCGGTGGATTCCTGAAACTTGGTCAGGCAATCGAGAATACTACGATGCCGGATCAAAACCTGCGAAACCAGGTCTTGAAAATAAGTAACTGTTTCACCGCTCTTCATACACGGTCACCTCGTGCCTTTGTTTTGTAATTCAATTATACTTTTTGGATTCCACCGCTGTCAACTAGCCTGCGTTTCTATTCGAAAACATCCACCTAACGAGCGAAAAAACAAAGGTCAGGGGATGGTTTCTGACTGTTAAAATATTTTTTCCTGAAGATTGCGGGACCGGCGTGGATATGTTATGATCCATGTTTAAATTGACAGAAGGCCTGTTTTTATGGTATCATATTTGCATGGGGGAGGCTGGGAGGGTATAGTGGTGTTCAATATTGGCGATAAAGTTGTCTATCCCATGCATGGCGCCGGTGTGATCGAAGCGATTGAAGAAAAGGAAATACTGGGGGATCGCAAAGAGTACTATATTATGAAATTGCCCATCGGTGAAATGAAAGTCATGGTCCCCCGGGACAACGTCTGTTTGGTTGGGTTACGGGAAATAATAAACAAGGATGCGGTTGAAAAGGTATTCGCGATCCTGCAGGACGAATGCGAAGAAACCTCCTCCAACTGGAACCGCCGCTATCGATATCATCTGGAAAAAATTAAAAGCGGTAGTATTTTCGAGGTGGCAGCAGTTGTGCGTAATTTGACCCTGCGGGATCAGGAAAAGGGGCTTTCTACCGGTGAAAAAAAAATGTTGGAAAGCGCGAAGCGAATCCTTGTTAGCGAACTGGCCCTGGTTCAGGAAGCGGACCAGGCTGAAGTAAACTGCGTGCTGGACGGCCTGTTTACAAAAAATCAGGGATGAATCATCCCCAAGCATCCCTTTTTTTGTTGTTATTCCTCTGCCAATGTATATTCCGGGTTGCCTCTTGTTAAAAATATAAGCTATAATAAAATGGAAATTGTTTTTTTTTGCAGAGGATGCTGTTAACATATAAAAACACGGTTACTGCTTTCCAAGGGAGGTGGAAAAATGCTGCGTAAAATTAGTCGCATCATCATCGCTTTGATGGGGATCCCCTTCGGTATTTATTTATTTTATCATCTGGTTCCAACATTTATTACTACGATTGGCGCACCGATCAATGTTTCGGTCCCTCTCGGTTTTTCCGCTTTTGGTGGGGCCCTGTTTGCTTTCATTTTTTATGGTGTTGCCCCTTTGATCATGGACACCGTCACCCGTGCTTGTCTCTGGTGTGACGCCAGGTTAAAAGCCGTGCCGACACATGACATTGTCCTGGCGGCTTTTGGCCTGGTTGTAACACTTTTGATTGGAGCGTTACTTAGTTTTCCTATTTATCGTTTACCGTTTGTCGGTGTTTTTTTGGCGCCGGCCATCACTATCCTTTTGGCGGTACAGGGAGTGCGTCTGGTTCTGGCACGGCGCGAGGATTTTGCTTTCCTGAGCGGTATCTTCAACCGTTCTCATCGCGGCACTGCCGCCAAACCAACCAACGAGACCTATAAAATTCTTGATACCAGTGCCATTATTGATGGACGCATCGTGGATATTTGTAAAACAAAATTCTTGGAAGGGATCATTATTGTTTCCGGTTTTGTCCTGGAAGAGTTGCGGCATATTGCTGATTCTCCCGATCAGTTAAAACGCAACCGTGGGCGGCGCGGCCTGGATATATTGAACAAAATTCAAAAAGAGATGGACATACCGGTTGAAATTCTGGAAACAGACTATGATGATATCAGCGAGGTTGATAGCAAACTGGTGCGGCTGGCCAAAGAAATCAACGGTAAAATCATCACCAACGATTTCAACCTGAACAAGGTTTGCGAACTGCAGGGTATCACGGTGCTCAACATCAACGAACTGGCGAACTCGGTCAAACCGATCGTGCTGCCCGGGGAAGAGATGACCGCCCAGGTTATTAAAGACGGCAAGGAGCCCGGACAGGGTGTGGCCTACCTTGATGACGGGACGATGGTGGTTGTGGAAGGCGGTAAGCGATATATCGGCGAAACGATCGAGGTGCTGGTGACCTCCGTTTTGCAAACTGCTGCGGGACGGATGATCTTTGCCCGGCCCAAAATGCAATCGGAAAGGGTTTCAGGGGTGAAGTGATGCATGGAGCGGTTATCATCGTGGCTGCGGGAGAAGGTCAGCGCATGGGCAGTCCGGTGCGCAAGCAGTACCTGACCCTGAACGGTCTACCTATTTTGGCTCGTTCGGTGCGGGCTTTTACCGATCTGGAATATACTCGCCAGCTGGTGGTGGCTGTCCCTCCGGGGGAGGTAGACGTGGTGCGTAAAATCCTCAGGTCTTATTGCCCTCCGGCGCTGCTCACCCTGGTTGAGGGAGGGCAACGGCGGCAGGATTCGGTTTTCAAGGCACTGCAAGAAGTTCACCCGGAGTTAGGTCTTGTTTGTATCCATGACGGAGTGCGGCCTCTTGTTTCCCAAAAATTGATCCTTTCTGTTTTGGAGGCGGCGGCCCAATACGGTGCCGCCGTCCCGGCCATACCCGTGACCGACACCCTCAAAGAAATTACTCTTCAGGGGACGGTAAAGGAAACTTTGTTCCGTTACCGCCTGCGCCGGGTTCAAACACCGCAGGCTTTCCGTAGGGAGCTGATTTTGCAGGCCTATGAAAAAGCATACCAGCTTGGCCTGGAGGGGACCGATGACGCCTATTTCCTTGAATTACTCGAATTCCCCGTCTACCTGGTCCCGGGGGATCCCATCAATCTTAAAATTACAACACCGCATGATATTCTAGTTGCTGAAGCGTACCTGCGGGGAGGGCGTTAGCTTGTACCGTGTCGGCACCGGCTACGATTTGCATCCTTTGGTGTCGGGGAGGCCTCTTGTTTTGGGAGGAGTGGAGATCCCCTTTGACAAGGGTTTGGCCGGTTACTCCGATGCCGATGTGCTTATTCATGCCCTGATCGATGCTCTTTTGGGGGCGGCCGGGCTGCCCGATATCGGACAGCAGTTTCCCTCCGGGGACGAACGTTACCGCGATATTCGCAGTCTTGATCTCCTGATCCGGGTCCGAGAAATGCTTGAAGCACGAAACCTGACCGTGGTTAACTGTGATACTATTGTTGTAGCCGAACAGCCGTGTCTGGCACCGCATGTGCAAGCCATGGTGGTGAACATTGCCTCGGCCCTGGAGTTTTCCCCTACGCGTGTTTCGATCAAAGCCACCACCACCGAGGGCTTGGGTCCATGTGGGCGTGGCGAAGCTATGGCTGCCCGGGCGGTGGTCCTGCTTCGGGTAGTTACTTCGTTATTACCGGCTTCAGATTGACAACTCTGCCGGGTTGCATATATAAATGAAATAATGGACCGGCCTCTTCGGGCCGGGGGAGAAATGAAATGGCAACGTTAAAAATTTTTAATACCGCTACCCGGCGGAAAGAAGTTTTTAAACCGGAAGATCCACCCACAGTGCGCTATTATGCCTGCGGGCCCACTGTTTATGATTACATTCATATCGGCAACGCACGTTCCTTTGTCGTTTTTGATCTGGTCAGACGGTACCTTGATTATCGGGGATTCAAGGTGACGATGGTCCAAAATTATACCGATATTGATGATAAGATGATCCGTCGTGCCGCAGGGGAAGGTATGAATGTTGCCGATCTTGCGAAACGCTTTATTGCTGCCTACCGGGAAGATGCTGTTGCCCTGAAAATTCGACCGGCGGATCACCAGCCCCGGGCCACCGCCCATATTCCCCAGATTGTGGCCTTGATCCGTCGCCTGGAAGAAAAGGGGCTGGCGTACGAGAGCGCGGGCGATGTCTATTTTGATACGGTTCGTTTTCAGGCCTATGGGACCCTTTCCGGGCAAAAGCGGGAGGACCTGCTGGCCGGGGCTCGGGTTGAACCCGGTGAAAAAAAGCAAGATCCCCTTGATTTCGCCCTTTGGAAAGGTTACCGGAAAGGAGAGCCTTTCTGGGACAGTCCCTGGGGCCCCGGACGTCCCGGGTGGCATGTGGAATGTTCCGCCATGGCCATGCATTACCTGGGGGAAACGATCGACCTTCATGCCGGAGGCGCCGACCTGCTCTTTCCGCACCATGAAAACGAAGCGGCCCAAAGTATGGGTGCAACCGGTAAACCCTTTTCCCGCCACTGGTTGCATGTCGGTTACCTGAATATCGATGCGCGGAAAATGTCCAAGTCACTGGGAAATGTACTCACCGTGCGGGAACTGGTGCGTCGTTTCAACCCCCTTGATCTACGTTTTCTGATTCTTTCAGCGCACTATCGCAGTCCCCTCAACTTTGGGGATGAACCGCTTGTGGCAGCAAAAAGCGGTCGTGAAAGACTTCAGGAAACTGTAGACAACCTTCTCAGCGCTTTTCAAAAGGCCTCGGAGGCGGAACCTGCGGAAGACGAGCGCTGGGCCGGGAAACTTGCCCGTATGCGAGAACGTTTTCTTACCGCCATGGACGACGATTTTAATACTGCCGGCGCCATAGCCGTACTTTTTGAACTGGCCCGCGCCGCGAACATTTACTTGAAGCACGGATTTCCGTATAGCCGCTTCATACTCGAACAGATCCTTGACTTTTTCCGGGAGGCAGATGCGGTTTTTAAAATTCTGGACCTGGAAAGGGGTGGTCTCGATCTGGAGGCGGAGATCACCCGGGCCATTGCAGTGCGGGAGGAGGCCCGTTGCCGCCACGATTGGGCGCTGGCCGATCGTATTCGCTCCGAACTGGCCCAAAAAGGGATCGTTCTTGAAGACACCCCCCACGGAGTACGCTGGAAAAATAGATCCTGATTCCGCGAAATCACTGTTAACGGGGCGGTTTCTATGATGATATCTGCAACAAAAATGATTTTACCGGGCGCTACCGGTTTTGTCGGCCGCCTGGGAAGGGGGATTCAAGGTGCATGTGATCCGGGAAAGAACTATCGATCAGGCCTGGCGGATGGCTTTGTGGTACTGCGCCCGTTACGGCTACAAATATATTGTTCAAAAGGGGAGTTATGAGGGTCAAATTCGTAAACAACTTGACCGGCTCACGGTTGTCGTCGAGGAACCCTGGACGAGACCCCTTGCGGTCTGGTTGCCCGAGAATTCCGGTATCCCGGCGCCGACTTCGGAAGAAAAGATACACAGCTACTTTTATGAATATCTGGCTACGGATTCCAAGGGTGAGCGGGAAGATTACACCTACGGCCAGTTCATCGCACCCCAGCTGCCCGCGGTGATCGATCTTCTGAACCGTTCACAGGGGGATACAAACCAGGCCTGCATGAGTATCGGCGACCGGGGCAGTATCAGGCTGCAGGATCCGCCCTGTTTAAGGGTTGTGGATTTGAAAGTAGTGGAGGGCAAGTTGACACTATCTTTGTTTTTCCGATCATGGGACATATTTGTCGGTTTTCCCGAAAATATAGGCGGGTTACAACTTCTAAAGGAGTATATCCTCCAGCATCTTCATTTTCCGGTCGAAGACGGACCGGTCATCGCCTATTCTTCCGGAGCACATATTTACGAAATGTATTTTCCAGTGGTCAACCAGCTCAACGCCCACCGGTGTTGAATGGCCGGTTATGTGTTTTGCCGAAGTATCCAGGACGGTACCAGGGGGGGATTCCGGTGAAAGCAAGGCGCCGGGGTCGAAATGGGAAACGGATATCTGCGGAAAACCTGATAGTGGGCCGGCAGGCGGTTTTGGAAGTTTTACGTCGCGGTTCACCCCTGAAGATAGTGCTCGCTCCCGGTCAAAGGGGGACAATCGTGCAAGAAATTATCGCCCTGGCCCAGCGTAAAAACGTTCCCCTTGAAGTATTTTCCCACAGGGCTTTTGAAGCTTTTACCTGCCGGGCTTCCGGAAACCAGGGAGTTGCAGCGTTGGTCGAATCTTTTCAGTACCGTACGCTGGAAGAGCTGTCCTTACTTGCGGGCGATATCGGGGAACCACCTTTCCTGCTTTTCCTGGATCATTTGCAGGATCCGCACAATCTCGGAGCGGTTTTGCGGACGGCTCACGCCGCCGGTGTACACGGAGTGGTAATCCCCGGACGACGGGCCGCTCCGGTTACTTTCACCGTGCGCAAGGTTGCGGCCGGGGCAGCAGAAACATTGCCGGTGGCCCGGGTGGTAAACTTGAATCGCTCTTTGGAAGAACTCAAAAAAAAGGGATACTGGGTGTATGGTGGTGAGGCGAACGGTTCGGTTCCTTATTATCGCGCCGATTTTGCCCGTTCTCTGGTTCTGGTACTGGGTTCCGAGGATAAGGGCCTTTCCCCGGGGGCTCGCGCCTGTTGTGACCAGATCCTTTCGATCCCTATGCGTCGCGATGCCGCATCATTAAATGTTTCTGTGGCTGCCGCCGTGCTCATTTATGCCGTTGCCGCCCAGCGCGGGGGATGGTACCCAAAACAATAGCGCCTGTTCCTGTTTTCTCGGGTTACGGCAGCAAAAAGGCTTGACCCTCTATCGCGATTTAGGATATAATGACGTTGTGCCGAGCTGCCCTCCTTTTTTATTCGAACAGATGCGATAGGAGTGAACATTTTTTGGCTCATGAAATGAAAGAAGCCGTCGGATCTTGCCTGGAAATGGAGGTCAGAAGCGACGAGGACATCGTTACGGAAGCCAAAAACGGGGACTCTATCGCTCTTGAATTTTTAATTAACAAATACAAAAATTTCGTCAAGGCCAAGGCGCGCTCATATTTCCTTATCGGCGCCGATCGGGAAGATATCATTCAGGAAGGGATGATCGGCCTTTATAAAGCCATTCGCGACTTCAGGGGAGACAAACTTTCCTCCTTCCGTGCTTTTGCCGAGCTCTGCATTACCAGGCAAATTATCACCGCAATTAAAACGGCAACCCGCCAGAAGCACATTCCCTTGAATTCTTACGTTTCATTGAACAAGCCGATTTATGATGAGGATTCCGATCGCACCCTTCTTGACATTCTTTCGGGGACCAAAATTACCGATCCGGAGGAATTGATGATCAACCGCGAAGAATATGACGATATTGAATTCAAAATGGGAGAGATATTAAGCGATCTGGAGTGGAAGGTACTAACCCTTTATCTGGAGGGGAAGTCGTATCAAGAAATTGCTCTGGATCTCCGCCGTCATGTCAAGTCGATTGACAATGCCTTGCAGCGCGTTAAACGCAAACTTGAGCGCTACCTGGAGGTACGCAAAAGCTGATACAACCGGGAAACGCCGCGCGGTTGGTTGACATGGTCCGCTAAACAATGTATACTCTTGTCGTGCCGGGAGGGCGGGTGTAGCTCAATGGCAGAGCCCTAGCTTCCCAAGCTAGTCGCGTGGGTTC
>CAYQQK010000030.1:0-14018 GCA_964420065.1 uncultured Syntrophomonadaceae bacterium | reverse complement strand
ACAGCAATGTTTTTAGCGGACCGGTACTAATTGGTCGAGGACTTGCCCCGAAATCTAAAAACCCGCTATGCAGTTTTCAACGAACAGACTTCAGAGGTCGGATGTCAGAAATAAGAGGTCAGAGAAAACGAGATCTAAGTTTTGACATTTGAAGGTCGGTATTTGATTGCTATGTTGAGAGCGTTAGTAAACGGTTAAAGAGATAGCGGAAGTCAACATAAGGTAAACTGTATTTCCGACTTTCGACCTCCAAAGACCGACGTCTGATTCTTGATTTGAAGATCGGTATTTGATTGGTATGTTGAAAGTATATAAACGGTAAAAGAGGTAACGGAAATCGAATATCAGGTAAACTGTATTTCCGACTTCCGACCTCCAAAGACCGACATGTGGTCCTTGATTTTGAAGATCGGTATTTGATTGGTATGTTGAGAGTGTTAGTAAACGGTTAAAGAGATAGCGGAAGCCAACATAAGGTAAACTGTATTTCCGACTTCCGACCTCCGAAGACCGACATCTAATTTCTGGTGGGTATGGCGGAGGGGATACACCCGTTCCCATCCCGAACACGGCAGTTAAGCCCTCCAGCGCCGATGGTACTTGGGGCGCAGGCCCCCGGAAGAGTAGGTCCCCGCCAGGAAACTTTTCAGGAAAGCCCGGCTAAAAAAGCCGGGCTTTCTTCCGTTCACAGGTTCCCTCCCTCCCCCCTTGCGGGGGAGGGTCAGGGTGGGGGGAGATCCCCTCCCTCCCCCCTTGTGGGGAAGGGTTAGGGTGGGGGGAAGATCCCCTTCCTCACCCTCTCTCCTCCCCTCCTGCCTCCTGCTTCTTGACCCCTGCCTCCTGTACGGGTGGGCGCTTCTTTCTCTAAGGTTTTTCGCTGTTGTGGTATAATTGTTACAGTAAAATGCTCTATCGGCAGGAGTGAGGTAATGACGTCTCCGTATGGTCCCCCGGTAGGGGGGACGCCGGATCGGTTCAAGCCGGCCAGAATTTCCACAATTCTCGGCATCGCCATGCTGGTGGGATGGGTGGTCCCATTTATCGGTATTCCCCTGGGATCAACCGGACTTGTTTTGGGGATCATTGGTCGGCGTTCTTTGCGAACGGACCTGGCTCGGGCAGGAATATTCCTCAATGCGCTCGGCCTATTGTTAACGGGTTTAAATTTTACCGTAAGTTTCTACTTCCTTGTGTCCGGGAAGATAAACCCTCTTGATATATTTAATAACTAGCATGCGAGGAAACAGTGGACAGTTCAACTGCTTTTCCCTTATACTCCTATATTCCACTTAAGTTTGGAAAATTCGTTTTCATTTGATAAGATAGCAAGGGAAACGCTAGTGATTTATAGACGGCAAGCATCAACAAAGCCCACGGAGGACGCTTTGATGCTTTCACTTGAAGAAGCGAAAACCATTTTAAACAAGGCAATCCAAAACCCGCCATTGTTCCCGCTCAAAACAGAACTGATCCCCCTCTGGGAAGTCGGTGGGAGAGTACTGTCCAAAGAAATCATTTCTGGAAGGGACGTCCCGGCCTTCAACCGTTCACCGGTTGATGGATATGCCTTGATTGCGGCAGATACAACCGGGGCGACTGCAGATCGCCCGGTTGCCTTGGAAATAGCCGGAACTATCGCTGCCGGTTCATTTTCAGCAATCATACTGACCCCGGGGAAAACAATGCGCATATTTACCGGAGCGCCGGTGCCATTTGGGGCCGATTGTATCGTTAAAAAAGAACAAGTCGGCGAGCCTGTTTCACGGTTTGAAAATAAGGCTGTCATTAAAGTAAGCAGAAAAGTAACCAAAGGCGAAGGTATTGCTTTCAAGGGTGAGGATATAGCTGCCGGGGAACGCATGTTTGCTGCGGGAACAGTTCTTACCCCGGCTCATCTTGGTGTTTTAGCCGCCCTGGGCATTGATCCGGTCCCGGTTTACGTCCAGCCGCAAATCGGCATTTTTTCTACAGGCGATGAACTCGTTGATGTCCACAGTCGTCTCCAACCGGGTAAAATGCGGGTCTCCAATATTTACACGTTGGCAGGGATTGTGCGGCAGGCCGGGGGGGTTCCGATCAGCCTCGGTGTAGCGAAAGATCGGATTGAAAATATCCTGGAAATTTATACCCAAACTTTCTGCCTGAAAATTCCGGTTGTAATTTCAACCGGGGGGACCGCATCCGGAGACTATGATGTGATCAAAAAAGCAATGGACGCAGTTCCCAGCGTGAGGCTGTTTAACAAGGTTGCCATCCGTCCCGGCGCCCCGGTTGTGGTATCCGTAAGCAAAAGCGGTCAATTGCTGATCGGTTTATCGGGCAATCCATCCGGAGCCGCAGTGGCCATGCTCATGTTGATCTACCCGTTGATCACCAAACTGGCAGGGACCGGCAGGCAACTCGAATGCGTTCAGGGAAGGCTTGTGAAACCGTTGTTGCGCCGGGGTGGATTACGCGGTTTTTTATGGGCCAATTACACCTACAATGGAGACCATCTGCAGGTGACGCCTTTCGAAAATCAGTTTTGCGGTGCGATCAAAACTTATGCCCGCTGTAACTGCCTGGTTGAAACACCGGACGGTAAAGTGGATGCAAAGCAGGAAGATCTGGTCACTGTTTGGAAGCTGCCTTAACCCGACTGTCATTTACCCCGATGGTTGGTTTCATACGATCAGTATGAAAAGTGATTCAAGAAAAGCATGTGAAGCAATACAAACCATGCCTGGCAAACGGTTTCTTCATGAACTACAATTAGTTAAGTAAAGCTAACTTTTAAAGGGAAAAGTGTTTGTGGGGACCAAATAATTGGCCTGTTTGGCGGGATCATCCTCTTTCTTTATCTTAAACGAGGCGGGTAAAGTTAAGGAAATTACCGATATACAGGCACCGGGTTCAAGGCGACCATGCGAATGGCACAGGCATTCGGGGACATTTTTTTCCTGAACCACGTCGGCACGCAATGCGATCTGTTCAGCAAGTGCTAAACGATTATTTGAAAAACCTCCTTTCCTGCACGACAGACAGGGCAGACCCAGTGATCGGGTAGATCATCGAATTTCGTTCCGGCCGGGATGCTATTTTCTGGATCACCGGTTTCCGGTTTATATTCGTATCCACAAATAGTACAGCGGTAGCGGTCACCTCCGCTGTCGGTTATTTTGCCATGCAGATAGGTGGGGGCGGTTGGCGGCGTGCTTCCTTTCTTGATCCGGTGGTAATAGGCATAAGTCATCGGGCTGCCTTCTCTTAAAATTTCCGTACCAACGACCTCACCGATAAAAATAGTATGGGTTCCTGCATCTACATCCTGGATCAGTTTGGCCTCAATATAGGCCAAAGCTTCATCCTTTAAGAAGGGGAGACCCCGGGAAGTGTTCCCGTGTTTTATATTCCCGAACTTATCTCCCTCACGGCCCGACCGGAATCCAAACGTTCCAATCAAGGAAAGTGGTGTCTCTTCCGCCAGGATGGAAACAGCAAACATCCTGCTTTTTTTGATTAAGCCGTGGGTAAAATTGCGTTGATTGATACTGATGGCGATCGTCGGCGGCTCACTGGAAACCTGGAAAACTGTGTTGGCAATTTGCCCGTTGAGGCGTTCACCTTCCCTGGTGGTAATGAGATAGAGCCCGTAGCTGATCATATGCATCGCCTGCAAATTCATTTTATCCCTCCGTTTCAACTAGTTCGTGGTTGTTCAGTCTTTCCTGTTTTCATATCCGGGCGGCCGTCAAATTTTTTCCCGGCCCACGGTGTTCGTGCTTTCGGTCTGTAAATGTTTACAATTACAGATGTGCGCGAAATGCTTGCAGAAAAGTGCATCTACTGCCTCAATGGATTCCCGTTTAAACCGGCGATACGCTTCCATGATCACGATCGCCGTCGGGGTCAGTTCGGAACCGCTGCGTGCACCGCCGGCCCGCTTTTCGACCAGTTGCATCCCCAAGTGTTTTTCCGTCGCCGTAATTTTACCCCAGGCGGCGCGGTAGGACATGCCGAGTTTTGCGGCCGCCTGTTTGATCGAACCGCATTCGGCGATCGCCTCAAACAGGGCCAACCGCCCGCCGCCGAAAACCACGTTGTTTTCGGCTTCGATCCAGATCTTGCTCTTCGGTTGAAGCGTTTTTCCGGAAAGGGGCCCAACGGTAGAGTTCAGAACTATTCCTCCTTACTTGCTACGGGGCTAACCCTTTTCCACATTATACATAGTTTATCGCCGTAAGTGTAAAAACCGGACCAATACCGGACCATATTTAATCTTGGAACAAAAGAACCGGCGCGCCGATCTTACCGGTCAAATATAACACTGTCCTTGAAGAAACGAAAAACATTCTGGGGATCAGCCAGGTTTAACCGTTAAAACCCATGTAATTACGAAAAACAACTTTGGTAATCTGTTTTTCTAAAGGAGACAGTGGTGACGGTTCATCTATCTCCTTTATCGGCTTGTTTTGCCATTGCAGGGATATAAGGTAACGGGTTTTTTGGTTTTCATCAGTGTACATGTGGTATATGATTATTAAAGATATTCTTTCATTCAGCATCCCCTTCAAACGATTTTTGGAGTTGGAAGAATAGTTGGGGGAAAGTTTAGAAAGAGTGCGGGAGGCAGGAATTTGAAATTCGGAAAGAAGTGGCTGACATTATTCATTTTGGCGGTTGTTGCCGTTGGTTTGGCCTACCTGCAGGCAACCCCGGATCAACTGGAAGCCCATTTTATAGATGTGGGCCAGGGTGACTCCATTTTGATACGATTACCCAACGGGCAAACGATGCTTATCGATGCCGGTGAAAGCAAGGGCGGTAACCGGGTCGTGGCCTATCTTGAACAGCAGGGCATTGCCAAAATTGATTACCTGGTTGCGACTCACCCCCATGCAGATCACATCGGGGGGATGGCCAAGGTAATCGAGGCGTTTGCAATCGGTCAAGTTTTTCTGCCGAAGGTAAGCCACACTTCACAAACCTATGAAAATCTCCTGCTGGCTATCCGGGAAAAAGGGTTAAAAATAACGACCGCCCGGGCGGGGTTGATTATTGTGAAGGAGGAAGGGCTAAAGGCTACTTTTGTCGCCCCTTGCAGTTTCCTTTATGACAATCTCAATAACTATTCGGCGGTGCTAAAAGTAGAATACGGTGATACTTCCTGTTTGTTAACCGGGGATGCCGAAATCGAATCCGAACAGGAAATGCTTGCCGGGAACACAGATCTGAAAGCGGACCTTTTAAAAGTAGGACATCATGGCAGCAGTACCTCGACAACGCAATCTTTCCTCAATGCTGTTTCTCCCGCATATGCGGTTATTTCTTGCGGAGAAGACAACCAATACGGGCACCCTCACCGCGAAACCTTGGACAGGCTGAGCCGGGACGGCATTGAAATCTACCGGACAGATATCAGCGGCACGGTGGTTTTCAAATCAGACGGATCGATCTTTACCCCGGGGGGCAAAGATCCCTGGGGGAATTAGTGACGGCCATAATCCATGCAGCAAGGAATTAAAGATCGAGCAAAACCTTTTTCCTTCAAGAAGATCATTGATCAGTTTACCCATTCTTTTCCTTCTTTCCGTTGTGGCCTTTCAACCCAAGCAAATGTTAATACCGTCTGGGAGCAGTCCCTTGGGGATGGTGAGTAACTGTTCACGTTTTTTTTTACCCTAACGGGTATTTTGCGGATTGATATTACACCGCAAGGAGGCATCTGTGAACGGGTTTCCATCAGGTGCCATTCCAGGCGGAGTGTATCAGGCTCTATTCAGAAAGGAAAGTAAATTATTCATTATGCCATTATTGACATAACAGGGCGGTGCAGTTAGACTATATGGGGGTGAGGTAAGGTTTGGTTATCTTCGTCTTCTGTTCGTGAGGAAACATTAAAATATACCGGGAGGGAAGAGAGCATTATGGTTAATCTGGTCATAGACGGAAAGCCGGTCCATGTCCCGGCAGGCACTTCGATCCTGGAAGCGGCAAAAACTGTCGGAGTGCACATTCCGCATTTTTGCTATGACAAAAATTTAACTGTATTTGGAGGTTGCCGGATCTGTGTCGTCGAGGTGGACAGGGCTCGTAATCTTCTGGCAGCCTGTTCAACCGTGGCCACCGCAGGAATGGTGGTCCAAACAGAATCGGAACGCGTGGTCAAAGCGCGCCGGATCATACTCGAGCTGTTACTGGCGAATCATCCCCTCGACTGTTTAACTTGTGAAAAAACAGGTGATTGTCGTTTACAGGATTACTGCTACCGTTACGGGGTCAAGGAAAGCCGGTTTGTTGGCGAGAAGAAGCGGATCGAACCGGATCGGGATAATCATTTGATTGAACGCGATGAAAATAAATGCATCCTTTGCGGTAAATGCGTCCAGGTTTGTCATGACATTCAGGTTACCGGAACCATCGATTTTGTTGGCCGGGGTTTTACGACGCGGGTCACGACGCCTTATGATCTTCCGCTTAATCAGGATATTTGTCGCTTTTGCGGGCAGTGTGTCGGTATCTGCCCCACCGGCGCTCTAACGAACAAGCAACTCAAAGGAACCAGGCCCTGGGAAGGGCAAAAAGTTACGACGACCTGTCCTTTTTGCGGTACTGGCTGCGTTTTTGACTTGAACGTGAAGGATAGCCGGGTTGTCGGTGTAACCCCCCGTCCGGAATCGCCGGTAAACGGCTCTTCCATGTGTGTGAAAGGGCGTTTCCATACCGATCTGATCTACAACCCCGAACGGATCACCGAACCGATGATCAAACGAAACGACGAATTCGTTGCCGCGTCCTGGGACGAGGCTCTGGACCTTGTTGCCGGCAAATTTCAAGCAATAATTGGCCGCAACGGGGGAAACGCCATTGCTGCCCTGAGTTCGGCTCGGTGTACCAATGAAGAAAATTATCTCATGCAAAAATTCATGCGGGCAGTGATCGGAACGAATAACGTCGATCACTGCGCCCGAACCTGACACGCTCCCACCGTGGCCGGTCTGGCCACCGTTTTTGGCAGCGGAGCGATGACCAACTCGATCGAGGAAGTCGAATTCAATGATGTTTTATTCATTATCGGTTCCAATGCGACCGAAGCCCATCCCATCATCGGAAACAAGATGAAAAGGGCTGCCACCGTGCACGGGGCCAAGCTGATTGTGGTCGATCCTCGGCGCACCGAACTGGCCGAACATGCGGCGCTCTGGTTGCGAATTACTCCCGGGACCGATGTGGCTTTGATCAACGCCCTCATCTATATCATCGTTACCGAAGGTTGGGCCGACCAAGAATATCTGGCCGAACGTTGCGAAGGTTATGAGGCGATGTGGGCAGTGGTCCGTCAATATCCGCCGGAACGGGCTAGTGCGATCACGGGCATTCCCGTTGAACAGATGTATGCCGCAGCGGAACTATACGCGAACACCAAAAAAGCGGGTATTTTTTACACTTTGGGCATTACCGAGCATATCACCGGGACCGAAAATGTAATGAGTCTGGGTAACCTGGCCATGGTCACCGGTCACGTCGGGCTCGAAAATGCCGGTGTGAACCCGCTGCGCGGTCAGAACAATGTACAGGGTGCTTGTGATATGGGTGCTTTACCCAACGTCTTTTCCGGCTACCAGGCCGTTTCCAACCCGGATCATGCCGCGTTTTTCGAAAAAGCCTGGGGGCGAGAACTGGATCGCCGGTCCGGCCTGTGTATTCCGGAAATGTTTGAACAGGCGTTTGCCGGCAAACTCAAGGCGATGTACATCATGGGTGAAGATCCGGTTTTAACAGACCCGGATGCCAACCATGTGCGCCGGGCGTTGGATAGTCTTGACTTTTTGGTCATTCAGGATCTGTTCATGACCGAAACTGCAAAACACGCCCATGTCTTTTTACCGGCCGCCTGCTATGCCGAAAAGGAAGGAACGTTTACCAACACCGAACGCCGGGTGCAGAGGGTGCGAAAAGCGATAGACCCACCCGGGCAAAGCCGGCCGGACTGGGAAATTATTTGTGACCTGGCGCGGCGCATGGGTTATGCAATGTCGTATCGTCATCCCGAAGAGATCTTCGAAGAAGTGAGGGGCACAACGCCTTCATATGCCGGAATCAGTTATCAGCGGATCGAAACGGTTGGCCTGCAATGGCCCTGCCCAACCGAAGAGCATCCGGGCACAAAATTCTTGCATCGGGGTGGTTTCCCCCGGGGCAAGGGCTTGTTGCAAGGAATTGAATACAAGCCACCCGCGGAGCTGCCCTGCGAGGAGTATCCGGTTCTATTAACCACAGGCCGTAAATTGAACCATTATAATGTGATGACTCGCTTTTCGAAAAACCTGTGGCTCCTGGAACCGTACGAACGAGCCGAAATCAATCCGGCAGACGCGGCGGAACTGGGGCTGGATGAAGAAGATGAAATTCGCGTTACTTCGCGCCGGGGTTCGATTGTGACCAAAATTAACATTACCGATAAGGTTGCTCCGGGTGTCCTGTTCATGACTTTCCATTACCCGGAATCGCCGGTAAACGAGCTCACCAATCCCGCCCATGATCCTTTTTCAAAGACGGCGGAATACAAGGTTTGTGCGGTCAAGGTGGAGAAGCATGGGGCTGCGGTCAAGGTGGGGTCGGATGCGGATTGCCAAAAAGCATTATGACAGTATTGACATAATGGGGATTTGCTGATACAGTTTAAGCAATAATCAGACAGCGCGGGGGGGGATGCTTTCCGGGGCATTATGCCAGGGGAAACATGGATTTCAAGTAGATTATACTTCTTTGGGAGGGATAGAGTTGAAATTGAAGCGTCGGGAGTTTTTGAAGCTGGTTGGGGCGACAAGTGCCGGGTTGGCCTTATCCCAACTGGGTTTCGACGTGAAGCCGATTGAAGCGGCGTCAAGTCAGATTAGAATCCACAGCGCCAGGGAGTACACTTCGGTTTGTACTTTTTGTTCATGCGGCTGCGGTATGATCTGTCATGTCAAAGACGGTAAACTGATCAACCTCGAAGGGGAACCGGGTCACATTATTAACGAAGGTGCGCTATGTAGTAAAGGAGCCTCCATGTCTGTGGTTCCCAACTCCGATCAGCGCATCGGTACTCCCCTTTACCGTGCTCCGGGCAGTGCCCGCTGGGAGGAGATCAGCTGGGAAACCGCCATCGAGAAGGTGGCCCAAAAAATCAAGGAGGTTCGTGACGAAACCTGGATTACCAACGAAACGATCGGTGGTAAAAGCTATGCTGTGCATCGCACCGATGCCCTTGCTTTCAGCGGCGGTGCGCAAAACAACAACGAAGAATGCTATCTTTTTTCCAAGGCCGCCCGGCTGTTGGGGGTGTCGTACTTAGAGCACCAGGCCCGGGTCTGACACAGTCCTACGGTCGCCAGTTTGGGGGCCTCATTCGGACGCGGTGCCATGACCAACCATTGGATCGATTTGAAAAACGCCAAGGCGTTCTTGATCGAAGGCAGCAATGCTGCGGAAAATCACCCCATGGCCATGAAATGGATCATGAAAGCCAAGGAAAACGGTGCGGTTATCATCCACATCGATCCCCGTTTTACCCGGACCTCGGCGGTAGCGGATATTTATGTCCGTATCCGACCGGGCACGGATATTGCTTTTTTGAACGCCATCATCAACTACATCCTGCAAAACGATCTTTACGATGAGGATTATGTTCTGAACCATACCAACGCTCTTTTCGTTACCAACGAAAACTTTAGCTTCGATGATGGTCTGTTTTCGGGTTATGACGCTTCCAAGCGCAGCTACGACAACAGCTCCTGGGGCTACGAATTGGATGAAGAAGGAAAGCCACTTAGAGTGGAAAACCTGGATGACCCGCGCTCCATCTTTAGCGCGATCAGGGAATATTTCAAGCGCTACGACTTCAAAACTGTCGCCGATATTACGGGAGCAAAACCGGAAGAGATCAAGCTGGTTGCAGATACACTGGTCAAAAACCGGCCGGGGACGGTTATGTACGCTCTGGGAATGACCCAGCATACCGTTGGTGTCCAGAACATCCGTTCTTTCGGCGTTTTGCAACTTTTACTTGGGAATATGGGGAAACCCGGCAGCGGGGTGAACGCCCTGCGCGGTGAGCCCAACGTCCAGGGTTCGACCGATATGGCCTGCCTCTTCAACTATTTACCGGGTTATTTACCGCCACCAAACCACAACGTCACCAATATGGATATCTGGACCTCGTCAACCGGGACTTTCCGCCGGACCTTCCTGATCAACCTCCTTAAAGCCTGGTTCGGCAAGCATGCCACACCGGAAAACGAGTACTGTTTCGATTGGTTATCCAAGAAAAACGGAACAAAGAACTATTCCCTGTTCCGCATCTTCGAAGCAGCCCTGGAAGGGGAAGTGAAGTTCTTCTATGTCATGGGGCAAAACCCGATGATTACCAGCCCGAACCTGAACCTGGTGCACGAGGCGTTGTCCAAGCTGGATATGCTTGTCGTTCAGGAACTGTTTATGACCGAAACGGCAGCCTTCTGGGAGAAACCGGGCGTTGATCCGAAAACCATCGATACCGAGGTGATCTTTTTACCGGCGGCCTCCTTCCTGGAGAAGGAAGGTTCTCTCACCAACTCCGGGCGCATGGTCCAGTGGCGTTATACGGGCATCAAACCACCGGGAGAAGCGAAGCCGGATCACGAGATAATAGACTTAATATTCCGAAGGGTACGGGAGATGTACGCGGGTTCGACCGATCGGAGAGATGTGGCCCTTCTCAATGCCGAATGGGATTACGACACCTCGGATCTGGTTGCCTTTGCCGAAGAGGTATTAAAAGAGATAAACGGTTACAACCTTGTCACCGGTGAACTGCTTAAAGGGATCGGCGAACTCAAAGGTGACGGGACGACCTCATGCGGATGCTGGGTTTATCCCGGGGTCTTTGCCAACAACAAGAACCTTTCCAAGCGGAAGGACAACGTGACCGATCCGAGCGGTCTTGGCATTTATCCGGGTTTCGGTTGGAGCTGGCCGGGGAACATGCATGTGCTCTACAACCGTGCGTCCTGCGATGCCCAGGGCCGTCCCTACGATGAAGCGAACAAGCTGATCTGGTGGGATGAAGCCAAAGGTGTTTGGACCGGTTATGATACACCGGATGTACCCAGTGCGGCCGATGGGCCCGAAACCGAAAACGGGCAACGTCCCTTCAGGATGTCCGGTGAAGGTGTCGGCCGGCTGATCTCCGGGCTGTATCAACAGCCGCTGGCCGGTTCAGAACTGCCCCGGGACTCGTCCTCGGTACCGGCGGACGGCCCGTTGCCTGAATTCTACGAACCGGTTGAAAGCCCGACCACCAATATCTTGCACCCGAAGGTGCAGATCAACCCCTGCGTCAAGTACCCGCGCTACGAACCGTTGCAGCCCATCGGGACGATTGATGAGTACCCGTACGTGTTGTGTACATCCAGCCTGGCCGAACACTGGTGTGCCGGCTCGGTCACACGAAATGTGCCCTGGCTCAATGAAATGTACCCGGAAACGATCATTGAGCTGCCTCAATCGCTGGCCGATAAGCATGGCATCAAAAATGGCGATCAGGTCAAGGTCTGGTCGGCGCGGGGTGAAGTCGTCGTCAAGGCGATGGTAACCCACCGCATGAAAACGATGACGATCAATGGCAAAGAGGTCGAAATAGTGTGGATGCCGTACAACTGGGGTTTCAAGGGATTGAGTCAGGCGGCGAGCACGAACCTGATCACCATTGATGCGGGGGATCCCAATACCCTCATTCAAGAAACGAAAGCTTGCTTGGTCAACCTGAGCAAGGTCTAGCCGCAACCGGCTATTTTTTGAAGGAGCGTTAACGTGTTAATACTGAACCGGATGGGGGACGGGCCTTTTAACAGGCCTGTCCTCGATCCGTAACAACGGGTGGAGGAGGTTCGATTTGGGCAGCTTGGAAGCAGCAATTCAAGATTGGGTCAAAGAACACCCTTATCTCAGCGAAATAGCGCAGTTGCAGCAGGCCATGGCCGTGATCGAGGAAAATGCCGGGCAGGCCGTTCGGGCCGCTGATGTCGGCGGCAACTGGAAACCGGCACTGGAAGAATTCAAAAAGGGAATACCAGTTTTAAGGGCAACAAAAATTAGCGGAACTATCGTTGAAAATGCGGCGAACCTCCTGGTACGAATGACGGAAGCGTTAACCATGGTTTCTTTACCCGAAATTGTGCTTGAACAAAGCCGGCAACTGGAAGCCCTTTTTTCCGAATACACGGATCTGGCCGTGCGGGTGATCGTGGAGGTAATAGATAGCAATACCGCCGGTAAAAGTGTTGCCGGCTTGGATGAGGTTAATGAGGGGTTTTTGATATTTTTAGCCTGGTGTGCCTTGAGCAGCGCCCTGGTACCGGTGAAAAAAGAGGTGCTGCGGTTGCTCAAGGCACATCACTGGGGTAAAGGTTACTGTCCGGTTTGCGGCCATCTCCCGGCCATGGGCCAGCTGGTACGAACTAAAAAAGGGCGAGAACGAGAGCTGGTTTGCGGGTGTTGCCGGATGAGATGGCGCTTCAAACGGATCGGCTGTCCTTATTGTAACAATATTGAACAGGATACGTTGAAAATTATCGGCCTTGAGGAACCCGATTTGCGTATAGATACCTGCGAAAAATGCAAGTGCTATCTTAAAACGTATACCAGTGAAGGTAAAGAACAAGTTATGCTGGCCGATTGGTCTACCCTTCATCTTGATTTAGTTGCGGAAAGGCAAGGGTTTAAACGGATCGGTTACCGGATGTACGGAGTATAGTTACGATGATTTACCTGGATAACGCGGCAACCAATTATCCCCGACCCGCTTCGGTGATGGAAGCGGTGATCGATTATCTGAAAAATCATGCCGGATCTCCCGGCCGAGGTTACCATTCTTCGGCCCAAACAGCAAATACTCGTTTGTCAAAAGTGCGCCGCCGGCTGGCGCACTTTTTTGGGATGAAAAACGAGCACCGGCTTGCCTTCACCTACAGCGCTACCGACGCCTTGAACATGGGGATCAAGGGCTTTATCGAAAAAGGCGATCATGTCATGATTTCGGCGATGGAACACAATTCGGTCCTCCGCCCGTTGCGTCACCTGGAACGCGAAGGCATGATCAGCCTCGATATTATCCCCTGTAACCGGCAAGGGTACCTTGAGCAGGAGCTGCTGTGGCAAAAATTCCACCAAAAAACCAGATTGATTGTTCTTAACCATGCTTCCAACGTTACCGGAACAGTACAGAATATCCCCGGGCTGGGCGCAGAAATAAGACGCCGTGGTGCATACCTGCTGCTGGACGCCGCTCAAACTGCGGGTGTTTTACCGATCGGGATCGACAGTCTCAAGGCGGATCTGATTGCCTTTGCCGGCCATAAAGGTCTTTATGGATTGCCGGGAACCGGAGGTCTGGTGATCGGCGAGCGGATTCAAACATTGCGTTCCTGGCGCCAGGGGGGGACCGGCTATCATTCGCAAACCGAATACCAGCCGCTCAACTGGCCGGAAGCATTTGAGGCCGGGACAATGAATATGCCGGGCATTATCGCCCTTGGTTGCGGCCTCGATTTTATCGAAGCCGAAGGGTTGGACCGGATTGGCAAAAAAATGCGCCGGCAGATTGAATTTCTCTGGGAAGCTTTCAGCAAGATTCAGGGCGTTCAGCTTTATGGGCCGGAACCGGATCATGATCGGGTGGCGGTGTTGTCATTCAATATCAGGGGATGGGAGGCCAACGATGTCGCCGGCGTTCTGCAGCACAATTACAATATCCAGGTTCGTTCCGGATTACACTGCGCACCGCTGGCGCATCAAACGTTGGGCACAAGCCCCGAGGGAACGGTACGGATCAGCCCGGGCTATTTTACACAATCAAACGAACTTGAACAGGTTGTCCAGGCTGTTAAAAATATTGCTGCAACCCGGGTGGTTAGCAGCACATCAATGACGAACCGGATTGATCTGCAGGAGGTGATTTAAATGACGGTCAAAACTTTTCAACGGGGAGTTAACCTACCCCACTACAAAGAGTTCTC
>CAYQQK010000029.1:0-14283 GCA_964420065.1 uncultured Syntrophomonadaceae bacterium | reverse complement strand
TTTTGCCTGCCGCAGTTTAATTTTCGAAAACGGCGGCTGTGCAGGAAGTCCTAATGTATTGTTCAATTAGAACCGCAATATGATCTAGTTGATCCGTAGTAAACAATTGCGGCTCAAACAATCTGGGCATAAAGTCCACATAACTCTTGCACATCTCCGTTATGTCTGTTATGCCGTCATTACGATTTATTGATATAAATAGCTCAATAGATCCATCAATCACATATTGATCCCAAGCCATCTTGGGTGTTAATTTTTCAAACCATTTACTAGCCATTTGTTGTTACCCCCTATATATGTTTTACAACCATTCTCAATTCTAATTATAGCAAATTAATAGATAACCCTGCTCTGCCAAATAGCAAAACAGGATTATTATTTGTTTTTACCGGTAAACTGGTATGATTTCCCCTTCCGGTACCATGGATATATCGGTAAAGTCTATAGTAAAATTACCTTCACCCAGTTTTTTAATTTTCTCCATTTGTCTTTTTGCAGTATCGACATTTGAATAGAATTTGAATCCACTTGCTTTTCCTGAATAAGTTACAAAATACCAACCCTTTCTAGCTTCCCTTGGAGATACATAATTGCCATTTTCATCTCTTATAATGTAAACCATTTCGCTTTTCATTCTAAACCCCTTTCGTTGGTTCTATCCAGCTTAACCTATCGAATGAATTATCTAAATCGCGATCCTTCTGATAAAAACTTACCAAGTTCTCATGTTGCTGTAGATAACTTCTATCTACCTTTTTTAACAACCCCCGAAGTAGGTAAAAACATGACTGGTAACAATTCGCTTGCTCAAAGTATAATTTACTCCGGTTTTCAATTAAAGGTTCGATTAGCTCACGAATACAATATGCTACCTGAACAACATCTTGGTTTTTCAGACTAAAATTTATTTCCGATAATCTCAGCTTTTCTGAATCTGTCATTTTAGTTTTTCATCATCCTTCCTTGCTATCATCCATAAATTGGCTGCCATGAAAAGGAACATAATTAAATATTTCTTGTTGGGAGTCAGTAAATTGTGGGCTTTCCGATAAAACAAGTTTCCAATGTCTGAAGTTTCCTTTTACTCCACACTCCGGGCAGTAAACACTTCTGGCAGTATGTCTATTTTCCATCCAAGAAAAAACATTAAAATGCAAACCGCAATCATTACAAATAAAACTGTGTACAAATACGCCATTTCTTTGTCTTGAATAATCAAACATTAACTTGGGATCAATATTAATTTTCTTCATATCAATGACTTCTTTTTCCTCCCTTACCGGCCTTGGTACCTTTTTGCTTTTTGACATTCTTTAAACCCCTTTCGTTTTTTGTGGTAACACTGTGTATTAACTGATACCATTATATACAGACAAATAATGGTTGTCAATAGTCTTTTTATTTAGCTTTAACATATTCTTGTGTTATAATAACATCTATAAGGGGGTATTGGCCCATGGAAGAATATTTTACACCTGACGAGATAGCACGAAAGCTAAAAATTGATATTAGCACCGTCTATAGGTGGATCAGGGAAGGCCGTTTAAAAGGAGTTAAAATCGGCCATTTCTGGCGGGTTAGCGAAACTGAATTGAATCGTTTATTAGGTAAATAGCATATACGATAAAGCGATCCCCTCTTACCTTCTTACTGTGCAAAAGAGGATTGGTTTGTCTTATATTTTTCTTTTTCTTTTATTCTTGGGCTTAACCAAGGTATTTACTGGGCTTGCCTTAGTATGGATTGTTTTTAAATCCCTGTCTGAAATTGTAACATACCGCTTTGTCATGCTCATATCTTCATGGCCCAGCGTATTTTGGAGACTAAAAGCATGTCCACCACCACGTAAATACATAACGGCAAACGCATGACGCAAATCGTAAGGGGTAATTTGATAACTTAACTCTTGGCTATATCCTTTAAGCCTTTTGGCCCAACTTGACCGGTCCAATTTGTTACCGGTATAGGAACAAAATATCGGACTATCCTCCCAGTCCGGGGAATGGGCATTTATAAGCTGTTTTACTGTTTGTGCGGTAATCGCAGTAATAGGCAGTATCCGCTCTTGCCTTGTTTTTGCGCTTTCTGCCGGTATAGTCACCCGAAGATAGTCCAGGTTAAGATGGTTAGGAAACAAGGAAAATGCTTCCGATGGTCTTATACCCGTATCAAAGGTCAAAAGGATTAGCGTATAATCACGTAAACCGCAAAAGGTTTCTTTGTTCGGTAATTTTAATAGCTTCTTTAAAACTTCTTCTGGTATATCTACAATCCGATCCTGGGTTTTTCTTTTTTTTATTTTCATTAATGGGTTCCAAATAAGATAACCATTATCCGCACAGTAGCTAAAAAAGGCACGTAAGTAAATCAACCTGATATTAAATGTAGCCGGGGCAATTCCTTCCTGTCCCATATATTTTAAAACGTATTTATTCAGGTCATCTTCATCAACAGCTTCAGGATATTTTTTAAAAAAGGCATTTACGTGATAATTATAATCCTTGATTGTGGTCTCACTTCTACCCTCAGCCTTTTTAAACAGTAGAAATTCTTGTAGGATGCTTTCCCAATTTAGTTTTTCGCCAACCTTAATTTTAGCTACGTTACCCAAAAAGAAAACCTCCCCTTGTTTTATGTCAACAAGAGAAGGTTCCTAGCGCCACTGGATTTATTCCTTTTTATATTCCCAGGGAATTTATTCCTTTTACCTATAAACCCTTATAGAATCGGCTTTCTGGCGGGAGTAGATGGGAATCGAACCCATCGTGGAGGGGCTGCCCCCACCACTGGATTTGAAGTCCAGGAGCGCCACCAGGCCGCTAGCTACTCCCATGTTTTTTATACGAAACCGGGCCATTCGTCAGACACTTCTGCCGGGTTTAATGCCGCTAATGCCAATTTTACTAGTAGAAGTAAAGAAAGTAAAGCTTTCATTTTCCCATAACCAACTTTTTACTTTTCTTCGCTTTTCAGTAATTTTCACGAAGGCTAATTTCGCGAATGCGCTCGGTCACCGGTACCGGCATCCCCGAACCCGCATCGCAAAAAGGGAAGCCGGCTGGCCCCGTCGCAGCGGCCCCTTGCGGACAGTCTTCTTTTTTGCTATAATTCACAACAGATGGGCGTGTAGCTCAGTCGGGAGAGCGCTTGGCTCGCATTCAAGAGGGCAGGGGTTCGAGTCCCCTCACGTCCACCAAGCCAAACTTTCACCGAACACGGGGGCGTGGCTCAGGGGGAGAGCGCTTGACTCACATTCAAGAGGTCCAGAGTTCAAATCTCTGCGCCCCCACCATTTAAAGCCTTACCCAGGTAAGGCTTTTTGTTTCGCACAGGTGCGCTGCCGGGCCGGTATCTGTTTCTCGGCAGAAAGCTTGGTTCATTTTTGATTGCGTAAGGCTATGGTCAAAAAAAGGGTGGGGGTGCTGATTGGATCCGGTACCGAAAAAAGGGGCATCCCATTTGGGTTGCCCCCACATTTACTTGCTGCAGGCATCGGCGCCCCTACTGTTATCCCTCCAGCTTGGTGAATTCCTCTTTGCCAACACCACACATCGGGCAAACCCAGTCTTCGGGCAGAGCTTCGAAAGAAGTTCCCGAAGCTATTCCCGCTGCAGGATCTCCCTCAGCCGGATCATAAACATAACCGCAAACGTCACATTCCCATTTCTCCATTTTCAAACCACCTTTAATTTAATAAGTGAATCTATCCACTTTTATCTCCTGACCTACCCTCAAGCGCTTTTGGAAACCGCCGTAAGTGTCGGACGGGCGGTTGAATGTTTCCGGAGAACCTGTTTTTAATGATACCAGGCTCTGCTATCCGGTAAAAACGGGCTGTAACTTTTGCCGTCGCCTCCGCTGCCAGGTGAGAAAGTCGGTCACACTTTCCGCAATCGGGCGTGCTCGATAGCCCAGCTCCCGGCGGGCCTTGGCGCTGCTGAAACAGCAGTTGTCCGTTACTGTCCGCAGGGCGTAACTGGTAAAATGGGTACCGGCAACGCACCACGGCAACAAGCGTTCTGCCAGGCGGGCCAAAAAAAGTACCGATCGGATCGGAAGCACCGTTAACGACGAACGCACCCCCGCCGCAGCCTGGGTTTCCCGGTGCAGTTCCACCAGGGTGGTCCGGTTGCCGGCCAGAATATACGTTTCACCACGCCGCCCTTTTTCCGCCGCCAGGATCAACCCCCGGGCCACATCCCGCACATCGACAAAATCGAAAGCCCCCTCTACCAGAAACTGCGGCCTGGGGCGAGCGAAATCTTCCAGCAGCCGTCCCATCTCAGAGCGATAATAGTCGTAAGGACCGATGATCCCGGTTGGGCAGACGATGACCGCATCCAGCCCTTCCCGCACCGCCTCCAGCACCGCCAGGGTACCTTCAACTTTGGTCCGATCGTAGAACCCGGCCGGGCTATTTGAGGCAAAAGGCACTGTTTCATCTATGATAACCCCGTGCGGTTCTCGCCGGAAAGCATGAATCGAGCTGACGTGGATCAGCCTTTTCACTCCGGCCCGACGGGCTGCGGTGGTGATAGCGCGGGTGCCCTCTACGTTCACGCGGTGCATTGTCTGCTCCGCTCCGGGCCGGATCGAAATGATCCCCGCCAGGTGGTAGACTGTTTTAACCCTCTCCATCGCTTTTCTCACCGCCTCCGGGTTGAGCACGTCGCCGACAATAACTTCCAGCGTTAAACCTTGCAACGATTCCAGGCGGTCTTTCGGTAAAACCAGGGCCCGCACTGTGTCCCCCCGCTTCAGCAATGCCCGCACAAGCACATTTCCCAGATGTCCCGTGGCGCCTGTAACCAATGTGGTCATGTTAGCGGCCTCCTTTTCATCCCTTCCAAGATCAAGGTAAGACTGGTCCGGGCTACCTCTCCCCAGTCGCCGCCCCGGGGATCAACCAAACTTTGCAGAAACAACCCGCTGGCCAAGGATAGGATGACCTGGGCGCCGGCCCGGGGATCAAGCGGCCTGAAACTTCCTTCGTTGATACCGCGTTCGATCAGACCGGCAAAGAGATCCCGGTAGCGAGCATAGCTCTCCGCGCTGGCCCGGCGCACCGCTTCATCCCGACCGGCCCGGGCCCATAGCTCGGGGAAAATAGCCCTTTGGCGGCAGTCTACCTCCAATGCCGGTTTCATCAAGGCGGTCATCTCGATCAGGCTATGCGGAATATCGGAAGCACCCTCAACCGCAGCGGTTAGCATCTCCTCCAGGTTTTCCAGCCAGCCTTGAAGCAGCTTCAAAAAGATCTCCCGTTTGCCGGGAAAGTAATAATAAAAAGCGCCTTTGCTGACCGCCGCCTGCCGGCAGATCTCCGCCACGCCGGTTTCAGCGTATCCTTTTGCTGCAAAACAGGAAGCCGCAGCTTCCAGGAGGGCGGCCCGCGTCCCTTCACGTCGTTTTATCTGTTTCAAAACGTTTCTGCTCCTCAACTTTTCGATCGGCAATGTACCGACCGGTCGTTATGTACCTGATGTTATCATATCTGCTATATCTCGGTCAAACACTTTTTTGCCGGAATATCTTTTTTGCCGGAAGGGCGGAGCTTTTACAAAACAGGCTGGAGGAATAGTGTTTTGCAAGAACCCGCCCGGTGCGCTTAATAATTTTTGCGCATCATTTTCCCCATTTCTTTCAAGGATACCGTCCGGCCGAATTGAAGCAAGCCCCGGCTAAAAATGCGCGCCCCGAGAAGGATAAAGAAAGCTACTCCAAACATCATTACGGTAAAGGTTGAGGCCAGTTCCCACCATGGGAGGGTAGTTGAGGCGATGCGCAAGAGCATCGTTGTGGGGGTGAAGATGGGAATGTAGCTGGAAATGCGCACCCAGGCCGCATTAGGTGAAAGCAGAATCGCACCGGAAGCAAACATGGGGATCATCGGGATCAGGACAACCATACCCTGGGTCTGGCTGCCTCCCTCGGCATCCTTCATCGTCGCTCCCAAGACCGCAAAAAGGGCGGCGAACATGAGATAGCCCCCGACAAAGAAGATAACGAGGGGAACCAGTTCTCTCCAGGTTAGGCCCAGTTCGCCAAGATTGACGAAGCTTCCGGCGGCGAGCAGTCCCACGGTGACCCAGATCCCGATCTGTAGCAAACCGAGCAAACCGAACCCAAGGATTTTGCCAAGGAGCAGGTCGAGGGCAGTAACCGATGAGAGCAGGATCTCGATGATGCGATTACGTTTTTCCTTGAGGACTCCGTACATGAGCACCTGCCCCGAAATCATCACCCCCACCACCAAAATGATACTAAAGAAAAAGGGAACGATCATCGCAGTAATGGAAGCCTCCTCGCCGCTGATGCTGCGGGTATGCAAAACTATCGGTGCAGTAGCCAGCTCGATCTCTTCGGTGGTTAGCCCCATCTTTTCCATGCGGTAAAGGGAGAGGGCCCCCCGGACCGCCTCCGAAAGAACGATCGTGTTCATCTCTTTAACATCGCGGGTGTGGTAGTCGATCAACCCGCTTTGCAGGTTATCAACGGTAAAAACCAGGTAGCCGTTTAATGCTCCATCTTCAACCAGACCGGCCAATTCTTCTTGCCGCGCGGAACCATGCAGGGTTACTTTAACCGAAGTGGCGGCAAGGTAAGATTCGAGATAGGGATAAAATTCCCCGGTTTGATCGATGACCGCCACCTGTTGTTCCTCCCGGGCCACACTGGCACTGGCAAAGAAACTGATTCCGGCCGCCAGGAGCATGATCAGGGGGATCATGAGCGTAGTGATCAGAAACACAGGACTTTTAAGATTTTTTGTGAATTCCCAGCGAAAAACACGGAGCACATTAAGCCACTTCAATTGTTTCACCCTTTTCACGGACGGTTTCGATAAAGATTTCATGCAACGATGGCTTTTCCACGGTGATGGCCCTGATCGTCAACCTTGCACTTAATTCCTGCAACAAGGCATTGATCCCGATACGCCCGCGGTAGCGCATCACCGCCAGCCCCGGCTGCTCTTTTAATACCCGGAGACCCTCGATTTTTTTTAGAAAATCGCTTTTTACAGGAGGGTCATAATGCAGTTCAACGACATGTTCACTGTAAGCCTCCTTGATTTGCCGCAGCTTCCCGGATAGAATTTCACGGCCGTGGTTAACCAGAAAGATCGAATCACAAAGTGCTTCGACCAGATTCATCTGGTGCGCCGACAGCAGCACCGTGGTCCCGCCCGCCTGTAGTTCACGAATGATGTTTTTAAAAAAGTCCTGGTTGACCGGGTCGAGGCCGGCAAAAGGTTCATCAAAAAGGACAAGCGGCGGCCGGTGCAGGACCGAGGCGACAAACTGTACTTTCTGCTGCATTCCCTTGGATAATTTCTCCAGCTTTCGGTTGGCGTAGGCGCCCAATTTGAGGCGTTCAAGCCATTGTCGTGCCTCCCGGCGGGCTTCAGCCGCAGGCATGCCTTTTAACCCGGCCAGGTAAACCAAAGTGTCATCAACCCTGACATCCTCATAAAGACCGCGCTCTTCGGGCAGGTAGCCGATTTTGCCCTTGTCGAACGGCTGGATCCGCCCAGTAAAATTAAAGCTGATCCGACCCGTATCGGGGGCAAGAACACCCATGATCATGCGGATCGCGGTGGTTTTACCGGCCCCGTTCGGGCCGAGCAGCCCCATGATCTCACCCCGGTGGACACCAAAACTAACCCGATCCACAGCCCTTGTGGAGCCATAACTCTTGCTCAAATTATCTACTTCAAGTATCAAATCCTTTAACCTCCTCCTCCGACCGGGATTGCACTGCTGCATTTATTCCTAGTATTTCTTTTTAGGCAGCCGGCTTCCTTCAATCCGGCCCAAGCAAAAGCCAAACATTTAAGATGTTGTCCAACCCGGGTAAGTCTAGGCCCGGATCGTGATTGGCCGGTAGAACGTAAACTCAGTAGGAGTAAGCATACCATTGGCGAAAACATAAAGAAGGCCTTTAGAAACGGCCGCATCATAAAGGGGTGGAAGTCATGTCAAAAATCAAAATGAAACTACCACTGGTCGAAATGGACGGGGATGAGATGACCAGGGTGATCTGGAAGAAAATCAAGGATGTTTTGCTTCAGCCATACCTTGAATTAAGAACGGAATATTATGATCTCGGCCTGATGAACCGCAATCAGACCGAAGACCGGGTCACGATTGATGCGGCCATGGCCAATAAAAAATACAGGGTGGCAGTCAAATGCGCCACTATTACTGCCAACGATCAGCGTGTCAAGGAATACAAGCTCAAACAGGCCTGGAAAAGCCCTAACGGCACGATCAGGGCTTTTTTGGATGGGACCGTGTTTCGCACACCGATCGTGGTGCGGGGAATTACCCCGCTGGTGCAAAATTGGAAGAAACCGGTTACGATCGCCCGTCACGCCTACGGTGATCTTTACGGGAATGTTGAACACCGGGTTGAACAACCGGGAAAAGCCGAACTTGTCTTTACCACCGGGACGGGGCAAATCACACGCCGGACGATCTTTGAATTTGACGGACCGGGCGTGATTATGGGTATGCATAATCTCGATCGCTCTATCGCCAGTTTTGCCCGGGCCTGTTTTATCTACGCTCTTGAACACAAGCAAGATTTGTGGTTTTCGGCAAAAGACACCATCTCTCGAATCTACGATCAAGGTTTTAGACATCTGTTCCAAGAAATTTTTGAAAACGAGTATCAGGATAAGTTTGCCAGGACCGGGATCGAATATTTCTATACCTTGATCGATGATGCCACGGCACGGCTCATCCGTTCCGAAGGCGGGTTTGTCTGGGCCTGCAAGAATTACGACGGCGATGTAATGTCTGACTTGATTGCGGCCGCATTTGGCGGGCTGGCCATGATGACCTCGGAGCTGGTTTCGCCGGACGGTTGTTTCCTGTATGAGGCGGCCCACGGGACGGTAACCCGTCATTATTATCGCTATCTACAAGGCAAAGAAACATCAACAAATCCAGTGGCAAGCATTTTTGCCTGGGCGGGCGCTTTGCGGAAACGCGGTACGTTTGACGGGTTGCCGGAACTGGTTCGATTTGCCGGTGTGTTGGAGAAGGCATGCCTGGAAACGGTGGAGGCGGGTATTGTAACTGGGGATCTGACCTTATTATCGGAACGCGCCGCCAAGGGGGTCAGTACCGGGGATTTTATCGCGGCGGTAAACCGGAACCTGAAAAACATCCTCTAGGTGGAAAACCGATTGCCCCCTTCATTATGCAAAGGAAAGTGTTTAGGAGAAACCTGTTTGACCCATCATTACCGGCCCCCGGGTTCGGGTGTGGATGGAACACTATTGCGGCCAACACCGGTCCGGGCTTTACTGCGCCGGGCAAAATCGACCAGCACGATACCCAGTTCGTAAAGGATCATCAAGGGGACAGCCATCAGAATCTGGGAAAAAACATCCGGGGGCGTGAGGATGGCGGAAACGATGAGAATGATGAGTACGGCATATTTGCGGTTACGTCGCAAAAAGGAACTTTTTAGGACCCCGATCAGTCCGAGAAACCAGAAAACAAGGGGCAATTGAAAAACCAGACCGAAACCGAACAGGAAAGTAATCGCAAAGGAAAGGTACTGGCTGACACTGAACCGGGGAATCAAGTCGGCGGTGGCAAAACTGAGAAAAAAGTTCAGGGCAAATGGAAAAACCACAAAATAGGCAAAAGAAAGGCCCAGGGCGAAGAGGACATACATGGCGGCGGTGAGCAGAAAGGCGCCTTTGCGCTTGTGCCGGGTTAAAGTAGTAAGCAGGGATACCAATTGGTAAAGCAGTAGCGGCAACATGATCAGTACCCCGGCCATGAAAGCAAGATGCATGTTGGCCAGGAGCGCTTCCTGTGGATTGAGAAAAACCAGGTGTATCTCAAGGCCTTTCCCGGGCAACACCAGGAACTGGCGTATCTTGTCGATGTAGATAAAGCAACCTACCGCACCCAAAAATACAAGGACGGTGATCGTGATCAACCGCTTACGCAGTTCTTCCAGGAAACTGATCGTAAAAGTCTTTTCCATAACCGGCCTTCCCTGTGTAAGATGATCGGTTTAATTCAAAGATGTCCGGTTTATCCCTCTTCTTCCTCCCCCGGGCTATTTTCAGCCTGGTCATTTTTTTCCGTTTCGCCGGGGTCCGCAGTCTCCCCGGCAAGTAGCTCCTCCCGATAAGCGGTAAAATGGGCGTGGTATGGTGAATCCTCGGGTTCAGTTTCCAGGATCAGATCGAGCTGCGCCAGTGCTTCCTCTTTACTTTCGTAAACATCGGCCATTAGTGCGGCATAGTAATAGCGCTCGAGATTGGTTGCTGTCTCCGCTTCGAGAAGGGGTTCCAGGGAGGCCCGAACAAGATCGGCTTCTTTGCGGGCCTCTTCTTCCCGCCCGAGAGCGCACAGTGTCCCGTATAAAGAAAAGCGGTGCTCGATGCTGCCCGGGTTCAAATCGAGCAGAGAACGGTAGGTTTTGGCCATTTTTTCAAGGTATTCCTCCGCCGCACCGGGCTCAAAATAGAGGGCGTAACTATAGGCCTGGCCGTAAAGGGCTGCCAGCTTTTCGAGATCATCCTCTGACGGCCCGTCGGCAGCGATTTTTACCTCGAGCGCGGTGCTTTCTTCGGTCAACCGGTGCCATTCTTGCTCCAGGTATTTTTCCCAGGAATCTTCTTCGGTTTTGACGGGGCCACGCCACCCGGACAGATAGTCAAGCCCGATAAAAATTGAAGGTAAAAGCATGCTCGCCGTGAGCACGATTGCTACCACGGCCCATATGCTTAAGGGCTTGCGACGTACTGTTTTGGTGTTTTTAGGTTGCAGTTTGCTCCGATTTTTTGTGGGGGCTTTTTCTTTTTGCACCCTTGACCTCCTTGCCGGTATCGATCCCTATTTGGGATTGTTCTGGAGGCTCCGGCAACCGCACCAGGAGCCGCCCACAGTTTTCACAATACACCATTGCCCGGGGGTTGTAAAGTAAACCGCGTTGAGCGGAAGAAATGAAAACACGGCATCCATCGCAGTTATCGTTGATGACCCGGGCAATACCCTGCCCGTGATGCCTTCCGGACTGAATGCGGTAAAGTTCCAGATACCGGTTTTCGGACCGAGCCGCGATCGCTACCCGTTTTTCCTGTAACAGTTCCTGTTCGGCCTGCAGCTCCGTCCTGATCTCTTCTAAAACCCGTTTCTGTTCCGCCAGCACCTGTTCGCAAGAACGTGACCGCTGTTCTTCTTCCTTCAGGTGTGCCTCCAGTTCCTCTGAAAGCTCCATGAGGACGAGGATTTCTTCCTCCAGTATCCCCTGTTCCTTTTCAACAAGTTTCAGTTTTTTCTCCAATGATTCCAGCTCCCGCACACTTCCGATTTCCCCGCCGTATAGTTTGTTCCGGAAAGTTTTGCGATTACCCGAAACCTGGTGCAGATCGAGTTCAAGTCGCTTTTGCTTGCGCCGGATCTCTTTCAGCCGTTCCATTAATTTTTCCCGGGAAGCGACAATGATTTTTAATTCTTGCCGCGCTTCTTCCACTTTTGTCTCTTGTGGATGGTGCGTCATTTTTTCTTTCAATGTTTTGATGTCCAGATCGATTGCCTGCAGATGCCACAGCAACTCCAATTGTTCCAAAGCCGCTCGCCCCTTTTGAAATAGTGGTCCGGTGAAACGAAAAAATATGACAACAAAAAAGGCAGGCTCGGCCTACCTTGAACAAAGTGACCACCGGGTTTTCCCCCCAGATGCGGCGGAATGCACAATTGTGGCAAACCCGCCCCGGGTCAGACACCGGCGCAAAAATGCAGCCAATAGTTCAACCACCGGGGCCTCGGTTGCGTAATGCCCGGCATCGATGAGGGCCAACCCTCGCCCCGCCGCCGTGAGCAGGTCATGATAACCGAAATCCCCGGAAAGGTAAAGCTGAGCGCCGCTGCAGGCAGCCATCTCGACCAAGCGCCCACCCGAACCGCCGCAAACGGCAATCCGGCTCAATAGGGTGTTTCCTTGAGGAGCCCAGTAACGGATCATCTCCGGTGACAGTTCCCGAAGGCAACGGGAAAGGAACTGTTCCAGGGTGACCGGTTGCATCAGCCGCCCGATCACGCCTAAACCAATCGGGATGCCGGGACGTTTCAAGGGATAAAGATCGTAAGCCACCTCTTCGTAAGGGTGCGCCTCCATCATTGCCGCAAGTACGGCCGCGCGTCTTGAATCGGGTAAGATTGTTTCAAGACGTATTTCTTCAACCCGTTCCAAACGTCCCTGTTCTCCAATGACCGGCCTGGTCCCGTTTCGGGGTAAAAAAGTTCCCGTTCCTTTAATCTGAAAGGTGCAGTGGCTGTAACGGCCAATCCATCCCGCCCCGGCACCGGTTAGAGCTGCCATGAGCCTGTCAGCATCATCAAGAGGCACAAAAACCACCAGCTTAAGCAGGCTGTCTGTTGCGGTCTGTTCAAGCACGGTGCGGCCGTCGGAGGAAAGCCCGAGCCGGTCGGCCAAAAAATGGCTTACCCCGCCCGGTGCAACATCCAAATTGGTGTGGGCGCTATAAACGTTTATATTATTGTGAATTATCTGTGCAACCAGGTCCGCCTCCGGGGCGGATCGGTCAAGAACTTTCAGTGGGCGGTAGAGCAGGGGGTGGTGGGTTACGATCATGTCTGCCCGGCAGGCCCGGGCTTCTTCCAAAACGGCTCGATCCAATTCCAGGGCAGTAAGAACATTCTTTACCGACGCTTGCGGGTCGCCAACCTGCAAGCCTGAATTGTCACCTTCGAGAGCCAGGCCCGGAGGAGCAATCCCTTCGATCATTTCAGCGATCTGTTGCACTTTCGCCCACAAGAGCCAGCACCTCCTTGAGTCGAGCTTTTTTTTGTTCCAGGTGAATCAATCGTACCTGACTTTCCGGGCTTGATGAAGCGCGCAGGGTGTGAATAACGGCATGACAGCGTTCGATCTTCCTCCGAATGAATGGAGCCAGCAGGGGGTCGCGTTCCTGAAAGAGGCAGGGACCAATTTCATAGAGTAGAGGGTCGGCCGCAACCTGCTGACCCTGCTCCACGGCCATAATTTCGTAAAAGCGTCCGCTTTCGCAGACCAAGCGCTCTCGCACCAAACACCAATGATGGGCAGTCAGCCAACGACGCAACAGCGGCGTTTCCTGCATCGGCTGCAACACCAGTCTCTTGAACCAGAACCAGCGTTCCCGCGAGCGGGCCAGAAGACGGCAGATAGTGCGGCCCCCCAGACCGGCCAGGATGACCGTTTCAACCCCGTCGGCGCGATGCAAAGCCTCAAGGCCGTCCCCCAAGCGCAACTCAATCTTGTGAGCCTGATTAAAAAGGTTCAGAGAACGACGGGCCCCGTCGAGCGTACCAGGGCGATTTTCAACTGCAATCACGCGGCGGGCCAGTCCTTTTTGAACCAGGTAGATGGGTAGGTAGGCGTGATCCGTGCCGATGTCGGCCACAACACCGTCTTCCGGAACAAGGCCGGCCACTGCGGACAGCCGGGGTTTCACTCGCATTCCGTTCATCCTTCGCCACGGGGAGGTCAGATTTACTATCTCCTATTTCCATAGAAAATATGAGATGTCCTGCGCCGGGCCGAAAAAGAAACCGGCCGCGCGGCGGCAAAGCAATCCGGGTTGGGCCACCCGGGCCGGAAATGAAACGACGGGATTTTTAAACCCCGTCGCGAACCGCGTTTTGGTGGGCGAAACAGGATTTGAACCTGTGACCCCCTGCTTGTAAGGCAGGTGCTCCCCCGCTGAGCTATTCGCCCATCATCAAACTCTCTGCCCATTATTATAAGGGTTATGCCGACACAAGTAAAGAAGCGTTCGTACCCCGGGCAGGCATTCCCCGGGTGCGCCTGCCGTTACAGGATGGATTTTTGCCCGATCCGACCTGCTCATGCTATAATTTGCAGAGCGCACTGCTTTCCGTCGATCTATCACCACGGAAAGGAGGTTATTTCATGCCTACCATTTTCTTTTACGGGCCGGAACTGGAGCAGGAGAAAAAGAAAGAATTAATCCGTTCCTTTACGGTAACAGCCAGTAAAGCAACAGGGATCGATCAATCGGCCTTCGTGGTTTACTTGCGCCATACTTCACAGGAAGAGGTCGGCGTCGGCGGTGAGTTACTGTCGGAAAGAATAAGGAAATAATTGCCGCACCGTTACAGCCCACCTGATTGAAAACCACTTGCCGTGTTCAAGGCAAGTGGTTTTCAGATAGGTCCAATCATAAGTTGGTTAAAATGGTGACCCCTAGGGGATTTGAACCCCTGCTGCCAGCTTGAAAGGCTGGTG
>CAYQQK010000028.1:0-14446 GCA_964420065.1 uncultured Syntrophomonadaceae bacterium | reverse complement strand
GATCGGGAACACCTCAAGCCCTGCTGCAGGGATCTCCCTGGTAATAAAAACGGTACGCATATCACCGCTCCTTTCCCCCCTTGAAACCCTATCCCGGCCTTCTTTTACCGGTAGCACCTGATTGGCCCTATCGCATCTCCCGGCAGACACGGGCATGGGCAACAGCGGTAACAATAATACGGCCAGCATGATGGTGATTTTTTCCTCCAGCCAAGAATATAATAACATACTTTTAACCACCTTGCTGCCAACCGCCGGGACAAAACCAGCAAAGAATACCCACCTTTTTCCCGGACCGACCGGGGATTGCCAACAGAGAATTGCCAAACAGGGTTCAATAAATATTAAACCGATCTTAACTATTGCTTTTAATATTATTTATCATTATACTAATAATATATAAGGGGGCTAGGCCCATGCCTGTTGAAATGGTTCCGGACTGGATGTCGGGGCTTGATGATGAGGATGTGGTTTTTATCAAGAAGTTCCTCCTGGCTTCCGGTTCACTGAAAGAAATAGCCCGGCAATATGGTGTTAGCTACCCAACGGTACGCTTGCGGCTCGATAAGCTGATCCAGAAAATTAAAATCAGCGAGGATAGCGCCAACGAGCCATACATTGCGCTGATCAAACGGCTTGTTGTTAAAGATAAAGTTGACCTTGACACCGCAAAGATCTTGGTTGCTGAATATAAGAAGTTGGGAGAGAAAACATAATGGGCCTTATTGCCTTGTTGGCTTTTATGTTGTTCGTATTTGTTGCTTTTATCTTTCTACAAATATTTCTATCAAAGAAAGAAAATAAGTATGTCGGGCTTATCCTTCCAATCATGACGTTCTGTTTTTCCTTGATCACTGTTTTAAGCATCGCGCTTGATAATTACTACGGATTGCCCGTTGTGCCGATTGCATTTGCTTCCTTCATCCCGACAGCGGTCCTGCTTGCCATATATTCCGCTTGCAGGGGAAAACGAAACCGGCAGCACGCTTTGGAAAAAATGAGCGCTCAAGATTTGGAATAGGCTCCGCGCTCCATGGAAAGACCTGGAGCAAGTTCACGCCACCCTCATGTCGGACGCCATCTGAACAGTGAAGAGGTTTCTTCCTGATTCATCCCGGGTAAACGGTTGGTACCCGGTTTTGACGCCATCAGTGCACGCTGCAACACTTCGTCAGCGATTCGTTTGCACCCGTCTCCCCGTTTCGTACCTGACCGATTTTCCCCGCCTTTTCCTTGACGATCACGACCAAGGTTCGCATTCAAACGTCGCCCTGTTTCGGTTTGCCATCCTGACGGTAGAAACGGCAGCCTGTCCCCCGAGGTTCTATAGCTTTTGCTCCTGCAAGAGGGCTGCCAGCGCGGCCGCACTGTGAACGGCGGGAAGACAACCTTGGCCGCGACAGAGGTAGGCGGTGGCTTCACCGCGGTTGACGGTGAGCGGCCCGGTGAAGGGGGCGAGCGCTTCAATGTCGGATTTGCCGGGAGCGGTAGCGGGATGATTCAATAGAACAAGATTGGGGTAAAAGGAACGGTGTGCCACGGCAGCCATTTCCTCCACTTCAGCTGTACCGGGATCGCCGGCGATGACCAGTTCCGCCGTGGGGCCGAGGGCAAAGTCAAGCGCCATGAGCAAGGAAGTAAACGAGGACGGTGAGTCCTGCAATTCACCGCTGAAAGCACGGAGAATCGCCTCGCCGTATTCCGACCAGTCCCGGCGCCCGGTCAACCGGCTCAGTTGAAGCAGGTTCAATGCCGCAACCGCATTCCCGGCAGGAATCGCCCCGTCGGCGGCATCGGTACAGGACGGCAATACTTGAGGTCGATCGCGGCCCACAAATTGCAGCGCCCCGTTGTGCCCGCCGAAGAGGAGAAGCATCGTTTCGTTCAGTGACACGGCCCATTGCAGGTGTCCGGGATCAAAGGTAGCCCGGTACAGCTCCAGCAGCCCCCAAACCAGGCAGGCATAGTCATCCAGGTAGGCCGGAAACGCGGCTTCGCCGTCGCGGTAACGCCGCCGGAGCCGCCCCCCGGGGGCAACCAGTTTCTCCCGGATGAAAGCGGCAGCCGACGCTGCCGCCCCGGCATAACGTTGTTCCCCGAGCACGGCGGCACCGCGAGCGAGGGCGGCAATCGCCAGGCCGTTCCATGCGGTCAGCACTTTGTCGTCCCGGAAGGGACGTTCTCGGCCGCCATGGCGGGCCTCGCGCAACCGGGCAATTGATTGCTCGAGCAGCGCCGTAAAAGCTGCCGGTTCAAGCCCTTTTACCGCCGCGAACGGTCCGGGTTCATGGGGCCGGTGGAGAATACTGCGTCCTTTTTCAAAATTCCCCCCCTTCGTCACCCCAAAATATGCGGCTACAAGCCGCCCCTGTTCTTCCCCGAGCACACCGCAGATTTCGGCGGGGGTCCAAAGATAAAAACGCCCTTCTTCTCCCCCGGTGTCAGCATCCTCGGCCGTGCCGAAGGCGCCTTCCGGCAGGCGCAGATCGCGCAGCAGGTATTCAAATACTTCTCGGACTGTGCAAGCGAATTCCGGTTCCGCCGTGGCCTGGTAGGCTTCCAGGTAGACCAGGGCCAGCAAGGCCTGATCGTAAAGCATTTTTTCAAAATGAGGCACCAGCCAGTTTTTATCGGTGGCATAGCGGTGGAATCCAAAGCCGAGCTGATCGAAAATGCCGCCCCGGGCCATCTTTTTCAAGGTCAGAACAACCATCTGCAACGCTTTTGTCTCCCCGCTGCGCTTCCAGTAGCGAAGCAGGAAAGAGAGGCGGTGGGGCAGGGGAAACTTCGGTGCGCTCCCAAACCCACCCTGTTCATGATCGAAACTGTTTTGCAACAGGCGGAAAGCCTGGTCGAAAACTACCCCTCCGGGCAGCGTATTCCCGGCCTCGCCGCGGCCCTGCTCCGCAATGGCCTGCATTAACAGCGTGCCGGTCTCGAGCACCTGCTCCCGTTTATCTTTCCAAAGTGAAACCAGGCGGGGCAGCAGTTCGATCAGGCCGGCAGTTCCAAAACGAGAGTGCTTCGGGAAATAGGTACCGGCAAAAAAAGGCTTTTTTGCCGGTGTTAAAAAGACTGAGAGCGGCCAGCCGCCCTGTCCGGTCAGCGCCTGGCAGGCGTCCATGTAAACCCGGTCCAGATCCGGGCGCTCTTCCCGGTCAACCTTGATCGAAACAAAATTTTCGTTCAACAAAGCCGCCACCGCATCATCGGCGAAACATTCCTCGGCCATCACATGACACCAATGGCAGGCTGAATAGCCAATACTGACAAAAACAGGCTTGTCTTCCGCCTCCGCTTTGGCAAAAGCCTCGTCGCACCAGGGATACCAGTCGACCGGATTGTGAGCGTGTTGCAACAGGTACGGGCTTTTTTCATTGATGAGTCGGTTGGGCTTCAGCACTAGTTTCATCGTCATCTCTCCTGGGGTAAAATCCGATGCTTTCCTTGGACTAGATTGCCCACAGCGGCTCCAAACAAACGCCGACACCGGGAATCGGCGAGCCGGCTCTGGCTTGATTGAGATCATCTTGGATTTTACCCGAGTCCCTGAGCCTGTAAAAGTATACTAGGCGGCAAAGCACCGGGGTTAGTAACCGGGTTTTCGGATCAGGACCAGGTAAATCGCCGAAAGCAGGGGCGAACAAAAAAAGAGGATGACCGTGATAAAAACGATAATGTTGCTTTTCGCGACCATCATTTAAAAGCACCCCCGTTTGACCGGATCGGGTTGAATCAGGCCGTAACCTTCAAAGAGTTCTACCTCTTCAACCCCCTGGTGATGGAAATGACTGTATGATGCAAAATTAAAGAGGATCAGCGCCCCCGTTAAAACCACCGGGATCAGCGTGGCGATGATCTTGTCCCGTAATTTCCAGGCCGGGGAGATCCAGGCCAGGATAATGCCGGCCGGCCAGAGGAACACCGTCAACACCAGAACCAGCCAGGTCGGCGGATAGGAGCCTTTCGGCCGGGCCTCGGTTTCGGATTTGCTCCGGTAATCCTCTGCAATTTCGCGGGGATCACCGAAATCATTGATCACACCGAGCAAACGTTCTTCCGTTTTTTCGGCGCCGTTTTCCCACTTTTCAACCAGGTGGGTTATTAAATTGGGGTAAAAAAGAAGGTTATTCCCCGCATCCTCCGCTTTCATTTGGGAAAAAGGTAGTTATCACACAGTCTGCCGTCCCCCTGTCCCTCTTGATGATGGACCTGGATGCCACGGCGGGCCAGTTCCTGCAGAAAAAGATCGGGGTCGATCGCCCCGGCGGCTTCGGGCCCGAAAACGCCGCAGCGCCTGATTTGACCCCGGGCAAGCATCCAGGCGCCGATGCTTAAAGGGATCCCGGTCAAGCGGCGCATCCGGTCAACGACGCTGGAGGTGATCCGGATCGCGGCGCCGTTGCGCCGGCCGCAGATCTCGACGATGGCGGCGGAACAGCGATCGCGCTTCGGGCCGGCGGGGCAAAGGGGCAGTATTTTTTTCATGAGCCGGCCCAGTTTTTGTGTGCGGGAGGCATTGGCGGTAAGCCCCAGCGCAACGCAAGCCTTGGCCAGACCGTGCAGGTAATTTTCGGCCAGACCCCCTTTGAGGCTGATCTCCTGCACCCCGGGGAGGTAACGGGGCAGGGTAACCGGTTCCGGATGGCCGAGGTGAAATACGTTTATTTTCCCCAGGGGGTCCGGAAAAACAATCGCTTCCTTTCCCGAACCCGCTCTCACTCCGCGCGTCGCTCCGTCCTTGAAGGTGGTCACCGTGCCGGTAAAGATATGCAGGGTATGCAAGATCACGGCCAGGCCGGTGGCGTCGGCGGCACTGCCGGCCCAGTAGATCCGGATCCGGTCCACCTGGTCCAGAGCGTCATAGCCCTTGCGAGCCAATATATTGGTTATACCGGGGGTCCAGCCCAAACCGGTGAGTATTTTCCGCCCCGCCGCCGCTGCCTCCCGGTCCAGGGAGAGCACGTCCGCCACGGCGTCGTGGTCGTCACAGATGCTGACGTAATCGACCCCGGCGGCCAGGGCCGCCTCCACCAGCGGTCTTTCGAAACGGTAGAACGGGCCCACGGCCCCGGCGATCACATCGTGGCCGCGCATCACCCGGACCAGACTCTCGGATGAGGTTGCTTCCAGTTTCCGGACAACAACGCGGCGGTCGCCCAGCGTGGAGGCCAGCCGGGTGGCGGCGGCGGTATCGCGGGCGGCAATGGTCACCTGTTTAACAGCGGTGAATGCAAGCAGATCCTGAACCGCTGCCGCGCCCATATCGCCCGTTCCACCCAGCACCGCGATTTTCATTCTATTTCCGCCCTTCCCCGCCTCGAGCCCCCGTCCGACCCTTGGCCCGGTTCGATTCATTCATCCGGCCATTTTCCCGCCTCACCGGTTTCCTCAATTTTCCTTGCCGCTTTACCCGACTATTCTCTACCTTCCCCGCAACTCCTGTTTCTCTTCCATTTTTATTTTATCCCGCTTGAACCCCGCTCCGGATTGTAGCGTTTCAGGAGCAAAGAGTTCGTCACCACCGAAATGGAGCTCAAAGCCATCGCCGTGCCGCCCATGACCGGGGTAAAAATACCACCGATCGCCAGGGGCACGGTGATCAGGTTGTAAAAAAGGGCCCAGAACAGGTTCTGCCGGATCTTGCGCAAGGTGCGGCGTGAAAGGCGGATCGCGGCCGCAATCTTTCTCAAGTCGCCGCGCATGAGCGTGATCGAGGCACTTTCCATGGCCACATCGGTCCCGGTACCGATGGCCATGCCGATATCGGCCGTGGCCAGGGCTGGAGCATCGTTGATCCCGTCGCCGACCATGGCCACAATATGCCCGGCCTCCATCAGTTCCCGCACCTTCGCCGCCTTGTGCTGGGGCAGGACCCCGGCGATAACATGCTCGATGCCCACCTCCCGGGCAATGGCCCGGGCCGTTTTCTCCTGATCTCCGGTAAGCATGTAGAGGTCCAGGCCCATCGCCTTTAACCCGGCGATGGCCGGGGCGGCATTCTCCTTGACCGTATCGGCCAGGGCGACCATCCCGGCCAGGCGATCATCCGCGATGGCCGTGATCACGGTTTTGCCTTCCTCCTCCCATCGGTGTTTCTGTGACTGAAAGGGAGAGAGGTCTATCCCGGCTTCGACGGCCAGTTTTTCATTGCCCACCAGCCAGGTTGCGGTTGCGGCGCCGCTCTCCGCCTCGCCCGGCAGCTCAAACTTGATCCCCCGCCCCGGCAAGGCCTCGAAATTGACGACGTCCCGCAACCCGATCCCCCTTTTTTGCGCCTCCTCGACCACGGCCTGGCCGAGGGGGTGTTCCGATTTGTTTTCCCCGGAGGCGATGCTGCCCAGCAGGGCATTTTCCTTTGCCCTTTTTCCGGTTGCCTCATCGCCCGCGGGATCGGCCGGCACAAAAACAGCGGTTACCGCCGGTGTGCCCCGAGTGATCGTTCCGGTTTTATCGAGGACCACGGCATCAATTTTTTCGGCCCGTTCAAGGTATTCCCCGCCCTTGATCAAGATCCCCCGGGCCGCCCCGACCCCGGTCCCGACCATGATCGCCGTCGGCGTCGCCAGCCCGAGGGCGCAGGGACAGGCCACCACCAGGACCGTCACCATATGCATCAGAGCGCTTTCAAAACCGGCCCCGCGCGCAAACCAGCCGCCGAAGGTGAGCAGGGCGATGGCAATGATTACCGGGACAAAGACGTTTGAAACCCGGTCCGCCAGGCGTTGGATCGGGGCCTTGGAACCCTGCGCTTCTTCAACCAGGCGAATGATCTGCGCCAGAACGGTATCCCGGCCGACCTTGGTCGCCCGGAAGGTGAAGCTGCCATGCTTGTTCATCGCTGCCCCGACGATTTCATCCCCGGGGTTTTTTTCGACCGGCATGCTTTCGCCGGTCAGGTGCGATTCGTCAATACTGGAACTTCCCTCGACGATCGTGCCGTCCACGGGAACCCTTTCCCCCGGGCGAACGATAACCAGGTCGCCGGCGACGACCTCATCGACGGGAATATCCGTCTCCACTCCGTCCCGGAGCACCCGTGCGGTTTTGGCCTGCAGTTCCATCAGCTTTTCGATGGCCTCCGAAGTTCGCCCCCGGGCCACGGTTTCAAGCAGTTTACCGAGCAAAATAATGGTCATCAGCACGGCCGCCGACTCGAAATAGAAGCGATCCCAGCCGGCAAATAGGGAGATCAAACTGTAGAAATAAGCCACCGAGGTGCCCAGTGAAACCAGAACGTCCATGTTGGCGCTGCCCGTTTTCAACGAACGGTAGGCTCCCCGGTAGAAAGACCCTCCGGCGAAGAATTGCACCGGCGTGGCCAGGGCCAGCTGGATCCAGGGGTTGATGGCCCAGTGGAAGCCGGTATGCGCCGCGAGCATCATCACGGCCAGGGGCAGGGTAAACACGACGGCGATGATAAAACGGGCCAGTTGCCAGTTTTTTTCCTGACGCCGCACCCGGGCCGCCTCGTCGAAGGAAAGATCACGGCTCAGGCGCGCCTCGAAACCGAGATCGCGCACCGCCTTTTCGATCTCGGCCGTCGTCACCACTCCCGGAATGAACTTGACGTTGGCCATGCTGGTGGCCAAATTGACCACAGCCTCCTCCACCCCCGGCAATGCCTTTAACCTCTTTTCCACGCGGGCCGAACAGGCCGCGCAGGACATCCCCGAGATCAGCAGTTCCTGTTGCTCGGCGGTCACCCCGAACCCCAGGTCAACCACCCGCGCCACGATCTGCCGGGGTTTGACCCGGTACGGGTCGTAGCTGACCGTGCCCTGACCCATGACCAGGTTGACGTTCGCCGCCGCCACCCCGGGCAGAGACCGCAGCGCCTTTTCAACCCGGTTCGAACAGGCCGCGCAACTCATCCCGGTGATGGGAAGAGTCAATGTTTCCTTTGCTTTTTCGATGCCATTCTCGTTTTTACCCCTATTTCCCTCTTGCTTGTTTGCATTCGACACGATGTCCAACACCCCCGGCCTAGATCTTTTACCTGATCAACTTGTAAATGGTCTTCAGCACCTCGTCCAGCACCGTCTCATCGCCCTCCAGAAGCTGCTCCCTGATGCAAAACTTCATGTGTTTTTGCAGCAACAGCTTGGCGGCGCCGTTGATTGCGGATTGGACCGAGGCGATCTGGTTCAAAACATCGTCACAATAAGCGTCCGCCTCGATCATCCTTTTGATCCCGCGCACCTGCCCTTCGATGCGGTTGAGCCGTGTCACCAGTTGCTTGACCGTTTGGTCGTCGCGCCAGAACCTTTTTTTCCGGCCGTCCCCGGTTGCGGCCCCGCCGCCAACAGCTTCCTTGACCCGGCCGGCCTCGCTTTCAATCAACATACCATACCCCCCTATCCTATTATAAAGCAAGCGTGACCGGTAAACAATCCCGATCGCGCCGGATCGATCCCAAAAATGCGTTGAGGCTGCGCATAACCTTGCACAGAGATCAACAAAAATAGCCGCCGGGGCGCATTGACCACGGGCGAGGGGCTTTTCGGTTCTGTTTCGGCAGCGGGAAACTTTAACGGAGCACGGCGTCCGGGGGCAGTTCATGCCGTGCGGATAGCACCGGGGCAAACAGATCCGCCGTTTTTTCCAACCGCAGCGGGGCGGTGGTGATGGTGAAATCGCCGGGCCGGATCGTCTCGCTTTCCACCTCGGACCACTGCAGGGGCATCGAAACCGGCGCGCCCGGCAACGGGCGGGGGCTGTACGGCGCGACGAGGGTTTTGCCGCGCCCGTTCTGAAGGTAATCCAGATAGATCTTCCCTTCCCGCTTCCCGAGCGCCCGCTCGAGGGTGGTCAATGCGGGCATTTTGGCGTGCACTTCGGCACAAACCGCTTCCACAAAGAGCCGCACTGCCGCGTACGGGTAACGCGGCGCCAGGGGCAGGTAGAGCTGCAGGCCGGTTGCACCCGAGGTTTTGGGGAAACAGTGCAAGTCCAGGGCGGCCAGGTAATCCCGCACGGCCAGGGCCACCCGGCAAACCTGGGGAAAAGTGGACTTTTCCATCGGATCAAGATCAAAGATAGCAAAATCGGGATAGTCAAGGGTGTTGACGGAGGAGAACCACGGGTGCAGTTCCAGACAGGATTGGTTCCCGAGCCAGAGCAGCGTTTCCAGGTTGTCGGCAACGACGTAGCGCGTGATCTTTTCCGCCTCGTGTTCCACCGGGACAACCCGGAGCCAGTCGGGAGCGCCGACGGGGACGTTTTTCTGGTAAAAGGACTCCCCCTCAGTGCCCGAGGGGAAACGCTGCACCACCAGCGGGCGATCGAACAGATGGGGCAAAAAGTGCGGTGCAACCGCAAGCAAGTATTTGATCAGGTCCTGCTTGGTCAGGCCGGGATCCGGCCATAGAACCCGATCCAGGTGGGTCAAACACACTTCCCGCCCGTTCACCTCCAGGACCGTATCCATCGGCTCACTCCTCTCCGATCCTCCCTCCCCCCTGGAGGGGGAGGGTAAGGGTGGGGGGGGATCCTCCCTCCCCTCCCCCTTCCTGCCTCCTGTCTCCCGCCTCCTGCTTCTTGTTCACAACACCGCTTCAGCGGCCGGGCGGGTGGTAAATCCTGCCACCACCGGGGCGCGCAAGCGCAAATCTGCGGTCCACTCGGCGTACTGCACCAGAACGGTCAAGCGGGGCTCTAGCCAGCAGCACCCGGGATCGCGGGGCGGGTTCACGAAAGAAGGAACCGGGACCGCACCGGTCCGGGCCAGGTCCCGCAACAAGCCGGCATCGCGGGCGGTCAATCCCGAACCGGCCCGCCCAAGATAGAGAAACTCTTCTCCCCGGAAGGCCCCGAGAAGCAAGGCCCCCACCTGCCCGCCCTTCTCAACCACCCCGCCCACGGCGCAGAGAATCTCCCGGCGCGGTTTTACCTTCAACCAGCGTTCACTCTTGATCCCCCATAAATAGGGACTCTCCTTCTCCTTGGCCACGACCCCCTCCAGGCCCCGCCGTTCGACCTGGCGGTAGAGGGCAACCCCAGCAGAGAAATTCGGCGTGATCACGACGGCGGGTGAGGCGCCCAGAATCTGTTCCAGCAATTTTTGGCGTTCACTCAAAGGCCGGGGCGACAGATCCTCCCCGTCCAGGTAAAGCAGATCGAATACACAGTAAGTGCAGGGCAGCTCCCGGGAGAGCTGTTCGATCGAAGCGGGCCGGGTGCAAAAATCGCGCCGGATCACGCGGGGGAAGCTCGGCTGCCCCGTTTCACCGAGCACCACCACCTCCCCGTCAAGAAGAAGCTCCTTGACACCGGCCAATTCCTGCAACTCCTGCAGCTCGGGATACTGGGCCGTGCGTTCGCGTCCGCGCCGGTTCTGCAGGCGCAGCCGGCCCGTTTCCTTGAAAGCGAGGATGCGCACGCCATCCCACTTGATCTGGAAAAAATGATCGGGGCTGTCAAAAGGCTCCGGCCGGGACCGTGGTTCCATCGGCCGGACAAGCGCGAACCGGCCTCCCAGTGAAAACACCGGCTCAGGCCGTTGTGCCGGCCTTTTTACGGCGGCGCAAAGGCTTTTCTTCCAGTGCCGTCTCCCCCCCGGCCGCCTTGATACTGGCCCGCAGGGCCTCCACCAGGTCGATCACCTCACCCTTCCGTTCCGGAGCGGGGATGACAACCTCCTCCCCGGCCACCTTCCCTTGAATAATTTGCAGGAGCGCCTGCCGGTATTCAGCGGTGTATTTTTGCGGATCGAAAGGAGCGGTTAAACTGGTGACCAGCTCCCGGGCCATGCGCGATTCCTGCGCGCTGATCTTGATGTCCCGGTTCCAGGCGGGCAAGCCGGCGCTGTTTCGGACCTCGTCGGGATAAAACATGGTTTCCAGGGCGATCGTGCCCGCATAGGGCCTGAGCAGCGCCAGGGCCTGCCGGGAGCGTAAAACAAGCCGGGCGATGGCGACCATGTCGGCGCCGGACATGGCCTGTTCGAGGAGCTGAAAAGCCTTTTCCCCGGTTTCCCCCGGGGCAAGGTAGTAGGAACGATCGTAATAAATGGGATCGACCTCTTCCTGGCGCACAAAATCAGCAATGTCGATACTGCGTGTCGTTTCGCCGGGAATGCGTTCCAGATCCTCCTCCTTGATGATCACAAAACGTCCCTTCTCGTACTCGTAGCCGCGGACAATTTCCTCCGGGCCGACTTCCTTCCGGCAGTGGGGACAAACCTTGCGGTATTCCAGAGGAGTGCGGCAGGGTTCGTGAAGCGTGCGGAAGCGGACATCCTTCCGCTCGGTGGCTACAAAAAACCGCACCGGAATATTGACCAGGCCGAAGCTGATCGAACCCTTCCACAGGGGACGCATGCCCGGTTCACCCCTCGCTAAATAATAAAAGAGCCTCTCCCCAAGTATGCGCCAAAGTGAGGCTCTTCATGCGATCAAATGGAGCGGGGGATGGAGCGCCCCGAAGGCGCCCGCGCGCTAGAGTCCGTGCAGAAAGCGGCTGGCCATGGTCGCGGCGACCGCCCCGTCGGCGGCAGCGGTGATCACCTGGCGCAGTTCTTTCACCCGCACATCCCCGGCGGCATAAACTCCGGGAAGGGAAGTTTCTGTTTTCTCCCCGGCAAGAACATAACCATTTTCATTCAGGGCGACCTGATCCTGCACAAATCCGGTATTCGGCCGGCGCCCGACATAAACAAAAACCCCTTGCACCATCAAATCCTCCTCGGCGCCGTCGCGCAGGATCCGCAGCCCCTCGAACTTCTCCCGCCCCTCCATGCGGATCACGGTGCTTTTCCAGAGGACTTCCACGTTGGGCAGCGCCAGCAGCCTGTCCTGCAGCGACTTCACCCCGCGGAAAGCGTTCCGCCGGTGCAAGATATAGACCCGGCGGGCAAAACCGGCCAGAAAGATCGCCTCTTCCAGGGCGGCGTCGCCACCGCCGACCACGGCGATATCGCGGTTCCGGAAAAACATGGCGTCGCAGGTGGCGCAGTAAGAAACGCCCCGCCCCTTCAACTTCTCCTCTCCGGGCACGTTCAACAGGTTGGGAATCGTTCCGGAGGCAATGATCGCCGTCCGTCCCGCAAAGTCGCCGGAGGAAGTGACAACCTTTTTCACCGCTCCGTTAAAAGAGGCCTGCTCCACGATCACGGGCTGCACCGGTACAGAAAATCGCTGCAACTGGCGGCCCAGCAGCCGGCCAAATTCCGGACCGCTGATCCCGTCCGGAAAGCCGGTGTAATTGTCCAGGCGTTCCGTGGACACTATCTCGCCCCCGACCAGCATCTTCTCCAGCACCAGAACCGTATGACCGGCCCGGGCGCCGTAGACGGCCGCCGTTGCTCCCGCCGGCCCGCCGCCGATGATCAAAATATCGTAAATATTTGGCTCGGACATCAAATCTTAACCGCTCCTTTTACCGGTAAGTTTTTGTAAACCCACTCCGGTCCATCGCCACACCCGGCGTTGTTACCCTTCCACCTGCAGGCTCAGATCGAGGGCCCGGTAGGAGTGGGTCAGGGCCCCACAGGAGATAAAATCCACCCCGGTTGCCGCAACCTCTTTTAAATTCTCGAAAGTAATGCCGCCCGAGGCCTCCAGGCGGGCCCGCCCCCCGGTCAGGGCGACCGCCCGGCGCATGGTTTCCGGATCCATATTATCGAGCAATATATATGCGGCCCCGGCCCGCAAGGCTTCTTCCAGTTCGGCCAGGGTGGTCACCTCAATCTCGACGGACTGCAGGAAAGGAACGCGACGGCGCGCCCCCTCCAGCGCCGCAGCAATGCCCCCGGCGGCGCGAATATGATTTTCCTTGATCAGGAGGCCCCCATCCAGACCGGGACGGTGATTAAAACCGCCCCCGGTGCGTACGGCGTATCGTTCCAGCAGACGCAAACCGGGAGTGGTTTTGCGGGTGTCCAGCAAGCGGGCCGGGTAGCCTTCAATTTCCTTGACCCAGGCTGCGGTGAGGGTGGCGACACCGCAAGTTCGCTGTAAAAAATTGAGAGCGGTCCGTTCGGCCGTAAGAATGGGCCGCAGCGATCCGCTTAATCGTGCCAGATCCTGACCGGGATGCAGGAGGTCCCCTTCCTGCGCCCCGAACGTAAACTCGATCGCCGGTTCAAGAAAATGAAATACGGCCGCCGCCACCGGCAAACCGGCCAGAATGCCTTCCTCCCGGGCAATAATTTTCGCCCTCCCCCGGGTAGCGGCCGGGACCGTCCCTTCAGTGGTGAAATCTCCCCGCCCGATGTCTTCAAGCAGCGCCCGGCGCACGATCTCCGCCACGAGCAAGGGATCCATAAACTACCCCCCCCCCACCATACCTTCGTTTAAAAAGTTTGTCCCGTCCCCGCTCGGAGCATGAATGCATCTGGCCACCGCCGCGATTCAACGGCCGGCAACATCCCTAACCGGCGCTTTCAGCATACGCTGCAGGGCCCGGGCCGCTTTTTCCCGTATCTCCGTCGGGACGGTAATACGATAGCGCATCTCTTCCAGGGCAGAAACTACTTTGGGCAGATTGGTATATTTCATGTTCGGGCAGACTAAACCCGGGGCGAGCGGGTAATATTTTTTATCAGGGCACTCTTTTTTCAGACGGTGAATCATACCTGCCTCTGTGCCCAATACAATTTCGCGAGCGTCGCTTTCCTTAACAAATCGGAGCATGCCTCCGGTTCCCAGGGCGGCATCGGCCAGCTCCACCACCTCGGGCCGGCACTCGGGATGCACCACTATCGCCGCCCGCGGGTACATGCGCCGCGCCCGGTGCACATCCTCCGGCAGAACCCGGTGGTGGGTAATGCAGTAGCCGTGCCAGGAAATGATTTTTTTCTTGCTCCTCCGGGCCACAAAGTCGGCCAAATTGCGGTCGGGCACGAAGATCACCTCATCCTCTTCCAGGGAGGCCACCACCTCCACGGCGTTGGCCGAGGTGACGCAGATATCGCTTTCCGCCTTTACCTCCGCCGACGTATTGACATAGGCGGCCACCGCCGCCCGGGGATGCTTCGCCTTGAGCTCCCGCAGATCGGACGCGGTGATCATATCGGCCATGGGGCAGCCGGCGTTGATCTCCGGCAGCAACACTATTTTGTCGGGTGAAAGAATGGCGGCGCTTTCGGCCATAAAATGAACCCCACAAAATACGATCACCTCCGCCGAGGATTTGGTCGCCAGGCGGCTCAAATCGAAGGAATCACCGGTATGATCGGCGGCATCCTGTACATCTTCCGGTTGATAATTATGGGCTAAAATAACTGCTTGTTTGTCTTTCTTCAATTCGGCCAGCCGGTGCAACAGTTTTTCTTCGTTCATTTTGGAAAATATTCTCCCTTACGGCCCCGATTATGCTCATTATGTCGAAAGGGGGGCTAGGTTGTCAACCGCTCCGGTTATTGCGCCAGGCATTCCGCAAATGCCGCTCAATAGTAGCCCCGGATATTGGTACGAGTTAAATCCGGGGCTTTTTCCATGTCAAC
>CAYQQK010000027.1:0-15922 GCA_964420065.1 uncultured Syntrophomonadaceae bacterium | reverse complement strand
CTTTGATTTGTCTGTCATCACGAATATCTACATGGTAAAGTTCAAAATCTTCCGGGGGAGCTTGAATATCAAAAATAATGACATGCATCCCCAACTTCCTGAGTTTCTTTGAAATCGCAAGTCCGATACCAGAACTACCGCCTGTTACAACCACTACCTGTTTATCTTCCATAGATTTTTCTCCTGTTCGCTAGGTAAGCTGTTTTGTTTTAATCAGCAATCATCCCGACTTGAGTGCATAAGATATTTTGATTGAACACCACAACCAGAGCGTTGTTGAGAACCGCTTTGAATTCATAAAGGATCCGATTTGCATCGGGTCGCTTCACCTTAAACGCAAAGATCGGCTGGAGGCGCTCTGTTATGTGGCTCTAATCGCTTTGGCACTGTATATGATCTTGCAGATCAGGGTCCGCAAAGCGCCTGAAAATGAGAGTGTACGGCAAACAAAATCTTGGAACTGTTCGCCCCAGTCAAGATAATGTGGCTAAAGGATGGCAAGGTAACCAAGCGTCTGTTAACAAAACGCTTCGAGTGCAGTGCTCAATATGGCCAGTTTTGATTTGAATATATTTACGCCCCCCCCATAACCGCCTGGAGTATGGATAGGGTAAATATTTATTGGAAACCAAAAGGGTGCGGAAGATAAGTTACAATCACCGGGACCGGGAAAAGGAACAGCGCTATTTGCTCAGATTTACCCCGTTAAAGGAACGGCTTGAACGGGCCCTAGATTACCGGCCTGCACGCCATCTTGAACCCAGCAACTCCTTCCAGGTCCGATCACTTGCTTTGATTCACAACGTCTTGCTCTCAATCTTGCTTCACGGTTATATCGGCCCGGTTGCCCCACAGCCCATGAATATTGCAGTAGCTCAAGGCATAGATGGTGCCGCTTTTGGGGAGCCTGACATGAATTTGAACTCGATAATCACTGTAAACATCACTTTCACCATGGGCTGCAAGATCAAAGCTGGCAAGTTCAATCGGGAACTTGGCGCCGCTCGATTGATAATAGGCCTTGATCCAGGATATGTAGTGCTCAAACGTGTTCGGATGGCCGACAGCGTCCCCCAAGGTTATTGTTAGCTCGATATTCTCGGCAGCTTTGATATTTTCAGGCAAGTGTATCACCGGCACATGTTTTTCACCTTTCCAGTCCCCGGTCTGAATGAATGTCCCGAATAGCTCCACGTTCATCCTCCTAAAAAAATATTCCTTCACCCATTGGCAGTATAGCATAACGACAGGCCATTTTCACCATTAATGTTACTCCCTGCTATTTTCAAGTTTTGGGGTGTGCCTTTGTTGCATTTTTTCTTTTCTTTGATCCCTTCAGCGTTGGCAGCATTTGTCGTGATGTTGGTAAGAAATCAACGATACAAAAGATTGCAGTAGTGCGGATATGATTTGCCCTACTCTTCCGCCTCTAGACCTGCCTGCTCCCGTGCCATCATTTCTCCGACCGTAAGAAAGGAATAACCTTTATCGCGCAGGGCATCAATTACCCCGGGCAAAGCCCGGACAGTATTGATCCGGCAGCCCCGATCGGAATGAATGATATCACCGCTGTCGTGAAAAAGAAGTATTGCCCCCGGAAGGACCTGCCGGCTGACCTGCCGCACAATGTCCTGCACCGGCAGTTCGAGCCAATCCCGCGAGGAAACAGTCCACAAAACCAGGGTCAGATCCTGATCGGCACAGGCTTCCAGGGTGCCGTCGTTGTAGAGGCCCCGGGGAGGACGAAAAAGGGCCGGTTTCACTCCGGTCACACCGGCAACGGCATCATGCCCCCGGTTGATTTCCCAGCGTACCTTTTCAGCGTTGCGCCGGTAAAGGTTGGCATGGGAATAGGTATGGCTACCGATTTCATGACCTGCGGCCACAATTTTCTGCGCCGTTTCCGGGTAACGTTCCGCATGGGCGCCGACCAGAAAGAAGGTGGCTTTGACCCCCTTTTCCTCCAGAATATCGAGAATAGCGGCCGTGTAATAGGGATGCGGCCCATCGTCAAAAGTAAGGGCGGCGACCATCTCTTCGCTGCTGCCCCCCCGAAATACTTCAACCGGCTGGACCGCGCTGTAGACGGTACGGGTCAGATAAAGAAGGTAGAATACTCCGATAATTGCTCCTGTAAAAATAGTGGCCCGTAGCAGCCGGCGCGCCGGCCGGGTCAAAAAGTAAAATCGTAACGCCGGGCCGGCAGGAGGGGCCGTACCGGTGCAAGCTATGTCTTTTAGCTGTCTCAAGAGCCCGACGGCGGTCAGCCAGATCAAAAACAGGGCAAAGACAAAGTGAATGTCACTTTGTCGCGTGATCAGATTCAGGGGCACCAGAACCGGGGAGGCAAGAAAGGAGCTGAGTGCCGGCCGCCGCGTCAAACGGTACCAGAATAACCAGGTAACCGCCAGAAACGGCAGCACCACCGGGGCAAAAACAAGAAAAACACCGGTCATAATCCCGCGCAGATCTTCTTCACGTCGGCCGCGCCGGAAAAAGAGCGTCTGCCCCAGGATCAGGCCTGTCGCGGCAAGAGCCTCTGAAACCGGTGTGCCGACGAGGCAGTGTGCACTCCAGACCACCAGAGTACCGGCGGCAACCCCGCATAGAAACAAGAGCAGCCGACGCAAGGCGGTTTTTTCAAAAAGCGTACTTGCCTTTTGAAAGAGAGGTAACCGGCCAAAACAAAAGCTTAAGGAAAAAATCCAAATAAAACTGTTCATCCGTATCCCCGCCGCTAGAATATGCTGTAATTCACCGCCCCGCCCCGCCAATCCAACTGTAACTCTGATATATAGCAATAATGCGGCTCGGTCAAGCAAAACTTTGTCCGTATCGATCCAAACGGGGTTAACATGAACAAGTCACAAAACAACCATGCTCGTACAACAATGCATCCCCCACCTGAAACGGTGCGGGATGCACTTTATTCAAAATCAGGAACTTGCCAAATCTTCGGGTTGTGGCGTCTAACGAAAATATGATAATGGATCCACGGCAGGATGATCGTACCAGCCCGTCCAGACACCTGAACCGTTACTGCGCCGGATTTCAAAATGTAGGTGCGGCCCGGTTGAATGCCCGGTGGAACCAAGGCGGGCTATCGTCTGCCCCCGGGAGACCTGCTGCCCGACGTAAACCAAATTGGCACTGTTATGCAGGTACAGAGTCCAGTAGTTTCCATGGCAAATAACAATATAGTTCCCCTGGGAACCACCCCAGGCAGATCGGGCCACTACACCGCTTTCCGCCGCAAGGACGGATGTACCCATCGCTGCAGCGATATCGATACCGTTATGGGCCCTACCCTTGAAATACTGCGTGATCGTACCCCCACCAGCTACGGGCCAGGTAAACCGGGCAACCGTACCCCGTTCGACAACGCAGCTAACCGGTTCTTTCAACAACTCTTCCGATATAGCCTCTTTCGATGTTTCCTCGTCATTGACCCGGGTGATCCGGTACGTAACTTTTTTCAATCCTTCCACGCCTGCGGTGACGACCCGACTCTCCCCGGACCACATGGAATTGTTATCTTTGTAAGTGGTATCAAAAGGGACCTTCTCTTCCACGATCGCTTCTTCCACAATCTTCACGTGCACCAACGGCATTTCCTGCACTATTTCATCCCAGTTTTCCCCTTCATTCCGACCGGCACGCGAGGCTAATAGATCGCGTGGGGAATCTGATTGCGCGGTAGGGCGCCCTTGCCTTGTCAAAACAGCCGCAACCCTTTCGGCCGGGTAAACCTGATCGGGTGAAACCACACAACCGTGACCGGATACTTCTTCCAGGAGCGCCGTTTCCAGCAGCGTCACCCGGTCATCGGGATTGGCATGCATCGAACATAGTAAAGTTGTCAGTTTATCGATTTCTTCTTCCGCCGCAACCGGGAGTGACGGCCAGCCATCAACGTTTACCATTACCGCTTCAGTAAGCAAATTGATCCGCTGGCGCAACGTGTCTGCAACCTGCGGGAAATCCGGTTCGCAGCGCGGATGAAATTCCCGATTATAGGTTATTTCCTCCCTGGGAAATACCTCAACACCGTAAAGCAAACTGCATTTTTCTACCAGGTCACCCATAAACTGTTCCACGGCGGCCGCATCTTCCACCATTCCGATTTCGCAACCGTTAATGAACACCACATCAACCAAACCATCGCGGTAATACTGAATGCCCTGGCTTCCTCCGATCAGGAGCGAGGCCAGGACAATATAATGAACCGGTGATAATGTTTTTCCCTTGAGCCATAACAACAGTTTTCTGATTTCACTGCGGCGGTAAGCCCGCTGCAAACGCAACCCAAGAACCTGGCGCCGTTGCAGCAAGTCTTTTGGTTTCATAAACAACCTCCCAGGGCCAGTGGTTCAGTAATTAAAAGTACATACACCATCATTCTCCAGAAATGCTCTTTTTCCTCTTCAGGATTCCTGTTTTAGTTCATAATAAGCCCATTCAAGCCATTGCAGTGCCAAGGCAAGATCCCCTCTCTCCACTGTTGCCCCGCACCAGAAACGTAAACCGTCCGGCGCCTCCCGGTAAGAAGCGATATCGAATGCCACCTGTTCATGCTCGAGCAGCTTGACCATCCGTTGCAATTTATCAACCGGCAGATCCACGGTCAAACAAACACTGGTGTTCGAACGCACCGCCGGATCAACGGCTAAAAAATGAATCCAATCCCGCTGCGAAACGAACTCTTCCAGTAGCTGCAGATTATTTTCACTGCGCCGGATCAACTCCGACAGGCCTCCGATTGATTCCGCCCACCGCAGCGCCGCCAGATAGTCCTCGGTACACAAGAGTGACGGCGTATTGATGGTTGAACCCTCGAACAGACCGGCCATCAGTTTGCCCTCTTTTTGCAGCCTGAAGATCTTGGGAACCGGCCATGGCGGTGAATATGTTTCGATCCGTTTCACAGCGCGCGGTGACAGAATCAGCATCCCGTGCGCTGCCTCACCACCAAGCACCTTTTGCCAGGAAAAGGTGGCTACATCCAACTTGTGCCACGGCATGGCCATGGCAAAGACAGCCGAAGTTGCATCACAAAGAGTCAGCCCGCGGCGGTCCGCCGGAATAAAATCACCCCCCGGCATCTTGACCCCACTCGTGGTCCCGTTCCAGGTAAATACAACATCATCATCAAAATCGATCGCGGTCAAGTCAGGCAAAAACCCATAATCGGCGGAACAAACAGTTACTTCATGCAGCTGCAGCTGCTTCTCAATATCATCGGCCCAGGTTTTACCAAAGGACTCAAAATAGATCACGGTAACCGCTCGAGCACCAAGCAGGTTCCACATCGCCATTTCAAACGCCCCGGTATCCGAGGCCGGAACAATGGCCAGCAAATAATCACGGGGAATTTCTAGCAATTCTCTGGTTTTCAAAATTGCTTCTTGCAAACGCTGCTTGCCGGCAGGGCTACGGTGGGACCGGCTCAGAAGAGCATTTTTTAACACATCAATGGTGTACCCGGGGTACTTGGCGCAAGGCCCCGAGGAAAAATTAGGGTTATTGGGTTTAGTGTCTGGTTTTAGCGGCATCGCGGCCCCTCCTCATCAATTTTCATCATTGCTGCCTGTTTTTTTACCGGCTGCTCACCATAGCTTCTTAAAATTATAGATCAATATTTATCTATTGCTGTGGAAATACCTTTTTTTATACGCTCTTTCTTTGGTGGTCCGGACTTTTTTTCGGGAACGCATTCAAAAGGGAACCCGCCCCCGGTTGAATACTCGGCGCCTTTTAGATATGATCTGTTTAAGGGGATTATGAACAAATAACGCCTCAAAGGGATTGGGAGATCGGTCAAGAATATGGTTGATCAAATTTTGATTTCTTTGCCGGGCGGTGAAGCCCTGCCCGTGGCCGGCAACCGCAGCCTGGAGGAGATCAGCACTGAAGTGCAACCCCATTATCCGGCACCGATCGTCGCGGCGGTTTTGGAAAACAAACTTTACGAACTCACCACTACAGTAAAAACGTCGCTGACAGTACGGTTTCTGGATCTAACCGATAAAGAGGGGCGGCGTATTTACCAGCGCAGTTTAACCTTTTTGCTCATTGCCGCCGTTTCCGCGCTTTTCCCGGAAGCGGCGGTTACTGTTGAGCACTCCCTGGGTAAAGGGTTGTATTGCGAAGTCAAAAAGGACCCCGCCCTGAGTCAGGCCGATGTTAATGCCATCGAACAGCGAATGCGGCATCTGGTCAAAGCAAACTTGGCTTTGGAAAAAAGGAAAGTTTCACCTGAAGAAGCCGCACATATTTTCTGCCGTCAGGGATTTGAAGACAAGGTGGCACTGCTCAAACACTGGCCCAGGAACTACTTTAATCTTTATTCCATCGGCGCTGTCGAGGATACTTTGTACGGTTATCACGTCCCGCGTACCGGAATCCTGAACGTGTTTGAATTAAAATATTACCCGCCGGGGCTGGTTTTGAGGTATCCTGATGAAAAGATTCCCGGCCGGGTTGCGTCTTTTATAGATCAAAAGAAGCTTTTCGGGATTTTCCGCGAAGCAGAGCGATGGGGCTCCATTCTTGGATTTGATAATGTCGGCGCCATGAACAGGCTGATCGAAACGGGGCAGGGCGCTGAAGTGGTTCGAATCGCTGAAGCGCTGCATGAAAAAAAGATTGCCCAGATCGCCGACCTGATCTGCTCTCGCGGCAATGAAATCAAGGTCGTGCTTATTGCCGGCCCTTCGTCCTCGGGCAAAACTACTTTTGCCCAACGCTTGCGGACCCAGCTGCTGGTTAACGGACTTAGGCCCCACCCCATTTCCATTGACGACTATTTTGTCGATCGCGAGCACACACCCCTTGATGAATCCAACAACCCCGATTTTGAACACATCGAAGCCGTGGACCTGGCCCTGTTCAACCGGCACCTGGTACGCTTGATTGAAGGGGAAGAAGTCAAGCTCCCTACCTACAATTTCAACACGGGAAAGCGGGAACATCACGGTAAAACCATTCGCCTGGAAAACAATCAACCGCTGATCATTGAAGGTATTCACGGGTTAAATGAAAATTTGACCCGAACGATCCCCCGCCGCAAAAAGTTCAAAATCTATATCTCCGCACTGACAGCGCTAAATATCGACCGCCATACCCGTATTCATACCACCGACACACGATTGTTGCGACGTATCGTCCGCGACGCCCAGTTTCGCGGTATCAGCGCTCTGGAGACGATCCGCTGCTGGCCTTCAGTCAGGCGGGGTGAAGAACGCGATATTTTCTGTCTCCAGGAAGAGGCCGATATCATGTTCAACTCCGCCCTGGTTTATGAACTGGCTGTGCTCAAAAAACAGGCCAGGCGTCTGCTGCGCCAGATCGATCGTTCGCACCCGGAATATCTTGATGCCAGGAGATTGCTGGTTTTTCTTTCTTTTTTCTCATCCCTGGATCCCAAGGAGGTTCCTTCCAACTCCATTTTACGCGAATTTATCGGACACTCTTGTTTTTTTGAAGGATAGTATCGCCCAAATAGATTACCGGGGGAAAAATAAATGGGACAGAACCAACCGGTGCAATGCCCCGACCAAATCGATAAAACAGGACCTCTGACCCCATCGGAACTCCATTCTGAAATTTCCGGTTTCAAGGAATATGGCCGGACAACCGTTTGCTTGAAGTTTCCCGACCCAAAAATCAGCCTGCCGGTGTATTTTAATGAATTCTGGACCTCAAAACAACGAGCCGGGCACTCCTTGCATGAAGTTTCATACCGGGCTTGTTTCAAGCCTCAATTGCCCCGTTTTTTCATCACCCGCCTAACCGGTAAAAACGATGTTGTTTACGATCCTTTCATGGGCCGGGGCACAACAGTGATTGAAGCGGCGTTACTGAACCGGGTGCCGGTCGGGTGTGATATTAACCCGCTCTGCCGAATTCTGACTGACCCAAGATTGAATTTACCGGAAATAAACGCCGTCGGGAAACGTCTTCGGGGCATAAATTTGGAAAAACCCCGGCCGCTTTGGAGTGATCTGCTTGCCTTTTATCATCCGGAAACATTACGATCAATTACCAATCTCCGCGCCTATCTGTTGGAGAAAGAAGAACATGGCGCCCTGGATCGGGTGGACGCATGGATCCGCATGGTCGCCACAAACCGGCTGACCGGACATTCAAGCGGTTTTTTTTCTGTCTACACCTTGCCGCCCAACCAGGCGGTATCGATAAACTCGCAAAACAAAATAAATGCAAAGCTTTCCCAAAAACCTCCCCCAAGGGATGTTCGGGCCCTGGTTGTGCGGAAAAGCCATTCACTATTACGGAAGTTGAAAGAAGATGAAACAACCCTGCTTCGAAATAGATTCATGAAAAGCAAACTGTTCACCGCTCCGGCCGATATGACTCCGGAAATCAGGGACAACACGGTTAACCTGGTCGTTACCTCGCCGCCTTTCCTGGACAATATTGATTATCATCAGGACAACTGGCTCCGTTGTTGGTTTAACGGCATTGACCCCCGTGGCGTAGACATCTGGCAACTGAACCGGCCACACGACTGGCAAAATAAAATGAGCGGCGTGTTCAAAGAGCTGAAAAGGGTCCTCGTGCCCGGGGGTTATGTCGCCTTCGAAGTGGGCGAGGTGCGACACCGGAAACTCTTTTTGGAAACACTGGTTGTTCCTGCCGCGCTTTCAGCGGGATTAAGTCCGGAAATGGTTGTTATCAACAGCCAGGCCTTCACGAAGACATCAAATTGCTGGGGCATCGACAATCTCAAAAAGGGAACCAACACCAACCGGATTGTCCTGCTCCGAAAACCAGGAAACCATCCATCAAAATTACAGTAAAAAACCGGGATCCGGGCGGTCGGGATGTCCCAATTCTTGCGTCGTTGTCAGATTGGCAGCCCCGAATCGGAAAACCCGTTCAACACCGGGTATAGCCTTGTGAATACCCCAGTGAGAATGACCCCAGGTAGTGTTTGGAACAGTAACCGAGCAACCGGGCCTTGCCTGGATCCAGTTCTCCATTTTCCGCCAGCAGGTGCGGCGCGATCGCGGTTGCTTCCACCTGACCGATAAAAAGCACATGCGTGCCCAGGGCCAGGGTGTGAACAACCCGGCAATCGAGACTGATCGGGCACTCGGCAATCCGGGGGGCGCTGGAAAGGGTGCCCGGTTCCGGCGTAAACTCACACAGGACAAACTTGTCCGTGTTTCGCCCGCTCACGGTCCCGCACCGGTCTGCCGCCTCGGCCTGATCGATGGAGGGCAAATTGATCACGAATTCTCCGCTTTCCCGGATCATGGCATATGAATAACGGGAGGGGCGGACGGAAATGGAAACCATGGGCGGTTCGGAATTGACCACACCGATCATGGCCAGGGTGATGATGTTCTTTTCCGTTCCGCCGCGTCCACACGAGATCAGGGCGGCCGGAACCGGGCCGATAAGGGTCCGCGTAGCGATCTGTTGTTTCGGCATGGTAGAAACCCCCTTGATTGTTTGCATATCCCTCGGAAAAAGCCGGGCGGTTACGGTTTAACCGGCAACCGGTTGTTTCTCACCAATACGGTTTCTGTACCATTGCAACCGGAATTGTAACCGTAAAAGGAGCGGTGATAGGAAAGCGGCCATGCCGGTTTGCATCTGCCGGCCGCGAAAAGAGGACAGTAATCATCAAGCGGGCCGGCTACGATCGCTGATCGTAACTGCAAAACCGTAACCGGCCTCTTCCGTCTCCGACAGGGCCGCTCCGCAGGCAGCTATGCTGCCTTTGGCTTCAAATTCCATATAACGCAGGCTTCCCTGCAAATGAAAATTGGTTGAATGAAAATAAACTTTTGCCACAGCAAGGGCGTTTGCATAAAAATCATTCCTTCGCAACGCGCCGACACAGATAAAAAAAGCGGGGCGTTTTTCATCAACAGTGATAAATGGTCTATTTAAACGGTACTTGGCGTACCACCAACATTCGAAACGGTCGATGAACATTTTTACCTGGGCGGATAGACTGCCAAAAGTAATCGGACTGGACAGAACCAGGCCGGAACAGGCGGCAACTTTGGGGTAAAGATCTTGCATGTCGTCGCGCAGGACGCAAATGCCGGTCCCGGCACAGGCATCACAGGCCTGGCACGGTCGTATCCGCAAGTCGTTCAAATAAATCTTTTCCGATACTGCTCCGGCTTTTTGCACCCCTTTCAAAAAAGCATCCAGCAATAGATCACTATTTCCGCCCTTGCGGGGGCTTCCCGCCAACCCCAAGATCCTGAACAATAATGGTCACACCCCGTCCGTTAAAATGAAGTCCCGGCTTCAACTCATTTCAGGAAACCGGTAATGATCGCCTCTTCGGCTTCCGCTGCCGTAAGACCGAGGGACATCAGTTTGATCAATTGTTCTCCGGCAATTTTGCCAATCGCGGCTTCATGAACCAGCTCGGCTGCAGCGTTCTCGGCCCAGATTTCCGGGATCGAACGGATTATCGCCCGCTCCATGATGATCGAATCACACTCCACATGTCCCCGGCCGCGGGCATAAGCGATCAGGCGCGCTTTAAAAATTTGTTTTGAGGTCCCCTGCCCAACCGTTCGGGAAACAATCCGCGCCGTGCTGTCGTCCCCCAGCAACCGCACGACCACCTCGGAGCGGGCGGACTGGCTACCGACGGTTAGCAATCGCTCAAACATCATCAATTGCCCTCCCGCCTCCACCCGTGCTTCGGTGACCCGCACGGTATTGTCTACACCACGGATCTGTTCCAGCTCCAGTTCGGCTCGCGCCCCTTCCTCCACAACCAGCACCGTTTTCGGGTTGAGAATTCTCTGCCCCGTCCCCGTTCCTTCCCCGTAATGCTTTTCGCTGTAGCGCAGGCGGGCGCCTCGACGTACACGGATCTCATGCACCCCATCGTGGCGAGCTTCACCATGGCCGGGATTGTGGACGCCGCAACCCGCAATCAAGACAAGATCGGCACCGGCCCCGATTTCAATATTATTATAAACTTGATCGGAAAAAGCGGTTTGGGTCAGAATGACCGGAAGATGCACGGTCCCGGCCCGCCCCGGATCGACCACCAGGTTGATCCCGGGCCGGTCCTCCCTTGGAATAATCCGAATCCCCGGCAGGGAACGGCACCCTATCCCCACACCATCCTTGCGTAGGCTGTACGCTCCCGGGGGATCCCCGTGCAGGCCTGCAATTTCGGTAATAAGGTTTTTATCGAGGGCAGTCAGCATGGATCTCACCTTCCTGACGGCAGTTCCGCCGGCAAGAACAGGCGGCATCGTCTTTGATCAAAGGCCAGATTTCTTCTCGGGGGCCCTCCATTTTGATCCTGCCCCCCGCAATAAGCACGATCTGATCGGCCATGGCAAGAATCTTTTCCTGGTGCGAGATCACGATCGAGATACGGTTTGAGGCGTGGGTTTCCCGGATGACCCGGATCAATTTTTCAAAACTCCACAGGTCAATCCCTGCCTCGGGCTCGTCAAAAATGCGTACCCGCGGGTCCTGGACCAGCAGTGTAGCAATTTCAATCCGTTTCCGCTCCCCCCCGGAAAGTCCGCCATCCAATTCCCGTTCCAGGTATTCTTCCGGGCAAAAGCCGAGCTGCACCAGCGGGCGGCACTCACCGGAACAGTCGCGGTTTCGACCGGCCAATCGAAGCAGATCGCCCACCTGTAACCCTTTGAAGCGAGGCGGGTATTGAAAAGCATAGCCAAAACCGCGCCGGGCCCGTTCCGTCACTGTGAGCATGGTAATATCCTCTCCGTCCAGAAGCACCTTCCCGGCAGTCGGAGTATATATGCCCATGATCACACGGGCCAAGGATGACTTGCCGCCTCCATTGGGCCCGGTCAGGGCGTAAATCTTCCCCTCCTCAAAATGTAAATTGATCTCGCTTAAAATCGTGACCGGTTTTTTCCCGCCGGCCAATGTTAAAGAGATATTTGCCAATTTAAGCAAGTTTTCTCCTCCCCTCCGGCCTGGGCCGGGCCGTTTCCTTTCTTTCGTGACTAGTTTTCCACATGGCCTTCGCCCAATCCTGCCACGGCCATATCGCTTCCGGATCAAAAAAAATAGAGTAATCGCTAAAACAATTACTCTATTTAATCGGAACTTGTACTTTTTCCTTGATCCTAGAGCCGGTAACCGGTCGATTTTTTTGCCAGGTGTTCCAGCAAATACGGGTTAAGGATCTTGATAAAGGTCCCCTTCATTCCCAGGGAACGGGACTCGATCACACCTGCGCTTTCAAACTTGCGCAGAGCATTCACGATCACCGAACGGGTAATCCCCAGCTGATCGGCAATTTTGCTGGCTACGAGCAGTCCTTCGTCGCCACCCAGCTCCTCGAAGATATGCTCCACCGCCTCCAGCTCGGAGTAAGAAAGCGTAGCAACGGCGAGCTGTACTACGGCCTTGTGGCGCGCCTCCTCTTCGATCTTTTCCGCCCGTGCACGAAGCACTTCCATCCCGACCACGGTCGCGCCGGTTTCACCCAAGATCAGATCGTCGGCATCGAAGAGTTCATTGAAACGGGCCAGGAGCAGGGTCCCCAAACGTTTTCCCCCGCCAAGAATCGGAACCACGGTCACGATCTTTTGGGTAAAAAGGCACCCTTCCGTAGGCAGAAAAGCACAATCATTACTTTTCTGCCGCAAGTTCACCCGGGGCTCTTCATTGCGCAATAAAAACTCGTTGTACTTCTCGGGAAAACGACCGTTCTTCAGCACATGGTTCATCATCAATTCGCATTCAAATTCGTCGACTAGAGCATATCCCAAGATTTCTCCTTTGCGATCGGCGATGTAGACATTGGCGTTGATGACGTTTTTCAAAACCTCGGCCACTTCTTTGAAATCAACATAGTGGCCCCCAGTTTTCTGAAGAATTTTGTTGATGCGACGGGTCTTTTCAAGCATTGGAGAAGAAATCATTTGTTTTCCACCACCTTTTTCTACTTTTAGTTTTACAATATATATTTACTTAAGTCTCTATTTTTAACTATTTCTTGTAATTTATTCTGAACGAATGTGCGATTCACCTCAATCTGTTTCTCCTTGAGTTCCGGTAGCTGAAAAGAAAGATCCTCCAGTAGCTTTTCCATAATCGTATGGAGACGGCGTGCTCCAATGTTTTCCATCTCCTGATTCAACAGGCAAGCCGTTCCGGCAATTTCCCGCACCGCCCCTGAAGTAAAGCTTAAACTCACCCCCTCCGTCTCAAGCAGGGCTGTGTACTGCTTAAGCAACGCATTCTGGGGCTCGGTGAGGATCTTCTGGAAATCCTGTTCCGTCAGGCTCTCCAGCTCAACCCGGATCGGGAATCGGCCCTGCAGCTCCGGGATCAGGTCCGAGGGCTTGCTCATATGAAAGGCCCCGGCAGCGATAAAAAGAATATGATCTGTTTTTACCGCACCGTATTTGGTTATCACTGTGGAACCTTCAACAATTGGCAATATGTCCCTCTGTACACCCTCCCGGGAAATGTCCGGCCCTGCACCATGGTAACCCTTACCGGCAATTTTGTCGATCTCATCCAAAAAAACGATCCCCAGTTGTTCGGCTCGTTCGATAGCGTCGCTGATTGCCGCATCCATATCGACGAGCTTCTGCGCCTCTTCCTGTTTTAAAATAACCCGGGCTTCCCGTAGCGGCAAGTTCTGTTTTTTCTTACGTGCCGGCATAATGTTGCCCAGGAGATCCTGCAAGTTAACCCCCATCTCTTCCATTCCCTGTCCGGTAAAGATCTCCAGCATGGGAGAACGCTTTTCTTCAACCTCGATCTCTACCTTCATCTCTTCCAACTCGCCCCGTTCCAGCTGTTCCGCAATAAGACGGCGTTCTTCCCGGGCCCGGGCAAGGCGTTCTGAAAAACCTTCATCTGCAGCAGTGCGTTCCTCCGGCATCGGAGCGGAGGTTCCCGAAAAGAGAAAACCAAGCGGGTTAACCGCCCGTCGCCGCTTGTGCGGCAAAGGTGCAAGCAAATCAAGCAGCCTTTCGCCAGCCGCACGGGCAGCCTGTTGCTCCACCGCCGCCATCCGTTCTCCTTGCACCGCACGGAGGGAAGTTTCAAGCAAATCGCGGATGATCGACTCCACATCCCGCCCAACGTAACCGACCTCGGTAAACTTGGTCGCCTCAACCTTGACAAAGGGAGCATCAACGATCCTGGCCAGGCGACGGGCAATTTCGGTTTTTCCGACCCCGGTTGGGCCAATCATAATGATGTTTTTCGGGATAATTTCCTCCCGTACTTCCGGGGATAATTTTTTGCGACGGTAACGGTTCCGTAAAGCTACCGCAACACAGCGCTTGGCATCATCCTGCCCGATAATATAGCGATCCAGCTCGGCCACGATTTCCCTTGGAGTCAGATCCTCACCTGTTTTCATCGTTTCGAACCCCACTACCTTCCTCGAGTTCTTCCAACACGATGCGTTCATTGGTATAAATGCAAATCTCCGCAGCGATGAGCATCGCTTCCCGGGCGACAGCCGCCGGCGTTAATTCGGTGTGGCGCAACAGCGCTTTGGCGGCGGCAAGAGCATACGGGGCTCCCGAACCGACCGCGGCAACATTATCGTCGGGTTCAATAACTTCTCCGGTACCCGAAATAATGAGCAGGGCCTCCCGGTCGGCCGCCAACAGCATCGCTTCCAGCCGCCTTAAAACACGATCGGTACGCCATTCCTTGGCCAGCTCTACCGCGGCCCGGACAAGATTCCCCTGGTAATTTTCCAGGTTTGCTTCAAATTTTTCACACAGGGTTAGTGCATCGGCCACTGTACCGGCATACCCCGCCAGGACCCGTCCCTCGTACAGGCGCCGCACCTTACGCGCGCCGTGTTTCAGGATCGTGTTGTTGCCGGAAGTAACCTGGCCGTCCCCGGCAATGGCGACATGCTGTCCTTTTTTGACGGCAATAATCGTTGTTCCCTGCAGGGAAAAGGGAGACATCCTTTATTTCTCCTTTGTCGCCCGGGGATGGGTGTTGCGATAAACTTCCATCAGGCGTTCCCGGGTAATATGTGTATAGATCTGGGTGGTGGAAAGACTGGCGTGCCCCAATAGTTCCTGTACCACCCGCAGGTCCGCCCCCCGATCCAGAAGGTGAGTGGCAAAAGAATGACGTAATGAATGCAGGGTGAGATCATTCCTGGTCGAAACCCGGCGTAGGTATTTTTCAAAGGTCATCCGCATTCCCCGGGCACCGAGGGGAGCACCGAAGCGATTCAAAAAGATGTATCCATGCTCATCGCCTTTACCGGACCGGAGCAGTCGCGGGCGAACACGGGAGCAATACTCCTCCAAAAAACCTGCCGCCGTCCGGCCGACCGGGACAATACGTTCCTTGGAGCCTTTTCCCCGAATTTTAAGCAACCTTTCTTCCACCTGGTAATCCCTTTCTCTTAAACCTGCGGCCTCGCCGACCCGCAATCCACAGGCGTAGATTAGTTCCAACAAAGCCCGGTCTCTCAAGCCCAGCAGGCTTCGTCTATCAGGGGCTTCCAGGAGCGCCTCCACCTCGGGATAATAGAAAAATCGCGGTAATATTTTTTCCAGCCGTGGCGTAGTTACTCTTGACCAGGTCCCCTTGTCCAGGACCCCCTCGCGCTGTAAAAAGCATAAAAAAGAACGCGTCGCAGATAACTTACGCGCTATTGACCTGCGGGCATAGTTCCTTTTTTTCAGCCAAGCCAGATAACGCCTTAACAAAAAGTGACTAATTTCGCTATAATCACCCTCATGTTCAAGCCAGCCGTGAAATTGTTCGACATCTTCCCGGTACGCCTGCACTGTCAGCAAGGAGAGATTTTTCTCTTCTTCCAGGTACCTGAAATAACTATCCACCCAGTAATCCACGTTCAATCTCCGACTCATCAACATTAATTATATATTAGCATAAAGCACATTGATAGTGCAAGCTAATTAGGAATAAT
>CAYQQK010000026.1:0-15994 GCA_964420065.1 uncultured Syntrophomonadaceae bacterium | reverse complement strand
ATAACCAACATGGCTTTGACCTCATTTATCAAAGCGCATTTGCGGAATGCCTGGATCCCCTGTCAGGCATTCCGCAAATGATCTTTCAGTCCAGACAGATCAACCGAAACGGTCAAAAACTGTTTTTGTCAACTGCTTTTGGTTCAGAAGGAACGCTTGCCGGGGTCGTACCAGGCGCTCCAGCGTTCGAGGCCGACGTTTAACCGGGCAAAACCCGCCTCCTGGTAGATCCGGATCGCGGTCGGGTTGGAGGCCCAGAGGTAAAGATTACCATTCCGGCGGGGAAGGCGGTCGTGGTAGTCCAGCACCGCCCGGATCAAAGCCCGCCCGTAACCGTATCCCCGGTACCATGGATGGGTGATCACATCGTCCAGGCGGGAGAAGTCCTGCATCACCCTTAACGCACAGAGGCAGACCGGTTTGCCGTCGGTGTAACCGGCCAGGAGATGCAGTCTCTCCGTTTTGAGCTGTTTATTGAGCACGGTCACGTTCCAGTTTCCCCCGTCCTCGATGCGGAAAATACGGCTCACGGCTGGATCCATGTTCCTGAGCCGCAACACCTTGAGCTGCGGCCCCGCTTCAAGCCGGGAGGGGTTTTGGCGCACAAAAACCTTGCCCTTGAGGCGCTCGATGAAAAAACCGCGCCGGGTCAACGCGGGGAAAAGACACTCCCGCTCGCGTTCCCGGTACGATGGGTAAATCCGGGGCGTCAAACCGCGCAACCGGTAAAAAATAATCAGATCCTCCAGGGCCTGCTCCGGTCCGGCCGGCCGGTCAAAAAAAACGGCGTGGTTGCAATCGAACGAGCCCGGGTTATCCGTGTTGTAAAAGAGCTTCCCGTACGGCTTTGTGCATACAGCGGCAAAAGCGGCGGGCACGTTCACTTCACACTCGATCAACCGCTGCAGGAGACAAATGCCGCTCACCGCCCTTCAGTGATCTTGCCGACAATCATTATTATCCCTTGAAAAGCATTTTCCCCATAGAGAACAACCTGCCGGCGGCGGTTTTTAAAGCCAAAATTTTAGCCCCGACCGGGCGAAGTAAAGGGCAAAAGCGATCAGAAAGGTTCCCAGCAGGGTCATGATGACGCGATAAACCGGGGCAGTAATCAGGTGGCGTCCCGAGGTGGCGGTCAGGGCCAGGATTGAAAACCAGGCCAGGTCCGCCAGAATGTGCCCGCCGAAAAAGGCAGTCACACCGGCGGCCCCGTATTCCCGGGCCAGGGTGGTGTATCCCGCCCCGATGGTAGCCCACCAGAGGAACCAGTACGGATTGGACAGGGAACCGATGATGCCGGCGCCAAAGCTGCCTCCCGGGGGTTTGTTGACGCCCTCTGTCGCCGACGGCTCCGGGTTAACCGGACCGGCCGGGGCGCTCCGCAGCAGCGCCACGCCCATCCAGGCCAGGACCAGGCTGCCGGCAACACCGGTCAAGCCCGCCAGAACCGGGTGGGCCAGGCAGCCGCCCAATCCGGCCGCAAGCAGGGCGACCGCCAGGATTTCCGGTACGGCATGGCCCAGGGTGATCAGGGGCCCGGCCCGGAAGCCTTCCTTGATGGCGCGTTCGAGCAGGATTGCGGTCAGCGGGCCGGGCATCATTGTCCCCGAAAGGCTGACCATGAATGCGGTCGTAAAAATAACCGACAGCTTCAAAAGCAACGCTCCTTGCCTAACCGTTGATCCGGTTCCGTTCAGCCTGATTTCGTCTTCAGCCGCCGCTATTCCTGTTGTGTTCTCCCAGGTTGTTCCGGGCCGGCGCCGCGGCAGGGAAAAGAGCCGGGCGATCAGAAATAGTCAAGAGTGGCAGAATTGAACAGAAAGGAAGGAGGTGGGGCGATGAAGCGGATCCTCGTTGTCGATGACGACGAGCATGTCTGCGATCTGGTTCGCATCGTTCTTGAAGCGGACGGCTTCCGGGTGGAGACGGTCCTCGAGGGGAAACAGGGGCTGCATAAAATCGAAACACAGGGCTACGATCTGATCATTCTCGATATCATGCTCCCCGGTGTTGATGGTTGGGAAATATGCCGTCGCATCAGGAGCGGGCCGGCTCGCAGAACCCCGGTGATCATGCTTACGGCCAAGGGCGAAGAGATCGATAAAGTTTTGGGTTTGGAGGTTGGCGCCGACGATTACATTACCAAGCCTTTCAGCCCGCGGGTCCTCCTGGCCCGGGTGAAAGCACTGCTGCGCCGTGTCGAGGACTACGATGAAGATAACGGCGCTCCCGATCCTCCCCTGCAAACCGGAAACCTGGAGATCGATATTGAAAAATATACCGTGGTGGCACACGGCAAACAGAGGGTGGAGCTCACTCCGAAAGAAATTCAATTGCTGGCACTGATGGCCCGGAACAACGGCAGGGTTTTCCCCCGGGAAACCTTGCTCGAACTGATCTGGGGTTACAGCTATCCGGGCGGGAGCCGGCGGACCATTGACGAACACATCAAACGGTTGCGTAAAAAATTGGCCGGGGCGGACCCGCATCTGACCTATATCCAAACGGTGTGGGGGATTGGCTACAAGTTCGAGGTGCGGGAACGATGAAACTATCCCTGCGGCCGCGCAGCCTTTTCAGCAAGTTGATGCTGACTCACCTGGTCGTCGTTCTGTTCACCCTGGTGGTGATCGGCATATTCTTGACTTATCTCATGGAGCGATACTTTTTCGGCATGCGCGAGTGGGAAATGGCCGTGCAGGCCGAGAATGCAGCCTTTTTGATTGAAAAAGATCTTCTGCGGGATGATCTCCGGGCGATCGAAAAGACGGTTCGAACGTTGGGTATCTCGTTGGATGCAAAGATGCTCGTCCTGAATCGCTTTGGAAAGGAGATCGCGGTCTTTTTACCGGAGGACGGTCGGAATGTGATTGGCGATTCCGACAAGGGGGTCGGGCTGGAGGAGGCTGAAATAGCGCAGCTTCTGGCGGGGAACATTATCACCAAAAAAGTGTATGGCCCGAGGGTGCAACGGCTTCTCGTCGCCGCCCCGGTGTTTGAAGGGGAGGAAAAAACCCAGTTACCGGAGGATGAACAGGCTGAAATTATCGGAGCGATCACTTTAAGCGTGCCTTTGCTCGGCGTCCAGGAGACCCTGGCTCGCATCAGCCGTTTAATTTTCCAATCCGGCGCCATCGCCGCGCTTATTGCCTGCGCTCTTGCCTTTTCCCTGGCCAAAAAAATTACCCGGCCGCTCCAGGAGATCAAAAAAGCGGTATCGGACATGGCCTCCGGACTGCACCAGAGGATCGAGGTCACGTCGGATGACGAGATCGGGCGGGTCGCGCATACGTTCAACATCGCCGTGGAACAGGTCGAAAAAACCCTGGAGGAGCAAAGCCGCCTTGAAATTCTGCGCCGTAACCTTGTTGCCAACATCTCCCATGAGCTGCGGGGGCCGCTCACCTCGATGCGCGGTTTTACTGAAATCATGCTTGACGGGCTGCTGAAAGAAGATGAAAAGGAAAAGTACCTGCGTATTATTCTCGCTCACACGCTCCACCTCAGCCGCCTCGTTGATGACTTGCTCCAGCTTTCAAACCTGGAAAGCGGTACTTTTGAGCTTAGATGCGAACTGATTTTCTTGCAGGGGGTGGCCGAGTTCAGTTTTCAAAGCGTGGTCCCGGCGGCAAAGGAAAAGGGAATCATCATGCACCGGAAGATTGACCCGCTTTTGCCGGAGGTCCGGGCCGACCGGAGCCGTCTCCACGAAGCGTTGCGCAATTTGCTCGACAACGCTTTGCAGCATACCCCTCCCGGGGGAGAAGTTTATTTTCATCTTTACCGTTCCAGGGAATTTGCGGTCTTTGAAGTGCGGGATACCGGGAGCGGGATACCCGAGGAAGACCGGCAGTACATCTGGGATCGGTTTTACAAGGTTGATAAAGCGCGGAACCGTGGCAGCAAAGGGACGGGCCTGGGGCTGGCCATCACCCGGCAGTTGGTTGAGCTTCATGGCGGGACAATTGAGCTGGAAAGCGATCTCGGCCGGGGCAGCACCTTTAAAATTTACATCCCCCTCGATCCATCGCCGGGGGAACATTCGCACAACTCTGCCTAAAGTAAAAGTTTATAGAAAGTTTACTTGCAATTTATACATTCGTGACATCTGTATGGTAAAGTGATGGCACAAACGGCAGGGAGGTGGTATTATTCGTCCCGCCGGTGTGATCCAGACCGGGCCGGGCCGCCTGGTCGGGCTGGATATTTGCCGGGGATTGGCTATTCTGTTGATGGTCTTCAGCCACGGTTTGCATTGGCTCTACACGGGTACATCCCATGATCTGATCACACTTTACGGTAGCCTGTCCCTGGGAGATGCGGCCATGTCCATGTTTTTTACCGTAAGCGGCCTGTCGCTTTATCTTTCGGCCACGGCTCATTTGAAAAAGGGGATCGATATACACCGCCTGTACCGCCGCTACCGGACGCGTTTCAAACAACTGTTTTTGATCGGTTTCTGTATCTCCCTTTTTTGGAGCGTGCTCCAGGCTCAGGCCTTGGTCCTGCTTTGCCTTTCATCAATCTATCTTTACTGTTTGCCCCGCCTGGGCGGCGAGCGCAGCAGGCTCGTCATTTTGGGCGTCGTTTTTATTTCATTGACCGTGCACCGGCTGGCGGTGACTTATTTTGACTATGCTCCATTCCTGATCTTTTTTCGGGGCCAGTTTCCCTTTTTTGCCCTGCTCGGGCTGGGGGGTTTGGGTTTTTTCTCCAGTATTCTTCTTCGGGGCAGGAACAAAAACTGGGGATTTGTTTTTGCCGGGGGCGCCCTGATCGGTGCGGCCCGCTGGCTTTTTGCGAAAGGGTGCCTGTTGCTGCGTTTTGACGCTTCACCGGTATTCATCATTTTTGGATTCGGGCTGACCCTTTTCTGTATCGGGCTTTTCAACTTCGGGCCGGTCCAAAAAATACCGGTTGCCCGCTGGCTTGTTTTTGTCGGTCGTGACGCCCTGTTTCTTTTCCTCTTCCATTATGCGGTCTTTTCCCTCCCGCTTCATATCTTCGGTCTGAATAATCGCCTTGGGCCGCTGCCCGCCCTGGCCGTCTCCGGAATCTTCGTCGCGGTGATCGTCTCCGTTGCCCAGCGGCGCCGGCAAAGTAGATTTTCTCTCTACCAACTCACGGATCAAATCTTTGCTGCACTGCGGCAGGCTGTTTTGACTGCACTCCATTTTGCCGGCAATACTTTTACCTCCCCGGCCAGATCCGCTTCTCAAAACAATCCCTCCACCGACTACTAACCTTTCCGGCTCCCGATCCCGGGAAAAGGAAATGCCTTGACTTGGTAGAATTGAATCAAGCAGGTCAACCAAAATCCGACCCGTTCGACTACCGTGAAAACAGGTGCCGGCGAATGAAAATCTGTAACCGCTGCGGCAACGAAATCGATCAAATGGAAAGTCGCTGCTGTTTTTGCGGCTGCCGGCAACGGTGCCGGGCGGCGGTGACAGGCGGGCATATCCCCAGTTTCAACATCAAGAATGGTTTGCCGGCAGTGGAAGAAGGCTTGTCCCGGCTGGACAAGGAACTGATGTCCGCCCGTCGGGCCGGGGTGGCGCTGATCCGGATCATTCACGGATGGGGCTCGGGCGGTTCGGGGGGAAAACTGCGGGACGCCTGCCGGAAAAGTTTAACACACAAGAAGGATACCCGGCAGATCAAGAGTTTTCTGGCCGGGGAGCAGTATTCCCGAAAAACCGTTGCCGGGAAAAAATTGATGCGCCGCTATCCCGGACTGCTGCCGGACGAGCGGACAGATAGCAACAACCCGGGGATCACTCTGGTCGAATTGTAAACGGACGGCGGGCGTTACAGAATACGTAAACACATGACATTGGAGAAAATCGACATGGATCACGGGGCGGGCCAGGAATGCGCTGAAAACAGTTCGGCCGGTATCTGGTATGGCGTTTCGGCCTTTACCGCCTGGGGTTTGTTGCCCTTTTACTGGAAACTGCTGGATTTCATTCCGGCCCATGAAATCCTGGCCCACCGTATTCTCTGGTCCTTCATCTGCATGGGTTGTGTCCAGCTTGTTACCGGGGGCTGGAAGGCCGTCAAGACCGTGCTGGTTGATCGAAAGAAATTGCTGCCGGTATTTGCCTGCGGTTTTATCATCAGTCTGAACTGGTTTACCTACATTTACGCCGTCAACTCAAACCATGTCATCGAGGCCTGCATGGGTTACTACATCAACCCGCTGGTAGTGATCCTTCTGGGGGTGACGGTTTTGAAAGAAAAACTCGGCCGGTGGCAACGGGCGGCGATCGTTCTTGCCTCCGCCGGAGTACTCGTGATCACCGCGCAGTACGGGCGCATCCCCTGGATCGCTCTCTGCCTGGCGGTTAGCTTCGCCGCGTACGGGCTGATCAAAAAACTGATCGTGGTGGATGCGGTCACCGGCCTGACCCTGGAGACCTTTGCCGTGATGCCGTTTGCCCTGGGCTTCATCATCGCCCTGGAACTCGGGGGCGGCGGCGCCCTGAGCACCGTCGCCCCGGCAACGGTGGCTGTTCTGGCCGGCACGGGTGTGATCACCTCGGCCCCGTTGCTCCTGTTTGCCCGGGGGATCCGGCTCAATAAATTTTCGATGATGGGCTTCCTGCAATATATCACCCCCACGATCAGCCTGCTTCTCGGTATCTTCGTTTTTCGGGAACGCTTTGCGGTCACCGACCTGGTCAGTTTCTGTTTTATTTGGGTCGCCCTGGCCGTTTTTACCCTTGCCAACGCCGGAGTGCTGCCGGAAAAGAAAAGTGTTGGCCGAGGGACGGTGAAAACAATCTGATGCCGGTCACCCTGTCGGCGGGTTTTTTGCCCGTCCGGGCTGCCAAGAATTTTGACCGGCCGTGCTTTCGGCCTGCGCGATGATGCCGTCCGGATAGCCGAGGTGCGCCAGCAGCTTGATCGCGTTGCGGGTCGTGGCCGGCCCGCTTTTTAGTTTGTAGTCGAAATGCAGGCCGTCCGGGCTGACCTGGTCGGTAAAATGGTAGCAGCGGTAGCGATTCTGTAGTTTTTCCGCCAGATCGAGGTCATGGGTGGCGATAATGATCAGGGCGTTTTCTTGAGCCAGGTGATTCAGGATTGCTTCCGACGCGGCCAGCCGTTCGGTATAGTTGGTGCCCGAGAGCAGCTCGTCAATGATGCATAAGGCAGGCGTCTTCGTTTCTTTTTCACCGGCGGCCCGGATCAGCTTCAGCAACCGTTCCGCCTCCCGGTAATAGAAACTTTTACCCTCCTCCAGGCTGTCTTCGCGGCTGATCGAGGTCAGGATGCGGAAATAACTGCCCCGGTAAGCGGCAGCCGGGCTGGAAAAGATGGTTTGGGCCAGGAGGGCGTTTAAGCCAATTGTTCGCAAAAAGGTAGATTTGCCGGCCATATTCGAGCCGGTGATGATCACCCCCTGCCGACCGGCGGCGAAAGAGTTGGCGACGGCCTTGTCCAGGAGAGGATGCCGCAAATCGACGGCGTCAAAACAAGCCGTTTCGTCCGTTGCCAACCGCGGCTGCGCGTAGCCCGCGGCGGGCCGGCCGGCCCGATACGAAGCCAGAGCCTGCAGGGCGTCCAACTCGCCGACAATGAAATAGATCTGCCGTAAATTTTCTAATTGCCGGCCGATCTCGCCCAGGGCGGCGTAGAAAGCTCGTACCTCCAGCAGGAAAAAGTATTTTACATACTCCAGCAGCATTTCCTGGTCGGAAAAATGGACTTGTGGTTGCAGCAGCCTGGTTTTGTTCTGGATTTTCCGGCAGGCGGCGGTAGCATTCCGCAAAGTGTTCCTTCTCCGCCCTATTTCCGGCTTTTCGAGCTTGGCGATCGCCCCGGCGGCCCGGAGAAGAACGGCCAGGCAGGAAATGGCGGGGAGTTCAAAGGCAAAATTCCTTTTTACCCGGTGGTGCACATAGGTGTTTAAGCTGAAAAGGCCCAGGATCAGGAGAGAACCGCGTGCTCCCAGAAAAAAAAGGCTCAACGGGGAGAGCAGCGCCGCCAGCGCCAGAAAGGTATACAGCGGCACGAACGGGGAAGGAGGCGGCCGCGTCCCCCATAATAGCTCCACGGTGCCGGTTTCGTTCCGCTTCTCAAGCGGCAGCAGAGCCAGTTGTAGCTTTTCCCGGAAAGAGGTATCGTCGATGAATGCGTTGATCAAAGCATCGCGTTCGGATAGCGGTTCTGCGGTGTAGCAGGGGGTTCGCAGAAGGTGATAGAGTACGGCCTGCCCCTCGGCGGTCAAGGTGTGGTCGAGTAAGGTATAGACCCGGTTTAGGTCCAGGTCGCGCCAGGTCTGATCGTCAATTACCGCTGCAGTATTACCTGCGCGGTGCAGGTGCCGGAAAAGCAAACCAATCGTTGCAAAGTCCCGTTCCCGGTTTACGGGTTTGGTCCAACCTTCCCGCAGCCGGAGCAGTTTTTGCAAATGTTTGAAGCGGTAATAAACCCAGGCTGCTGCCGCCGCCGGCGGAACCGTGAAAAAAAAACCGGCAAAATACCGGGAAGAACAGTTTGCCCCGGCCCACAGCGCCGCGGCCGCCGGAAGGAGGGCCGAAACGAGCAGGATCCGGAAAACCGTTCGCATCCGCCCGACCCGCCGGCGTGTTGCAACGATCGTCTCCATGTGCTCCTCCATTTTCCCGCCGTCGCCCCCCCCCGTATTGCCCCTTCCGTGGGTCAGGTTGATTTTTTGGTGGCCAGGTAAAGGACCAGGTAGTAAAATCCGGCCCCGAAAACGGCGGCATTGATCACCGCGCCGAGAATAAAAGCGGATCCGAAGAAGTCAAGGAAGCCAAAGATTTGATCCCAAAGAGGACCGATTTTCAAAATCAGGGCATACTGGTGCGCGATAAACTCGAAAAAGTTTTCGGTTTCGCGGGCCAGGATCAGCCCTCCCGCAAGAAGATTCAACGCATATTTGAAAGGAATGAGGGGACCGGTAAGCAGGCTGATCGCGGGAGCGCTGACCTTGTTCGCCCGCAGCAGCGAGGCCAGGGAAAAAGCGACCAGGAAGCCCAGGCCCAGGGTGGGAAAAAAATTGACGCCCAACCCGACCGCGCACCCCAGGGCAAATCGGTGCGGGTTTTTTTTAATTTCAAGCTTCTGGGTTTCAACGAGCCGGTTAAACCGCAGTTTAATATTCAGCCGGCTTGAACTGAACCATCCTGTTTTTACACTTTTTTGTTCGGCCAAGGTTACTCCTGTTCGAGCAATTTGCCTGTTATTCGGACTGCCCTTGATTATACCGGCAAATTGGGGGTGACACAATACCCGTCCAGCCCGGCCGGATTCCGAAACATATTGTTGCATCCAAAAATCCATTCGAAACCTCTTGCCGCAGCGCGGCTTATGAGGCCATCACGGTTACCGGTATGATGCGGTGACGGCAACGGCTATCCTTCATGGTCATGCTTGACATAATTTGTAACTGCCGGTAGCATATAACGAGGGGGGTGAACAGCGGTGGCCAACCGTAGTGCGGACTGGATGAAACAGGCTGAAGCGGATTTACGCCATGCGTGTAACTCGATCACGTTGAAAGATTTCGAGTGGGCCTGTTTTTCAGCCCAACAGGCGGCCGAAAAAGCGGTAAAAGCCGTTTACCAGAAACTTCATGCCGAAGCGTGGGGGCACGCGGTAAGTATTTTATTGGCAAACCTGCCGTTGGTAAGCGGCGTACCGGAGGATCTGATCGAAAAGGCCAAGATTATCGACAAACATTACATCCCGGCGCGTTACCCGAACGGTTTTGATACCGGGGCGCCGGTAGACTACTTTACCGCAAACGAGGGGAAAACTGCCGTTGCGATCGCGGGTGAGATCATTGAGTTCTGTAAAAATATTTTGGCCCGATAAGGAAGCCGTCGATCTTGCTATCCGGAAGTATGTGCAAAATGATCTGAGCGGCAGGGACGAAGTGTTGGCGGTTTATCTGTGCGGCTCCTGGGCCAAAGGGAATTACACGGCCGCCAGCGACGTCGATCTGCTCATCCTGGTCAAGGAAGACTTGCGCACACCGCGCGAGCGGATTTTGTCATACTTGCCGTCACGGTTCCCCGTAAGCCTGGATCTGTTTGTTTACACTGAAACGGAGTTGCAAAAAAACACCTTTGCCCGCTCACTCCTTCAAGGTGCGGTCTGTTTGTTTTTGAAGGCCCGGTGATAAGGGTCTGAATGGGCGGGCAAGCGGCGTCCTCCAGTAAACACCCTCCCCGTCAATAGACCCGGTCGCGGTGCATTTTACCGTCTCCCCTGCCCGTCTTTTTTATGTTAGGATCAAGGAGCGTCCGGGGCGGCAGACGAATCTTGCCCTGATCCTGATCCCTTTGCTCGCTCTTGCACGCCTTCAAACCGCGCGGTTTTCAACCCGGAAGGAGAGGCGCCCGTGAACCATATTCCAATCAAAACAGAAGGTTTGACCAAACGATTCGGGCAGTCGGCGGCCGTGGACGGCCTTGACCTCACCGTCGAGGCGGGAGAGATCTACGGTTTCCTGGGGCCGAACGGCGCCGGTAAAACGACCACGATCCGGATGCTGACCGGCCTGCTTGAGCCGACCGCCGGCGAGGCCTTTATCTGCGGTTACCCCGTCGGCCGGGAGTCCGCCCGGGCCAAGGCGCTCATGGCCTATGTGCCCGATCACCCCCGGGTTTACGGCAAATTGACGGCGTGGGAATTCCTTTCCCTGGTGGCCGATCTTTACCGTATGCCGCGGCAGCAGTCCCGCGGGCAGGCGGAGATGCTCCTTGAAATGTTTGGGCTGACCGAACGGGCCGGCGAGCTCCTGGAGGGCTATTCGCACGGGATGCGGCAGAAGGTGGTCCTGGCTGCGGCCCTGATGCACCAACCCCGGGTGCTCTTGATGGATGAACCCACGGTGGGCCTCGATCCGCGCAGCGCCCGCCTGTTGAAGGATGTTCTGCAGGAACTGGCGCGGCAGGGCGCGGCGGTGTTTCTTTCCACCCATATCCTCGAAATTGCCGAACGGATGTGCCACCGGGTGGGCATCCTCAAGGAAGGGCGGCTGATCGCCCAGGGCAGTCCGGAAGAGCTGCGCCGCCAGGTCGGCCACGGGGAAGAGAGCCTCGAAGATATCTTCCTTGAGCTGACTGGCGGTCATGAGGACGCCGCCCTGATCCGCGGCCTCGAGGAGGGGCACAGCCGGTGAAATTCAAACTGCCGCCCCCTCTGGCCGCGGTGCCGCCGCCCCGGCCTTTCGGGCAAGACTTCAAGCTGCTTCTGTCCGCACAACTGCGCCTCTCCTGGAATAAGATCCGCCACTGGCCCGTCGCGGTCTGGATCACCGTCGTTCTCTTCGGTTTGGGCCTGATCTCCCTGCTGACCTACCTCGGTTTGCTGGCTTTTGGCGTCCTGCGGGCGGTGGACCCGGATGTCGCGCGCGGTCTGCTGGCGCTGTTTTTCATGGTCGGGCTTGCCGCGGTAACCTTTTTCGGGGTAACCGCCGCCTTTGCTACCCTGTACATGTCTGATGACCTGGAGCTGCTCTTCATGGCTCCGGTGTCCACCCGGGCCGTGTTTGCCGTCAAATCGCTGCTGGTGGCCGGGGGCAATTTTGTTACCACCGCCCTCTTCGTCCTTGTTCCGGGTCTATTTTACGGACTCCTCTTCGGCGTCGGCCCGCTTTACTACCTCTGGGTGTTCCTGGTCGCGCTCGGCCTGCTGGCCGGCGGCACGGCGCTGTCGGAGCTGATCAATCTGGTCGTGATGCGGCTGGTGCCGCCCCACCGCAGTCGCGAGGCGGTCGGGGTGATCGGCGCCGTGGCCGGGGTCATGATCGCCCTTCTCTTTCAGATCCCGAGCCTGGCCCTGGACGGTCAGGCCCGTCCGGATCTCGGCGTCTGGCTGGGCGGGCAGGAACAGTTGCTGCGGGTGATGGACTATTTCCCCTGGGGCTGGGGTTCCCTGGCTTTGAGTGGGGCGGCCTCCGGCAATCATCTTGCCGCTTTCGGGTGGAGCATGTTGCTGCTGGTCCCGGGCGTGCTTTTCTTTGCAGCCGCCTTTGCCCTGGTTGAACGGGGTTTCCGGCGGGGCTGGGTTTCCCTTGGCCAGGGCGGCGGGGGACCGGCCCGCAAAGCCCGGCGCCGTCACCGGGCGCCGTCCGCCGTGGCCCCGCCGGGAGGGGCCGCCGGCGTGGCGGTCTTGCCTGCGGTTGCGGTGCACGGAGCCTCCGGGTCGCCGTGGCGGGGCATGTGGGCCGTGGCGAAAAAAGATCTGCTTTATGTGAGACGCGATACCCGGGAGTGGTTCGGTTACCTGGTGCCGCTCATGATCATGGTTTTCTTCGTGGGCCGGTTTCTATTCCTGCCCGGGAACGGGGCCGGGGCTTCGTTGCTTTCGGTGTTGATCATGTACACGATCATGTTCAGCGGCGCCGTGGGGCTGCAATCCTTCGGCCGCGAAGGCGAGGCCGGTTGGGTTTTGAACAGCGTGCCCCTCTCCGGATGGCCGGTCGTCTGGGGCAAACTGGCGGCGGTGGTCCTGCCCACCCTGATTCTGATGGAGCTGCTGCTGGTGGGAACCGCCCTGGCGGTCGGTCTTTCCTCGGCGACGGTCCTCGGTCTGGCGGCGGCCGCACTGCTGATCACCTTCAGCGCCAGCGCCATCGCCCTCTTCTTTTCGATCAACTACTGCCGTTACAACCCGGACAGCCCGCAGCAGCGGATCGCGTCGGGGGCGGCCCTGGGCATGTACCTGCTCAACCTGATCGGGATCGCCCTGACGATCCCGGGGTTGCTTTACCTTTTTCCGCCGGTGGAATTGACGGCCCTGCTGGCCGGGCTGCCGCCGGCGCCCTTGCAGTGGGGTTTTCCCGAGACGCTGCTCTGCCTTCTTTATTTTCTCAGCCGCCCGCTGTTCTGGCCGCCGGCGGCCAGGGTTCTGGCGGGGGCGGTCATCACCGGCGCGATCTGGTCGGCGGTTTTCTTCGGCTTCATGGCCGCGACGGTGCGCCAAAGCCGCAAGGGCTTCCGGGTCGAGATCGTCACCAAAGCCAAGAAAAAACTGCTTCGTTAGAGGCAGTATAGGCTCTCTTGCTCCTACTATATATTTTTAATCATGCGCAGGGGAAGGGTGACGACGGACCAGATGAAGCCCAGGACCAGCTTCACGGAAAAACCGAACAGGCGAAAGGGCAACAACAATACCCAGAGCAGCGGGTAAAGCATCAGAAAAAGCAGCGCGACCGGCCAACATAAAACAAACAATATTGTCCAGAGCAGACAGCCCACGACAATCACCCTGGTGAATTTTATTTTTGTAGACCAGGAGAACCAATCGTTCCCTGACAGGGCTACATTTAGTCTAGAACGCCGGACCGACCCTGTCAAGCAGGATTTGTGACTTTGATCACTGAAAAGGGTTGTCATGATACAAGGTTTGATCGGATTCCAAAAAGGAGCTTTGGCAACAGTACCGATCAAGGGCCGTTGCCGGACAGAAAGGAACAACCTTGTTGCTCAAAAAAAAGAAACCGGGGAAACGCCGGCCAGGCCAACTGTTTCTGTTAACGGTGGCGGTGGCGATGTTGGCGGTTGCCCTCCTTTACTGTCACGTATCCCGTTACGGGCAACGGGAAGATCCGGGCCGGGCCGAGGTGATCATTGTTTTGGGCGCCGCCGTCTGGCCGGATGGGCCAAGCCCCGCCCTGCAGACCCGCGTCCGGCGGGGCTGCACCCTTTACCACCAGGGTCGCGCCCCGAACCTGATCTTTTGCGGCGGGCTGGGCCGTTGGCCGCCGGCGGAAGCCGAGGCCATGGCGGTGTTGGCTCGCTCCTGGCAGGTCGATGAGCAAAGCATTTTCCGCGAAGATCAGTCCACCAACACCCGTGAAAACATGGCCAACGCCGTTGCGATCATGAACCGGGAAGGTTGGGAGACGGCGCTCATCGTCACCGATTATTTTCATATGAAACGGGCGATGCTCCTGGCGCGCGACTGCGGCATTAAGTCCCTGCGGGCGCCCGTTTTGCCGGAAGAATCCTCCTACGCGCTGCCGGAACGGTTCTATTACACGTTGCGCGAATGCGCCGCGCTGGCGCAGTACTCTCTTTGGAAGCTCAGCGGAGTTTCCCTTTATTTGCCGGTAATCCCGGCCCTGGATCAATATTGAAATGATTGGTTTCGGGCCAAACTAAACGAAGGTATTTCCACCGGGAGGTTGACCGGAGACAGGCAGAGAAACGCCTTTTTTGCTGAAAAAGGGGAAAAGCACATTTTCCGGGAAGTGATCGGCGGGCGGGCAATAAGCGTTGGATTTGTCAATTCTGAATCAATGTTTGGGGGTTTTAAAAGATGGCACTGGTTCCCTTGACTGCGGTGCTCGGGCCGGCCGAACGCGGCCGCTACGCCGTGGGCGCCTTCAATTGCAACAACATGGAGGTGGTGCAGGCGATCGCCGCCGCCGCCGCCGCGGAAAACGCCCCGGTGATCATCCAGGCCAGCCAGGGCGCGATCAGGTACGCCGGCCTAGAGTACATCACCGCTTTGGTCCGGGAGGCCGCCGCTTCCGTGGCCGTGCCGGTGGTATTGCACCTGGACCACGGCACCAGCTTCGAACAGGTGGTGCGTTGCATCCGGCACGGTTTTACTTCGGTCATGTTCGACGGCTCGAAATTGCCCCTGGAGGAAAATATGCGCATCACCCGAAGGGTGGTCGAGATCGCCCGCGCCGTGGGGGTCTCGGTCGAAGCCGAGCTGGGCAAGATTGGCGGCGTCGAGGATGACATCGCGGTGGATGAGGAGGCCGCGTTTTATACCGATCCCGATGAGGCGGAGGCTTTCTATCGCGAAACCGGGGTGGACGCGCTGGCCATCGCCATCGGCACCGCCCACGGTCCCTACCGGGGGGAGCCGGAGCTGGATTTTGAGCGCTTGCGGCAAATCAAGACCCGCGTCGGCTGTCCCCTCGTCCTGCACGGTTCTTCCGGCGTGCCCGACGCGAGCATCCGCCGGGCCATTTCCCTGGGCATCCGCAAGGTGAATATCGACACCAACATCCGGGAGGTTTTTGTCGGAGCGATCCGGGAATACCTGCAGGCCCACCCGGCGGAGATCGATCCGCGCAATGTTTTGAAACCGGCCCGGGAGGCGGCGGTTGCCGTGATCCGTCAAAAAATAGTTGTTTCCGGTTCCGCAAACCACGCCTGACCGGCGCCTTCGCTTTCCGGCAATAGAAACAGGCCAATCGATTGTTGGTTGAAGCGTCCCCGTTCATGGGGCGCTTTTTTGTATGGGCCGGGTTCATTCCTCTTTGGCATTAACCGATACTGCCTCCCTGCATATAATGTAGCGAAGGTGGCGCTGCAAGACGCTCGGTCTGTCGTTCTCGCCTCCTTTGATCAGTCAAAGAAAGGAGGAAACAATCGTTGAAAGATGATACCGCATTTGTGGTGCGCGGGCATGTGGCTCCAAAAAATCGCATCCACGGTTACGGGGGGAGAAAACCCGCATCCTGCCCGCAGGGGTTCCAGGGGCGCTACACGGTGCAATCGGGGGATACGATGTTCTTCATTGCCAAGCGTTTCGGGGTGTCGCTCCAGGCGTTGATCAACGCCAACCCCCATATTGCCAACCCCAACCTGATCTTTCCCGGGGATGTCCTTTGTGTACCGGGTGCTGAAAAGCCCACCTGTCGCGAACCGGCCCACTGCCCGCAAGGGTTCAAGGGGCGCTACACGGTGCAGTCGGGGGACACGATGTACTTGATTGCCAAGCGTTTCGGGGTTTCACTGCAGGCGCTGATCGATGCCAACCCGCAGATCAGCAATCCGGACCTGATCTTTCCCTGCGATGTCCTTTGCGTGCCCGGTGCCGAGAAACCCACTTGCCGCATTCCCAGCCATTGCCCTCCCGGGTTCAAGGAACGCTACACGGTGCAGGCGGGGGATACCATATTTTCCATCGCCAAACATTTCCGGGTGCCGCTGCAGGAGCTGATCGACGCCAACCCGCACATTACCGATCCGGGCCTGATCTTCCCCTGTGA
>CAYQQK010000025.1:0-17914 GCA_964420065.1 uncultured Syntrophomonadaceae bacterium | reverse complement strand
TTAACTCGTACCAATATCCGGGGCTACTATTAAACGGCATTTGCGGAATGCCTGGTGCATTCAACCTGCCGGTGGAAGGAATCCGGGCGGCTATGGTATAATTACGGGATGGAATAATCATGCCTGAAAGGGGTGGGGAGCAATGGCGGGAGGGGTATTTGAATTGAAAGCAGATTTTACGCCTTCCGGGGACCAGCCCGGTGCCATCGCCATTCTGGCGGAAGGAATTCGCCGGGGAGACCGCTTCCAAACCTTGCTTGGGGTAACCGGATCGGGAAAAACTTTTACCGTGGCCAACATCATCGAACAGGTGCAACGGCCGACCCTGGTCATCGCCCCGAATAAAATCCTGGCGGCCCAGCTTTGCAGTGAATTCAAGGAATTTTTTCCCGGAAATGCGGTTGAATATTTTATCAGCTATTACGACTACTACCAGCCGGAGGCGTACCTGCCCCAAACCGATACCTATATTGAAAAGGATTCGGCAATTAACGACGAGATCGACAAGTTGCGCCACTCTGCAACCAGCGCCCTTTTGGAGCGGCGGGATGTGATCATCGTCGCCAGTGTTTCCTGTATCTATGGCCTGGGGGACCCGCAGGAGTACGCCGATCAGGTTCTCTCGCTGCGGGTGGGCGTTCCGATCAGCCGGGACGAGATTCTGGAACGGCTGGTCGGGATGCAATACGAGCGCAATGATATCGATCTTCACCGGGGAGCCTTCCGGGTGCGGGGAGATGTGATCGAGATCATTCCCGCCTCCTTCACCGGTGCGGCCTTGCGGGTGGAGCTGTTCGGGGATGAAATCGAGCGGATTCGGGAAATCGATCTGCCCGGCGGGCAGGTGCTGGGGGAACGGGCCCATGCCGCTATTTTTCCAGCAACCCATTATGTGACTTCCAGGGAGAGGCTTCGAACGGCCATGAAGGGCATCGAAACGGAACTGTTGGCCCGGTTGGCCGAGTTCCGGGCGGCGGGGCGCCATCTTGAACTGCAGCGGCTGGAGCAACGGGTCCGTTACGACCTGGAGATGATGCTGGAAGTCGGGTTTTGTACCGGCATTGAAAATTATTCGCGTCATCTCGATGGTCGCCCGGCTGGAAGCCGCCCTTCGACCCTTCTTGATTATTTCCCGGAGGACTTTCTCCTGGTGGTGGACGAGTCGCACCTGACCATTCCCCAGATCAATGGCATGTTCAACGGGGACTATTCACGCAAAAGCACCCTGGTCGAGCACGGTTTCCGCCTTCCCTCGGCCCTTGACAACCGCCCCTTGAGGTTCAAGGAATTTGTGGAACTTGTTCCCCAGGCCGTTTTCCTTTCGGCTACTCCCGGTCCCTGGGAAATGGAGCACAGCACCAGGGTCGTGGAGCAACTGTTGCGGCCGACCGGCCTGGCCGATCCCGCCGTGGAAGTGCGTCCGGCTCGGGGGCAGGTGGACGACCTCTACGGGGAGATTCGGGCGGTGGTTGAAGAAAATTGGCGTGTTCTGGTGACGACCATGACCAAGCGCATGGCCGAGGATCTGACCGACTATTACCGGGAGATGGGGGTCAAGGTCCGCTATATGCATTCGGACATCGATGCTCTGGAGCGCATGGCGATCATTCGCGGGCTTCGTCTCGGTGAATTCGATGTCCTGGTCGGGATCAACCTGTTGCGGGAGGGCCTGGATCTGCCCGAGGTGGCCCTGGTGGCGATCCTCGATGCCGACAAGGAAGGGTTTCTTCGTTCCGAACGCTCGTTGATCCAGACCATCGGGCGCACCGCGCGGAACGTGTCGGGGCGGGTGATCATGTATGCCGATGCGATTACGCCGTCCATGCACCGGGCGATGCAGGAGACGGAGCGCCGCCGCCGTAAACAGGAAGAATACAACCAGGTTCATGGGATCACCCCCCGCAGCATTGTCAAACCGGTGCGCGAACTGATCGAGGCGACCGCCGTGGCCGAAGAAGAGGGCCTCTACACGCCGCAGCGCGACCAGTACACCCCTGCGGAACGCCGCCGCCTGCTGGCCCGGTTGCGCCGGGAAATGCAGGAAGCCGCCCGGGAACTGGCGTTTGAAAAGGCGGCCCAGTTACGGGACCTTATTTTTGATCTGGAACGCGATCTTCCCGCCGGGCGAAAATGGGAAACGAAAAAAGAGCGCAGGCGGGCCTGATCTGATCACAATAACGGAGGGGTTACCAGGATTATGTCTACCGGCGAAATTGTTATCAACGGGGCGCGTGAGCACAATCTAAAGAATGTTGACCTGGTTTTACCCCGCAACAGTCTTATCGTTTTCACCGGGTTAAGCGGTTCCGGCAAATCTTCCCTGGCTTTCGATACTATTTATGCCGAGGGGCAGCGTCGTTACGTCGAGTCACTTTCAGCCTATGCCCGCCAGTTTTTGGGGCAGATGGACAAGCCGGATGTGGACCGGATCGAAGGGCTTTCACCGGCGATCTCGATCGACCAGAAGACTGCTTCTCGCAATCCCCGTTCCACCGTCGGGACGGTGACCGAGGTTTATGATTACCTGCGGCTGCTCTTTGCTCGTGTGGGGCGGCCGCATTGCCCCCGTTGCCGCCGGAACATCGGCCGGCAGGCGGTGCAGCAAATGGTGGACCAGGTTATGGCCCTGCCGGCCGGGACTCGACTGCAGGTGCTGGCGCCGCTCGTGCGCGGGCGCAAGGGAGAACACAGCCGCCTTCTGGAAGAGACCCGCCGGCGTGGTTTCGTGCGGGTGCGCGTTGACGGTGAAATTCTCGAACTGGAGGATCGGATTGCCCTGGATAAAATGAAACAGCATTCGATCGAGGTAGTGGTCGATCGCCTCGTGGTGCGGGAAGGAGTCGAAAGCCGCCTTGCCGACTCCCTTGAAACCGCTTTGAAACAGGGAGAGGGGCTGGCCGTGATTCAGGAGGTGGACGGCCCCGAACATCTGTTTTCAGAACGGTTTGCCTGTCCCGAATGCGGTTTCAGTTTTGAAGAGATCAGTCCGCGCATTTTTTCCTTTAACAGTCCCTACGGGGCCTGTCCCGAGTGCGGCGGGCTCGGCAACAGGGCCGAATTCACCCCGGAACTGGTGATCCCGTTTCCCGAACTTTCGCTTCGTGAGGGAGCGGTCCATCCCTGGAAAGGCAGCAGCCGCTATTATCAGCAGTTCGCCGAGTCCGCCGCCGCAGCGTACGGGATTGATCCGGAGGTCCCCTTCAACACACTTTCCCGGGCCGAAACAGAATTGCTTCTTTACGGTTCTCCGGAGCCGGTTCCTTTTCGTTACACGAACCGCTTTGGTCGGGTGCGCCGTTACCACAAGCCCTTCCCCGGTATTCTCGGCATTCTTGAAAAACGCTATGCTTCATCCGGATCCGAGGAAACGCGTCTCGAACTTTCGCGGTACATGGTCAACCGTCCCTGCCGTGCCTGTCGCGGCGCCCGTCTCAAGGAGTCCAGCTTGGCCGTCCTGGTCGGGGGGCAAAATATTGCCTCGGTTGCCGCCTCTACCGTAACGGAGGCGGAGCATTTTTGCGCCAGCCTTGAACTGACCGGGCGGGAAAGCCGGATTGCCGGACCGATCCTGAAAGAGATTCAGGCCCGCCTCCAGTTCCTGGGCAATGTCGGCCTGCAGTACCTGACCTTGAACCGGGCCGCTGCAACCCTTTCCGGGGGAGAAGCCCAGCGCATTCGCCTGGCAACCCAGATCGGTTCCGGTTTGACCGGGGTGATCTATATCCTCGATGAACCGAGCATCGGCTTGCACCTGCGGGATAATGCACGGTTGCTGCAAACGTTGGAAGCATTACGCGATCTGGGCAATACCGTCATCGTGGTTGAGCACGACGAGGGCACGATCCGCCGGGCCGATCATATCGTGGATATCGGTCCGGGAGCGGGGGCGCACGGCGGCGCCGTTGTCGCCGAAGGGTCGCTGGAACAGATCATGGCCGCCCCGGCATCGATTACCGGTGACTACCTCGCCGGTCGCCGGGCTATCGCTTTGCCGGCGGAACGCCGTCATCCGGATCAGCGCTGGCTCTGGATCCGGGGCGCCCGGGAGCATAATCTTAAAAACATTGACGTCGGTATTCCCCTCGGCCTTTTCGTTTGTGTTTCCGGGGTGAGCGGTTCCGGTAAAAGCACCCTGGTTAATGAAATCCTGGCCCGGGCTCTTTCCCGCCGGTTGTACCGTTCCCGGGAGCAGGCCGGGGCACACGACCGCCTCGAAGGCCTGGAACATCTGGACAAGGTGATCGAGATCGATCAATCTCCGATCGGGCGCACGCCTCGCTCCAACCCGGCTACTTATACCGGGCTTTTCGACGGGGTGCGGGAGCTCTTTTCTCAGGTGCCCGAATCCCGCAAACGCGGTTACCGGCCGGGACGATTCAGCTTCAACGTCAAGGGCGGGCGCTGCGAAGCCTGCCGCGGAGATGGCATCCTGCGTATTGAAATGCATTTTCTGCCCGATGTCTATGTCCCCTGTGAAGTTTGCCGGGGCCTGCGCTACAATCGGGAAACCCTGGAAGTACGTTTCAAGGGGAAAAATATTGCCGAAGTCCTGGCCATGACCGTGGAGGAGGCGTTGCATTTTTTCAGTGCTCTGCCCCGGGTTCAGCGTAAGCTGCAATCCCTCTGCGATGTGGGTCTGGGCTATGTCCGGCTTGGGCAGCCGGCCACCACCCTTTCCGGGGGTGAGGCCCAGCGGGTAAAACTGGCCACGGAATTGTCGAGGCGTACGAACGGCCGGGCGATCTATCTTCTGGACGAGCCCACCACGGGGCTGCACCTCGAGGATATCAGCAAGCTCCTTCAGGTTTTGGAGCGGCTAACCGAAACCGGAAACACGGTCGTGGTGATCGAACATAATCCGGAAGTCCTGAAAAGGGCTGATTATCTGATCGATCTCGGGCCCGAGGGCGGTGATGCCGGCGGCGCCGTTGTGGCCTGCGGTACGCCCGAGGAGGTAGCCCTTGCACCCGCTTCACACACCGGGCGTTGGCTCAGACATGTTCTTAAAAAAGAAAACGGTTCAAGGTATCCGGTCGAAAACACGGTGGCGCTGAAACCGTGAAAACCGGAGGGGGGTCCATCCGGTGCCGGTGCCGTCCATTTCCGCCGGAAGATCGGTGCCGTGGCCCACTGTTTGTGACAGCGTCAACAGGGGTTACATAACTGGAAAGGATGATCAAGGTGGATCCGGCGCTGGCAGAAAAAGCGGCTCGTTTCCCGGACGCTCCCGGAGTTTACCTCATCCGTGACGCGGCGGGGCGAATTGTTTACGTGGGCAAAGCACGTTCCCTGAAACAGCGCATCCGTTATTACCTGGCGCAAAAAGGAGCGCCATCGCGGTTGCGTGCCTTGCAGGCCCGGATGCGCGATCTGGAGTATCTGGTTACCGATTCCGAGGTGGAAGCGCTGATTTTGGAGTGCACTCTGATCAAAGAACACCGCCCGCGTTACAATGTCTATCTCAAGGATGACAAGGATTACCCCTATCTGCGGCTTACCGGTGAGCTTTACCCGCGCTTGCAGTACCTGCGCCTAACCCAGAAAGAGAAAGAAGACCGCCGGCGCAAGCGCGGCGGGAACACATCTTTTTTTCCGGAGCGGGAACGTCTTTTTGGTCCCTACACCAATGCCGGCGCCGTGCGCGAGACGGTGCGGCTCTTGAGTAAAATTTTCCCCCTGCGGCGTTGTCGCCGCCCCCTGGACGGCCGCCCCGGACCGGAACGGCCTTGCCTTAATTTCCAGATGCATCGCTGCCTCGCTCCGTGCCGGGGCGAGGCAGCGGTGCCCCCCGAAGAATATGCCCGGCTGGTCGAACGGGTAGTCCTTTTCCTGGAAGGACGCCAGCGCGAATTGGAACAGGAGCTGGAAAAACGGATGCACGCGGCGGCGGCGAAAGAAGCGTTCGAGATGGCGGCGGCGCTGCGCGATCAGCTTCAGGCCTTGCGCCGGGTCAGGGAGCAGGACCAAAAGGTTCTATCGATGGCCGGTGCAGATCAGGACGTCCTGGCCCTGGTGCGTGATCAAAAGGGAGCGGCGGTACACCTTTTCCGGATTCGGGAGGGGAGACTTCTCGGGCAGGAGCACTTCGCCCTCTCCGGTGCCGCCGGTGTTCCGGATGGGGAAGCGCTGGCCGCCTTTATCAAGCACTACTATAGCCGGGCGGACCGGGTGCCGCTGGAAATATTGCTTTCGCATTTCCCCCATGACCGGCAGCTTTTGTGGCAATGGTTGCAAAAACAGGGTCATACGCGGGTTGCGGTTAAAGTGCCGCACCGCGGCTCCCGCAAGGAACTGGTGGAGCTGGCCCGCCGCAACGGTCTTTTACGGCTGGAAGAGGCGACCGCCATCGCCCGGCGGCGGGAGGAAAACCCTTTGTCGGAACTGGCCCGGCTGGCCGGTTTGGGGAAAGCCCCCCAAAGGATCGAGGGATTTGATATTTCTCACCTCCGCGGGGTTGAAGCGGTCGGCTCCATGGTGGTTTTTTATGAAGGGCGCCCGGCCCGGGATCAGTACCGTTATTTCTACCTGCGGCATACCCCCGCCGGGGATGATTATGCCGCTTTGCAAGAAGTATTAAAGCGGCGTTGGGTCCATCAAGATTGGCCCCGGCCGGACCTGGTGCTCGTTGATGGAGGCAAAGGGCAACTGGCGGCGGCACGCCGCATCCTTGAAGAAGCCGGTGCGGAAGGGCAACCGCTTCTATCGTTGGCCGAAGAACCGGAACAAATCTTTATCGAGGGGCAGCCTGCTCCGTTGCTCCTGCCGGCGCACCATGCCGTTCTGCAGCTTTTACAACGGGTCCGGGATGAGGCGCACCGCTTTGCCTTGAGCTACCACCGGCGCCTGCGTCGGCGCCGGGCGCTCCGTTCATCGCTGGAACAAATCCCCGGGGTCGGGCCCAAACGACGGGCCGCCTTGCTGGAGCACTTTGGCAGCCCGGAGCAATTGTTGCGAGCCGCTCCGGAAGACATTGCTGCCGTTTCCGGGTTCAGTTTCATTCTGGCGGAAAGGGTTTTTCGTTTTCTTCACGAAGGGTTTTAACCGGACCGCTGTGCGGAAAAGGCAAACATCAAGGCACGGGAGAATTGGCAACCATGGGGGAGAAATAAAATGGCTTACCGCCTGGTCGCGCTGGACCTGGATGAAACGTTGCTCGGTGACGACCTGCAAATATCACCCCGCAACCTGCGGGCGATCCGGGAGGCAGTGCGGCAGGGAGTGATGGTGATCATCGCCACCGGCCGGATGTACCGCAGCAGCCGGGACTATGCCCTGCAGATGACCCCGGAGCAGGATCCGCCCCTGATCAGTTACCATGGCGCCCTGGTTAAAACCTCCTGCACCGGCAGGATTCTACGGCACCGGCCCCTGGAACATGCCGTGGCCGTGGCGATCATCCGGGAGATGGAGACCCGGGACTTTCATCTGAACCTCTATGTCGATGATTGTCTTTATGTGCGCGAGGAAAACCACCACACCCGTTACTATCAAACCATTGCCGGGGTTGAACTGAAACCGGTCGGTCCCCTGGCCGTTTTTCTGGAGGAAACTGGTAAACAGCCGACCAAGTTGACCGTGATCGACATGGACGGTCGCCTCGACTGGGCCGAGCATTTTATCCGCGAGCGTTACGGAGAACAGGTAACTGCGTTGCAGTCCCGGACGTTGTTTCTGGAAATAACCGATCATCGTTCGACCAAGGGGCAGGCGCTTGCCTACGTCGCCGCACAGGAGGGAATCCACCGCGAGGAGATCATTGCCTGCGGTGATAGTTATAATGATCTGGACATGATCCGTTATGCCGGATTGGGTGTGGCCGTGGCCAATGCCCGCCCCTCCGTCCGGGACGCGGCCGACTTCGTGACCGCTTCCAACGTTGAAGACGGGGTGGCGCGGGTGATCGAGGAATATATCCTTGAAACCGGATGAGCGGTACCCCGGTGAGCGGGATCGGGCAGCTCACGGCCCGGCCGGGGGGGTCCGGTTGCAAATGAAGGACGGCTCAGTTCAACTTCTTGAACGTGTTCCGGTTTTCGATTATTTTCCCGGGGTGGGAAGTGGGTGGTGACATTGGCCTCTGGTGGAGGCGGCGACCTGAAATTCGTCTTGATCACCGGCCTTTCAGGAGCAGGGAAGAGCATGGCTGCCGGCTGTTTTGAAGACCTGGGGTATTTCTGCGTCGACAACCTTCCCCCCACCTTTATTCCCAAATTCGCCGAATTATGCATGCATTCCCGGGGGCGGATTAACCGTGTAGCCCTGGTCTGCGACATCCGTGGGGGCGAGTTTTTCGAAAATCTGACCGGTGCCTTGAATGATCTCGAGGAGACGGGTTTTGCTTACGAGGTTTTATTCCTGGAAGCCGAAGACGAGATCTTGATTTGCCGGTTCAAAGAAACCCGTCGCCGGCATCCCCTGCCGGAAAAAAGCCTGGCCGAATCGCTCCGCCGGGAGCGTGAAGCCCTTGATTGGCTCCGGGGGCGGGCGAACAGCATCATCGATACGACTCTGTTAACCCCCGGGCAACTGAAAGAACGCATTGCCAAGATCTATGCCGGGCCGGGACAACAGGAACGCACCATGGACATCCGCCTGGTTTCCTTTGGTTTCAAGTACGGGCTGCCGCTGGAGGCGGACCTCGTATTCGATGTTCGTTTTTTGCCCAATCCGCATTATGTTGCGCATCTGCGTCAACTCGGCGGGGGCGATCCGCGGGTACGTGATTACGTCATGCGCTGGGGGGCCACCCATAAATTTCTCCAGAAGATCCGTGATCTGTTGGATTTTGTCCTGCCCTACTATGTGCGGGAAGGAAAAAGCGTTTTGGTGATCGCCATCGGTTGTACCGGGGGGAAACACCGCTCGGTAGTCCTGATCAACGAGCTGCAAACGGCGCTTGCGGGGCGTTATCCCTTGTGGATTGATCACCGCGATATGGATAAAGCTTGACCGCAAGCCGGCTGAAAAATCTTGCTACGGGGGGTGTGGTGTCCGTGTCGTTTACCCGCCGGGCCAAAAGTGAGCTGCTCCGGAGCGAATTTGCAGCCCCCTGTTGCCGCCGGAGCGAGCTGGCTGCTTTTATTTTGCTCCGGGGTTACATTTATCTCCGGGAAGGCCGTTGTTATCTGACGGTTGCCGCCGGCAGCAGCGCCGCCGCACGCCGGCTTTTTTCAAACCTCAAAGCAATTGCCGCCGGGACACCACAGGTGGTGAAAAAACAGGGCGGCCGCCTGGCTCGGGTGCAGTACCTGGTTCAGCTTCCCGTAACGGACGGGGACGATCTCTCCGGCTTGCGACAACTGCTATTGCTCGAGCGCCCGTCCCGGCGTTGGGGTGCCCGACCCGGTTTTGAGCGCCGTTGCTGTCGCCGGGCTTTTATACGGGGGATGTTTCTGGCCGGTGGGTCTTTAAGTATACCCCGTTCGGGCTACCACCTGGAAATTCATTGCGGCTCCCGGGAAGACGCCTGCTTGTTGCGGCAACTGTTGCATTCCTTCAACCTTGAGCCCGCTTTACGGGAACGTAAAGAAAATCACTCGCTCTATTTTAAAGATGGAGATTCCGTTGCCGAGTTTCTCCGTATCATCGGGGCCAGTGCGACCCTACTTGCTCTGGAAAACGGACGGGTGGTAAAGAGCATGCGCAATGCGGTGAACCGTCTCGTCAATTGTGATACGGCCAACCTGGAGAAGGTGGTGGCCTCGGCCCAGCGGCAACTGGCGGCAATCCGGGAACTGGAACACTTTACCGGCCTGGACAATCTTCCTCCCGGCCTGCTGGAGGCGGCCCGGTTGCGGTTGCGCTTTCCGGAGGCTTCTTTGCGTGAACTGGGGGCGATGCTCACCCCCCCCGTCGGAAAGTCCGGCATGAGCTATCGCTACCGCCGCCTGGAACGCCTTGCTACAGGGCCACAAGAGAAACCCCGGGAAATGTAATAATCTGACTTTGCTGCAGGGGTCGGCAGGAGAATATTTATTATTGTCGAAATTTGTATTACCGGGAAGGGGGTGCGAATAAATTGAAGCTGGATTATCAATTAAAACTGGAACAAACACAAAAGCTGATCCTTACCCCCGAACTGAAACTGGCGATTACCCTGTTGCAATACTCTACGGTCGAGCTGCTCGATTTTGTGCAGCAGGAGTTGCTCGAAAACCCGGTTCTGGAAATGTTTGAAGGGGAAGTCAAGGCGCGGGAAGAAATTGCTCCGGACAAACAGGAGCAGGAGGAGCGCCGGGAAGATGAATTTCCCTGGGAAGACTACCTGCGCGATACCGGAACGGATCAATTTGCCGTCTCCGGCGGCGCGTCGTTCCGTGAACAGTACCACTCGATTGAAAATTATCCGGGTGAAGAAAAAAGCATGGTTGAGGACCTTCTTGAACAGCTCCGGTTGCTGTCCCTGGCACCGGAAGAATATGCCATGGCTGCTTACCTGGTTGGGAACCTCGACAGCAACGGTTATCTCAGGGGTGAACTCGGGGAACTGGCTGTTTCTCCCGGGGTTACGGTGGAAGAGTTGGAGCAAGCCCTTGCTATTGTCCAAAGCCTTGAACCGACCGGAGTCGGCAGTCGCAACCTCCGGGAATGCCTGATGTTGCAACTGAATGCGCTTGCATTACCCCCACCCCTGGCCGTTGATATTGTCCGGCGGCACCTGCCCGCCGCCGCTGATGGCCGTTATCGCCATATTGCTTCCTGCCTGGGTTGTGATCAGCAACAGGTTCAGGAAGCGGTGGCCTTTATTCGTACCCTTAATCCGAAACCGGGCAATATTTACGGCGCCGGAGTCAAAGTCCGTTATATTGTACCGGATCTGATCGTGGAAAAGGTAAGTGACGATTACGTTGTTACAATCAACGACGGCAGCACTCCCCACTTGATAATCGATCCTTTTTACCGGGAAATTCTCAAAGATGGTTTTTCCGATGATCGCCTTACCGGTTTTATTAAAAGCAAGCTAGAGCGTGCTCTTTGGTTGATCCGCAGTATTGAGCAGCGGCGGCTGACCCTGTACCGGGTGGCTACAGCGGTTGTAGCCATTCAGCGCAAATTCCTCGATGAAGGTATCAAGATGCTCCGGCCGTTGACATTGAAGGAGGTGGCCGGGCGGGTGGGATTGCACGAATCCACCGTCAGCCGCGCTACGGCCAACAAATATATCCAGACCCCGCGTGGCCTTTTCCCGATCAAGTTTTTTTTCTGCAGCGGCCTTCCCGGTCTTGGGGGCAAAGATCATTCTTCTTTAAGCATCAAATCCCACCTGCGCGATTTGATCGAGCAGGATGATCTGCAGAAACCCTTCAGTGACAAGCAACTGGCAGGGATGCTCAAACAAAGAGGGATCGTTATCTCCCGTCGTACCGTAGCCAAGTATCGTGAAGAGATCGATATCCCTCCTTCACACAAACGGCGGCGACTTAACTAGAGGCTTTCCTGCATTTCGTCCAGTGTCCACTGAACAAAAAACGGAGGCACGAGCTTCTTTTTTCAAGAAGGGTCCGGCCGGAATTTGGTGTGTTCTTTTTTGAGGTCACCTTCTTCCGCAGGGGGCCCCGTTTGAGAACAGGATTTTGTGGTAAAATATACATATCGCCGTAATGGTGGTGAAATCGGTGCCCCGGGAAAAAATAAATGTGGCCGATCTTGATGTCGCGGGCCGGAGGGTGCTCCTGCGGGTTGATTTCAACGTACCGCTGGAAAAGGGGCGGGTGGCCGACGATACTCGCATTCGTGCTGCTTTACCAACGATTAAGCTGTTGCTGGAGCGCGGTACCCGGGTTGTGATCCTTGCCTCCCATCTTGGCCGTCCCAAAGGCAAGGTGGTGCCCGCACTGCGCCTTGATCCGGTTGCGGACCGCCTCGAAGCACTTTTGAACCGGCCGGTGCGCAAACTCGACCAGGTCGTGGGTGCGGCGGTACGGTGTGCGGTTGAGGAGGCTGCACCAGGTTCGATTCTTCTGCTGGAAAACATCCGATTTGAACCGGGCGAGGAAACAAATGGGACCGTCCTGGCGCAAAAGCTGGCCGAGCTGGCGGATCTTTATGTAAATGACGCCTTCGGGGCTGTCCACCGGGCCCATGCCTCCACGGTCGGGGTGGCTGCATTGCTCCCTGCGGCGGCGGGGTTACTGGTGGCAAAAGAGATTGATGTTTTACAGGGTTTGAGGGAACACTCCGGCCGCCCGCTGACGGTAATCATGGGCGGGGCCAAGGTTTCCGACAAGATCGCGGTCATCCGCCGCTTCCTCAACACGGCGGAAAAACTGCTCATCGGCGGGGGCATGGCCAACACCTTCCTTGCTGCCCAGGGTTACAACCTTGGCGATTCCCTTGTGGAACCAGGAATGCTGGATGCAGCTCGGAACCTGTTTGCACAAAGCGCTAAAAGCTGCTGCCGGCTGCTGCTCCCGACGGATCTAATCATTGCCGCCCGCCTTGAGCCAAACAGTTCAACCCGGGTTGTCGTTCCCGGGGCGGTCCCCGCCGGGTGGAAAGCGGTGGATATCGGTCCGGAAACTGCAACAACTTTTGCCCGGGAAGTGGTGACGGCGGTGCTGCTTTTTTGGAACGGCCCTCTCGGGGTCTTCGAGGTGCCCCCGTTCGATCGGGGTACTGCTTTGGTGGCCCGCGCGATCACCGGGAGCAAGGCTTTTTCTGTGGCCGGCGGCGGAGATATGGTCGCCGCCCTGGAAAAACTAGGGTTGGCGGATCGGTTTTCCTTTATTTCCACCGGTGGCGGGGCTACCCTTGAGTTCCTGGAAGGAAAGGAACTGCCCGGCCTGACCGCTCTTCGCGATCGTAGCCGGTGTTAAAGGAAATTGAATTACGGGAGAGTGAAAAATATGAACCTGATCATTGCCGCCAACTGGAAAATGCACAAGACCGCTGCCGAAACGGCGGCTTTCTGTCGCCGGATCCGCCGGAATGAAGATCAAATTTCCGGGGTAGACCTTTTGATTTGCCCCCCTTTTACCGCCCTATCCGCCGCCGCCGGGGCTTTGCGGGGAAGCAAGATTGCATTGGGCGCCCAGAACATGCACTGGGAAGATCATGGCGCCTATACCGGTGAAGTTTCCGCGGCCATGCTCCTGGAGTTTGAAGCAAGCCATGTTATTATCGGTCATTCCGAACGGCGCCATCTTTTTGGTGAAGACGATCATTTTGCCGCCCAAAAGGTCCGCGCCGCCCTGCAGTCGGGTTTGAAGCCCATTCTCTGCGTGGGAGAAACCGATGCGGAACGGCGGCAGGATCAAACCGAGGCGGTTTTGCAGCGGCAGTTGCAGGCGGTGCTGGAGGGACTTCCGGCAACGGCGGCGGCGGCCCTGGTCATTGCCTACGAGCCGGTTTGGGCGATCGGCACCGGAATGGCCGCTTCTGCAGCCGATGCGGGTGCCGCCGCCCGCCTGATCGCTTCCGAGGCGGCCCGTTACTTCGGATCGGAGGCCGCCGCCTTGCGAGTCCAGTACGGCGGCAGTGTTAACGCTTCCAATATCGGTGCATTTGTCTCCTTACCCGGAGTGCATGGTGCCCTGGTGGGTGGGGCGAGCCTGCAGGAAGATACCTTCCTGGCCCTGGTGACGGCAGCCCGGGAGGCGGCCGGCCGGTGAAACCGGTCCTTCTGTTGATTTTGGACGGATGGGGGTGCCGCCGCGAAACGGACGGCAACGCGATCCGGCTTGCGTCCACCCCTCACCTCAATCGTCTTTTCCGGGAGCACCCCCGGGCCTTACTCCGGGCCTCCGGGGAAGCAGTGGGATTGCCGCCGGGGCAAATGGGCAACTCCGAGGTTGGGCACCTCAATATCGGCGCCGGGCGTGTTGTTTACCAGGAACTGACCCGGATCACCCGGGCCATTCGGACGGGAGATTTTTTTTTAAATCCCGTTCTGCTCAAGGCGGTCGAACAGGCCCGCGATCGGGGCGGCAACTTGCACCTGATCGGTCTGGTTTCGGACGGCGGGGTGCATAGCCATTACGACCACCTGCTGGCCTTGCTTGAGCTAACCCGTCGAAACGGTCTCAAAAAAGTTTATATCCATGCCATTCTCGACGGGCGGGACGTGCCGCCGAGTAGCGCCGGACCTTTTTTGGAAGATCTTCACCGGCGTAGCAAGAACAGCGGTTTGGGGCAGGTAGCCACGGTGATCGGGCGTTATTATGCCATGGACCGGGATCGCCGCTGGCGTCGCACTGCACGGGCTTACCAGGCCTACGTTCGTGGGGAAGGGATCAACGCCCCGGACCCCGTGACCGCTCTCGGGCAGGCGTACGCCCGGGGTGAAACGGATGAATTCGTACAGCCGGCGGTAATTACCGCCGGGCCGGCCGGGCCGCCGCTGGCCGTGATCAAATCCGGGGACAGTATAATTTTTTATAATTTTCGACCGGACCGGGCCCGCCAGATCAGCCGTGCTTTCGTTGAGAGTGATTTCCCTTATTTTGACCGGGGGCCGCAGCCACCTTCCCCTTTTTTTGTAACCATGACCGAATACGATCGCACTTTGCCGGTACCGGTTGCCTATCCGCCGGAATACCTGATCGGAACCCTGGGCGAGGTGTTTTCGCAATGCGGCCTGAAACAACTGCGGGTTGCGGAGACGGAAAAATATGCTCATGTCACCTTTTTTTTCAACGGGGGCCGGGAAAAGCCTTTTCCCGGGGAGGAGCGGATCCTGGTCCCCTCGCCCAATGTCGCAACCTACGATCTCCAGCCGGAGATGAGCGCCCGGGCGGTAACGGAAGTGCTGCTGGAACACTTGCGGGGGAGCACCTTTCCCTGTATCGTGGCCAATTATGCCAACCTTGATATGGTCGGGCATACCGGTTGCCTTGAAGCGGCGATTCGGGCTGTCGAAACAGTTGATCGCGCTCTTGGCGTTCTGGCGGCGGAGGCGCTGATCCGGGGCCGGGCCCTGGTGGTATGCAGCGATCACGGTAATGTCGAACAGATGCTCGAGCCGGGGGGTGGGTGTCACACTGCCCATACCACCAACCCGGTCCCCTTGCTGGTGGCCGGCGGCGGGGTGGCGGCTCTGCGCCGCATCGGTTTTCTGGCCGATGTTGCTCCCACCGTGCTTGACCTGGCCGGTCTGGCTCCTGCACCGGAAATGACCGGGCGTAGCATGATCCGGTTCCGGGCAGCTTCTGCAAAAAAGCAGTAAAGGTGAAAACAAGGGACGATCGGATCGGGATTGGCCGCCTGCTTCGCCGGGGGGATCGTGTTATGACGGCAGAGCAGGGCCGCAATGGAGGACGTCGTCGGAACGGGGCCCGCACTGAAAACAATGCTTTTTCATGAAGGAGAGTGTGATCAATGGAAGACCTGATCAGCCGGATCAAGGCTCGCGAGATACTCGATTCTCGTGGCAACCCAACCCTGGAAGTGGAAGTATCCCTCGAGGGGGGCTGGATCGGTCGGGCGGCCGTACCTTCGGGGGCCTCCACGGGCGCCTTTGAAGCGATTGAACTGCGGGACGGCGATCCGCGGCGCTATTTCGGGAAAGGGGTCCTCGGAGCGGTCGAAAACGTGCACCGGGAACTGGCCCCGTTGCTGGCTGGCATGAGTGTTCTGGAGCAGCGGTGCCTTGATCGGGCCATGATCGAGGCCGACGGCAGCCCGAACAAAGGGCGCCTCGGCGCCAACGCCATTTTGGGGGTTTCGCTGGCTTGCGCCCGCGCTGCCGCGGCGCTGCTGGACCTGCCGCTTTACCGCTATCTCGGGGGGGTTGGTGTTTCCCTGCTGCCGGCCCCGATGATGAACGTGCTCAACGGCGGGCGGCACGCCGGCAATACCGTGGATGTCCAGGAATTTATGATCATCCCCACCGGGGCAGGCTGTTACAGCGAGGCCCTGCGTATGGGGACCGAAGTCTTCCATCACCTCAAACAGCTCCTCGGCGACCGCGGGCTCAGTACTGCTGTCGGCGATGAAGGTGGATTTGCGCCCGATCTGCCGACGACAACAGCGGTCCTCGATTTGATTGTCGAGGCTGTCGCTGCAGCCGGCTATCGTCCGGGGCAAGACGTTTATCTGGCCCTCGATGTGGCGGCAACCGAACTCTTGCATGAAGGCACCTACCGCCTTGAAGGTCGTAACTTTTCCACCGCCGCACTGATCGACTATTATTGCGATCTGGTCGATCGTTATCCGGTAATCAGCATTGAAGACGGGTTGGGTGAAGAAGACTGGACGGGATGGCGTAATTTAACCGAAGCTCTCGGTGCAAAGATCCGCCTGGTCGGGGACGACCTTTTTGCCACCAACCCGGAACGACTGGTTCGGGGTATTTCCGGCGGCAATGCCAACTCGATCTTGATCAAACTGAACCAGATCGGCACCCTCACCGAAACCCTCGATACCATTGCCCTGGCTGTCCATGCCGGCTATTCATGCATCATCTCGCATCGTTCCGGGGAAACGGAAGATACTTTCATTGCCGATCTGGCCGTAGCCACCGGTGCAGGAGCAATCAAAACGGGCGCCCCGTCACGGGTGGACCGGGTGGCAAAATACAATCAGCTTTTACGTATCGAGGAACACCTGGGTAAAACGGCCCGTTTTGCCGGCCGGTCTGCCTTTAAAAGCAGGTCAACAACATAACCGTTGGTGTCCTCCCTGTTTCTTTGGGGTGAACGGCAATCGCGGGTAATTGAACCGGGGGCAACCGGATATGGTATGCTGAATTAACATTCGCAGCATCGATTTCCGGCAAATCTATGGTAGTTTAAAACGGAGGGTCCATGGTCTTTGCGCACTTGGTTTTACTGCTATTAATCGGAGCAATCGGAGCCATTATCTTTTACCTGTTGCGAGTACCCACCCCGGCTTTACTGGGGGCGTTTACGATCATTGCGGTTTTGGGGGCAACCGGTTTTACCGTTCCTCAGCCGCCTCCCGGTTTCCTCCTTTCCTTACAGATAATACTGGGCCTTTATGTCGGGACCAGGTTGAACCGGGAAGTGTGCAAGCAGTTTTATACGCTTATCAAACCGATCATCCTGACCGCCCTGTGGTCCATTGCCATTACCGTCGGGGTCGGCTTGTTTCTTTTTACCGTGACCAAACTGGATCTCCGGACCGCGATCCTGGGTGCCAGTCCCGGTGGTGTGGATGTGATGTGCATCGTTGCCTATTCAATTGGTGCCGATACAGCTACTGTTGGTTTGCTGCAGGTGATCCGGTTAATCTTGATTCTGATCCTGTTTCCCCTATTGTTCAAGCACCGGCATGGTGCAACCCAAAACGGGACACAGGCAAGTATCGCCGGTAAAATCCGGGATTTTTGGGGTACCGGGGAAAAGATCCGAAGGTTCCGTAAACATCTTTTGCGCTTCTGTTCACCGACGTTATTCAAAACAATTTTCATCGCTGTGGTCGGAGGATATCTGGGTTCCATTTTGAAACTGCCGGCGGGGGGGATGGTGGGTGCTCTAACTTTTACCGCCGGGACAGCCATGGCCGGGGTTAAATTGGAACCGCCCCCGCGATGCTTTCATGTTCTGATGCAAATCGGGATCGGTATTATCATCGGGCTCAGTGTTCCCGGCGACATGTTCCATCATTTCCAAAAAATATTTCTTCCCGTAACCATTGCTTCCGGCTTGGTTTTGTTTTTGTCATTCGGTTTAGGAAAACTGATACATAATATTACCGGATGGAAGAAAGTTGCATGTTATCTGGCTGCAGCCCCGGGAGGATTTACGCCGATGATACTGCTGGCGGCTGAACTGGATTCCCGTCCCTTTGAAGTGAGCATGTTGCAACTGGCGCGGCTTCTGACGATACAGTGTGTCGTCCCTTTTCTGGTCCTACTGTTCCATTGAACCTCGGGAAAGGCTTCAGTTTGGTAGAAAAACTTGTCAATGTTCAATGAAAATGTCACCCTAGGGGGGTTAAATTGTTCAATGAAAAT
>CAYQQK010000024.1:0-22738 GCA_964420065.1 uncultured Syntrophomonadaceae bacterium | reverse complement strand
AGCTGATCGACGCCAACCCGCACATTACCGATCCGGGCCTGATCTTCCCCTGTGATGTCCTTTGCGTGCCGGGTAACGACAAGCCCACCTGTCGCATTCCCGATCACTGCCCTCGCGATTTCAAAGATCGTTACACGGTGCAGAAGGGGGAGACCATGTTTTTGATTGCCAAACGTTTCAAGGTTTCGTTGCAGGAGCTGATCGATGCCAACCCGCACATTACCGATCCGGGCCTGATCTTCCCCTGTGACGTCCTGTGCGTGCCCTGTCCCCATTCAAAGCCTTGTCCGCCGCCGCACCCGGATCACGACAAGGAACCGCGTCCGTCGCATCCCGATCATGAACGGGCACCCGGCGAATAGGAACATAGTGTGCTGTCGCCCGGGGCAAGGGGTCTTCCCTGCAGGGAAGACCCCTTGTTTATGGACCGCGTTGTTCTCATCGCCGGTAAAAACATGTTACAATGACTGAAGTCAGGACATGTATGGGAGTGAGGTTCTTTTGCAGATCGGGCTCGTTGGGATGCCTTTTACGGGTAAAACGACTCTATTCAACCTGCTCACCGGTTCGGAACAGGAAACCGGGTTCTCCGGGACGGGGGAGGTCCACACCGGCAGTGCCGTCGTCCCCGACCGGCGCCTGGCTTACCTGGAGGAGCTCTACCGGCCGGAGCGGACAGTGTATGCCCGGATCCAGTTCAAGGATATCCCCGGGGTTCTTTCCGAAGGCGGCCGGGCCGGGCGTATGGCCCGGCTCCTGGAGGAGGTCCGGGGGGCCGATGCCCTGGTCCAGGTTGTGCGTGCTTTTTGTTCCGAAGCGGCCGGGGAGCCCCGCCCGTACCGGGAGCTGCGGGACTTCCGGACCGAACTGTATCTGGCGGATCTGGCCACGGTGGAAAACCGGATCGCCCGCCTGCGGGAGGCCCGCAAAACGCCCCATGATGCACAGCGGCAGATTGCAGCCCTCGAACGGGTCCGGGAGGCCCTTGAAGAAGAACGGCCCCCGGCTTCGTTGCCGCTGAGCCCGGAAAACCGGGAGGCCCTCGGGGGGCAAAGTTTCCTGACCGATAAACCGCTGCTGGTCGTGATCAACCTGGACGAAAATCAGCTTGCCGCGGGCGGTTACCCGGATCGGGAAAAAATTCGCGAACATGCCGCCGGGGCCGGAGCTCCGTTGCTGGAAATATGCGCCCTGGTCGAGCTGGAGATCGGCCGGCTGGACCCGAAAGAGCGCGATGATTTCATGGCCGGTTACGGCCTCGAAGAACCGGGGTTGGCGCTGCTGGCCCGGTCTGCCTACCGTCGTTTGGGGCTGCTTTCCTTTTTTACGGTCGGCGACGACGAGGTCCGGGCCTGGACCATCCGTGAAGGGACCGCCGCCCGCCGGGCCGCCGGCAAGGTGCACAGCGACATGGAACGGGGTTTCATCCGGGCCGAGGTCTTCCCGTTCGACGCTCTCCGCGAGCAGGGCGGAACCGCCCGGGTCCGGGAAAAGGGCCTCTTTCGTCTCGAGGGGAAAGATTACCTCGTTCAGGACGGTGACGTGATCACCTTCCGTTTCAACGTCTAGGGGACGGTTCTTGCGGTCGATCTACCAAATCTTTGGTGCCCAAAGAAGAACCGTCCCCGTTTCACCGTCCCCCGCAAACGCATTTTGTACCCTCTCCTCCCCCCGCGGGGGGAGGGAGAGGGTAGGGTGAGGGGGGGAGAGCAGGGATCTGTATCGCTGCTACCGTAAAAACCCGAGAACTGTCTCCTTCATTTCCTCCCGGTCCACCACCGTGCGGTGCAGGACCGGCTTTTGCTCCAGGCCGCACAACCCCGCCGGCACCGCCTGCCCCGTCTCCGCCGCCAGAATCTCCAGCAGCTCCTCTTCCGTCCGCCCCTCGACCCGCCCCGGCTCCAGGATCGCTCGGGCCACGCTCGCATTGAACTTGAAGGGGCTCGCCGTCGAAAGAATAATCGTCGGGGTGAGGTCCCCGGTCGCGGCCGCATATTTTTCATAAACCGCCAGGCCGACCGCGGTGTGAGGGTCGATCAGGTAGTTCCAGCGCCGGTAACAGCGGGCGATTGCCGCCGCGGTTTCTTCTTCCCCGGCCCGGTCCGACCAGAAGGCTGCATCCACCTCCCGCCGGGTGGCCGCATCGACCGCATAGCGTCTGTTGGCGGCAAGGGCGCCCATCCATCGCCGCACCGCGGCGGCATCCCCGGTCAGTTCAAAAAGGAGCCGCTCGAGGTTGCTCGAAACCAAAATATCCATCGAAGGAGATGCGGTGCGCACCAGGGGGCGGCCGGCATCGTAAATACCGTTCCGGATAAACCCGGTCAAAACATCATTGGTATTGGCCGCACAGACGAGCCGCCCCACCGGCAACCCCGCCCGGCGGGCGTAAAAACCGGCCATGATATTGCCGAAATTGCCGGTCGGCACCACGAAGTTGACCGGATCGCCGCCCTGTAACACCCGCTCCCGGACCAGGTCCAGATAGGCCGAAAAATAGTAGGCGATCTGGGGGACCAGGCGACCCCAGTTGATCGAATTGGCCGAAGAAAGGCGAAACCCGCGCGCTGCCAGGGCGCGGCCCAGGGCCGGGTCGCCGAAGAGCTCTTTCACCCCCGCCTGGGCGTCGTCGAAATTGCCGCGCACCGCGGCCACGTGCACGTTTTGTCCTTCCTGGGTCATCATCTGCCTCTTCTGGACCGCGCTGACCCCTTCTTCCGGGAAAAAGACCACGACCCGGGTGCCGGCTACGTCCCGGAACCCTTCCAGGGCGGCCTTGCCGGTGTCGCCGGAGGTGGCCACAAGGATCACGATCTCCTTCGCTTCGCCTGCCGCCTTCGCCGCTCCCGCCAGCAGGTACGGCAACAGTTGCAAGGCCAGGTCTTTGAACGCGGCGGTGGGGCCATGCCAGAGCTCCTGAAAAAACAGGCTTTCCGTGACCCGGTGCAGCGGGACCACCGCCGTGGGGGCGAAACGTTCCCGGCTGTAGGCGGCCGTCAGCCAGCCTTGCAGGTGCGGCCGTTCAAATTCGGGCAGGTAGGGCTGCAAGATCGCCAACGCCCGCTCGGCGTAGGATTTTGACCTCAGGGAAGCGATCAAGGCCCGGTCAAAGTGAAGCGGTTTGGCGGGGACGTAAAGCCCCCCGTCCGGGGCGATTCCGGTAACAATGGCCGTTGAAGCCAAAACGGGCTCCGCCCCGCCCCTGGTGCTGCGGTAGAACATGGCAAAACCTCCCCAAATGCATCGATCGGGGTTAACGTGCTGCCCCCATTAAACACCAAAGCATGGGTGCAGTAAAGCGCACATTCCCGCCCGCCCGTTTGTCTCTTGTTTTCTCCACGGTAACAGGACCGGCCTGCCGGCCCGTCGTCCGGCAGCGGCAAAACCCGCGCGATGATTGCGGACGGTTGCGAACTTTTGGCAAAAAGGTTAAAATATTGAGCACAGACAGCGCAAACTAACGGCACAATTGAATTCGGCCGGACCGGTTTATCCCTCGGCTTGCCGCTCCGGGCGGCAAACACGGAGATGCTGTACCGTTTTCCGGGGTAATCAAACCCGTTGGTTAAGCTAAGCTTGAAGGTTGAAAATCCAGGCGAGGTGAACTGATATGGGTAAAGCGGTAGGGATCGATCTGGGGACCACCTTTTCGGCCGTGGCCGTTATCGAGAACGGCCAGCCGGTGGTGGTCACCAGTGCCGAAGGTTCCCGCACCACCCCTTCGGTGGTTGCGTTCAAAGAATCCGGCGAAAGGCTGGTCGGCCAGCTGGCCAAACGCCAGGCTGCCCTGAACCCTCGGAATACTCTTTTTTCGGTCAAACGTTTCATCGGGCGGCGTCTTCATGAAGTGGAGGAAGAACGCCGGCTGGTACCCTATGCCCTCGTTTCCGGCCCGAACGATGCGGTCCGTTTCGATCTCCAGGGGAAACAGTACGCTCCGGAAGAGATCTCCGCCCAGGTGATCAAAAAGCTGGTTGATGACGCCGCCAAACATCTTGGCGAAAAAGTGACCGGCGCGGTCATCACCGTCCCGGCCTATTTCAACGACGCCCAGCGGCAGGCGACCAAGGACGCCGGTAAAATTGCCGGCTTGGACGTGCTCCGGATCATCAACGAACCCACGGCGGCCTCCCTGGCCTACGGGTTGGGCAAGAAAGAGAACGAGACCATCCTGGTTTTTGATCTTGGCGGCGGCACCTTCGACGTTTCCATCCTTGAAGTCGGCGACGGCGTGTTTGAGGTCAAAGCCACCAGCGGGGACACCCATCTCGGCGGGGACAACTTTGACAAAGAAATTGTGGACTGGCTCGCCGGGGAATTCAAACGCGATCACGGCATCGACCTGCTCCAGGACAGCCGGGCTCTGCAGCGCCTGATCGAAGCGGCGGAACGGGCCAAGATTGAACTGTCCAGCACTCTTGAGACCGGAATCAGCATCCCCTTCATTACCGCCGACGCCGCCGGACCGAAGCACCTGGATCTGAAATTGACCCGGGCCAGGCTGGAAGTTCTGACCCACCACCTGGTCGAGCGCTGTCGCCCTCCGGTCCAGGCCGCCCTCGATGATGCCAAAATGTCGGTGCGGGATCTGGACACGGTGATCCTGGTCGGCGGGGCGACGCGGATGCCGGCGGTGCAGCGGCTGGTGCGGGAGATGACCGGCCGGGAACCCAACCAGAGTGTCAACCCGGACGAGGTCGTGGCCATGGGCGCGGCCATCCAGGCCGGGGTGCTGGCCGGGGAAGTGGAGGACGTCGTCCTGCTCGATGTCACCCCTCTCTCTCTGGGGATCGAAACCCTGGGCGGGGTCATGACCCGCATGATCGAACGCAACACGACCATTCCGACCCGCCACGGCCAGGTTTTTTCGACCGCCGAGGACAACCAGACCGCGGTCGATATTCATATTCTGCAGGGCGAACGGGAACTGGCCCGGGACAACCGTTCCCTGGGACAATTCAAACTGGAAGGGATCCCCACGGCGCCCCGGGGCGTGCCCCAGATCGAAGTGACCTTCGACATTGACGCCAACGGTATCCTTGAAGTTTCCGCCCGGGACAAGGCCACCGGCATTGAGCAGACCGTGACCATCAGCGGCTCGACCAACCTGGATCGGACCGAGATCGAGCGCATGGTGCAGGCGGCCGCCGCACATGCCGCCGCGGACAAGCAACACCGCCGCGCGGTTGAGGCGCGCAACGAGGCCGACAGCCTTGCCTACCAGGTCGAAAGGCAGTTGCGGGATCCGGGCGGTCGGGTGCCCGTGCACGAAAAGGCCCGCCTTGAACAGTTGCTCGGCGACCTGCGCGCGGCGCTGCAAGAAGATGCGCCCTTGGAGCGGGTGCGTGCCTTGAAGGACGACCTGCAGCAGGCCGCTCACACCCTGGCCGGAGCCGCTTCCGGGATGTCGGGCGGCGCGGCCGGGGCGCGGTCCGACCCGGGTCAAACTCCCGGCGGCGCGGACAACGACGTGGTCGATGCCGATTTTGAGGAACACTAGTTCCGGATCGCGAAAAAAATAGAGCGATCGGTGGGTCGGTGCAACCAAAAGGAATGAAAAGGATGGAGGCCTGGGGGGCAGATGCCGGTTCAATTTCAGGACTATTACGAGATACTGGGCGTAAAACGGGACGCCACCGCGAAAGAGATCAAGTCGGCCTACCGCCGCCTGGCCCGGAAATGGCACCCCGACCTGCGGCCGGCCCATGAAAAAAAGGAAGCCGAAGAACAGTTTAAACGGGTGAACGAGGCCTACGAGGTGCTGCAAGATCCCGATAAACGGGCCCGCTACGACCGGCTCGGGCAAAACTGGGCGCACGGACAGGATTTCCAGGCCCCGCCGGACATGAACGGTTTTCATTTTTACACCTCGGGCGGGGGTGGCTTCGGAGAGGGCGGCTTCAGCGACTTTTTTGAGATGCTTTTCGGCGGGCGCCGGCCCGGCGCCGCCGCCGGAGGCGGCTTTCGTCCCGCCGGGAGCGGTTTTCGTACCGACGGGGGCGGCTTTCAAACTGCCGCGGTGCGCGGCCGGGATGTGGAAAGTGAAATCGAATTGACCCTGGAAGAGGCTTACCGCGGTGTTTCCCGGACCCTGCGGGTGGCCGGCAGCGCCGTCTGCCCCGCCTGCGGCGGCACCGGCTCCGGCGGGCAAAACTTTTGCCCGCGTTGCGGCGGCACCGGCGGGGTGGCGACGGAAACAACGCTTGAAGTGAGAATACCGCCCGGCGTCCAGGAAGGGAGCCGGATTCGCCTCAAAGGGCAGGGCGGAGAAGGTTTGGGCGGCGGCGGCCGGGGCGATCTCTTCCTGAAGGTGCGCCTGCTGCCCCATCCCCATTTCCGCTTGCGGGGGCGCGATATTGAGAGCGAGACCCGCCTTTACCCCGACCAGGCCGCCCTCGGGGACCGGATCCCGGTGCCCACCCTGGACGGCCCGGTCACGGTCACGGTGCCCCCCGGAAGCGGCCACGGCCGAAAACTGCGTTTGAAGGGGAAAGGGTTTCCGCTTCCGGACGGGGGCCGCGGCGACCAGTACGTGCGGCTCGTGATCGACTTTCCCTCTCCCTCGACCGGGGAAGAAGAAAAGCTGTACCGGCGTCTCAGGGAACTGCGGGAAAGGGGCGGCGAAAAATGAAACTGATCCGGGTCTGTTGCGGCGAATTTGCCGGTGAAGAGAGACTTTCCATTCGCACCCTCGAACTGCACCCGGGGCTGATCGAACTGTTTCAGGCCCTGGGGATCGTCGAGCCGCAAGGAGAATACATTACCGCCGAAGACTTGCGGCGCATCCACAAGGCCCTGCGCCTGCGCCGTTCCCTCGGGGTGAACCTGGCCGGGGCGGCGGTCATTCTGGAACTTCTGGAACGAATTGAAACCCTTGAAGATGAAATCAGAAGGCAGGTGGGGGAATAATGGATCCGAACCGTCTCACCCAGAAAGCGCGGGAGGCCCTTCTGGCGGCCCAGCAGGCCGCCGCCGGTCGGAACCACCAGTTGGTCGGCCCGAAACATCTTCTCGCGGCCCTGCTGGACCAGGAGGGGGGGCTCGCGCCCCGTTTCGTGCAACAGGCCGGGACCGATCCGGCGGCATTGCGCCGCGATCTCGAGCGTCTGATCGAGCAAATCCCCCGCGTCTCCGGTTACGAAAGGGAGGTGCGGATCGATTCCGCCCTGGCCCGGGTTCTGGCCCGCGCCGAAAACGAGGCCAAGCAGCTAAAAGACGAATACATCAGCGTTGAACACCTCCTGCTGGCCCTGCTCGAGGAAAGCGAGGCCGAATTGCAAGAACTGCTTCGCCGGGCCGGGCTGAGCCGGGAATCGCTGCTCCAGTCCTTTCGACAGGTGCGCGGCAGCCAACGCATTACCAGCGACAATCCCGAGGGCACCTACGAGGCGCTGCTCCGTTACGGCCGCGACTTGACCGCGCTGGCGCGGGAAGGGAAGCTCGACCCGGTGATCGGGCGGGATGAAGAGATCCGCCGCGTCATGGAAATTCTATCGCGGCGCACCAAGAACAACCCGGTCCTGATCGGCGAACCGGGGGTGGGCAAAACCGCCATCGTTGAGGGTCTGGCCCGGCGCATCATCGCCCGGGATGTCCCCGAAGGGCTGAAGGACAAAAGCGTGATCACCCTTGACATGGGCTCCCTTGTCGCCGGGGCCAAGTACCGGGGCGAATTCGAGGAGCGTCTCAAGGCGGTTTTGAAAGAAGTGCAGGAGGCGGAGGGCGAAGTAATCCTCTTCATTGACGAACTGCACACGGTGGTCGGCGCCGGGGCGGCCGAAGGCGCCGTCGATGCCAGCAACCTGCTCAAACCGATGCTGGCCCGGGGAGAACTGCGCGCCATCGGAGCGACAACCTTGAATGAATACCGCAAGCATATCGAAAAAGACGCCGCCCTGGAGCGGCGCTTCCAGCCGATCCTGGTCCTTCCCCCCTCGGTTGAAGACACCGTTTCGATCCTGCGCGGTTTGAAGGAGCGCTACGAAGTGCACCACGGCGTGCGCATTCAGGACGCCGCCCTCATCGCCGCCGCCATGCTCTCGGATCGTTACATCAGCGACCGTTTCCTGCCGGACAAGGCGATCGACCTGGTTGACGAGGCCGCGGCCCGCCTGCGCACGCAGATCGACAGCCTTCCCGTTGCCCTGGACGAGATCAACCGGCGGGTAATGCAGCTCGAGATCGAGGAGGCCGCGCTCAAAAAAGAACGGGATCCGGCTTCGGCGGAGCGGTTGACCAAACTCCAGCAAGAGCTGGCCGACCTGCGGGGCGAGGCCGGGATCATGCAGGCCCAGTGGCAAACCGAAAAGCAATCGATCGGGCGGGTACGCGCGATCAAGAAAGAGATCGAAACGGTGCGCACCGAGATTGAACGGGCCGAACGGGAGTACGACTTGAACCGCGCCGCCGAGTTGAAATACGGCCGCCTGAACGACCTTGAACGGCGTCTCAAGGCCGAGGAAGAACTTCTGGCCGGCAAGCAAAAACAGACCATGCTCCTGCATGAAGAGGTGGGCGAGGAAGAGATCGCCCGGGTGGTCAGCCGTTGGACCGGGATTCCGGTCAACCGTCTCCGCGCGGGAGAGATGGAAAAGCTGCTCCACCTCGACGCGGAGCTGCACCGGCGGGTGATCGGCCAGGACGAAGCGGTCCAGGCCGTGGCCGATGCGGTCCTGCGGGCGCGCAGCGGGATCAAGGACCCGCACCGCCCCGTCGGCAGCTTCATTTTCCTCGGCCCGACCGGGGTGGGCAAGACCGAACTGAGCCGGGCCCTGGCCGAAGCGCTTTTTGACGACGAGCGGAACATGATCCGCCTCGACATGTCCGAGTACATGGAGAAACACACCGTGGCCCGCCTGATCGGGGCGCCCCCGGGCTACATCGGCTACGACGAGGGCGGGCAGCTGACCGAGGCGGTGCGCCGCAAGCCGTACAGCGTGCTTCTCCTCGATGAGATTGAAAAGGCCCACCCCGATATTTTCAACGTGCTCCTGCAGATCCTCGACGACGGGCGCCTGACCGACGGGCAGGGCCGCACGGTCGATTTTCGCAACACGATCATCATCATGACCTCCAACATCGGCGGCCAGGAAATTTTGAACTTCCAGGAACGCGGGGGCGACTACGAACAGATGAAGACGACGGTCCTGGCCCTGCTGCGGCGGCATTTTCGCCCCGAATTCCTGAACCGGGTTGATGAAACGATCGTCTTCCGGGCGCTGGAGCGGGAGCAGATTCACAAAATTACCGCCCTGTTGTTGCAGCGCCTTGCGGAGCGGGTCGAACGGGGGGCCGGCTTGACCCTTGCCTGGGACGATGCGGTGATCGATTACCTCGCCGGCCAGGGCTATGATCCCGCTTTCGGAGCGCGCCCTCTGAAACGGGCCCTCCAGAACGCGGTCGAAACTCCGCTTTCCCGGCGCATCATTGCCGGCCGGGCCGCTGCAAAAAGCACCGTCACCCTGCGTCGCGGCCCCGCCGGCCTCGAGATCGAAGGCGGGGACGGTTCTCGCGGTTGATGGGTTCTCAGAGGACGGTTCTCACGGTTGGGAAATAAAACTCGGGCGACCGGTATCAATAACAACCATAACATTTAATAACGTTGGATATTTAATGTGTCAACCGCGAGAACCGTCCCCGGTAGGAGGCGTTTGCAATGGCTGTGGTTGAAGTGACGGTGATCCCCCTCGGAACGGGAAGCACCAGTTTGAGCGGAGATGTTGCCGCCTGCCAGCAAGAATTGCAGCGGTACGGGGCGGGACTGCATTATGAACTGACCGCCATGGGCACGATCATCGAGGGCGACCTGGATCGCATCCTGGCGCTCGTGCGGCGGCTGCACGAAGTCCCCTTCACCCGGGGCGCCGGCCGGGTCAGCACCAGCATCCGGATCGACGACCGGCGGGACAAGCCGGGCTCCATCGCTCAAAAAATAGCGGCGGTCGAAACCAAACTCGAAGACGAACCAGCGGATGCTTGACGTTATGTCCCTCCCCCCTTGCGGGGGAGGGGGAGGGGTGGGGGGTACGATCGACGGGGATGTTTAACGTTATTTCCTCCCCCCCTGCGGGGGGGAGAGGGGGCAACTTGGCGGGGACGGTTCTTACGGTTGGTTAAAATAGACCAAAAGCAGTTGATATGAGCAACCCCAACATTTCGCCGCATTGGAGATTTAATAGATCAACCGAAGAACCGTCCCCTTGACCCCGGAAAGGAATGAATGCCTATGAGTTTACAAAACAAAACAATCGGGCTCGAGACAGTGAAAGCGCTGAAAGAAAACAGATTCGAGGCCGCCTATTTTGAAACAGCCCAGGATGCTTTGGAACACCTGCTGACAATGATTCCACCGGCTGCAACGGTAGGTATAGGCGGGTCCCGGACACTGGAACAACTGGGAGTGATGCAGGAGCTTGAAAGACGCGGCAATACCGTTTACAATCATAACCTGCCGGGACAAACTCCCGATGAAAAACAGATCATCAGGCGCAAACAGTTAACCTGTGATCTATTTCTGACCGGAACCAACGCCGTTACCCGGGATGGTCGGTTGGTCAATACCGATGGCGTTGGCAACAGGGTTGCGGCAATGATCTTTGGTCCCAAAAAAGTGATTGTTGTTGCGGGAACAAACAAAATTGTGCCGGATATTGTAAAAGCCGAAGAACGGATCAAAAAAATCGCGGCTCCCTTGAACAACAAAAGGATCAAAAGGAACAACCCTTGCGTGAAGGCCGGCAGTTGTGCCGATTGCAAGGGGCCGGGCCGGATATGCAACGCGACGACCATATTGCACTGCCGCCCAACTTTTTCCGAGATCCATGTTTTACTGGTTGGAGAAGAACTGGGGTTTTGATCCGAGAACGCTTGACGGTTTCCTCTCCCCCCTTGCGGCGGTGGATGGCTGACGTTATTCCCCTCCCCCCTTGCGGGGGAGGGGGAGGGGGAGGGGTGGGGGGTATCGATCGACGGGGATGCTTGACGGTTTCCCCTCCCCCACCCCTGCGGGGGGTGAGGGTGCCGCTTGGCGGGGACGGATCAACCGCGAGAACCGTCCCCCTAGATACCCGAAAGGAGGGCGGGCCATGCCGCCGCGCGGCCTAGCGCTGCCAAAACGCATCTTTGATCTCATATTCACTGTACCGGCCTTGATCCTCCTTTTTCCCCTCCTCGCCGTCACCGCCCTTGTGATCAAAATCGGGGACGGGGGACCGGTCTTCTTCCACCAGGAACGGGCCGGTTACCGGGGCAGACCGTTTTATTTGAAAAAGTTTCGAACCATGTCCGTGCCCCCGGAAGGAGAGAAGGGCAGCCTCCTCACCATCGGGGAAGACCCGCGCATCACCCGCCCCGGCCGTTGGCTGCGAAAAACGAAGATCGACGAACTGCCGCAATTGTTCAACGTGCTTGTGGGCGAAATGTCCCTTGTCGGACCGCGCCCCGAAGTGCCCCGCTACGTGGCCCTCTATTCACCCGCGCAGCGGGCGGTGCTGGATCTTTATCCCGGTATTACCGACCCCGCCTCGATCCGCTACCGGCGGGAAAGCGAACTGCTCGCTTCTTCCCCCGATCCGGAGCGCACCTACGTCGAGGAGGTCATGCCGGCCAAAATATGCCTCAACCTCGACTATGCCAGCCGGGCCACGCTCTGGGCCGACCTGAAAACAATTCTATCCACCCTATTTTGCCTGTTGCGTTAATCGAACGGAGTTGAAAATGGTTGACAATTGCCACAATTACGGGTATGATTGGGTGGTATTATATGGGAAAGGAGCTGTTTTGATGACCATTGACAATGCTTTGGCCTCTTACCCCGAACTGAACGCGGCTCTGGCGCGAAGTAACCTGGCCCGGGAGGACGTCAGCAGGGCGGTCGGATCAACTGGCGGCTACGAGCCCGGTTTTAATGAAATACTGCTCCTGGCCCGGAAGGCGGCGGCAACGGGCGCACCGGCCGGGGCTGAAGCGCATCCCCCGGCGACCGCTTCAACGGCGTCTTCCCGGGAATCCGGGCCGCCGCAATCGCTGGACGAATGGGCGGAGCTGCCGGCGCACCGTTACACCGCTCCGGAGATCATGGAAACCATGTACAAGCTTTACGGGCATCTCGATCCGCACCCCTACACCGGGGGCTTTGACAACCGCACTCCAATCTACGGCGCCCCGGCCGACTTTCAGAAACTGCAGGACGAACTGACCCGTAAAGGGCATCTCTTCAACGACCGGCATTACCGCTTTGTCGATATCGCCACGACCGGCGGCAAGGCCCCCCTGATCACCCCGAACAACCTGGGGGACAGGGGCATTCTCCTGCCGGGGGTGCCCCAGGCCGGTTCCGGCTATATCAGTTCCGACAGCACCGGGCACCAGCCCTATCACCAGGGGATGTACCGTTATTTTGCCGACGACCCGCTCCTGGAACGGGTCATGACCACGGAATTGGTCAAATACGACGGGCTGACCCCCGCGCAGGCCCAGGGCCGGACCGGACCGGAGGGAGAAGCGGCGGAAACCGGGGAACCGCCGGGCGCGGAAGCTTCGGTCTATGCGGCCCTCCGGGATTTTTCCGATCTGGCGGACACGGTTCAGGAAGTGCTGTCGCCCCTGATGGCCCAGCAGCTCTACCACCTGGTTCTTTCCGGGCAGCAGGACGGCGTCGAACAGTTCGCCCAGTACGTGCCCTACGATCACTTCAGTGCATACCAGCGCCAGATGCTGCCCTACCTCTGGGCCGGGCTGATCGCCCGGATTTCCGGTGAAACGGCCCTCGTTCCCGTAACCGGGGCGACCGTTGCCGGCAGCCCCGACAGCGCCGTCCTCACCTTGAACGAACTGCAGATTGACCGGCACATGGCGGAGCTGCTGGGGGGGCATGTTTCGGGCGGGACGTTCTACCTGCCGGCCTACATCGCCGCGGCTTTCTCGGAAAGCGACAAAATAGTTTAAAATAGCTACCGTAACCGGTTATTTCCCGGGAAATGACGGATCGGGGCCGCGTTTGCGGCAGGAGAGCGCCGCCCCGGTCAAGAAGTGTTTCCCGGTTATTTGTCTGTCCAAAATGAAAGTGAAATTGTTTTTCGGCAACCCGGACCGTTCCCGGGAATAAAGGAGATCTGATACTGCGGTGGACCTGGGTAAAATGATCAAAACCGTTTCCGGCCGAGAAACCGGCGGCTACCTCGGGCGTACGCTGGCCTTGCTGGCCGTGGATGCCGTCCTGGTCAACGCGGCCCTGCTGCTGGCGCTCTGGTTTCGTTTTGACGGCGCGATTCCGCACCAGTATCTTCGTTCCTACCGCATGCTCGCTCCGGTTTTCTCCCTGGTCTGTCTGGCTGTCTTCTTTTTCTGCGGGCTTTATCACCGGCTCTGGCAGTATGCCGGCTTGAACGACCTTTTTACCATCGGCGCTGCCGTCGTTCTGAGCACCCTCGTCCATATCGCCTCTGCCTACATCCTCATGCAAAGCGGCGACGACTTCCTGCTGCCCCGGACCGTCTTTGCCCTCTCCTCGGTGCTGATCTTCCTGTTTGTCGGCGCGTCGCGGCTCAGCCTCCGTCTTTTCCGCGACCTCTTTCCCTTTTCCCTGCCCCTGCCGGGCGGAAAACCGGTCCTGATTGCCGGCGCGGGAGACACGGGCGTTCTCGTGGCGCGGGAGATCAAGCGGCAGCACAACCAGAACGGCCACCGCAACGTGGTCATCGGTTTCGTGGACGACGATCCGGCCAAACAAAAACTGAAGCTCTGCGGGTTGCCGGTGCTCGGGGACCGCAGTGCCATCCCCCGACTGGTGGAGCAATACGGCGTCAAAGAGATCATCATTGCCATCCCGTCGGCGCCGGGGCGGGTGATCCGCGAAATTGTCGATATCTGTTACACCGCCTCGGTCCAACTCCAGATCCTGCCCGGCCTCTACGATCAGGTCACCGGCGACTTCGCCGTGAGCCGGATCCGCCGGGTTCAGGTCGAAGACCTGCTCGGCCGCGAGCCGGTCAAGGTGAACCTGGGTTCCATCGCCGACTACCTCGAGGGGCGCACCGTCCTCGTCAGCGGAGCGGGGGGATCGATCGGCTCGGAGCTGTGCCGGCAGATACTCCAGTTTGCCCCGAAGCGCCTCGTGCTCCTGGGCCACGGTGAAAACAGCATTTACGAGATCCACCGGGAACTGCAGGATTACTACAGCGGCCTGGAGATCCGGCCGGTCATCGCCGACATCAAGGATGAACAGGCCATGGACGCCGTCTTCAGGAAGTTTTGTCCCGGCGTGGTTTTCCATGCCGCGGCCCACAAGCATGTTCCCCTGATGGAGGACAATCCGGCCGAAGCGGTCAAAAACAATATCCTCGGCACCTGGCGCCTCGCCGCCGTATCGCGGCGTCACGGGGTCGAAACCTTCATCCTCGTTTCCACCGACAAGGCGGTCAACCCCTCCAGCATCATGGGCGCGACCAAACGGGTTGCGGAAATGATCGTGCAGCGGTTCCAGGGAGAGGCGAACGGCGAAACTGCCTTCGCCGCCGTCCGTTTCGGCAACGTCCTGGACAGCCGGGGCAGCGTGGTGCCCCTGTTCAAGCAACAGATCGACCGCGGCGGGCCGGTCACCGTCACCCACCCGGAGATGACCCGCTTCTTCATGACCATCGCCGAGGCGGTGCAACTGGTGATCCAGGCCGGCGCCCTGGCCCGGGGCGGTGAAATGTTCGTGCTCGATATGGGCGAACCGACCAAAATTGACGACCTGGCCCGGCGCATGATCCGCCTGGCCGGCTTTGAACCGGGGCGGGATATCCGGATCATTTATACCGGCATCCGGCCCGGGGAAAAACTCTACGAAGAAATCTTGACCGATCAGGAGGGGGTGACGGCGACCCTGCACCAGCGTATTTTTGTGGCCCGGCCCGACCCCCTCGATCCGGCGGCCCTGGATCACCTCCTGGCCGCCGCCGGCGTCCCCGGGTGGAGCGCCGGCCCCGAGGAAGTCGAAGCGCTGTTGCAAAGGGTTCTGCCCGGCTTCCGCCCCGGGGAAACGGAGGAGGAGGGGAACGGTTCGTGCGCGGCGGGGACGGTTCCTCGCGGATGGTTTAAATGAATCCCCTCCCCCCTTGCGGGGGAGGGTCAGGGTGGGGGGTATCGTGTGCGGTCACAGTTTCCTCTCAACATTTGATTGATCAAGATCTATTGTTTCACCGCAAGAACCGTCCCCTTGAAGAAGGAGGCCTTTGACAATGGCTGTGGTTGAAGTAACCGTGATCCCGCTCGGGACGGGAAGCACCAGCCTCAGCGGCGCTGTCGCCGCCTGCCGGCAAGAGCTGCAGCGGCACGGGGCCGGACTGCATTACGAACTGACCGCCATGGGCACGATCATCGAAGGCGATCTGGATCGGATCCTGGCGGTGGTACGGCGGTTGCACGAAGTGCCTTTCACCCGTGGCGCCGGGCGGGTCAGCACCAGCATTCGAATCGACGACCGGCGGGATAAGCCGTGCTCGATCGCTCAAAAAATAGCGTCCGTCAAAGCCAAACTTGAAGACGAACCGGGGGACGCTTAACGTTATCCCCTCCCCCCTTGCGGGGGAGGGGGTGGGGTGGGGGGTATCGTGTACGGTCACATTTTCCCCTTGTGCATTGCAGTCACTTCCCCCCCCTCCCCCGATCCTTTCTAATGAGATTTTAATCTTGCGGCAATGCCTCTCCAGTCAACCGCCGTTATACTGAAACCACAATGAGGCGCAAGGAGGTTGCATTGTGGTTACGCTGGAACAGGTGGAAAAATTGCGAGAAAAAGCCAACGTCTCCTATCATGAAGCCAGGGAAGCGTTGGCGAGTACGAACGGAGACATCCTGGAAGCGATCATCAAACTGGAAAAGGACAAAAAGATCGCGCCGCCCGGGAACGGGGGTTTCTACAGCTCGCAGGGGCACTCCCGGAGGGAACAGGACCGGGAAACGAAGCGTTCCCGGCCGGGGTGGGAGGAGTCGGTCGGCAGAGACGGAAGCGTCACTTTCGCCGAACTGGCCGGCCGTTTTCTACGCTGGTGCGGCCGGCTCATTGACCGGGGCAACCGCAACAGCTTTGTCGTCAAAAAGGACGGAGTCCGGATCATGACCGTCCCGGTGACCGTCCTGGCGGTTCTTCTGCTCTTCGCTTTCTGGATTGTGCTCCCGCTGATCATCCTCGGCCTTTTCTTCGGCTACCGCTACCGCTTTGCCGGTCCCGATCTGGGACGGGAAAATGTCAACCGCGCCCTGGACACGGTTGCCAGGGCCGCGAATGACCTCAAAAAGGAAGTCAAGGGCCATGGAAATGTCCCCGGGGACGATACTGATCATTGAGGATGAAGAAAAAATTGCCCGTTTCGTCGAGCTGGAGCTGCAATTTGAGGGCTACCGGGTTGAAAAGGCCTTCGAGGGCCGCTGCGGGCTGGAACTCGCCGGAACCGGCCGTTTCGATCTGATCCTGCTCGACGTCATGCTGCCCGGTTTGAACGGGATCGAGGTTTTAAGAAGGATCCGGCGATTCTCCCCGGTGCCGGTGATCCTGCTCACCGCCCGGGACGCGGTTGTGGACAAGGTGGCCGGGCTCGATACGGGCGCCGACGACTACATGACCAAGCCTTTTGCCATCGAAGAGCTGCTGGCGCGGGTCCGGGCCGCCCTGCGCAAAAAGGGCGGCCCGGAGGAAGAAACGGCGCCGCCGCTTGCGGCCGGGGCGCTTCAACTGGACCCGCTCAAACGGGAAGCGCGGGTCGGGGGCAGCCCGGTCGAGCTCACAAAACGGGAATTTGACCTGCTGCAGTTTTTGCTTCAGAACAAAAACATCGTCCTCGACCGGGAAACGATCCTTGAGCGCATCTGGGGCTACAGTTTTACCGGCGATACCAACGCCGTCGACGTCTATATCCGCTACCTGCGCGTCAAGATCGAAGAGCCTTTCGGCCTGAAATTGATCCATACCGTCCGCGGGGTGGGGTATGTGATCAAAGATGAGTAAAAGCGCAGGCGCCGGCGGCAGCGAGCAGATCCGCTCCTCCCTGGTCCTGAAGCTGAACCTGCACCTGACCGGTCGGCTGATCTCCGGCCTGATCTCGCTGAACCTTTGCCTGCTGTTGCTCAGCCTATTCGTGATCCTGGGGCGGGCCGAACTGCGGGCCCAGGACCTCATCGCCGCCGTGGAGAGCACGCCGGAAAACCTGGAACTGCTCAACCGGGCCGATCGCAATTACCGGCTCTCGGCCGCCGCCCGGCCGCCGGAAGGCTTTTCCTTGCCGGCGCCGCTGCAAAAACACCTCGGCCTGGCGGAAGGGGTGAAGCGGAGCCTGGTGATCCCGCCGGAGCGGAAGGGGCTGCGCTTCAGGGACAAAATTTGGCTGACCACCTACAATTTCTCTTTTCCCGCCACGGGCGGCTCCTACCGCCTCGTCTACAGCCTGGGCGCCGATTTGAAACTGCTTTTTCGCCTGGCGCTTGTCCTGCTCGGCATCGAATTCTTGCTCTTGATCCGGCATTTCCGGAAGGGTTCGCGGGCGATCAAACGGACCCTGAAACCTCTCTCGGAGATGGCGCGGAAAGCCCGGCAGCTCAATGACGCCCTCCGCGATCGCGGCGCCGGCGACGAAACGCAGCTTCGGGACCTGGCCGGGGCGATTGGCGACATCGACGCCAGCCGGCTCGACCGGCGTCTCCCGGTTGACGAATCTCAGACCGAACTCCGGGAGCTTGCCGCGGCCATCAACGGGATGTTGAACCGGATCGGTGCCGCCTACCAGTCCCAGTTGCGCTTTGTTTCCGATGCCTCCCACGAACTGCGCACCCCGATCGCGGTGATCCAGGGCTATACCAACCTTCTTGATCGCTGGGGCAAAAAAGACGAGAAAACCCTGCAAGAATCGATCGATGCCATCAAAAGCGAGACGGAGGGGATGAAAGCGTTGGTGGAACAGTTGCTCTTCCTGGCCCGGGGGGACAACGACACCCTGCAGTTGCATCGAGAAGATTTCGACGCCTCTGATCTGGTCGAGGAAGCGGTTGCGGAAGCGAAAATGATCAACCCCCTCCAAAACTTTGAACTTGGTTTGGCTCGGCCGGCTTTGATCGGAGCCGACAAGCAGCTTTTTAAACAGGTAGTCCGTATTCTGATCGACAACAGCATCAAATACAGCCCCGCCGGAGAAATAATTGTGATCCGCGTTCAGCCCGCCGAGGGCGCCGTGCGCATCAGCGTCCAGGATCAGGGGATCGGGATTGCCGCCCCGGAGCTGCCGAACATCTTTGAGCGGTTTTACCGTTCAGACGAATCCCGAGCCAGGAAAACCGGCGGCGCCGGTCTCGGCCTCTCCATCGCCCGCTGGATTGTGGAACGGCACGGCGGTCATGTTGAAGTCTTGAGCCGCCCCGGAATCGGCACGCGCCTTACCGTTGTCTTCCCCTCCCTCCCCCCCTTGCGGGGGAGGGTCAGGGAGGGGGGCTCTCCTCCCTAACCCCTTGCGGGGATCTTTACAATTCAAAAAGGAAAACAAATTGTTCTGGCGAATATTACTATGGTACAAACAAACAAATGAGCCAATACCCGCCAAAACTATTTTTCCCGTTGCGCCGATTATAGTAATAGGAGAAGGGGGGGAGGAAAAACAACGCGTCAAGGGTATCACCGGGGTTGCTTGTCACTAGATCACAACAACAGTTTACGGCAGGGAGAAAAAATTTCATTCACAGGTGGAACTATCCATACGGGCTGGCGGTCTATTTTGGAGATTGTTTTGCCGGCCCATCCGGGTCTGATCAAAGCGTGCTTCCGATTAAACATATCCGGCGTGCGGGTCGCCGGAAGACGGGGAGGGGGATTTAAAGACAACCCGTACTTCATACCGCATTAACGCGCGGGTTTGATCATATTCCCTTATTTATGCATAAAGGAGTTGAATCTTGTGTTCAAAAAAAATCAGCTCAGGAAAGCCCTCTCCCTTTTCGTCTGCCTGGCCCTGGCCCTGAGCCTGTTCGCCGGGTTAACACCGGGGGGAGACAACCCTGTCCATGCCGCCTCCGGTGATGTCGAAAGGCTGGCCGGTGACGACCGTTATGAAACCTCGGCCAAGATCGCCGACAAAAAATTCACGACATCTTCCTACGCCATCATCACCCGGGGCGACGCCTACGCCGACGGTCTCGCCGCCAGCGTCCTCTCCGGAGCGCTGAACGCGCCGGTTTTGCTGGTGCGCTCGAACACGCTCCCCGATTCGATCAGTTCGCGCTTGACTGCCCTGGGCAAACCGAGGGTGATCATTTTGGGCGGCACCGTCGCTGTCTCGACCGCGGTCGAGAATGCGCTGAAAGACCTGGTCGGCAGCTCTTACGTCACCCGCCTCGGCGGGGCCGATCGTTTTGCCACCGCCGCCCTGGTTGCCGCCGAAGCGGCCAAATATGCCACCCTTTCCAGGACCGCCTTTATCGTGAACGGCTTCGCCTCGGCCGATTCCCTTGTCGCCGGGCCGGCCGCTTTCCGTGACCGTATGCCGATCCTGCAGGTCTACAAAGATTCCATCCCCGATGTCACGAAACAGGCCATCGCCAATCGCGGCATCAACAAGATAATCATCGTCGGCGGCACCGATGTGGTTAGCAACTCGGTCGCCACCGCCCTGGGCAAGCTCTCCGGTGTCAGCAGCGTCAGGCGCCTCTGGGGCAGCACCCGTTACGAAACCAGCGTTGAGTTTGCCAAAGACCAATTCCCCTATGTCGGCAACTTCTGCCTGGTGCGCGGCGCGGACGACAACCTGGCCGACGCCATCGGGGCCACCGTTCTCGGCTATCCGATCCTTTACGTCGAACAGAACAGCATTCGCACCGAGGTCAACAACTACCTTGACAGCCGGGTTACCAGCTCCTCCGAAATATTCGTCATCGGCGGAATCGCCGCCGTCTCCGACACGGTCCGCGATCGGGCCCGGGCGCTTGTTTCCGGCACGGCGGTCTTCAACCCCGCTCAGGACGCGACCAACGTTTCGACCTCGGTTCAGCCCACGATCAGCTTCCCCCGGGCGATCAGCAACACCAGCGGCACGGCGATCACCGATTCCAACGTCGATTCGCTGATCACCTTCCGCAGGGGCGGATCTTCCGGCACGAGTGTCTCCTTTACCGCCTCGATCGATTCCGGCAAGCGGGTGATCACCGTTTACCCGACCTCGGCCCTGGACACCAACACCACCTACTACCTCGCCGTTGACTCGGTCCGTGACACCGGCGGCACCATCAGCAGCTCCAGTGTCACCTGGTCCACCGGCACCACCGCTACCGGCCCGCCGGCGAGCGTACTTGGGCTTTCCTCGGCCGAGTGTGTCAGCCTGCGTGAGATCAAGGTTGTTTTCAACCAGGCCGTGACCAAAACCTCGGCAGAAGATACGGGGAACTATAATGTCTGGAAACCCAACAATGATGTAGATCATACTTCAGTTGAATCTGCCAAGCTACAGTCCGACGGACGGTCCGTTCTGTTAACTATTCAAGATCCATTGGTTAAGGATAAGCCCTATCGTATGAAAGCAAAGAACGTCTATTCCACTGGCGGGCGTTATATTGATGAGCCTTATGATATCCGTGCATTCATAGCAGTTGACAACACTCGGCCGACCGTGGAATCTATTATTACCTCTGGTACGAACAAGCTGGAGGTAACGATGAACGAGTTTATGGCGGATACCCCTGCCCCAATCGTTAAGATCGACGGTGTATATGTCGGTGATGGCAAAGTTGGATGGGTTGATTCCGACCGGAAGAAATTCACTGTTGAGGGGGTAACATGGGGCAAGGGCCAAGAATATGAAATTACTATCACCGGGGCAAAGGACCTTTATGGCAAAGAGATGGTCCCCTACGTGAAGAAAATCAAGCCGTATACCGACGATAAGGGCCCTAAGATTAGTTCCATTTCCGCCGTCGATCAGGACACCGTGCGGGTTGTGTTCGACCGCACCCTGGATTCAGATATTAGTAGTGCCACCGTTACGTACACACGCAAAGCAGGCGGCAGTATTACTAAAAACCTTAATCAAGCAGCATTTGGTAGGGATCCGGATGATAGCACCGGCAAGGTTTACCTGCTCGATGTTACGTACGATCTCGATACTTATCAACTCTTTGCCACCACTACTTCCGAAAGTATCGAAATCAAACTTATCGGGTTGAAAGACGTTTTGGGTAAAACTGGAACCGAAGCAAATCTAAAGCGTACCGTTACCTTGAAGAAGGATACCACTGGGCCGTATGTCACCACACATACCGTAAGCACGGATAGCAAAACCATCACCCTTTATTTGAATGAGCTGGTTGATATGGTAGGGTCTGTCAATCAAATTAAGATCTATGACCAGAACGGGGAAGAAGTAGTTGATCTCAAAACTACGGTGCTGGAAGATGATGCAGTCAACAATATCAGTACCATTACCATAGCAAAACAAACAGACAAGGGCCGCTTTCTGGCCAACACCCACACCATATCGATACCCGGCGGGATACTCCAGGACGGTAGGACTTACAGCCAAGAATTCACAGGTAATACAACCATAGGTGGAGTGAACAAAAACAAACTGATCAACTATAAGGTCAACGTGGGCGCCCCGGCCAACAATCCCAAGATAAGTGATAGTTCTTGTAGTACAGATAACGTATTTACAATTACTTTTAATGTGCCGATGGAGAAGGCCTCCGCATTGAATAAAAGCAACTACCGTCTGGACGGCTCGGCCTTGGGTTCGGACGCCTTCCTCTACTTCCAGGCCGCCTCTGACCAGCAGACGGTTGTGATCGACCTCACCTCCACCGACACGGTCAAGTTCACCGGCACGGGGACGATCACTGCCACAGGCAGCATCAGGAGCGTTTACGGCCTCTCCATCAACGAAACCTACCTGACCATGGGCGGGTTCCTGGATAACACCCGGCCGGTGCTGAACAAGGCTGAGAAAGACGCTACTGCAAAAACCATCTATCTTACCTTCAATGAACCCGTTACAGAAAACCACAACGTATTAGACAATTACGAAATCAAATTCGGCAGCACAATTGTTCAGTCGAGTGATTTAACAAATCAAGCTGTCACGGCGGTAGATGCCAGCAACGGTTTCGCGTATACGGTAAAAATTACTTTTATTGAAGGTCTGTCCTGGAACAGTACAGTCAAAGTGACCGTAAAGGAAACTGCAGATGCAGAGGATGCAGCAAACAATACATTGAAACCTGGTGTTAGTCTAACCGCACAGGTCAAAAAGTAACAAAATCTAAAACAGAGTGCACTTTCCGGCCTCCCGGTTTTACCGGGGGGCCTTTTTTCAAGGGGGGACGGAACGCACGGGGACGGTAAAATGTGATGCTTAACCGTCCCCTCCCCCCTTGCGGGGGAGGGGGAGGGGTGGGGGGGACCTGCGCGGTTATAGTTTACCATGGTGCAATGTGTAGTCACTTCCCCCCCTCACCCTGGCCCTCTCCCACCCCTTCGGGGGGGAGAGGGGATAACCTGGCGGGGTCGGTAAAATGTGATGCTTAACCGTCCCCTCCCCCCTTGCGGGGGAGGGGGAGGGGTGGGGGGGACCTGCGCGGTTATAGTTTACCATGGTGCAATGTGTAGTCACTTCCCCCCCTCACCCTGGCCCTCTCCCACCCCTTCGGGGGGGAGAGGGGATAACCTGGCGGGGTCGGTAAAATGTGATGCTTAACCGTCCCCTCCCCCCTTGCGGGGGAGGGGGAGGGG
>CAYQQK010000023.1:0-26294 GCA_964420065.1 uncultured Syntrophomonadaceae bacterium | reverse complement strand
TCTATCCCCTAAAGGAAATCCCCTCCATAAACCTACAATAACTTTACACTAACCCACAACCTGGATCACCACCCCATAAGCTCTATCACGTCTGGTCACGTCTGGTGCATGGTTTGACAAAATCTTGAGTACTGGTTTACAATAGTGGTAGTTAGGGGAGTAGCTCAACTGGCAGAGCACCGGTCTCCAAAACCGGGGGTTGCAGGTTCGAGTCCTGTCTCCCCTGCCAACCGTATTGAACATCCGCTGATCGAAATTGCCGCAGCGGAAGGTTTTTGTTTGGTCTTACCGAAAACCGTCGACCTTCGGTTAGGGAAGGACGGTTACCCCCAGGGTCCGCTCCATCTCCCGCAACGCAAAAGCGTGTGCTTCCGGGTCAAATGAAGCGACGCAACTCCGGTGCAGGGTAACCTTGTAAGTGAGCATGCGCGCATCGGCCGCCGTATAAAGAACGCAGATATGGGTACAAACACCGACCAGTTCCAACTCCGTCACGCCCAACTCTCTTAAGGTCAGATCAAGATCGGTTCCGAAAAAAGCACTGTAGCGTCGTTTCGGAATCAGATACTCCCCCGCCATCGGCTTCAGGGCTTCGATTACTTCACTACCCCGCTCTCCAACCAGGCAATGCGGTGGAAACATCTCAAATTCGGCATCGCCGGTCAAGTGCCGGTCCATGATGTACAAAACCGGACCCCCGCTTGAGCGCTGTTCTTCGAGCCTGGCGGCCACATTCTGCACCAGCTTTCCCGCATCCCCGATATAAAGAGCGCCGCCCCCCTCCATGAAATCCCGCAACATATCGATCACCAGCAACGCTTTCGTCAAAGGGATCACCCTTTCTCGCCATGACGTGGATCACACTTTTTGAACAGCCGGTTCCTCCGCGTTTATTTTTTACTTAACCGAACAGGATGTTTGCCAGCAGTCCGGCCAGGGAGGGGATCGTCAGGTAGATCGCATACTTCAGGATCACAAAGCGGGACCCCAAAAAAGTAAACTCGTAAGGCAGATGCCCGACATTGATCATGCCCCAGGCGGTGATCATGGCAATCGCGGTCCCGGTAGAAACACTTGTGCGAAAAACAGCATCAAACAAGGGGAAAAATGCATAAGGCCCGCCTTGAACAAGGGCACCGATAGCGGGGCCGATCACCAAACCTTTCCAACCGGATTCTGCTCCAAGCCAGGTTTGCAAGGCTTTTTCCGGAATAAGTATATTCATGAACCCGACCAATAAAAAAGCACATAACAGGAGCGGCAAAACGGCCAGAAATAATTTTCGTGATTCCTTTAAGCCTTCACCCAGTTTGCCCTGCCGGTAAGCAAGAAACAAAAATATTGCAGCCATTAAAGAAAGGACGATCAGGGCATTAGTCAACTCGTTCACCGCCTTGCAGTGTTTTCTTGCCCCGCACCTGTAGCTGTTCCACTTCGATTCTGATTTTTTCGGCGTAACCAGGCAAGAATATGTTTACCGCCGCACCGGCCAGCACCGGTATGGCAAAGGTAATTAAAACCCGGATGGCGGTTATGCGTACTCCGACGAAAGCAATCTCAATGGGAATACGCCCGATATACCACAGGGTTTTGGCCGCGACAAAGCTGATCATGGTGCCGACATTTGCTCCGGAAACGATCAGCGTTGCCATCAACGGGTAGAAAAAGAAAGGTCCCCCGGGAACCATGGCGCCCATAAGGGTCCCCAGCAACGGCCCTTTCCAACCTGCCCCCTCCCCCAACCACTTGGTGACCATTTCCTTTGAAATCAAGGTTGAAACCGAACCGGCTAGCAGAAAAGCAATCATGATCAGGGGAATTACATTGAAAAATGTTTGACCACCAGCGATAAGTCCCCGGCCGACCAGTACGAAACCTCCCTGGATAAAAGCAATGATCATCAATCCGAAGGTCACTACGGCCATACCGAGCATGGTTTTATTCACAGTTCAACCCCTTTATTGCTTTTTCTGTTTCTGCCCGCCCTCCTTTAATTTATCATAGTCCCGCTATTTTTCAAATCGAAAAAACAGGAGGCAATTATCTGTCCTTTCCAATCAAACTGAAACCGCTCCCCTCTGCTTCAATTCGATTGTTTTTATTGGGCAACTTACCGGCCGAAAAAGGTGGGTAAAAAAGTGGCGGCGGAGGGGAAGGCGATCAAAACGGCGATACACAGACAAAGGGCGGCGACAAAAGGCCAGACCCCGCGGAAGATCGTCTCCAGCGGGATTTCCGGGGCCACCCCTTTGATGATAAAGACATTCATTCCCACCGGAGGGGTGATCACCCCCCCGGCCACCACCATCACCGTAATCACCCCGAACCAGATCGGGTCGTAGCCAAGCACCTCGACCGCAACCGGGAAAAAGATGGGGATCGTGAGCAGAATCAAAGCCAAAGCGTCGATAAAACAACCGAGTAACATGTAAATCAGCAAAATCACCGCCATGACTAGAAACGGGGGCAGCTCCAGAACGGCAGCCCAGCCGGCCAAAGTAAAAGGGAGGCGGCTCAAGGCCATGAACCGGCCGAAAATGATCGCCCCGGCCACCAGAAGCATGATCATGGCCGTGGTACGGGTGGTATCACGGAGCGATTTCAGAAATGATTCCATCGAAAGACGGCCTTGTAGCAGGGATACCAACAGCACGCCGGCTGCCCCCACCGCGCCGGCTTCGGTCGGGGTAAACTTCCCGGCGAAAAGGCCGCCGAGGGAAAGCATAAAAACGGCCAGGACCTCCAGCAGGCCCCGCATGGCGCAGGCTCTCTCTTTCCAGGTTGAGCGGGGACCGGGGGGTGCAAGTTCGTGATGTCGGCAAACCTGCACATAAATAGTAGCCATGTAAAAAAGCATCAGTAACAACCCGGGGATGATTCCGGCCAAAAAAAGCTTCCCGATCGATTGTTCGGTAGCGATGCCGTAGACAATAAAGATCACACTGGGGGGAATCAATACACCAAGCGCCCCCCCGGCGGCAACGCAGGCTGTGGCCAGGGAGTCATCATAGCGATAACGCCGCATTTCCGGCAGGGCGATCGTGCCGATGGTGGCGGCGGTGGCGGTGTTGGAACCGCAGACCGCCCCGAAAAGGGCGCATGTAGCCTGAGTGGCGATGGCTAACCCACCGGGGAGGTGACCGATCAGGCGGTAGGCCAGGTGATAGATCCGTCCCCCCATCCCGGAATGGTAAGCCAGGAAACCCATCCAGATGAACATCGGGATCACACTCAAGGAATACGAAGAAAAAGTAGAAAAAATTTCCGTGGCAACCAGGCTGGCCGCGGCGCCCGGAGTCAAAAGAATGCTTATGCCCGCAAAACCGATCAGCCCCATGGCCAGTGCAATCGGCACCCGCAACAGCAACAGCAACAAAAAAAATAGTATGCCGGCCAGACCGGCTCCAAGAGGACTCATGATTGCCATTCCCGTCCCAGCAGGGCGATCGTGCGGCCTGCGACAACCAAGACCAGAGCAAGGAAACCCGCCGCTACCAGATAGACGAAAGGATAAAACGGCAATTCGGTGGTCGGTGCAACTTCACCGTTGAGAGCAATGCGCCCGGCATGGCGGAAGAGCTGGTACGCCGCCAGGCTTAAAAACCCCAGGACCGGTAGATTGAGGAGCAACTCGATCAGTTTCTGCATCCGGGGCGGTAGACGGTCTACCAGTACTCCTACGGCAATATGACCTCCCTGAGAAGCACAACCGGCCAGGGAAAGCCCGATTGCCGTGGCGGTTAAATAGCCGACAAACTCATACGTTCCCAGGATGGGGCGGTTAATGAGTGCCCGCAGCAGGATATTGGTAACCGCCAGCAGCATTACCAGCACCAGGATCAACCCGGCCAGGCGATCGAAGAACTCTCCGATCCGGTTGATGACGGTTGTCATTATTTTCATACCCTTCTCCCCAATTCTTTATGCTACCGGTAAAGGTGCGCGTATTCTTCGGCCAGCGTTTGCACCGTTTCTAGAATAAGGCGGCCATCCTGGCCCTGCGCGTCCATTTTGGCGACGAAGTCTTCCTGAATCGGTTTAATCAGCTCGATCCAACGTGCCGTTTCCTCCTCGGTGAGCTGGATCAGTTGCATCTCCTGTTCTTCCAAAGCCCATTGCAAGGCATCCTGGTTCTGTTTATCCCAGAGGCCGATCGCCACTTCCGTGAATATTTTTTCGGTGACCGTATCAATCGTCTCCTGAATGTCGGCGGGAAACGAATCCCATTTATCCCGATTCATGGTGACAAAGAATAGAGTGTTATAAATGAACGGCGTTTCGGTTAAATACTGGGTCACCTCGGCATGGCGCCATCCCTGCAGTACCTCCACCGGAGATAGGTTCCCCTGCACCAGACCGCGTTGCAAGGCTTCATAGGCATCGGATTGGGGCATGGCATCGGGAACCGCTCCCAGAATACGCAAGGTTTCAGCACTTAAGCCGGTAGCACGGATTTTTAACCCCTGCAAATCTTCGAGACAACTGACCGGGGTGGTGGTAAAAAGATCTCCCGGGCCGGTAGCCAAGACCATGAGCAGCTTGGTGTCCTGGACCTCTGCCGGATTGAGCGCTTTGATTCCTTCCCATGCGGTCATGCTTGCCACCCGAGAATTGGGGTAAATGATTCCCGGCAGCTCGAACACTTCCAGCACCGGAAAACGCCCGCGGGTATAGGCAAAGCAGGAGAGGCCGATGTCGGCCGCGCCGTTCACTACCCCTTCATAGATGTCTGCTGCCTTGTACAACTGCTCACCCGGATAACTGTCCACCATCACCCGCCCGTCGGTCGCTTCAGCGATTGCTTCAGCCCAGGAACGGATTAACTCTGTTTCGGCCGGATGGGCCGGCGGGAAAAAGTGGGCTAGAGAAAGGGTGTAGGACTGCGCCGTTGGTTTTTCTCCATTCGTGCCGCAACCGGCAGCCAACACCAGGAACACCCCTGTCGCCAACAGAACTGCCATCCATTTTATTATCCGGATCATTTTTGCCCTCCTCCTGTTTCTCGATCTAACTTCTCTTGCTCTTTGTTGGCGGTCTCTGGTTGCAGTGCTATTGCGGTGATCTCTAAAAACCATCACGTTGCCTCACGACCAATAAAAAAACACTCCAGGAGGAGTGTAGAACACAAGCACAATCGGGCCGCAACGGCCCGAAAGCTTTCTCCATAGCTACCGTTCTACCGTCCTACCGCAGGCAACCGGATTCTTCGGGCTGCCTTGTATTAATCTATTCGTTCTGCAACGGCCATATCCTTTTGGTTTGAAAAAATATTTTCGTCAACGGCCGGTAGTTGCACGATAAAAGTGGTCCCGTAATCTTCTTTCGATTCAAACCAGATCTTCCCACCATGCTTGCGGATGATGCTGCTGGCCAGGGCAAGACCGATCCCGACACCCCGATCTCCTTTGGTTGTAAAAAAACGATTGAAAATTTGGTGCCGGATCTCATGGGGAATACCCGGCCCCGAATCGGAAAGACGCAGTTCAACGGCAACATCGCTTACGAACAGGCCAAGAGTAATCAATCCCTGCACCGGTGACGCCTCCACGGCGTTGACGATCAGGTTCATCAAAGCCTGTTTCAGGGCAAGGCGGTCTCCGATGATTAATGGCGCGTCGATCGGATAACTGCTCTTGAGACGGATCCCCTTTTTCCGGAACAAGGGTTGCAACATGGAAAGCACCTCTTCCAAGGCCAACTGCACATTGATTTCTTCGTTGACGTTCAAAGGATCCCGGGCCAGAGCCAGGTAGCGATTTAACAGGGCATTGATATTATCGCCGGCGTTATCGATTCGCCCAAACAGCAGCTGCTGTTGCTCCGGATCGGTTGTAACCATCCCGATCTCGGTTGCGGCTTTAATTATTGCCAGGGGGTTTCTGATTTCATGGGCGATCACTACAATCGTTTCACCGAATGCGGACAAGCGTACGGACAAAGCCAGTTCACGGACCAGCTCCTGGATGCGCCCTGCCATTTGGGAATATTTTTTGAACAACGGGATAAATTCTGCGGGTATCTCTTCCATGATCGTAGTCGGTACAACATGACATGGTGGGTGCTCATGAAAGGAATCAAGATGAGCGCCCAATAAAGCGGTCGCGGCCCGGATCGTACGCGAAATGTAGAGGGCACAACAAATACCGGCCGCCAGAATCAACAAGAGCAGACCGATGTCAAGGAACATTCCGTCGGTAAAAATAAGGTCGTAATAGCTCTTTAGAACAGTGGCCTTGATCAAGCCGACGCGTTGTCCTTTACGGTGCACCGGCAGGGTGTAAGAAACCTGTTTTCCCCCCGGAAAAGTTGGCGGTGCAGAAGCATGGCGATTTTCTTGCAAACATAGTTCAACAGCCCCAGGATTCGTTTCAACACTTTCTGCTACGGTGGAGACGCCATTTGCGGGGACAACAGCAATGTCACTCTTAAGGGCGTAGGAATAGTAGCAGAGGGAAACCTCACTCCGACGGGACAGATCTTCCAAAACCGGCTTGAGAATGGCGTTTAAAGCGGAGATCTTTTCGTCGTAGTGATGCCCGGGATCATTTTCCAAAACCTGTATCTGCAACCATAGACTCGAAACAGCCCGGTCCATTTCAGCAGCCGTGTATTCAAGATCTTGATAGACATGATTTAACTCTTGTTCGTAGTGGCGATAACATTTCTCATAACCAAGTAAGATTACCAGTAATAGGACCAGCAGATTTACCGTTAAATAAATTCGCCCGGAAAGACTGCGCGGGTGATGCAGCAAGTTCAATCTTTCCTTTCGGAGCACCGGCATTACCGGCCCGGAAAAGGGAAAGAGAAACGTTTAGGGACGGATGCTCCACCGATAATAAACGGGTAAAATTTACAGGTCTAACCCGACTTCTGTGGAAAACTCGGTTTTATGTATTTTTTTTAAAGCTGCAGAGGTTTGCTTTAAATAAACCGTTCAAAATACTACGGTATTGGCTTGCCCTGCCGGGTGAGTAAATTCTGCTCAATTTTATTCTATGGCCGGTCCTGTTTCATCCGTTCACGGAGCAATTGATCTTTTTTTCCTGGTTATGTTATTCCCTTTTGATCTTGAAAAATCCTTTCTTTTTTTGCGTTCAGCTTCAATTTCAACCCTGCAGTTATAATCTGTCAATCAATGATACAACTACGTTTGATGAATTTGTTCCCGGATCCGGCCAGCTCGAGGTGTATCGTTAACTTTTTTAGGCTCCCCCCCGCCAGCGCTGTCGTCAAAAGCACCTCTTGAACAGCTATCAAGGGGACCTCCGGAAAAAGAAGCCGGATCACGTTTTCCTCCAGGACCTGAAGGGAAAAAGTGCGGCAGGAAATACCGTTTACTGTAGTTTTATTTCCTTCCGTAATTTTTTCATCATCAAAATTGAACAGGTTAAGAATTTGAAGCGGATTTAAAAGTAAACTGCCAAGGCTCTCCAATTGCAGCTTTTCGGCTGTCTGCCAGCAATTATCACCTTGCCTTTTGACAAAAAGTTGGTCCTCCTCGAGCATCACTTCCAGCTCAAACTCTTCCAGATAACCGGTCATCCGGGTTGTTCCCTCGACTTTTCCATGGAACATGAGACAATACCCGGGGGCGCATTCTTCGACGCTTAGAGTAAAGGCAGGGGCTTCCTGGAGCGCTTGCAGGGCCCGGCGCAGTTGTTCCGACGCTGGGATTTCTCGGCCGGGGCGGTCCGGGTTAAGGTTATAGAGGCTCACGATAAAAGTAAGCAGGACAAAGATTCCCGCAACCACCAGGGAAAGCTGTTCACGACTGCGCCGGATCCGGAACATGGACAATTCCGCCCCCTCAAACTTGACTCCCTAGTTTATGAGGCGGCGCCGGCGTTTATGTTTTGGACGGGACGGGGTTCAGTATGTATCAAAATGCCCGTATCCCGCACCACTACCTAAAGCAGCCCGCTGAGAAGGTGTTTCAGGTGCGGTAAATAATGATCGTTGGTCAGGTTAAAGTGGACCGGCGTGATCGCGATATAACCCTGGGCGATTGCCGTCACATCGGTATCCTCTTCTTCGGCCTCGTTGATCAGTTCCCCGGCCATCCAGTAATAACTTCGCCCGCGGGGGTCAGTGCGTTCTTCGAAAATGTTCTGGTAACGGCGCCGGCCCAAGCGGGTCACACGGGCGCCCCGAATTCCGCCGGTGGCACCCGGTGGTACATTCACGTTCAGCAGTGTCCCCGCCGGAAGCGGGTTGGAGAGCAGATACGGAACCAGTTCATGCACGAAAGCGGCGGCAATGGTAAAATCACCGGTTTCCCCTTCGGTCAGGGAAACCGCCATGCCGGGAACACCCAAAATAATTGCCTCTACCGCCGCCGAGACCGTCCCGGAATAGAGTACATCGGTGCCGAGATTTGCACCCCGGTTGATCCCGGAAATGACCAGATCGGGGCGCTCGGGAAGGATCGCTTCAACCGCCAGTTTAACACAATCGGACGGGGTGCCATTAACTGAAAAGCCCTTCAGTCCTGGGTTGTGCAAAAAACGTACTTTTTCGACCCGCAAAGGCCGGTGCATGGTGATGGCGTGACCGACAGCACTCTGCTCGTGGTTTGGGGCCACCACCGTGAGGTTATAGTGCTTTCCGGATCCGGCCGGTTCGGTAAGAGCCTGGCAAAGGGCCATGATGCCCTCGGCATAGATACCGTCGTCGTTGGTAATAAGTAAATTGGCAGTCATAAAATTAGGTTCTCCGTTCTTGATCAAGTCACCGGCTAAATTCATCATCGGTCCTATAACGGCTCTTCCCCGGTCAAGCGGTAAGCCCGGCGGGATGCTTCGGCGATTATTTTCTCTTCGTCCAGACCGGTCAATCGGCCCCCCTCGACTAGAATTTTTCCGTCAACGATCACCAGCGAAACACCGGCCGCAGCCGCGGCGTAAACAATGTGGGCCGCCGGATCGAAAAGTGGATTCAAATGCGGAACATCGGTTTTAAAACCGATCACATCGGCGCACCAGCCCTCTTTCAACCGGCCTACCCGGGGTAAAAATAAAGCTTCAGCCCCGCCGGCGGTAGCCATTTCAAGGGCGGTCAGGGCCGGCATCCGGGTCGGGTCAAAGGAAAGACCTTTGGCCAACAGGGCAGCCAGACGCATCTCTTCAAGCAGGTCCAGGTTATTGTTACTTCCAGCTCCGTCCGTACCCAGGCCGACCTTGATCCCGGCCTCAAGCATCTTCAGCACCGGGGCCACCCCGCTGCCCAGCTTGAGATTGCTGCCGGGGTTATGCGCTACTCCGATGCTGCCGGCCGCCAATGTGGCGATATCGGCCTCGTCTAGATGCACGCAATGAGCCGCAGTAACCGGGTACTGGAAAAAACCCAGGCGTTTCAGGTGCTGCACCGGGGAACAACCGTGTTCGGCCAGGCTGCGTTCCACCTCCCCCACGGTTTCGGCAAGGTGGATCTGCATCGGCCGGCCGGTGCGTGCCGCAACTTCCATGACCCGGTGCAGGAAAGCGGGAGGGCAGGTGTAGGGGGCGTGCGGCCCCAAATGGACGTTGACCCGCCCGTCGGCGCGACCATGCCACTCCCCGGCGAAACGTTCCGAATCAGCCAGGGCATCATCGCTCCCTTCCGCCCCGATCAAACCCCGGGCCAGAACCGCCCGGATACCGCTTTCGGCAACCGCCCCGGCCACCCGGTCCATGAAGAAATACATATCGCTAAAGGTGGTGGTGCCACCTTTAAGCATTTCAACGATGCTGAGCATGGTTCCCCAATAGACATCTTCTTCGTCCAAATTTGCCTCGGCGGGCCAGATCTTTTCTTCCAGCCATGCCATCAGAGGTAAATCGTCGGCATAACCCCGAAAAAGGCTCATCGCCGCGTGGCCGTGAGCGTTTACAAAACCCGGCATCAGTACAAGTTCGCGGCCGTCGACGGTCCGGTCCACTACTGGCGGCCTGGATCCGGCAGGCGAGGCAGCTTGCCGGCGAGCACCGGACTCCGACGGCGAATCCGGCATACGACGGATGGCGGCGATCCGACCCTCATCCACCAATAGATCCCCCCGAAAGAAAGCAGGCACGGTATCATCCATCGGGATGATCAACGCACCGCGAATCAAAATTGTTTCCGCCACTTATCTCCCTCCCCTGCCTGTTTCCTCGAAGTAAAATTTTCTCGAGCAAAACAGGATCCTTCGCTTTGCTCAGGATAGTTCGTCAATACTCTCATAGCGATGAAACAATGCCGTGATCTTTTCCCGGTCAGGCCGGGATACGATCCCCTTTTCGGTGATGATCGCCCTGATCAAAGCGGCCGGCGTAACATCAAAGGCCGGGTTCAAAACCGGCACCCCTTCCGGCACCACCCGATATCCCCCATAAGAGGTCACTTCGGATGGGGAACGTTCCTCGATCACGATCTCCTGACCCGAGACAGTATCGCGATCAACCGTAGACAAAGGGGCGGCAATATAAAAAGGGAGATTATGGTACCAGGCCTGCACGGCCAGATTGTAGGTGCCGATTTTGTTGGCGGTATCGCCGTTGGCAGCGATGCGATCCGCCCCAACTATAACCATGTCCACCCTGCCCCGGGCCATGAGATGGCCGGTACTGTTATCGGTCACCAGAGTCACCGGGATCCCTTCCCGGTGCAGCTCCAGGGTCGTCAGACGAGCCCCCTGGAGTAAAGGACGGGTTTCGCCGGCATAGACGAATGGATTTTTACCTTGATTCCAGGCGGAACGGATCACTCCCAGGGCAGTCCCGTAACCGCCGGTAGCCAGTGCGCCAGCATTGCAATGGGTCAATATAGACGCGTTTGGCGGAACCAGCTCGGCCCCGTAGTCACCGATGCGCCGGTTGATGGCGGCATCTTCTCGTAAAATGGCCAGGGCTTCCGCCTCCAGGCCCCGTACTGCAGCGTTTGCCGTTTTTACCTTGCCTTCAGCCAGAATTGCCGCCAGACGGTCTTCAATACGTTTCACCGCCCAGGCCAGATTGACCGCAGTGGGACGGGAACGCAGTAACAACGCCGCCGCTCTTTCCATGGGCTGCAGTAATTCCGCCGGTTCGGCTCCCCGATCCGCCGCCTCCCGTACCGCCAGAACCAGTCCAAAGGCGGCACTGATACCGATAGCCGGAGCTCCCCGGACGATCATCCTTTCAATGGCGCCGGCCACTGCGGCGGCGCTGTCGCATTCCCGGTAACAGATCCGGCCGGGCAGCGCAGTCTGGTCCAGCAGTACCAGCTTTCTTTTCTTCCAGGCCAGCGCAGCCAGCGGTTCTTTTTTCACCGGGCCGCCTCGTTCTTCCCCGGGCCTTCTTGTTTATAAATTTTACCGGTATTACGGGCGGATCCGGTGCAGTCCGGTACGCCATAATCACAATCCGCGGCGATCCAGCCGGCGGTCTCATGATCACAGCATCGGATCCGGCCGCCCGGAATCTGTTCCAGGACGGTGGCCAGCAGCCGGTCCAGTTCAGGCTTGCCATTCTCCATGGCCTCAAGAACCTCTGCGTGCGAGAGGCGGTGCAATGAGATGCCGGCGGCATAATTGGTTACCAGGGCAATCGCTGCATAACAGATGCCCGCCTCCCGGGCCAGAACTACTTCGGGTACATTGGTCATCCCGACCAGGTCGGCCCCAAGAAGAGAGAGCATTTTAATTTCTGCCGGGGTTTCAAAACGCGGTCCTTCGGTGCAGGCATAACAACCGCCGATCAACAGGGGTTGTCCCAGGAAATCGGCTGCCCGGCTGATAAAGCGGCGCAGTGAAGGACAGTATGGTTCAGAAAAATCGATATGCACCACTCCATCGGCTCCCCCGTCGAAAAAAGTTAGATCCCGGCCCCGGGTGAAATCCAGGAACTGATCGATCAAAACACGGCTTCCCGGAGCAATGTCCTCACGCAAAGAGCCCACGGCAGCGATCGCAACGGCGGCAGTAACACCAATTTTTTTTAGAGCCGCAATATTGGCCCGATAATTGATCCGGTGTGGCGGTAGGGTGTGTTCGGGCCCATGGCGGGCCAGAAAAAAAACCTCTCTTCCCCGGTAGAGTCCTCCTTGCAAAAATACATCCCCGTAGCGAGTTGCTACAATTATCTTCCGAGCATTTTCAAGCAAGTGCTGATCGTAAACCCCGGATCCACCAACAATAGCAACCTTTTCCAATACTCCGGGCCCCCTTTTCTATCTAGCGAATGGGTCTATGTTCGGGGAAAGACCGCGGAAATCCTGCCCTGATACAGGAGACACCGTCCGGCGGCCGGCAGGAACTTAACGCCGCCGAGTTCAGGCGGTCCCCTCCTCCAACAGCCGCCGGGTTGCATGAAAATAACACTGAGCCCGGTTATTCCGGCCTAAAAACCGGTTAACCAATCCCAGTTCAAATGTTATCAGCGGTTCCCGGGGATTGAGGTGATAAGCCCGTTCCAGGAATTGCAGGGATTGATCATATTGTTCGAGGTAGCCGTAAGCTTTGCCCAGGTAAAAGTTGATTTCCCAATCTTCCGGGGCAAGTTTACAGGCTCGATGAAAAGCTTCCACCGCCTCGGAATAACGCTGCAAGTTGTAACTAACGGCACCCCGGTTGAACCATGCCTCCATCAATTCCGGGCCGGCCTTATTTGCCCGCATAAAATAACCCAGCGCCTGGGAATAACGTTCCTTTCCCGCCGCCAGAACGCCCAAAGTGTTAAGGACCAGCCCCTGCAAGGTATTATTATGATCCAGGGCCAGGACCAGTTTTAACTCGCGGGAGGCTTCTTCCGAACGCCCGAGCTGGGCACAGGCTACCCCAAAACAAAAATGACCGATTAGCAGATCCGGCTGCTCCTGCACCACTTTTTCAAACTCGCCGGCCGCTTCGGGAAGCATGGCCAGCTCCCAGAAGCCAAGACCCCGACGGAAAGTAGTGATCGCACCTTCGCTGCTCAATCCGGCCAAAGCGGAGCCCGGGCTGGCTTGATCTGCCTCCTCCACCGCCGCCTCTCCGCTTTTCCGGTCTAAAATCTTATTTTTTGAGTGCTGTTTGTACAGTTCCGGGAGGGCGGTATCGCCGTTTTCTGCAAATAGGGTAATGTCTTCCATAAAACTGGGAGGCAAAGTATCCGGAAGGGCGAAACAGTGGCGTTCCTGGAGCTGATTTAAACGTTCCTCGAACTTGAGCCAGTATTGTACGCATTTGTCCATGTTGCATCTCAAGGAAAGAAGAGTATCAATCATTTCCCGGCGCTTTTCTTCGCCGATATCCTTTCCTAATTCGGTGTCGATGTCGGTCAGTGCCGTAAAAACGGCGTTAAAAATAGAAAACATACCCATCCCCCAGTGTACATCTTGTCTCGATCCGATGTGGCCGGGACGTAGGCCTGGCGATCGGTTCGTTGACGATCTTTTATAAATACGCTATACTAATGATTGCCCCTGATAGTTGTGCTTATTCGGCCGACGTAGCTCAACGGCAGAGCAGCTGATTTGTAATCAGCAGGTTGCGGGTTCGAATCCCATCGTCGGCTCCAGTAATAAACCCTTTAACGCACCGGCGTTTAGAGGGTTTTTCATTTACAACCAAAAGGCCGCTCCTCGTATTTTTTAGCCCAACGACAGCCAACCCAATCTTTTTAGGGTCCGGGCCCAGCTTCACCGCCAGGCCCGGACCCTTCTTCGTTTCAGTTTGCTTTTAATTGTAAAACAAGGTTTGGGGATTGTTGTCCAGGAACCTGGAGAGAACTTTTCGATTTTCGTCCTAAATAACAAAACGGCGGGAAGCTTACCCCCCCCCGCCGAACAAGCATTTTTGTGGTGAGCCATCCAGGACTCGAACCTGGGACTCCCTGATTAAAAGTCAGGTGCTCTACCGTCTGAGCTAATGGCCCACCAAGCCTGAAAAGGACATACTGCCCTTCGCTTTTGGTGGAGAGGACTGGATTCGAACCAGTGAAGGCAACGCCAGCAGATTTACAGTCTGCCCCCTTTGGCCGGCTTGGGTACCTCTCCGTAGATCATCATGAAACCGTTAAGCAATGAAGCATTAACCTGTTCATGGAACCCGGCTCAAACGTATTTTAACAAAGTATTTGGGAGTTGTCAAAAACACTTTTGAACCTTTTCGAATCAGTTTTGCCTTGCCGCTTTGATCGACAGCAGTATGATTAAGAAATAATCCCCTGCCTTAAAATGAAGTAGACAACACCCGCGATCAACGGTATCGCGATGACGAACACCGGGATCAGAAAGGTTAAAACGCTTGCCCCGGTTGAAATCTTACGGCTTTCCCGTAAAGCAATTATGGAGAGCACCAGAACCCAGATGCCGGCTGCAAATGTAATGAGTCCACCCAAAATTGAGCCGATTATTCCCGCTGCTTTTCCAAGAAGTGCTGCCAACGGCGCCAAAAACCCGGGGAACTGGGCGAAACCCAATGCTGAAAATAAACCCCAGTAATCCCCGGTCCCTTTGAACAGACAGGAAACCAGGTACAAAACAGCGGCCCATAAAAACAAACCGGTTACCGAAAGGATGATTTGCAGTGCGATCACCGGTCTCGTGGCAATCTGGAACGTTTCAAGTACAGAATAATCGGTGGTAAGCAGACCGAATAGGGAAGATATGACAAAAATAAGCAGCGCCCAACCGACCGGTTTTTCTGCAGCAATATCGTTAAACGTAGCGACCGGTTTCCTGATCACCCCATCCAGCAAATCAAAGATATGCATTGTCCGTTCACTCCTTTACCTGAGGTTAATCGCAAAAATACCGGGTACGGCTGTTATTCCAGAATCAGTTGCGGTCCGGGATTTCGCTGCAGGTAATCCAAAAGCTGAATTTCAGGTGGTGTTTTGATCTTTTCAGCAAGATCGACTACCTCCAGCCCCATTCCTGCCAGTTGTTCCCACAACGAAGGTGCCGGGAACTCGTATTTTTCAGGACTTTCAACTCCGGCCATTTCGCCGGCCCACGCTACCGCTTCATCAATCCCGCCAAGCCGGTCCACCAGCCCCAGTTCCAGCGCCTGGGTACCGGTATAAACCTGCCCGGTGGCCAGTTCCCGGACCTTGTCCGGCTCAAGATTCCTCCCCTCCGCCACATCGGCAATGAACTGTTCGTAAATATTGTCGGACAGGGTTTGCATCAATTCACGTTCTTCCGGGGTCATCTGGCGCGATAGCATATCTTTGTGTCGACCGCTTTTGATTGTTTCCGTTTTGATGCCCAACATTTCATAAAAACCCTCCAGGTCGATAACCTGGCTGATGACTCCGATCGATCCGGTCAAAGTCCCGGGCAGGGCCACGATCCCCCGGGACGGGGCCGAAATGTAATAACCCCCCGACGCTGCCATATCTCCCATCGAGACAACGAGCGGCTTGGGAAAAGCCTTGATGTAACTGGCGATCTGCTGCGAGGCAGCTACAGATCCGCCCGGACTGTTCACCCTGAGCACCGCCGCCTTGATGGAACCATCATCGGCTGCTTTTTTTAACATTCGCTCTACATATAGTGGAGTGATGCCGGAGGAAAAACTAAAACCGGCCGCACCCTCATCGATCGCGCCCTGCAAGTAAATCACAACAATCCGTTCTCTACCTTTACTTTTACTTTCGGCATGAAATAATTTCCCGGGTTTTATTGCCAACACCGCTGCCGAAAGTAGTGCCAACACCACGATCACCACGACCAGCCATTTTTGACCTTTCATCAGATCACCCTTTCGCCGTTTTTATCACGCCTGGAATATGTTAATGCAGGAAAAAGCTGTATTCGGTGAATATGGATCCTGGAAGAAACACTACCGGAAAAGTGCCTCCTTGTCTCTAATTTATACATACCTGCGCCTGAATGACAACCTTTCGCCGCCAGAAAGGCCGGTTTGTATCGTTTAGCGAAACGGGTCGGTAAAACTTCAAGTCCCGCGCTTGTACCCGGACCAGGATCTTGGTGGTGCAGAAGAGATGAGTCGGATAAACATTTATGATGCGACCGACCGACAACCCGGGCTGCTTCGTTTTCTATTTTACCCCCGCAAGTGGAATCTACCGGCCCCGGTGAAAGCAGAAGGTCTTCTCATTTCCGTGGAACCGGATGTCGCCATCGGCTGCCGTCTTTACGAATCGAAACCCGGACGGCCCCGGGTTTTACTTTTTCATGGAAACGGTGAAATTGCCGAACCGTTCAAAGTTGACGATGGATGCGCCGGTCCGTCAGGATCGCATAGAGGTATGATAACCCCCTTAAATGCCGGGCCGGAACGGCCGGGGAAACTTTTCCGGTACTGTAGATAAGTACGGCGGCCTCCTCAAAATGCTTTTTGGGGATAGGAATCCCTGTGTCGCTTGGAATCACATAGTCTTTCTCGACCCGGTAAATAAACTCCACATCGCGCACCCGGTAAAATTTTTGTCCGGCATATCTTCTGATCAGAAACCAGGTTGACTCAAAATCGCCCATTTTCTTGACCTTCTCTTTCCAAACATAACGCCTTCTTTTCGATAAAGGCTACCGCCTGTTGAAAAACCAGTTCCCGGTCATAGTCCAGGGTCACCATATGACCCGAACGTTCGACCCAGAACAGTTCCTTATCCGTTGAAGCGAGGGCGGCAAGAATGCGAGGGGCATTTTTTGCACTAACGACCTGGTCACGACTTGAAGCGATCACCAGCACCGGGCAGGTCACTCGGGGCAGATCCTGCCGGACCAGGGCAACAAGCCGGGTCAACTGGTAGGCTGAAGACAAAGAAATCCGGGGGTAGCCCACCAGGGTTACCGCAGGATCCCGGGTACCCAGGCGTTTGATGGGGGTGACCCGCCTGATCACCCGCCGAAGCGGCGGCACCAGGATCCTTACCCACACTGCCATGGCATAGGGGGTGCACATGGCGATCGCTCCGGCAATCCGGTCCGGGTCATGACGGGCCAAGTACAATGAGAGCGATCCTCCCATGGAAATGCCGGCAACAAAAACAATGCGGCAATGCCGGCGCAACTCCTCCAGCCCGGCCCTGGCCGAGGCAATCCAGTCCCGGTAGTGGCATCGTTCCATTTCGGCCATGTTCGTGCCGTGACCGTGCAGCCGCACTCCCATTGCGGTAATTCCCGCCCCGACCAGGTAGCGGCCCATCTGCCGAAGACAATCCGGTGAGCCGTTGAAACCGTGAATTAACAGGCAGCCGGTCTCACCGGCGGGAAAAAAGAAGGGTTCCGCGCCGGGCATGATCGCCGGCGTTCCAGTCGGGTTCCTTCCGGCAACAGCCCCGGTTTGCATTCCCAGTGTTTTGACCCCCTAGCAAATGCAGCTTCAAAAGAATAGCTCGCCAAATTAACCGGCCCGGCATCATCCCGATCCTGACGGTGGCGCCAGTTGAAACTTCCTTTCGATTTAAAAAATGTAATTCCTTTAATTCATGAATGACTTGTCATCCCATCACTTTGATGGCAATCCCTTGATCGTTAACGATCGCGTAATATGACGGTATCGTTAAAAGAATTACCCGTGCCACTGCGTATTTTTTGCAGGAAACCACCAGTCATTAACAGAAATTTATGGCAACCGTAAATAAACATTGGGACAGGGTTACCGTGAGCTATTTCATTTTTTACGTTCAAAATACGATGGGATGGTTTGACAGCCCGATGGCATTGGAGTAAATCCATACCTGAACATGGAAAGGTGAGATCAATGGAGTATCAACAGTTTGGCATATACTATGTGGTTAGAATCGATCGAGGTGAGGAGATCGTCGCTGCATTAAAGAAGCTTTGTGAAGATGAACAGATCACCCTGGGTTGGGTTACGGGTATTGGCGCAGTGAACGATATTACCATCGGGCTATTCGAAACAGCCGCCAAAAAGTATCATCCGACCCGGCTGGAAGGAGATCACGAAATTACCAGCCTCACCGGTAATATTTCGACCATGGATGGAAATGTGTACCTGCATCTGCACATCACGGTGTCCGATGATCAGTACCGCACCCATGGCGGCCATCTGACTGCGGCGGTAGTGAGCGCTACTGCAGAACTTATTGTTGAAAAGATTGAAGGCACGGTCGAGCGCCAATTCAGCACGGAGATCGGGTTGAATCTTTACCGTTTTTGATCGCTGCTTGCTACCACCGGTCGTAGTGGATTCTTTCCGTAATAAACCTTTCCGGACTTGCCTTTTTTTCGGAGGGATGGCCGAGCGCGATCACCGCTACCGGAATGATCCCCGCCGGGAGATGCAAGATCTCGGTTATTTTTTCCACCAGCTCCGGTCGGGGATAAACCCCGCACCAGCAGGTGCCCAGATCCAAATGTTCCGCCTCCAAAAGCATGTTTTGAATCGCGGCCGACATATCCTGAATCCAAAACATGCCTTCGAATTTAAGATTGCCGGTATCACAACAGGGAATAATGGCCAGGGGCGCCTGTCCCCTGCAATCGCCCCGAGCATCAAGCCGGCCTCCCTCCGCCCTGCTCTGTTCGTGTTTGTTTATTTTCACAGGCAATTGCGCCCTGAAACCATGGCCTTACTTAATCGGCCGATCGGAATACAGATGCTTTTTCGATATTTCTATAATTAGAGATCGAGATCCTTCGTTGTACTTGCAATAATACCCAATGGGGCTGGATTTTTCGAAACGGCACCAAAGGGGGGGTCGCTCAGAGTGATAGAACAGGAGCGGGGTTCGAGGCTATTTCCCACAAATAAAGCGAGGCAACGCTGCCGTAAGGCGTGTAACGTTTGCGGTATTTTTCAAACTGATCCCGCGAAAGTTGTTTCAACCCGTAGAGGTTTTTTACCCCGCGTTTCAACGCCAGGTCATTCCAGCTGAATACATTTGGCCGGGTCAGGGAGAAAATAAGCAGCATTTCCGCGGTCCAGATCCCTACCCCCGGGAGCGGCAATAGTGCGGCAATGATCGCCTCATCGCTCATTTGGGTGAAAGCATGCAGATCGATCCGGCCGTTGATGATCGCGGCGGCGGCGTTTTTGATGTAGCCGGCTTTGCGCATTGACAGGCCACATTGTTGAATGGCCTCAAGATCCGCCGTGGCAACGGTATCCGGTGTCACTTCGCCCAGCAGTGTCCGGACCCGGCCCCATACGGTTGCCGCCGCCTTTTTCGAGATCTGCTGAGCGACAAAGTTCCGGATGAGCGCTTGAAAAGGATCCGGGATTATTTCACGTTCGATCTTCCCGATTCTGGTTATGGCAAGACCCAGCCGTTTGTCTCTCCGGCTCAAGTGTTCAATTTCGGTTTGTCCGTATTGAAAAATCGACATTACTTGCACCTCGATCGATAATGCTACAGTTTACCAGCGTTTAAAGTGAAGAATAAGGCAATACCCAGGGCAAATAAAATTGTTCCGGTAATCAGTTTAATTAGCCTAATGATCAGTTTTTTCATATTCGCTATTTACCCATTCCGGACGGCCAACGGTAGAGAATTTGGACAGGTAGTGGTAAAAGGGTATCTTTCCTGGGGCAAGTATAGCAACGACCCGTACCAAATGCAACCGGGCCGGTTCCCGTGATGCGTTAACGCGATTCCTTCCGGAGCCCAGGCAGGAAGCCTTAGCCCCGATTGGGAATAAATAACCGGTAAGAAATTGCAATCAATCTTTCGGAGGTGTTGGCGGTGTCAAAAATCATTTCGTATGTGCGTCTGGCGCTTCCTGAAATTGAAGCTCTGGATCGGGAGAAAACCGTTTTTTTGATGGCGGTGAGCCCGATCGAAGTTCACGGCCCTCACCTGCCGCTGGGAACCGATGTTTTTGTCGCTGAAGAGTTGCTGCGGCGCTATGCAGCGGCCTTGGATGAAGAATACCCTGGCTTGACGCTGGTAGCGCTGCCGTCCCTTTACCTGGGCGCGGATGCCCTGCCGGTAAAAGGTTCTCTTTCGGTGCCGGCTCCGCTGCTCCGTAAGGTATTGCTGGCCTACGTGAAGGCTCTGGCAGCACAAGGTTTTCATTATCTTTTCCTTGCCGATAACCATGGCGGGCCAAGACACCAGATGGCGATAGAGGCGGCTTCACGCCGGGCCTGGCACCATTACCGTTTCTTTCTAATCAATCCTTTTAACCATGAGTTCAGGCTCATGGTTCAGCACGACCCCGCCTTTCTAAAAGAAACCGGCCTGCGACCGGGATGCTGCGGTGACGATGCGGACGCTCATGCGGGGACCAATGAAACTTCGCTCATGCTGCAGGCCGATCCACAACAGGTAAGGGCCAATTGGCGCACGGTCCCCCCCTCATTACCGCCGCAAGGGTCCAAGGCTATTCTCTTTCTCGGGCGCATCGCCGGCCTTTTTTCACACACCCTTGGGGAGGATATGAAACACCTGGCGGCCACCCTGGCCTGGGTTGGCGATCCCTGGATGAAACCTTTCCTGGGCGCCCCGGCCTTGGCAACTGCGGAAGCCGGTGAGGCGATGCTTAAAGCACGGACGGCGGTGGCCATGCGTTATTTCCGCGCTGCTCTGGCCGGCAAGCCGCTCCGAATCACGCCGTTGCTCTGGGGTTTGCGCCTGTTGCAGGTACTGCCGGAGTAAGGGCCTTGAAATAATTTGGTAATTGAACATGATCGTAAAAGGAGTATTCGTTTTGAAAGTCGAATTTTAATCACAATCCGGCCGGTCATAAAGACTGACGTCCAATAGACGACAAGATCTGTTTGACACTTCAGATAGCCAAAAACTGCTCCGATTACCGGTGATTTTTATTATTGCAGCCTCACGACAAACAATGCACATCGTTTTCACCGGATTTGCCACCGGAATGATCTTCAGTAAAAGGAGGAAATTTATGACCAAAGGTAATGATTTAAGACCGGTTTTTGCGGTGTTGGGCGCGGGACACGGCGGTCTGGCCATGGCCGGGCATCTGGCGATGATGGGCTACACCGTTAATTTGTACAACCGGGGGGAAGAAAGAATCTGGGGTGTGGAAACCAGGGGCGGCATCCAGGTCGAAAGCGATTTTGGTCTGGAAGGTTTCGGCAAAATAGCGCTGGCCACGACGGACATTGGCAAAGCCGTTGAAGATGCGGATATCATTATGATCGTACTCCCGGCTACCGCCCATAGAGGAATCGCCGGGGATATCGCCCCATTTTTGCGGGAAGGACAGATCGTTGTTCTCAATCCGGGTCGCACCTTTGGCGCCTTGGAATTCAAACAGGTACTGGCTTCCGAGGGTGTTGATGAAGCGGTACTTGTCGCCGAGGCCCAGACTTTCATCTATGCCTCTAGGGCGACCGGCCCGGGCCAAGTCAAGATTTTTAGAATCAAAAACTCGATCCCGATTGCCTCGATCCGGGCCCATTTAATTCCTGAGGTGTTAAAGAAATTAAGAATTGTTTACCCGCAGTTCGTGGCGGGCGACAACATTTTTAAAACAAGCCTCGATAACATCGGCGCCGTGTTTCATCCGACCCTTTGTGTTCTGAATGCCGGATGGATTGAGGATGATTCGGAGTTTCAGTTTTACATGCAAGGGGCGTCTCGCTCGGTCTGCCGGGTGCTTGAAGCGGTCGATCGGGAAAGAACGCAGGTGGCGGAAGCACTCGGAATCAGGGCCTTGACCGCACGGGAATGGTTGTTCCTGGCCTACAATGCCGCCGGCGAAGACCTTTACGAAGCGATGAAGGCCAATGCCGGCTATCGCGGCATCATGGCCCCGATCAGCTTGAACGTGCGCTACATCACGGAAGATATCCCAACCAGCCTGGTGCCCATTGCTTCCGTAGGACAAAAATTCGGTGTTGAAACGCCGACCATTAATTCAATCATCAAAATGGCATCTATTTTGACTGAAACCGATTACTGGCAAACCGGCCGCACCGTGACCAGCCTTGGAATCAAAGATATGACCTTGCGCGAACTATGGTTGCTGGCGATAGGAGAAAAATAATGCGTATGAAAAAAGTGATCCTTGGTTGTGCCCTGGGCAACTGTGTGCACGTGGCCGGCTTGAACCATTTTCTTCGGCTGGCCGAACAGGAAGGGCTGGAAACCATCTTTTTGGGACCGGCCGTGCCGGTGGAAAGCCTGATCGGGGTGATCATCGAAACGAACCCCGATGTGGTTGCCTTGAGTTACCGGCTTACACCGGCCGTTGCTGTTAGTTTGTTACGATCACTTGAAAAACAGTTCGACCGCCACCCTGTTCTCCGACAACGGCAGTACATTTTCGGGGGGACCCCCACCGTCGCCGCGGAGGCCCGCAAGCAAAATTTCCTGGATCGGGTTTTTGACGGGACGGAATCCCGGGAAGAAGTGCAAGCTTTCTTGCGGGGTGCCCCGATGGATCAAGGCAAGCGGCTTTTCCCACAAACCCTGGCCGCAAGAATAGAGCAGAAGTACCCTTACCCGCTGCTGCGCCACCATTTCGGCCGCCCCTCCCTGGTCGAAACCATTGCCGGAATCCGAGAAATTGCTGCGACCGGGGTTGTGGATGTGCTCTCCCTTGGGCCGGATCAAAATGCTCAGGAATATTTTTTCCAACCGGAAAAGATGAAACCGGAACTTGAAGGGGCCGGTGGGGTGCCGGTCCGGCGCCCGGAGGATCTGGAAGCAATTTACCGGGCCTCCCGCTGTGGTAATTATCCCTTGGTCCGGTGTTACAGCGGAACCAACGATCTCGTTCAGTGGGCGGAACTGGCGGTAAAAACAATTCGCAATGCCTGGGGGGCCATCCCTTTAACCTGGTACAGCGAAATGGATGGCCGCTCCGGCAGGACCCTTGAAAATGCCATTGCCGAGAACCAGCTGGCTTTCAAATGGTATGGCGAACGAAACATACCGCTTGAAGTGAACGAATCGCACCAGTGGAGCCTGCGCGACGCTCACGATGCCCTGGCGGTAGCGACCGCTTATCTGGCCGCGTACAATGCCAAAAAAATGGGCGTCAAACAATATGTGGCCCAATATATGTTCAATACCCCCCCCGGGATCGCGCCGCGGATGGATCTGGCCAAAATGATGGCCAAAAATGAACTGATTGCATCTCTACGGGATGAAAACTTCGATTTTTTCCGACAGGTTAGAGCCGGTATTGCCCATTTTGCCCCGGATCCGTTTATCGCCAAGGGCCAACTGGCCGCCTCGGCCCTGATCAGCCTCTATCTAAAACCGCATATTTTACACGTCGTCGCCTATTGCGAGGGTGATCACGCCGTGTACCCGGAAGAGTTGATCGAAAGCTGCCGGATCGTCCACGGTGTGATCCAGGAAAGCCGGCGTGGCTTGCCGGGGGTGTTAACCGATCCGGCTCTTGAGCAACGTAAAAAAAGCCTTAAAGCGGAAGCCGGACTGATCCTGAAGGCGATCGCCCGTCTCGGTGAAGAACTGTGCGCCGATCCCCTGACCGATCCCGGGGTCATTGCCCGGGCGATCCGGCAAGGGATCCTTGACACGCCCCATTTTAACGGCCGCCCCGGGCTGCAAGGAAAGGTTAAAACCGGCTTGGTCAACGGTGCCTGGTATGCAGTGGACGGCCGCACCGGTAGGATCATGCCGGAAAAGGAAAGGCTTGAAAACATTTGCCGAAAGCCTGATTAACGGTTTGGTAAACCGGAAACAATAATCCCAGGTACCGGGGGAGGTTGCTTTAAAAGAAAGTGCCAGAATTGGATCGGCCGCAACCGGCCATTCTACCGGAAGATCGAATACCAGCCGCCGGGCAATCCTGTCAAAAATGCGAACTGGGCCAACATGGAACAAGGGTTGTCTGGGGTGAAGGCAACCCGACCGCTTCTTTGTTTGTCGTCCTCGACAATCCGGGGGCTCGTGAAGATAAATACGGTACGCCTTTTTTATGCGGCACCAGGCAGACCCTGCAAACCGCCGCGTTCGAAACGGGGTTAAGGCCCGGTTCAATTTACGTAAGCTATATTCTAAAATGCAGGCCGCGCCGAGCTTATGACAAAGAAACGTCCCGGTCAACCTGCATCGGCTACCTCTGGGAACAGTTGGCAGCGATGAACCCCCTTGTGGTGATGTGCCTCGGAGACGTGGTCTGTCGTTCATTTTTCGAGAACCCGGACGCGGCGGTCAAACAGCTCCGGGGCAGGGTTCATACAGTGCGGGGTTTTAACGTCATTACTTCGTACCACCCGCTGGCCGTGCGCAGAAGACCGCTACTGTACCGTTTCTTCCTTCAGGACTGGCAATTGGCGGCCGCAGAGTTGCACCGCCGGAAGGTATGAACGCACCCTGATGCTTGACAGTGGCTCGATTTTTCTTGGTTTGTTTTACCGTTCAAAACGGCTTAAAAAAGCGCAGGTGCGTTCGTTTTGAGGATTGTTTATGACCGCTTTCGGCAGTCCTTCTTCAACGATCACGCCCCCATCCATGAAGACGAGATAATCGGCAACATCGCGGGCAAAACTGATTTCATGGGTGACAATCACCATGGTCATTTTTTCCGCAGCGAGCAGTTTGATTACCTTCAATATTTCTCCGGTCAGTTCCGGATCAAGGGCCGAAGTCGGTTCGTCAAAAAACAGCACCTTTGGGTTTAAAGCCAGAGCTCGGGCAATGGAGACCCTCTGCTGCTGCCCTCCCGAAAGCTGAAAAGGATAGGCCTCCTCTTTATCGGCCAAGGACATTTTCTGTAACAGTTCCCGCCCGACGGCAAGTGCTTCGCTTTTTGCCATTTTTTGATTGACGATCAAGGCATCGGTGATATTCCGGATGACCGAATAATGGGGGAACAAATTGAAGTCCTGGAAAACGAGGCTATAGTAGCCCTGAATTCTTTTTAATTCTTTCGGTTGAGCATAAACAGCCCTTCCGCCCATGCCGTTTTTGACCGCGTATTCACCCAGATAAAGCAGTTCTCCCGAATCCATCGTTTCGAGCATGGTGGCGCACCTGAGTAAAGTTGATTTGCCGGAACCCGATGGCCCGATGATCGCCACAACTTCTCCCGCTTTTACGGTAATGGAGATGTTCTTAATGACTTCCAGTTCGCCGAAACACTTGCGCAAGTTTTTGATTTCCAGGTAATACAAACCGGTACCCCCTACCGGAAATAGCTCATTCTGGTCTCAACCCACTCCATCGTTGCCGCAACAATATAGTTAAAGATAAAGTAAAAAATCCCTGCCGCGACGTAAGGAGTCATCGTTGTTTCTGCCGAAGCGATTGCCCTGGCGGTGGTAAACATCTCCATGACGGAGATCACATAAGCCAAGGAAGTATCCTTGACCAGGGTGATCACTTCATTGGTGACCGGAGGCAGGATCCTTTTTATAACCTGGGGAAAAATGATCCGGATGAAGGTTTGAGCCTGGTTATAACCGAGGACATTTGCCGCTTCGTATTGCCCCAACGGAATCGATTCGATACCGGCACGGTAGATCTCCGCGAAATAGGCGGCATAATTGAACACAAAACCGATAATTACCGCCAGAAAGCGGTAACCTCGCGGCATCGTGATCCCAAAAATATAGTAAGGACCAAAATAAACTACCATCAATTGTAAGACCAAGGGGGTGCCGCGCATAATGGAGATATAAATTTTGATCGTCGTTTTGATCATCGGGTTGGACGACATCCGCCCGAAAGAGACAATCAATCCCAACGGAAGGGAAAACAGCAATGTCAGGGCAAAGATCTCGACCGATAAGAGCAGGCCTTGAGCCAGTTTGAGTAACATGACCGACAGATCCATAGGCGAGACCATTCCTCCATAAAAGAGGGGCTATCTTTGACGGTGATAGCCCCTCTTGATCTCAATTTATCCCAACTATTTACCGATGGTCGTGATATCCTTACCGAACCATTCCTGGGAAATCTCAGCCAGCTTGCCGTCGGCAGCCATTTCCGCAAGGGTGGACTGCACCCGATCTCTTAACGCTTCGTTTCCCAACAAAAACCCGACGCCGTAATCCTCCGCCGCCAGTGTTTCATCCAAAACGGCAAATGCTTCTCCTCTTTTTTCGATCTGATACCTGGCCACAACAACATCCATGGCCACGGCGTCAACAGCTCCCGCTTGAAGGTCCATCAAAGCTGTATTGTATTCAGGTGAAGTGACCAGATCGGCAAAAGATGCAACCAGATCAGGTCTTTCCCCCAGTGCCGCTTCCGCACTTGATTGAGTCTGGACGGAAACGACCAGACCGGCCAGATCCGCCAAGGACGAGATGCCTGAATTCGCCTTAACCACAAACACCTGTTCATTGGCCATGTACGGCTCGGTCCAGGTATATTCATCTTCACGTCCATTCATGGTAAAGCCATTCCAGATACAGTCAATGTTTTTGGAAGAAAAGCCATTTGCGTTGTAGGCCAAGATCAATAGGAAATTATCAACTTCAAGCATTA
>CAYQQK010000022.1:0-27817 GCA_964420065.1 uncultured Syntrophomonadaceae bacterium | reverse complement strand
AAAATTGATCCGTTCCAGCGGGCGGCCCGACGGGCCGCCCTTTTGGACACGGCAGGGTGAAAATAGGTTAACATGTCAGGCCGAAGACAGTTTTCATCCAGGGCCGGCTTAACAAAAACGGATAGTGCATCATACTGCGGGAAGTCAAAAATGGACAGACCCGCCCGAATAAAGGTATAATTGGGCCGGAACGGAATGAACGAATTATTGTCCGGGCCAAATTTATGCCGGGCAAAAACGATTTGGAGATCGTTTCCGGGCAAGGTGTTGAATTGGAATAGAATCTGCCTTAAAGTTTTGGATCAGAGCCGCACTGATAGCGGCAGCTTACGCCTTACTAACCATTATTTTTGCCCCTTCGAGCTACGGTCTGGTTCAGATCCGGGTTGCGGAAGCCCTGGCTGTATTGCCTTATTTTACCTCAGCGGCCGTTCCCGGTCTTTTCGTTGGTTGTCTTATCGCCAACATCCTTGGCGGATATGGGATTCTAGACATCATTTTTGGCAGCCTGGCCAGCCTTCTTTCCGCATTCCTGGTGTCGCGAATCCGGTTCAGGATCCTGGTCCCGCTTCCTCCCGTGCTATTAAATGCTGTCATTATTGGGGTAGTTTTGCATCTTGTCCTTTGTTTCCCTCTGCACTTAACGATAACAGGGGTAGGGATCGGTCAGGCAATTGCTTGTTATGGCCTTGGTTACCCGCTGCTGTTGTTTTTAGAAAAACGACGCTACCTGTTTAAATCATAATTAACGAAAGAAAGGAGGAATGAGGTCATGGCCGGACACTCCAAATGGGCCAATGTGAAACACCGCAAGGCCCGCATGGATGCCCAAAAAGGGAAAATATTTACCAAGTTAGCCCGGGAAATGATGGTGGCGGCGCGGGAAGGGGGAGGAGACATTGAAACCAATTTTCGCCTGCGCCTGGTGGTACAGAAAGCCCGGGAAAGCAATATGCCCGGTGATAACATTCAGCGGGCGATCCAGAAGGGAACCGGGGAGCTGGAGGGAGAAAGCCTTGAACAGGTAAATTATGAAGGTTACGCCGCCGGTGGGGTGGCGTTACTGGTGGAGGCGCTGACCGACAATCGAAACCGCACCGTGGCCGAAATTCGGCACCTGCTGTCGCGGCATGGCGGCAGCATGGGGGAATCGGGGTGCGTGGCCTGGATGTTTGAACGAAAGGGCTATATTATTGTTAACCCGATTCAAGGCGGTGAGGATGCCCTGATGCTGGGAGCGTTGGAGGCCGGGGCCGAGGACATCCTGGAAGAAGGAGAAACCTGGAGCATTATCACTTCTCCCGAAGATATGGAAAAGATCAAAAATGCTTTGCTGGAGCAAAATGTAAAAATTACGATGACCGAAGTGACCATGTTGCCGAAGAATACGGTAGCGATCGATGATCCGGATCTGGCCGCCCGTATCTTGAAACTGATGGAAGCCCTGGAAGAACAGGATGATGTCCAAAACGTCTATGCCAATTTTGATATTCCCGAGGAACTGATGGAACAGTAACGGGCGGCGGGATCCGGTTTCGGTTGCACCCCCCCGGTCGGTGTATAAGACCATCCTTAAACGGGCATGTTATTGCGTTAAGATCACAGTCTGAAGGGTGGTTTTAATATGGCCGAAAAGTTAAACAAAGGCAAAAAGCCGGGCTGGCCGGCCTGGGCCGGGCTATCGCTTCTCGTGTTGTTTCTCGGCCTGGCCCCCGTATTGATCCTTTTTACCTACACCCGCAGCGACTCATTCTGGAATTACTGGGCTGGTCAATTTTTTCGGAGGGAACAACCTGCACCGGCGGCGGATCCGCCCCCGGAAATACAGGAAGCGACGTACCTGGTCCAGTACCTGTACCGCTTCTGCGACCATGGTTATATTTTTGCTCCGGACGAATTGCCTCCGGATCTGGATGCGCCACCGGAAAGCTTGGTCGAGATTTGCCTGGCGCTGCTTAACAGCAATCATAGCCCGGCGGGTCTGGCCGGCAGCATTGCCGTACCGGAAGGGTGGCATTTGCTCGAGCTCGGTGCGGATTTGAAACCGCGGGTTCTCTTGAGTTACATCGATGATCTTTGCCCGGAATGCCGGGGTAGGTATTACCTTGGTCTTTTTGACGAGCGTATTGCCGTCTACGAGGGCAGCCCCCCCTTCGGTAAATTGCTGGAGGTAAGCGGCCTTACAGCCAAGGATACCGATCGGGAAGCACTGATCCGGGGTGTTCCCTTCGAAACGGAAGAGGAAAAAAGACTTCTGCTTGAAAGTTACACCAGTTAAAATCTATGGGGAGGAGAACTGCCTGTCATTTCAGACGCCGTTTGAAAAGAAGCGGCGTCTGCTTTGATCCGGGCTTGCGGGCAGGATCCGGAGGCGGGCCTAAAGAATACTATCCTGGAGCAAAAACTGTAAATGTAACAGTTTGGGGTGTATTAAATGCGCGTACTGGGGATAGATCCCGGGGTAGCCATCACCGGATTCGGGGTGGTGGAGGAACGGGACGGAACTTGTCGCCGCGTGGCTTCCGGTTCAATCCAGACAGCAAAGACTGAAGAGCCATGCCGCCGGCTGGAACAGATCCACGCCGGAGTGATGGAACTGCAAAATCGTTACGCCCCGGAGATAATGATCGTTGAAAAATTATTTTTTGCCCGCAATTCACGCACCGCCCTGCAGGTGGGTGAGGCTCGCGGGGTCATTCTACTGGCCGCAGTGCAGGGGGGGCTGGAATTACATGAGTACACTCCGCTGGAAATTAAACAGGCAGTAGCCGGCTATGGGCGGGCCGATAAGAAGCAGGTTCGCTACATGGTGGGCCGGTTGCTGCGACTGGATGTTGTGCCGGTACTGGATGATGAAACCGACGCTCTTGCGGTGGCCCTGTGCCATCTTCAGCACCGGCGTTGGCGGGAGGCCGTTTTGCGGGGAGGGGGTGGGTGGTGATCGACTATCTGCGGGGCAAACTGGTAACAGCCGGTCCGGATATGGTGATCATGGAGGTGGGGGGGGTCGGCCTGCAGGTAATTGTACCGTCTTGTCCGGGTTTTGCCCGGGAGACTGCGGGCGGCGAAATAACGCTTTACACCCGCCTTTTCCTGAGGGAGGCGGAGGCTATTCTTTATGGCTTTCGCAGCCCCCTTGAACGGAATCTTTTTAACCTGGTGATCGGGATCAGCGGTTTCGGGCCGCGCCTGGGGCTGGCTCTTCTGTCCGTATTTACCCCGCCCCAGCTCTACCTGGCGGTATTGGGGGAAGATATTGCATCTCTGCGCCGTGCCCCCGGTGTCGGTCATAAAACTGCCCAGCGTCTGGTCCTTGAATTGAAAGGGAAAATGCCTGCACTGATGGGCCCGGAAGCGGCGATCGTCGCTACTGCCGGCGGGGCAATCGGAACCGAAGTTGTAGAAGCCCTGCATGCACTGGGGTACTCGCGCCCCGAAGCCTTGTCTGCAGTTAACCGGATTGAACCGGGCGATCGGGACGGGTTGACCCGGGAAGAACTGCTGAAAATGGCGTTGCAGGGTATGGCCGGCCGGTTACCCGGCGGGGGTTGCGTGGGGGAGGAAAAATAGATGCAGGAAAGGATTGTTTCCGCGCGTCGGCAGGAGGAAGATGACCGGCAGGTTGAGCTGGGTTTGCGTCCCCAGGTGCTGGCGGAGTTTATCGGGCAGGTTAAATTAAAAGAGAAAATGACTTTGTTTATGACGGCGGCCCGGGAACGGGGCGAGGCGTTGGATCATGTTCTTTTGTATGGACCGCCGGGGCTGGGGAAAACAACCCTGGCCCATATCATTGCCCGGGAAATGGGGGTCAGTATCCGGGTTACCTCCGGACCGGCGATCGAACGGCCCGGCGACCTGGCGGCGCTTCTTACCAACCTCGGCCATGGAGATGTCCTCTTTATCGACGAGATCCACCGGCTCTCCCGGACGGTGGAAGAGATCCTTTACCCGGCTATGGAAGATTTTGCTCTCGATATTATTATCGGCAAAGGTCCGGGGGCCCGTTCTCTGCGTCTGGACCTGCCCCCGTTTACCCTTGTTGGGGCCACGGTACGGGCGGGGCTCCTCACCTCTCCGCTCCGGGATCGTTTCGGTGTGGTTGACCGGTTTGAATTCTATACCCCCGAAGAGCTCGAAGCGATCGTCACGCGGGCTTCTCGCCTGCTGGGGGTGGAGATCAAACCGGAAGGTGCGGCAGAAATCGCCCGGGCTTCTCGTGGCACCCCCCGGGTGGCCAACCGCCTCCTGAAACGGGTGCGGGATTTTGCCCAGGTTCGGGCCGATAATATTATTACCGGGCCGGTTACCCGGGAAGCCCTGCACATGTTGCAACTGGATCGCCTCGGGCTGGACGAAATTGATCGGCGGTTACTTCGGACGATCGTCGAAAAATTTGACGGCGGCCCGGTTGGGTTGGAAACACTGGCTGCGGCCATATCCGAAGAACCCGAGACCCTTGAGGATGTCTACGAGCCCTATTTGCTGTTGCTGGGTTTTATTCACCGTACCCCGCGCGGGCGGGTTGTTACTACCGCCGCCCATTCCTATCTTGGCCTTGAACCCAAAAAATATGGCAACGGGCAGTTCCGGTTGTGGTAAGATGTTTTTTGGGCGGCCATTTCACGGTTACGGGGAGGCAGTGGCATGGGCTTGGAGAGCCTGGGTAAAATACTCCTGGGATTGGGTGGAATCATGGTGGCTACAGGCCTGTTGCTTTTGCTGGCCGGACGGCTTGGCCTGGGACGCCTGCCCGGGGATATTGTGATCCGGGGAGAAAACTATGTTTTTTATTTTCCCCTGGCAACCATGATTGGGATCAGTATCGTGTTAACCTTGCTTCTCCGGCTGTTCAAGAGATAGTGGATCAAATTTCTGAGACCAACCCTTGCACCGGCGGTGTGCACTGTATACAAACAAACAGTGACGCCTTTGTGACCGACAATTATGCCTACGATCTGCCGTCCGCTTTGATCGCGCAGCATCCTTTGGAACAACGGGATCGTTCCCGGATGCTGGTTTTACGGCGGGCGACGGGGGCGCGGGAGCATTCATTTTTTTACCGTTTGCCGGAGCATCTGCAGTGCGGGGATCTCCTCGTATTGAACAATACCCGGGTCATTCCGGCCCGCCTCCCGGGGCGGCGGGCGACGGGAGGGGGACGGGCGGAGTTGCTTCTGTTGCACCGGCAGTCGCCGCGGATCTGGAAGGTGATGGTCAAGCCGGGACGCAGGCTCATGCCCGGCAGCCGGGTGCTTTTTGCCGGTGGGCTGGAGGCGACGATACGAGAGTATTGTGGGGAAGGGCTGCGGACAGCCGAATTTTCACAACCTCTGGAAGAGCTGTTGCCCCAACTTGGGCAGGTACCTTTGCCGCCCTACATCAAAGTACCGCTGCGGGATCCGGCGCAGTACCAAACGATCTATGCTGCTATAGCCGGGTCCAGCGCCGCTCCAACGGCCGGGTTTCATTTCACGCCACAGGTTTTTGCGGCGCTGGCCGGGCGGGGGATTCGCTGGACCTTTGTGACCCTGCATATCGGGCCGGGAACCTTTCGCCCGGTTCAGGATGCGGATCTTCGAAAGCATGTGATGCACCGGGAGCATTTTTGTTTGGATGAAAAAAGTGTAGAGCTGATTAATGAGACCAGGGCCGGGGGCGGAAAGGTTGTTGCGGTGGGGACCACCGCGGTGCGAGTTCTGGAGTCGGCGGCCGGTCCCGAAGGAATGGTCCAGCCCCGGGATGGTTGGACCGGGCTTTTCATCTATCCCGGATTCAGGTTCCGGGTTGTAGGGGCATTACTGACCAATTTTCATCTGCCCCGTTCGACCTTGCTAATGCTGGTCAGCGCTTTTGCCGGCCGGGAAAGTATTTTGGAAGCTTACCGGGAGGCGGTACAGGAACGATACCGGTTTTTTAGTTTCGGCGACTGTATGTTGATCCGGTAGTGCTTGACGGCAGTCCGGTTTTAACAATTGACAGGAATGCCCGGTTACTATAATCTAAAGTCACAGGTGCCAGGAATGCCCATCAGTTTCGACTTGCTAAAAACCTGTCCCCATACGGGCGCCCGCCGGGGCCGTTTGGTGACGGCCCACGCGACGGTAGAGACACCGGCTTTTATGCCTGTGGGCACCCAGGGGACGGTCAAGGGAATTACCGCCGGGGAACTGGATGAACTGGGGGCGGCGCTGATCCTGGGCAACACTTACCACCTCTACCTTCGTCCCGGGATCGAGGTCATCGCCCGCGCCGGGGGGCTGCACCGTTTTACCGGATGGCGGGGCGGCATCTTGACCGACAGCGGAGGCTTCCAGGTATTTAGCCTGGAACGGTTGCGGCGGGTTGAGGACAACGGGGTTAGTTTCCGTTCGCACGTCGATGGTTCAACCCATTTTCTCACCCCGGAACGGGTCATCCGCGTGCAAAATGTTCTTGGATCCGATATCGCCATGGTCCTGGATCAATGCTCTCCGTTTCCCTGCAGCCCGGAAAACGCGCGGGAGGCGGTCGAGCGGACGACCCGCTGGGCCTGGCGCTGTTTGCAAACTCACCAAAGGCGGGGACAGGCCGTGTTCGGCATTGTCCAGGGAAGTATTTACCCCGACTTGCGCCGTCGTTCGGCTCGGGATCTGGTTTCAATGGATTTTCCGGGCTACGCGATCGGAGGATTGAGTGTCAGGGAACCGAAAGAAACGATGTACCGCATGCTGGAGGCAACCGTGCCGGAACTTCCCCCGGGCAAGCCGCGTTATTTAATGGGGGTTGGTTCCCCGGATGCCCTCATCGAGGGCGTGCGGCGGGGAATCGACCTTTTTGATTGTGTTTTACCGACCCGGTTGGCGCGCCATGGGCGGGTTTTAACCGGTCAGGGTTACCTGGCAATCAGGAATGCCGCCTATACCGCGGATATGGCGCCGCTGGATAAGGCCTGCGGCTGCCCGGTCTGCCGCCGTTTCAATCGGGCTTACATCCGGCACTTGATCAATGCGCGGGAGATCCTCGGGATCAGGCTGGCCGCCTATCACAACCTGTTTTTCTTGGCCCGCCTGATGGGAGAAATACGCCGGGCGGTGGATGAAGAATGTTTTACCGAATTTTACGAAGCGCAGGGGTCTCAACTTATGAAAACGTACGGGGGTGGATGAGTAGTGCCAGAACAATTCGGACAGTTAGGTGCTTTTTTACCACTGATTCTCCTTTTCGTGATCTTTTATTTCCTGCTGATCCGGCCGCAACAGAAGCACCAGAAAAAACGGCAAGAGCTCCTGAGCAGTCTTCAAAAAGGCGATCGGGTGGTCACCATCGGTGGTATTCACGGCCTGATCCGGGACATCAACGATGATGTGCTTACGGTACGGGTAGCCGATAACGTCAATCTTAAATTTTCTCGCCAGGGCATTGACCGGGTGATCGAGGAAGAAGAAGCATAAAAACAGGCGGCGGTTCATAGGTTTTGGTAGGAGGTGAACCTATGAACCGCCGCCCGAATACAGTTGTTCCCCCGGCCGGGCTGCGCAACCCGGCGGTAGGGGCTGTTGCCAGGGGGGTCCTGCTGGCTTTGATTATTTCCCTGATGTTGCTGCTTTTGGCCTCGCTTGTGCTGCATTGGACTGCGGTCCCGGAGAAAATTTCACCCTACCTCGTGTTCGGGATCAGTCTACTGGCAATTCTGGCCGGTTCCCGTTTTACAGGCCGCCGGATCGGTTACCGGGGCTGGTTCCACGGGGGTATGGTCGGGTTGCTCTACGTATTGCTGTTGTTGGTATTGAGCGCCTTCTTGATACCTGACTTTTCGTTTAACATTTTGGTGCTGACCAAGGTTTTTCTTGGGTTTGCTTTTGGCGCCGCCGGCGGTATGTGGGGCGTCAACGCCTGACCGGATTGCCGGCCCCGGATCCGGCGTCGGCACCTTCACCCCTCCTGTTTCCTATAATGGAAACGGGGGGTGATGATCATGGTTCCGGTCCGGGGGTGTTTCCAAAACCGCTATGATACAATGTTCCCGTCGATCGCGGCGATCGTTCTGGCGGTATTACGCTTGGGGACGGGGGTTGCTTCAAGCAGCACGATCATGGCGGCCCAGGCATTTCTAACCATTCTGGATCTGGGGCTGCTGGCGGCAACGGGGCGCGAATGGGAAAGGAAACTGCAGCCCTCCAAAACAGGGCGAAAGTGTCCCCAATTTCCTCTACCGGTGGGATATGCTATGGCCGGTTTCCAGGGGTTCTGCGGTGGCGCCGTCATTTTGACAATGGCGGCAATTTTACCCGATGTTGTATCTGCCGGAAAAACTGTTGTCATTGTGATCGGGACAAGCTTGTTTTTGGGGGTAGCCCTGGAACGCCATCTGGACGGTTGCCGGGAGGTAAAAGATAGCATTGCCCATACCGCCCTGGCGTTCTGTCTGCATCGCGATCTTCTATTCCAAATCTTGCTTTTGATGGCAATAATATCGGCCCGGAGTGGATTCCCCTGGTTGAAAATGATACTGTTGCCGTTTTACGGCCTTTTCATGGTCTGCCTGGGGATGGAGGCATTTTACGGATATTTTTATTTTCCGGGAAACGATGCCGGCGGAAGGTTGCGCAAGGTTTTACAAACGGCGCTGCCGGAGCTGAAAAAGGCGGTCGGGGTCACTGCAGCCCGTTTATATCGTAGCCGAGGAAAACTTTGCCTGGGCCTTGTGCTGCGTTTTGCGGGTACTGCGGATCGGGCAACCCGAAAGCACGTCGCCGGGTTCGTCCGTTCCACCTTGCAAACGCGTTACCCTGAGCTGGACCGGGTAATCGTGTTGTTCCGGCGGGTGCATTTTTAAATTTTCCCGAATAAAAATTTGCCTGTAGTTGCAGGCATGATATAATTGATCCGGTAAAAAATGTCTTCCGGTGGAGGCTTAAACATGCCGGGGAATCCGGATTTGATAAAAGATGAGCGGGAATGAAGGGAACTACTGCTACCGTACGGTGACAGAGGAGGTGCGGGTGAAACTGGCTGTGGGAGCATGCCGGTTTATGGGCAGCCTGGCGCCTGCTTCAAACGTGGAAACCGCTGGAAACCACATTCAAACGGTAGAAAATGAATTTCCGGAAGCAACTCACCATACCTTTGCCTTCCGCCTCGGGGGTGGACCGGCCTTGGAAGAACGGTACAGCGATGCGCGGGAACCCGCCGGTTCAGCCGGGCCGCCCTTGTTGCAACAACTCCGTGGGGCTGGGGTAAGCGACGTTGTGCTGGTGGCGACGCGTTGGTTTGGCGGGGTCAAGCTTGGCATCGGCGGGTTAACCCGTGCCTATCGTTCCTGTGCTCGCGCCTGCCTGGAACAGGCAAAACTGGTGAAAAGGGAAGGAGTTTTTCGTTATCGTCTGGAGGCTCCTTTTGATGATACCGGCATCCTGTTTGCACAGATTGAAGGGCACGAAGGGACAGTACTGGCAGTCGAGTACACGGCTCATACGGTGATAGTGAAAGTATCGGTGCCGCAGCGGAAATCCGCTGTTTTTGAAACCAGTTTTCAAAACCTTACCTCCGGGCGGGGGAACTTGAAAAAGTTGCCGGGCAGTAGAGGGTGATTGTTAAAAGGACCGGGGGGAGGTTGTGCTTGTCCATGCACGGAAAAATATTGGTGGCCCTGAGCGGAGGCGTGGACAGCGCAGTTGCGGCTGCGTTGTTGCTTGAAGAGGGTTGGGCGGTGATCGGTGTTACCCTGTTTTTGTGGGAAGAACGAAATCTCGGTTTACACGGACCGGGTGACCGCTGCCGTGCTTCGGGGGCGGTCGCCGACGCCCGCCGCATTGCCGACCGCCTCGGTATCGCGCACCATGTGATCGATGCCCGGGAAAGATTTCGGCGTAAAGTAGTTGATCCTTTTATTGATCAGTACCGTTGTGGGCGGACTCCCAACCCGTGCATCTCGTGCAATCGTATGCTTAAATTCACGACGCTTTTGCAAAAGGCGCAGGAACTGGAAGCGGCATTTTTGGCCACCGGGCACTATGCCCGGACGGAGTACTGCCCCCGACGCAAACGTTTTCTTTTACGCAAAGGACACGACCCGGAAAAAGACCAGTCGTACATGTTGTTTAACCTTTCCCAGGAACAATTGGCCCGTTCTCTTTTTCCCCTGGGGGAAAAGAGCAAAATGGAAGTGCGCCGCCTGGCGTTGGAACGCAGTCTGGTGCCGGCAGAAAAACGGGATAGTCAGGAAATCTGTTTTATTCCGGGGAACAACTACCGGGAATTTTTGGAGAGCCGGGGGGTGGAAGGTTCTCCCGGTCCGATCGTAAACCGTGCCGGAACGGTCCTGGGAACGCACCGGGGTATCCCTTTTTACACGGTAGGACAGCGTCACGGCCTTGGTCTGACTTCCACCCGGCCGCAGTATGTGCTGGAGATCCGGAAAAACGAGAATACCCTGGTTGTCGGTGGCAAGGAAGAACTGGCCCGGGCGGGAATGATCGTGGCCTGTCTCAATCCGGTATCCGTACCGGACCTGGGTACGGTCAAACGGGCCTCGATCAAAATTCGTTATCGTTCACCGGAAGTTACAGCCGGTCTAAAATTGTTGCCGGGAGGAAGAACGCTGCGGGTCTGTTTTGATCGGCCCCAGCCGGCGGTGGCTCCCGGACAGGCGGCGGTATTTTACCGTGGCGATCTGGTTCTGGGTGGTGGCATTATTTGCAAAGCTTTCTGAACCGGAGGGACGGTTTTCGCGTATGATGGGTTCGGGGAATCCGCCCAAGCAGTTGTGGATTCGTGCCAACAGCGGGAATCTTCCCCCGGTCATGAGTAGGCCTGAGGGGAAAAGGGCATACTACTGCCAAATCTTTAATGTACAGGTGATAGCGATGCAATGCCCGGTTTGTCACGGTCGTAACACGGGGAAAATAGGGGCCAACCAGTATTATTGTTGGCACTGTTTGCTTGAATTTTCTTTTTCTCCACAACACGAACCGCAAGTTTTTTACATTGAAGAGGACGGTTCCCTGATCCCGACCAATCTGGAAAGCGATCACAAAAAATCCAGCCAAACATATAAATAAATAATGGGAAAAAACCTGTCTGCGGCCGGAAACCGGGGATGGCCCAACCGTGCGGGACGGATTTCAAGGGAAGCATGCGAAATCATGGCTGCGTTTACCGATTTTGCGATCAATGCAAACAACTATCTTTGTTTTGTCAGGCTGCCTGTAGAAAAAGCATGTCTTCTGGTGAAGAAACTGTTCAGCCGCACCCGGAGCAGGCGCCTGGTTGCTGTGCAATGGTGTCCCTCATCCCCCGCCCCTTTGCTTACTGCGGGTCCGCCACATGAAATAATTTCATGCCGGATAGCTGCAGTTCGGGTTAAAAAATGTCACATCCATCCCCTACAATTCTGCCACCGGGTCGTTCTGGAGGTTGCTTTTCTGGTCAAACTGGTTGTTGTCTACCGGGACCGGACCGGCCAAATAGGCGTCACCCGGTTTCAGAAAGAGTTTTGCCGCCAATCCCAGCCTTTGCCGGGGGCACTTTTTATGAGTGGCGCCGCCGGCGTAACCCTGGATTTAGTCGATTGCCGTGTCGAGACCCGGCCGGCAAAAATAGAAACTGACAGGGTTGGATCATACCCCGTGGTTCCTGGCCCGGCCGGCGGTTATACTGAAGGTTGCACCTTTTTTGCACCCTGCACGATCGGACCGCGGAAACATATACTACAGTAATTCTATTTCTGTAAAGGGGTGAAAAAGGTGTCCTTTACCTTCAGTCAAGAAGCCGATCCCAATATTGACAACAGTCTGGAAACTGCGGCTATTGATATTGTCGTTTCCCCGACTACGCCGATCATTACCGCGGCCCATTTTATCGGAGGGCAAAGTGAAACGGGAATACTTGATGTTTCCAACGGCAGCGATGTCGATATTTTGTATTTTGTTTCCGCCGACTGGCGGGAATCACCAGGCACCAGTATCAGCCTGGCGACTGTCCTGGCCAACCGTTTAAACGCCAGTGTTGTAGCCAGTCCTGGTGATGAGGTGCTTTTTACCGGTAAGCTGGCGGAACTGGTTGATCAGCCCTCCGCCGGGCGCCCTCTAACGACGGACGCTCCCGTGGAAAGCTTAACCTTTACCCTGGGCCTTGCGGAAACAGCTACGACCAATCTGCTGCAAAATGTTGCTCTACTCACGGATTTTGTTTTTGTAGCTACTCAAAGTCCGGCTTAACCGGAGAGCCGGCTCCGGCCGGCTCTTACTTAGGGACCCGGTGGGGTATTGTTGTCTATGTCCAAAAAAACGGTCAGTATTCTTACCACCAGTCATTTCGAGGCGGACGGAAACCGCTGTGTTTACGGGGGAGCGGAGCGTTACGGGATGGAATTGACCCGGTTGTTCCTCGAATTGGGCTGGGCCGTAAACTGGTGGCAGGCGGGGCTTGATTGGACCCGGCTCCTGCTCCCCGGCGTGACCGTACACGGTGTTCCGGTCCAGGATTCATTCGTCCAAACTTGCAGCAGCCTCAACCGGGCTTTCAATGAACAGGCCGGCCCGGTGGATTTGGCGATCTATTTCGTGACCTTCCTTGCTTACCCCACGGCGCTGCCGCGAAGTATTTCAATTTCCCACGGTATTTTTTGGGATTATCCAACCTGGGAAAATCGTATCGGGGGCGCGGTGCTGAAAAAAGAATGGCTGCTGCGCATGGAGAAAGCTCTTTATGCCCCCTCCCGGGTGGTATCGGTTGATACGGCTACGATAAACTGGGCGGCCTGGCGCTGGCCGGCCCTACTGAACCGCTTGACCTATATTCCCAACTTCGTTGATACGGCTTACTTTTGCCCTCTGGACTCGGCAAAACGACGACACGACGGCCGGATCAGGGTCCTTTTCCCCCGCCGCCTGACCACGGTTCGGGGGATCGGGGAAGCGATGCAGGCTGCCGCCGTCCTGACGAGGCGCTATCCCGAACTGGAATTTCATTTTGTCGGCCGGGGGCATGACCACCGGCATGAACGGCAGATGCTCTGTTGGGCCGCCCGACATGAAAACGTCTACTATTACTGGCGCACACCGGAAGGGATGAAAGAAATATACCAGAACATGGATATCTGCTTGATCCCTTCCAGATCCACCGAGGGGACTTCCCTCTCTTGTCTCGAAGCGATGGCCTGCGGGCTGCCGGTTGTTGCCGGCCGGGCCGGTGGCCTGCCGGAACTGCTCATTCATAAATACAATGGTCTGGTGATCAACCCCACTGCCGCCGGATTGATCGAAGCCCTGACTTTTCTGGTTGAAAATGAGGAAGAAAGGCGCAGACTTGGGGAAAAAGCCCGGGAAACCGCCCTTTGTTTTGACCTGTCAGTATGGAAAAAACGGTGGGCCGACCTGATCGGGGAAGTAGCAGGGAGCTGAAGAAAAAAATGAAACGGGCGACCGTCAGCCTGGTGGTGCGGCACCTGTTGAACCGGGAAGGCAGTAGCGTTATTGATGGGCCCTTGTATGACTGGATAAATGCTTTCTCTGCTTTACTGGATGATAATGGTTGTGGCCTTGAAATCAGGCAGGAAGGCACCGGTTGGCAAAAAACTTTACCCGGCGGCGAACTGATTTCTGCCGTGCCGGAGCAAAACCCCCATGCCCCTTTTCTGCCCAACCTCAGCCAAAATCTATGGGAAGATACCGCGCTCGTTTCCCTGGCGATCTACGCCGAGCCTGCCCTGGTCTATCCGCAGGCTCATCCTGTCTCGCTTACCCTGGGTCGGAGCGTTCCGACCCGGGATCTGTCCACCGATACCAGCACTACGGCCAACCGTTGGGAGTGGCTATCACGGATCAAGCTCGGTCTTTCCACGGTCAACCGGGTGGTGGCCAACAATACCCAGTTTATCCAGTGGGTCGTGTCAACCTGGCCCGGACTCGATCACAAGTTGCACTATCTTCCGGATTCGTTTGGCTCGTCAGCCTCCGCTGCGGGTGGGAGTCTCCCGGCAAAAGGTGAGCCCGGTGCAAAACTCCCCCGGATCATATTTTCCAGTCCCGCCCGGCCCTGTTTCGGGATCAGCGAGACTCTGCGAACGATTGACAGTTTGCGGCGGCGTTACCGGGAACTACCCTTTATTTTTTGCGGGGCTCTGCCGGAGAGCCTCCGGAGTCAAATGCAGTTCTGGTTTGAACAGCGTTCCTTCTGCCGGCTGCTTTCTCCGGAACAGGCCGAGTATGGTTATGGCGATCTAGCCCTTTTCCCGATTAAAAGCGGTCCCGTTCCCGTGCAGGCCGTTTTGCAGGCCATGCAGGCCGGGGCAGCGGTAATCGGTTCGATGCAGGGACCCCTGGTTGACATGATTTGCCACGGGTACAATGGTTTGCTGGTTAAACCGGTCGATACCGATCTGCTCAAAGCTCTTGAAAGACTGATTGAAAATCCTGCGTTGCGGGGAAAATTGGCCGACAGGGCCCGCACCACCGCGGTAGCGTTCGATCGGGAAACATGGATTGAAGGATGGAATATTTTGCTTAATACATTGATTGGAGGAGAACAGGATAAACGCACTGGTGGCGATGATGCCGGTTTATAACGAAGCCGGACGCTATCTGGAGCAGGTGCTGCGTCACCTGACCCGTTTTGTGGACCGGATTGTGGTTTTGGATGATGCCTCGACGGATCGCAGCGGGGAAATTTGCCGTTCTGTTGAACGGGTGCTCTATTACCGGGAAAGCGAGCGGCTTTTTGACCGGGATGAACCGCTTTTGCGGACGCGACTCTGGCAGTATGCGGCGGCGCTGCATCCGCAATGGATTCTGGCGATCGATGCCGATGAGATGTTCGAGGAGCGGGCGGAGGTGGAATTTCGGAGTCTTCTTCGTCAACATGACTTTGATGCCGTTGATTTCCGCCTCTTTGATTTCTGGAATGATCTGCAGTACCGGGTGGATGGCGGCTGGAACCCCTGGGTTAAACAGCATCGCATGCTGGTAAAGTATGATTCGACGCGACCCACCCGGTGGCGCGAAACGGGCCCGCACTGCGGCCGGTTTCCCCTGGAATATTACAAACTTCCGTACGCTTTTCAGTCCGATTTTCGGGTCAAACATTTCGGCTGGATGACCCCGGCCGATCGTCAAAGGAAAAGCAAGTTCTACCTCGATCAAAACCCGGGTGATCGGCATGCCCGATCGATCTTGAGCAAAGAGATCCGGTTAGAGGACTGGGTGCCCTGTAAGCCTCTGTCTTTTGAGGCTTAAGGTTGAAATAGTCTCCTGCCGATAGTTCCTCTCGGCATTCGGGGGGCTCGGGCGGATAACCGTAAGAGGGCACCAACAGCGGGACCTTCCGGTATATTTCAAAGATGATCTCTTCACGTAAAACGCAGGTGATCATGATTTCGATTCCGGTTGTTTTATCTTTTTTTTGCATCGCTTCTTCTTCCTTTCTGGTCTAGTATATCGGGAACCGGAGGGACGGTTCTCGCGGTTGATGGATTCGGGGAATAGCAGTTGTGCAAAACGCGAGAACCGTCTCTCCGGATCAATGAGCTGCAGGTTACATCATTTGTGCCGGGGCATCATATACTTTGATGGGCGTTATGCTTTTGCCGGTACGGGAGGCCCCGGTGCGATGCAAAATAGAAATGCACGCCTTAACCCTTGGAGGCTGGCCGTGCTATGCGTTTCGGGGGTACTCCTTTTGGTGCCGGTCTGGCTTGCGGTGCGCTACAGGGAAGCTCTTGCGGTAGCGCTGTTGCCTTTCCTGATCTCCCTGGTCCTGGCATACCTGCTCAGTCCGGTAATTTTTTGGATGGAGCAAAAGCGCATTTCCCGCTCCGCCGCGATCATTGCCCTCTACTTGGTGTTTTCCGTGATAATTTTGGTATTTTGCCTCCGGGTTATGCCGACTCTCCTTGACGATCTACAGGATCTGGCAAAAGAGCTACCCCGTTATACGATGCAACTTCAGAAACAGGTTGATCATCTGCAGGAGCATTACCGGAGCTTTAACCTACCGCCGAGTGCCAGGGAGATAATCGATCGTAATATTGCCGGGATGGAACAATTTTTGAACGCACAATTGGAACAGGCATATCGGCTTTTGCTGGACTGGTTCGGCCGGGTGTTGCTGTTGCTGTTGGTTCCCATCCTGACCTATTATCTGTTACGGGATGAAGAACTGCTAAAAAAGTGGGTGATGAATTTATTTCCTGCGCCGGCCCGGGACCGTTTCCGGGCACTTTGTGAGGAAATAAACCGGATTCTCGGCGCCTTTATTCGCGGGACAGTTTTGGTCAGCCTGGTCGTCGGCCTCCTTTATTACGCCATGTTTGTTATCACCGGTTTAAACTTTCCCCTGATCCTTGCCTTTATTGGCGGTGTGACCAATCTTATCCCGCTGGTCGGGCCGGTGATTGGGGCGGTTCCGGCGCTGCTGGTTGCGATCCTGGATTCACCGGTGCAAGTTCTCCGGGTCCTGATCCTGATAACGGTCATTCAGCAGGTTGAATCGCAATTTATATATCCTTCCATCATCGGTCGTTGTACCGGTTTTCACCCCCTGGTCGTCATTCTGGCCCTTTTGATCGGGGCAAAACTGTACGGGTTCGCCGGTCTACTCCTGGCCATGCCGGCGGCAATTATCCTCCGTATTGTCACCGAGCATCTTTTGGAAGCCTGGCAAGATTGAAATATACACAAACTGGATGGCGGCATGACGGAAGAGGAAGCAGGTCGTTTTTCTTTGGCTGCAAACGTTCTGCCCCTCCTCTTGTTGACACTGAATCACCGGCCCCGATATAATTGGTGTATGGCAGGGGGGCATAATAGGGAATGGAAAGTGACCGGATTCGCACTCTTTTTCTCGAATATTTTGCCGGGAAGGATCACCGGATTTTACCCAGTTTTTCCCTCATCCCACACCACGATCCGTCTTTACTTCTGATCGGGGCGGGCATGGCCCCCCTGAAACCATATTTCACCGGTGAGTTGAAACCGCCCCATCCGCGCGTGGCGACCTGCCAAAAATGCGTTCGTACGCCCGATATTGCTCTGGTCGGCCATACCGGCCGGCATGCCACCTTCTTTGAAATGCTGGGCAATTTCTCTTTCGGGGATTACTTTAAAACCGAGGCCATCGCCTGGGCCTGGGATCTGGTTACCCGGGGTTACAACCTTTCCGAGGACCGGCTTTGGGTCAGTATCTATCACGATGACGATGAAGCGCATCAGATCTGGTCCGGGCAGGTTGGTGTGCCGGAAAACCGCATTGTACGCCTTGGTGCTGACGATAATTTCTGGGAAATCGGGGTCGGGCCGTGCGGACCCTGTTCGGAAATATATTATGATCGCGGTCCGGATGCCGGTTGCGGACGGGAAAATTGTTCCGTGGGTTGTGATTGCGACCGTTTCCTGGAAATCTGGAACCTGGTTTTTACCCAGTTCTACCGGGAAGCGAACGGGGATTTGACCCCTTTGCAGAAAAAAAACATCGATACCGGGGCGGGCCTGGAACGGCTGGCGACGGTGCTTCAGGGCGCCAGCTCGTTTTACGAAACCGATCTGTTTCGTCCCCTTTATCATTATTTCAGTTGCCGGGCCGGGGCCCCCGGTAGTCTTTCAGCCGGGCCGGTCCCGTTGCGTATCGTTACCGAACATAGCCGGGGGATTGTTTTCATGGTGGCCGACGGGGTGGTGCCCTCCAACGAAGGCCGCGGTTATGTGTTGCGGCGCCTGCTGCGCCGGGCGGCACGTTTCGGCAGGCTTCTCGGAATGGAGGGAACTTTTCTGGCCGATTCCGTTGCGGTAGTGGTCAAGCTTATGGGTGGCGTCTATCCCGAATTAAAGGAACGGGAAGAATACATCCGGAAAGTGATCGGTATCGAAGAAAAACGTTTTCAGGAAACCCTCAGTCAGGGGATGGAGATCCTGGACGAATATATGCAGGAGTTAAAGCAACAAAGAATGACGGTCCTTTCCGGGGAGAAGGCGTTCAAACTTTATGATACTTATGGTTTTCCGCCGGATCTGACGAAAGAGATCCTCCGGGAGACGGGATTGTCTCTTGATGAGGCCGCCTTCAGGGCGTCACTGGCCGTGCAGCAAAACCGGGCCCGGGAAGCCCGTTCCCGTAAGAATAGTTTTGGCTCCCGGACCTTTGCCGGGGCGGGGGAGCTGGAAACAGTTTTTTGCGGCCATACGGTAACGGAAACCGCAGCAACGGTGTTGTCGGTCCTGGCCGGGGCGGAATCGCAGCAGGCGGATATATTTTTGGATCGTACCCCCTTTTATGCGGAAAGTGGGGGGCAGGCGGGAGACAGCGGTGAGCTCATAGGGGAGCACGGTCGGGCGGTTGTGACCGGGACAATCTATACCCCCGGGGGACAAATCGTTCATCGTTGCCGCCTGCTGGAAGGAACAATCAACCGGGGTGATCGGGTTCTCGCCCGGGTTGACGAAGATCGCCGCCGGGCTTTACGGCGCAGTCATACCGCGACCCATCTACTGCATCGAACCTTGAAGCATCTCCTGGGAGCTCATGTTCATCAAGCCGGGTCCCTGGTCGAACCGGACCGGTTGCGTTTCGATTTTACTCACTTTAACGCCCCGGAACCGGAACAGCTCCGGTTGCTCGAGGAACAGATCAACCGGCTCATTTGGGGAAATCTCCCCGTGGCGACGTCCATGACTACTTTAGAGGAAGCACAGCGCCTCGGGGCGGAAGCACTCTTTGGCGAGAAATACGATCGGGAGGCGGTCCGACTGGTGGCTGTCGGTGAATATAGCCGGGAGCTATGCGGTGGCACTCATGTTGCCGCTACCGGTGAGATCGGACCTTTCCGGCTGCTGGGGGAGGAAGGAATCGGAGCCGGGGTGCGGCGGATTGAGGCGCTTACCGGATGGGAGGCCTATCACTTTGCCGTAAAAACCTCACAGCGCCTGGAAACTGCAGCAGCGGCTTTACGGTCCACCCCTGCGCAGGTAGAAGGACGGTTGCGTGATCTGTTGGAAGAGCACCGGAGCCTGGAAAAAGCCAACCAGGAACTGAAACAGCGTCTGGTCACTCTACAGGCCGGCCTGCTCACTGCCAGAAGTCGGCCGGTTGACGGGGTGACTGTACTCAGTACCGCGGTAGAGGCGGACAGTATGGATACCTTGCGTCTTTACCTGGATCAATTGAAACAAAAGCTTTCTACGGCGGTGATGGTCCTGGGGGCGGTACATGAGGGGCGGGTTTTACTGGTCGCCGGGGTTACCCCGGATCTGATCGAGAAGGGGATTCACGCCAACCGGATCGTGGCTGCAGTGGCCAAGCAGGTCGGCGGCGGTGGAGGCGGTCGGCCCGATTTGGCCCAGGCCGGGGGCAAAAATCCCGCCGCTCTTCCGGTGGCGTTGCAAACGGTTGAGGCGTTCGTTCGAACAAAATTACGAAGATAAGGACGGGGTTTGCGGGGAAAAGGTTTTGAATAAGCCTGCGTTTGTTTCGATTTTGTTTCTGGGGGGTCAATTTCATGGAAAACAATTCCGGACATACGGTCCCGGTGCCGCCTGCCGGATCAGGCGGAGGGAGGATGTCAATTTCATGGAAAACAATTCCGGACATACGGTCCGCTTCCATGTCCAGCAGGAAAATGCCGATAACGAAGCACGCCGTGTTCTTCTCACTGTCTACCAGGCGCTCAAGGAAAAGGGATATAACCCGTTAAACCAGCTTGTGGGGTACCTTTTGTCGGGGGATCCGGCGTACATTACCAGCCATAGCGATGCCCGCAGTCTGGTGCGCCAGGTGGAACGGGATGAGCTTCTGGAAGAACTGGTGAGATCCTACCTGGTGGAAATGGACCGATAAAGGTGGCGCGTACACTAGGCCTTGATTGGGGGGAAAAACGGATTGGGGTTGCCGTCTCCGATCCCCTGGGCATTACCGCCCAGGGGGTGGAAGTGATAACCTATGATGCGCCAAAGGAAGCGCTGAACCGGTTATGTGCTCTTTGTGAACACTACTCGGTGGGGAAGATCGTGATCGGTTTGCCCCTGCGCATGAATGGAACGGCGGGTGAGACAGCACGGCGGGTACAGGCCTTCGGAGATGCCCTGGAAAAAACCGTTGAAAGGCCGGTGGTGATGATCGATGAACGCCTGACCAGCCGTATGGCCGAAAAGGCGCTGCTTGAAGGGGACCGCAGCCGGGCCGGACGCCGGAGAGTCCGGGACCTGCTGGCGGCGATGTTGATCCTGGAAAGTTTCCTTGAACGGGACCGGTCGCCGCGTAGTTGATATTCCCCGGGAGCGGTGGAAATAATAAAGCTACTTTTGAACAGAGGTGACAGTATTGACGGAACAGGAAGGCCAGCCGGATCTGGTTACCTTCATTGATGATGAAGGCCATGAACATGCTTTTTTTGCCATAGATTCCTTTACGGTGGGTTCAAAGCAGTACGCCGTTCTGGTACCCATTGTCTACAACGACGAGGAATCCCCGGACGACGATCCCGGTCCGGATGAAGAGGCGTACATATTCCGGATCGATAAGGTAGACGGAGAGGAAGTACTGCGCGAAGTCGAAGAAGAGGAAGAATGGGCCGAAGCAGCCCGGGAATATGAAATCCGTCGTCAAGCGGAGGAGGAAGACAGCGATCTTTTATAAACCTTCGGTATTTTTATGACGGCGTATTTTCAGGCCTTTTATTTGTTGGGGGACGTCAATGGTTCACCCGGAACTGTCTGGGAGGATATGATTCACTTGCGCAAAAGGCTGATCATTTCAGGAAGCGCCGTTCTGGTTCTGACAATCCTCGTTTTGGCTGCAATCACCGGCTACAAAACCATGCTCTTACCGGTCAATGCCGGCGCAGCTTCGGAAGTGGTTCTGGTAGACATTCCAGCGGGCGCTTCCGCAAGAGAGATCGCGATCCTGTTGGAAAAAAACGGGATTATCCGTAACGCAGATTTTTTTCGTTTTTATGCCCGCTGGGTCGGGAGAGATGAAGACTTTCTGGCCGGTTCCTACCGCTTAAACCCGGCCATGAGCATGCGTGAAATCATGGACCTAATCATTGAAGGCACGGTTTACCATGACACGATCTGGCTGGTAGTTCCGGAAGGATCTACCGTGGAACAGATTGCGGCTTTTCTTCTAAAGGAAAGTTTGATCGACGAGGTATCCTTCCTGGAGTTGTGTGCCGCCCCGCCGCCTTCTCTTCTGGAAAGTTTCCCCTTCTTGCTGGAAGTGGCGGCCAACTCTGCTGTGCGTTATCCGTTGGAAGGATATCTTTTTCCGGACACTTATGAAATTGAACGGGGAACCGGTGCGGAAGAGATCGCAACTTTGATGTTACAGCGGTTTGAAACGGTTATTTCACGAGAACGGAGTGATCGTGCCGCCGAGCTGGGCCTGACCCTGCACCAACTACTTACCCTGGCTTCAATTGTGGAGCGGGAGGCGGTGGTCGATACGGAGCGGGGACTCATTGCCGCTGTTTTTCAAAACAGGTTGCACCACGATCATTTTTTGCAATCGTGCGCTACGATCCAGTACATTCTAGGTGAGACCAAAACAGTTCTTACCGGTGCGGATCTGGCTCTAGAATCGCCTTACAACACCTACCTCCATCCCGGATTACCTCCCGGGCCGATTGCCGCCCCCGGTGAGAAGTCCCTGGAGGCAGCCCTTTTTCCCGAAGAAACCGACTATTTTTACTTTAATGCCCGGGATGATGGCAGCGGCGGGCATTATTTCAGCAGCACCCTGGAAGAACACCACTATCACATCGGCCTGGCTGAACAAAACCGGGCTGGCAGATCTCCTCTTCCCTAGGGTGTTATCCATAAAATAGGCTTGACGAAAAAGAGAAGAGGCGGTACACTGGCAAGGAACTTTTATTTTTAAAACCGATATACTTATTTAGATATAACGCTTGTTGCGAGGTGCTGAAACGGAGTGAAGACGAAGCTGTTTTTGCAAGGGGCTATCGGCGCCGGCAAATCCACCTTGATCCGGAAAGCTCTTCTCCCCTTTTTGCCCCGGGCGGGCGGCTTCTTTGTTCAAAGAATTTTGATTGAAAAACAAACTGCTGCCTTCAGACTGCTTCCGGTTGATGAAGCGGATCGCTACCATCTTGCTTACCCGGTAGCGACTACCGAGGGGATGGACAAGCTTTTCCTTTATTGTGATAACGGCGACCGATGGCAACAGGACCTTACCGTGTTCGAACGCTATGGCACTGCTTATTTAAAACAAAGCCTGGACCGGAACAAACAGTTGATCCTCATGGACGAGCTGGGGGGAGTCGAGTTGGGCTGTTCGGCTTTTATGGAAATGGTGATGACATTGTTGGACGGGGATATTCCGGTAATCGGGGTGCTCAAATTGCCGCGTAATCTGGCAATTTTAAGGCAATGCTTGCAGGAAAAGGACAAGATCGAGGCCTACCAATCTTTTTACAAACGGATTTGTTCCTGCCCGCGAACGGATCTTTTGGATCTAACCCCGCCCTGCCATGCCATGATCGCTGCCCGTGTCAATTCTTTTATTGAGGCGGCCTGCCGATGAAACCAGTCAAAGAATGGACCGACGAACAGATTGAAGGATACTATCTTGGTATCGAGTCCAGCGACTACCCGGCCGTATTTTGGGAACGAATGAAGCCGGCACTGTCCGCATGCAAAACCCTGCTCGATCTTGGCAGCGGTCCCGGGGCGTTTGCTCTCAAGGCGCTTGAAATTGGCTTAAGGGTCCAGGCCGTAGACCGGAGCCGTAAGAACCTGAATGCATTGCGAAAAAAAGTTGGAAATTCACCCGCGCTTGAGCTGATCCATGGTTGCTGGCCGGAGGTGGAGGTGGGAAAAAGTGATGCCACTGTTTGTGCGTACAGTTTTGGAGGTGGGATCGGAACGCCGGAGGGGATCAAAAAAATCATTGATCGAACCGAAAAAATCGCCTACTTCATAACTCCCGCCGACAAAGTACAAACTGATTTTATGAGCGAGGAGCTTTATGCGCGGGCCGGTATTGAGCCGCCTTCCTTTGGCGGTGATTGCCGGGACTTGCTGCGGATATTTGGCGCTTTAAAGCGGGAGGTGGAATGGGAAACGGTTACCTATGATTTCGGGATGCCCCTGAAAAACGAAAAAGAGATCGGGCCCTGCGCGGTTTACCTGGCCGATAAGCTGGGATTGCCTGACCCGGCGTTATTGCTAGAACACCTGCACCGGATCGTTACCATGCGCCATGGTGCCTGCTGGGTGCCCAATCCTCGAAACAGTGCTCTGATTACCTGGAGAAAGGAAGACAAAAAACATGTTTAAAAACTATCTTCGAAAATTGACCACGTTTGATCTTGTCATCATCGCTCTTTTATCCGCCGGCGGCGTGGCTACAAAGCCGTTTGTACGACTTTTGGCCCAGGTTTTTACCGGATCTCTGGTGCCGATCGGCACCATAGCTGGAATCGCCTACATGCTCTGGATAGTCCTCGCCTGCGCCATTGTTAAAAAAAGGGGCACGGCGATCCTGGTCGGTCTGGTTCAGTCGGTCCTTGTGGTTGTATTTGATATGCTTGGCAACCGTGGTCTTGCCAATCTTCTGGTTTATGTGGTGCCCGGCATCACCCTGGAATTGGTCATGTTATTGTTTCCGCACTATGTGTCCTCTCTTTTCAGTGGTTTTGTTGCCGGGGCCGTGGCCAACGCGACCGGCGCCCTGATCATGAGCTGGGTTTTTATGCGTATCCCCTTCATTCCGCTTCTTGTTTCATGCCTTGTTTCCGCCTTCTTTGGCGGTATTGGAGGCGTGGTCGGCTACAAGCTCGAAGTTGTCTTTGGACGTTTCAGAACCCGAGGTGCGGTCGGGCTCGGGGATAAAGCATAAAACGTGTGCGTGAAGAACTGATGACTGTCCTTGTGGTAGATCATCTTGGTTACGCCTTCGGCCACGATTGTCGGCCGGTTCTAAAGAACCTGAGTTTTACGGTAAACCGGGGCGAAAGCCTGGGTCTGATCGGGTTAAACGGTAGCGGCAAGACTACTTTAAGCTATTGCTTGTGCGGCATAATTCCCCATCACCTCTCGGGAACAATGACCGGCACGGTTTTGGTTAACGGTAACGACACCCGAAAGGGCTCTCTGTCCGGGCTTGCCGCCGAGATCGGGATCGTTTTGCAAGATCCTAATCTGCAGCTTTTGATGCCCACGGTGGAAGACGACATGGCTTTCGCCCTGGAAAATCATAATTTTCCCCGAGAAGAGATCGGGCAAACCATTGAGAGGGTTATGGAGCAGGTCGGGATCACAGCGTTGCGGCAAAAAAACCCGAATCACCTTTCGGGAGGAGAGAAACAGCTGGCGGCGCTTGCCACGGTCCTGGCCCTTGACCCTCCGATCATCATTTTTGATGAAGCCTTGGCCATGCTGGATGAGCGGGCCAGGGAAAAAATAGTAGCGCAGATGTGGAGGTTGAAGGAGGACGGGACAACTTTGATCATTATCGACCATACTCGTCAGGGGTTAAAGGTCTGTGATCACCTGCTGCTCCTGGAAAAAGGGCAAATTGTTCGCCGGGGCCCTCGGGAAACGATTCTTGCGGACCGGGATATTTTACGGGAATACCGGCTGATCTTTTAACGAACGGTGGAACATGGATGGCCTATATCGTACTGGATGCGGTGAGCTATACCTATCGCGGACAGAAGGAAGCCGCCGTAAAAAATGTTTCATTCAGCCTGGAAAGAACGGAAAAGGTGCTCATTACCGGTTTGAACGGCAGCGGCAAGTCTACTCTGGCCAGATTGATTACCGGCCTTCTCAAACCCCAGCAGGGGGCCGTCGTTCTGGACGGGCGCCCCGTAGGAGATTACTCCCTGCCCGGGGTGGGCCAAAAGGTGGGGTTTGTTTTGCCAAACCCCGGTCAAATGTTTTTCAACAGCAGTGTTCACGACGAGATCGCCTTCGGCCTGAAGTGGAGAGGCATCAGCCGGTCCGAGACGGATCGTCTTTGCCGGTATTACTTGGATATTTTTGATCTTTGGGAACACCGGGAACAGCTGCCGTTTAATCTGAGTGAAGGGCAAAAGCAGTTGGTGGCCATTTCGGCTGTTTTGGCCCTGCAACCATGCTATTTGATTCTGGACGAGCCGACCCGGAGTATTGATCCCTTCCGGAAAAAGAAACTTGTTGATACCTTGCAGGATATTTGGCGCCGGGGTACGGGTCTGATGGTCATCACCCATGATCGGGAACTTGTTGCCGGGCTCAAAGGAAGAAAAATACGCATGTCCCGGGGAGAGATTTTCTAGATGCGGCTTGATGTCAGAACCAGACTATTCATTGTCGCGATCTTTTCTGTTCTGGCTTTGATCTGGCAGGAGCCCCTTTCTCTGGCGGTTCTCCTTGGGTTGAATTTGCTGACGCTGGTGTTGTTCAGAATTCCGGCAAATGTTTTCGTCGAATTTCGCAAATATATTTACACCTATCTGGTCCTGATCGTGATCCAGAGCCTCTTTGTCCGTAGCGGAGAAACACTACTTTGTCTGGGGCGATTGACCCTGCTGACAACAGGGGGGCTCATTTACGGTGTTTCGATCATCCTCCGTTTTTTGATCCTCGCCGGGTCGGGGCTGATCCTGGTTAACTGTCAAACGGCGGAGCTGCTCCTGGGCCTGGTTAAACTGCGCCTGCCTTACGAGATTGTGTTCATGATCCAACTGGGAATCAGGTTCATTCCCGTATTTTTCAACGAATTGCAAAACATCTTTAGCACGATCCAGTTGCGGGGAGTGGATCTCCGTAAAGTTTATAAAAGAAAAGTGCTCCGGGTTTATGTCGGCATTTTTACCCCCTTGATCTACAGTATCTGGCAGAAAGCGGAACACCTTTCCATCCTGCTCGAGCTGCGTGGTTTTCGCCGGTTTACTACCCGCTCCTATTACCGTGATCTCTCCATGTCCGGGACAGATTACGCGGTGATCGGTCTGGTCACGGCTGCTACCGTTCTCCTTTTCCTTTTGCGGCAACGATTTTTTGTATAAAAACATGGGCAAGGCAGAAGATGTACCGGGTGAGACGGTGGAAATGTTCATGGCCGACCGGAAGCGTCGCATTATTCTGATCCTGGCGGGGATCTCTTTGGTTTTTGTTTTCCTGCTGGGCAAGCTGTTTTGCTTGCAGATCCTGAACGGGCCGGGGTTGGCCCGCAGTGCGGTTCGGCAACGGATTTCGGGATTGGTTATTTACGATAAACGCGGCGACATCAAAGATCGCCATGGAATATCCTTGCTTGACCGGGGGTGGCGGAAGGGACTGGTCGCCTTTCCGGTTTTGTACCGGGGCAGGGAGGAAGAGATCGTTTCGGCCCTGAGCCGTCTCGAAGGAACGGATCGCGTGGCCGATCCTCCCCGGGGGTCCTTGCCGTTTTGGTTATATCTCGGTTCCGGCGATGTTGGAGCAGGATGGGGCATACCGGGAACTTTCCCGGCCGTCCTGCCTGGAATCCTTGAAGCCGCATACCCGGTGCGTTATGGTCCGGACCTTCTGGCCTGTCACCTGGTCGGTTATTTGCAGGAAAGTGAAGGAAGGGGTGTCAGCGGGATAGAAGCTGCATTTGATCGGGAACTTTCCCGTGGGCAAGAAACAGTTTTGGGGGCCCTGGTTGATGGCAGCCAGGGCCTGATTGGTGGTCTCGGTTACCGCGCGACCCGGAAAGGCGAATCTGCCCTGGATGTAATCCTTACCCTGGATTCCTCGTTGCAACGGGAAGTGGAGCGGATTGCCGATCGCTATATTGGACGCGGTGCGGTGGTGGTGATGGATTGTCGTGGTGATATCCTGGCTCTGGCCAGCCGCCCCGCATTTCACCCGGCCCGGTTGGAAAATTATTTGAACGGAGAACGGGGCGCTCTGATTAATCGGGCTCTGATGGAGTACCAGCCGGGCTCGGTGTTCAAAACGGTGGTGGCGGCGGCGGCCCTGGAGGAAGGTCTGGTTTCCCTTTTCCAAAGATTTCATTGTTCCGGTGGGGTGGAAGCAGGCGGCCTGTATTTTCAGTGCACCTGTCTTCATCCCGATCCGTTACTTTCCCTGGCGGAAGCCTTTGCTTACTCCTGCAACAGCGTTTTTATCGAACTGGCCCAGGAGCTGGGGGGGGAGCGTCTTCTGGATTACGCGCGGCGCTTTGGTTTGGGTGAGGCTACAGGGTTTCTTCTTGATGAAACGTACGGTTTGCTGCCGGAAAAAAATGACTTGAACAATTCCCGTGCCCTGGCCAACGCCGCGCTCGGTCATGGTGCGGTTATGGTCACTCCTTTACAGATGGCCTCCCTGATGGCGATTATCGCCAACGGCGGCTATCGGGTCAGACCGCGCCTGGTCCAGGCCCTGGAGAACACGGACAGGCAAATCGTCAGGTATTTCGGGACACAACAGGGGGAGCGGGTGCTCAGCCCGGCCACGGTTAATCGTTTGAAGTACCTTTTGCATGGGGTTATGGCTACGGGTACCGGCCGGCCCGGGGCCTTGACCGTGCTGCCGGCCGGGGCAAAAACAGGAACGGCGGAAAGCGGCCGCCGGGAGAACGGGCGCGCGCTTTACAATTATTGGGCGGCCGGATTCTATCCTCTGGAAGGGGCGGAGGCGGTAATCGTAGTTTTTGCCGACGAAATGAAGGAAGGAAGGCCGATCGATGCTTTCGGTAAAATCGCCCTGTTCCTGGAGCAAGGATCCGACCTGCCGTCCCTGGTGCGCTGAAACAGGCGGCTTTAAACATGGGCGTTCAAGCCGGTACATTTATTTCTACTTTCCGGGTTTTGTGAACCGTAGCGTTGAAACGGAAGGGCGGCCCGTCGGGCCGCCCGCTGGAACGGATCAATTTT
>CAYQQK010000021.1:0-35036 GCA_964420065.1 uncultured Syntrophomonadaceae bacterium | reverse complement strand
ATGCTTGAAGTTGATAATTTCCTATTGATCTTGGCCTACAACGCAAATGGCTTGTGACTGTAGCCCCTTTGCAAAACGAAGGAGTACTGGTATAATTTATACACAATCACATAGTTGCTTGAAGGGGTGCTCCGAGCGGGGCTGAGAGAAGGCGCGTCAAGCCTTAAACCCTTTGAACCTGTTGCTGTCCGTTGTTAACGGGCACTGGGTAATGCCAGCGTAGGGATGAAGCAAGAAGAAGCGTATTCGCTTTGGTTAAGCTACTGCCGCCGTTGGCGGCAGTAGCTTTTTGATGGAAGGAGTGAATGATCATTACAGTTTGCAACGTGAGTTTGCAGGTGCTGCCATCGGTCTCCGAGGATAAATTGTACGCGGTGGTGGACCGGGTGATCGAACTGATCCGGGGTTCGGGAGTGAAGTATACCGTCGGGCCGATGGAGACGACCATGGAAGGAGAACTGACCCTGTTGCTGGAGATCGTACGGCAGGCCCAATTGCTTTGCATCGAGGCGGGTGCGGCCCGGGTTTGTTCGGTGGTGAAGATCGATTACCGCCCCGGGGGAGTGACCATGGATGAAAAAACAGCCCGGCACCGGGGTTAAAGCGGCGACAGTGGCCCCTCCAAGGCCGAAAACCGGTGAGCGACTGCCGTCGATCCTTTTTTTATTGTTCTTGACCGCCCTTTGGGAAGGGACGGCCCGTATTTTCACCGTGCCGGAATATATTTTGCCGGCCCCGTCGGCCATCGGGCGGGCCCTTTTTAACAACCTGGACTTGCTTTTCCAGCATACCCGGACCACCTTCCTGGCCGCCCTGGCCGGCCTGCTGCTGGCGGTGGCGGTGGCGATGCTCCTGGCGGTACCGATGAACCGCTTCCGGATGGTCAGAAGCACACTGTACCCGCCTCTGGTCATTTCACAGACCGTGCCCATTATCGCCCTGGCCCCCCTGCTGCGGATCTGGTTTGGTTTCGGCCTGTTGCCGAAGGTGCTGGTGGTGGCTCTGGTGTGTTTCTTTCCGTTGGCGGTGAACCTGATCGAAGGGCTGGACAATGTTGACCCGGAGCTGCTGGACCTGCTGCGCACGATGGAAGCCAGCCCGCTCTTTGTGCTGCGGCAGGTGCAGATCCCGGCGGTACTGCCTTACCTTTTTTCGGGGTTGAAAATAGCCGCTACCTACAGTGTCATGGGGGCGGTGATCATGGAATGGCTGGGGGCCAAAGCCGGGTTGGGGATCTATATGACCCGGGCCATGCAGTCTTTCAGTACCGCCTCCCTCTTTGCCGCCATCGTGGTGGTGGTGCTGCTGAGCCTGGGTCTTTTCAAGGCAGTGGACCTGCTGGCAAGGCTGTGCATGCCGTGGCACCGCCCGGGCAACGATTCTTTTTGAAAAAGGAGTGGGAATTGTATGATCAGAGCAGGGACAAAACATTATATTTACCTGTTACCGGCGCTGCTGGCCGGTTTGATCGTGTTCTGCGCCACGATCACAACCGGCTGCGGTCAACATCCGGAACCCGAAATGGACAGGATCACCATTTCTTTGGACTGGGCGCCCAACAGCAATCACAGCGGCCTGTTTGTGGCCAAAGACCGGGGGTTTTACCGGGATGAAGGTCTGGAGGTGGATATCGTTCAGCTAACCGGAGTGGAGCAGATGGTGGCGTCGGGTCAGTGCCATTTCGGAGTGAGCTACCAGGAGGCGGTGACCTTTGCCCGCCTTGAGAATGTCCCGGTGGTGTCACTGGCAGCGATCGTCCAGCACAACAGCTCCGGTTTTGCCTCCCTCAAGGAGAAGGGGATTACCACCCCGGCTGATTTCAAGGGCAAGCGTTACGGGGGGTGGGGTTCGCCCATGGAGGAGGCAACCATCCGGGCGCTGATGGAAGCGGACGGGGCCGATTACAGCACGGTGGAGATTCTCACTACCGGAGTGGTGGATTTCTTCGCCGCCAGTGAAAAAGATGCCGATTTTTCATGGATCTTTTTCGGCTGGGATGGAGTGGCGGCGGAACTCAGGGGGATCGAGTTGAATTACATCTCCCTGGACGACTACGACCCGGCGCTGGATTACTATACTCCGGTGTTGATCACCGGCGAGGAGCTGCGGCGCGACCACCCGGAATTGGTGGAGCGGTTCATGCGGGCCACCGCCCGGGGTTACCAGGTTTGCATCGATGATCCGGCCGGGGCAGCCGAGATTCTGCTGAAAAACGCCCCGGAACTGGACCGGGATCTGGTTTTTGCCAGCCAGGAATGGCTGGCCGGGAAATACAGGGATGACGCGCCGGCCTGGGGCCTGCAGGATCGGGCGGTCTGGGAGAGGTATGCGCGGTGGCTCCACGAACGGGGGCTGGTGGCAGGGATGCTGGAGGTGGACCGGGCCTTCACCAATGAGTTTCTACCAAGGTAAAGGCGCCGCCCGGAAGAGGGCGCGCTCCTTCAGCCTCTACGGGAGGAAAGAATATGGGTGGAGCGGCTTTGGAGATGAAGGATATCAGCAGCACCTACCTGCACGAAGGTCGCCGCCTGCCGGTGCTGAAAGAAGTCTCTCTGCATGTTGAACAGGGGGAGTTCGTTTCCGTGCTCGGTCCAAGCGGCTGCGGCAAAAGCACCCTTTTGAAGATCGCCGCCGGGTTGCTCCGCCCCGATGCGGGCACGGTCCGGGTGGCAAGGGCGGTGCCCGAAAGCCGGGCCGCCCCGGTAGGCTACATGGCCCAAAAAGATCTGCTTCTGCCCTGGAAAAATTGCCTGCAAAATGCAGCCCTGCCGCTGCTGGCCCGGGGAGCCCACCGGGAGGAGGCTTTTACGCGGGTGCGCGAACTGCTGCCCGTCTTCGGCCTGGAGGGCTTTGCCCGGGCTTTCCCGGCCCAGCTTTCGGGCGGGATGCGCCAGCGGGCCTCCCTCTTGCGGACCATCCTGACCGACAGCCCGGTTTTGCTTCTGGACGAGCCGTTCGCCGCTCTGGACGCGCTGACCCGGGAACGGTTGCAGGAGTGGTTGCTGGAAATCTGGGCGCAATTCGGCCGTTCGGTCCTTTTCGTCACCCATAGCATCGACGAGGCGATCTACCTCTCGGACCGGATCTACATGATCTCCGGGTTGCCGGGACGGGTAGCGCTGGAGCTGGCAATCCAACTGGCCCGCCCGCGCGAGCGCTCCGCCGTTGTCGCCTCCGCCCAATTCACCGCCTACAGACAGACACTGATCACGGCCTTGCGCCACGTCTAGGTGCGGCTCGGTTCACTTGCGGTTGTTTTGACAGCGAGAAGAAGGCCGGGTCCGGCGGTGATCCGGGCGCGGGAGACTTTAAAGGCGTTGCTTAAACCACGGGTGGAACCGCGGCAAAGGGTTTCGCCGCGCAGGGGGTACACCAGCCCTTCGGTGACCACCCCGGAAACAGCGGCGTCCAGGGGAAAAAGGGACAACATGTCACCGGGTTTGCCCTCAAGAACCAGTTCACGCTTGAAGACGCGGAGCTCCTGGTTTTCATCGACGATCCGGGCCGGTATGCCGCGCTCCAGGGGCGGCAGGAGGAGCATGATGTTAACGAAAGCGTGATCGATACGCCCTCCCAGCGCCCCCAAAAATACAATTTCTTCGGGGTGCAGTTCCAGGGCCTTCTGCAAGGCCAGCTCCAGGTCGGAGTGGTCCTTGGCCGCCGGATAAACCTTGAACGGTATGCCCCGGGATTGCAGCATCCGGCGGGAGTCGGGACAAAGCGAGTCCATATCCCCTACCACCAGGCGGGGGGCAAGCCCCAGAGCAAGCGCGTGGGCCGCCCCGCCGTCGGCGCAGATGATGCAATCATCTTTCACTAGAAACGCCCGGATAAAAGCGGGTCCCGGGAAGTGCCCGTTGGCAAAGATGACGGCACGCATGAATCTCAAGGCCTCCCCGTTTGTTTGATTCGATTGTCGTGCGTTCCCGACCCTCGGGACCGCACCGGACCGGTCTTCCGCCCCCGTTTCATTATACCATTTCCGATCACCACCACGGGCAAAGGTGATCAAGCAAGGCGCGTTTTTTTGTTATGGTTTGGGTTTAATTCGATGCCATTTCGCGAAGGGCAAAATCCAGCAGTGCTTCCGGGTTGCCGACCATCGTCCGTGCCAGCAGGTGCATGATTTCCGCTACTTTCCGGGCCCAGCCCGGATCGGAAGCATAGCGGATCCCGATCCCGGCCAGGTCGGGGCCGTGGTAATGCTGCCCTTCCGGAACAATGTATTTGCGGGCCAGCAGTTCGGCCAGGAAGTGAACGCTCTCGTCCCGGGTTGCAAAAGTAAGGGCCGAAGCGTACGGGCTGCCGTCAAGGGCTCCAAGCCCGGCCAGGTTGTTTTTATCCCGGGCGATGGCGGACCGGCCCCAACTGGATTCATGGACCACGATTGCCGCCAGGACCAGGGCGTTGATGTCATATTCCCGTTCTGCCTCTACCAGAACCTCCCCCAACCCCTGCAGCCGGCGGGCTCCGCAGGTTTGCCAGGCGTTCTCAAAGTCAGCGGCGGTGAAGCCCGACGGGCCCATCACGGGCATGGTTACCCCCGCCGGGATTTCCCCGGGCGGCAAACAGCCCGCACGGGAGAGCAACACCCCGTTTTTTTCGGCGACGGCGGCACTTCCGCAGACAAACAGGTACGTCCGGGCGCGGTTGTAAAGGATCTCCTCCAGCGCCCCGGTTTGCCGCTGCAGTTCCCGCACCCGGGTACGATAAAGGGCCAGCTCCTGCACGGCGCTGTTGCGCTCGCGCTCCAGCACCTGGCATTTCTGCACCGATTCTTGCAGGGCTGCCTGCTCCCACCGCCGTTCGGCGGCGTGGCCAAAACCCAAAGCTATGGTCACCGCCAGGCTTGCCAGGACGGCAAACTGCAACCGGATCATCCCGAACCTGGACATGTGTTTTCGCCCCCTTTGACGGCCGCGCGGCTGCGATGCCACGGGCTTCGTTCAACAGGGCGATAGTATTCCCCAAATTCATGCAATTTAAAAGACCCGCCTTTCGGGCGAGCCTTCGGCCACCGCTTCATGCGGCCGGGATGCGGGCCTGACGGAAGGCGGCCGGCAGGGTCAAGGCGGTGCCGCCGATCCGCCGATCAGGTTTTCAAACCGATTTCAACGGCCGCGACCAGGTCCTGCAAGACCATGCCGCATTTTTCACGGACGACCACCGCAGCGTGATGATCATGGGGTGTCGGTTGTAAATTGACGATGATCAGCCGGGACGCCAGGCGCGGCAGATCCGCCACCGGGTAGACGGCCAAACTGCTGCCGGCGACCAGCATCAGATCACACCTTCTTTCAATCGTTTTGCTGGCGTCGAAAAAGAATTCCGGCATGGGATCGCCGAAAAGAACCACATCCGGGCGAAGGACGCCGGAACAGGCCCGGCACAGGGGCGGGATAATTTTGCGCTCGACCTGTCCAACCAGTTCGGCGAAGGGGTAGCGCCGCCGGCAGCGCATGCAATGACCGCTGCGGAGGTGACCGTGCACCTCCCATATGTTTTTATGACCGGCCTTGACATGAAGGCCATCGATGTTCTGGGTCACCAGCCCTTTCAACAGACCGAGGGCTTCGAGTCGGGCCAGGGCAAAATGACCGGGGTTCGGTTCCGCGCGGGCGATACCGACGAAGCGAGCAAACCCGGTTTCATAGAACAGGCGCGGATCATGATGAAGAACCTGCGCCGAGGAGGTTTTGACCGGGTCAACTTTTTCCCAGAGGCCGGTGCCCGGGCTGCGAAAGTCGGGGATACCGCTTTCGGTACTCATTCCGGCCCCGGTCAAAGCGTAAACCACCTCGCTTTTTTTGATGAGTGCCGCGGCGCGGGCGATCTTTTCACTGTAGTTCACTGTTTTCTCCTCCTAAGGGTTTTGGGATGGGAACCGCCATTTTCGATTGTATCATAGTCCCGCCCCGACCCCCCCGGCGGGCGGCCAGGTGAAAAGCTCTCCCGGCAACGCCGGGACGTAAAGGGTTCAGGGGGGTATTTGCAGAAAGCTTGACCATCGCCGCCGGAGGAGGCGGCGGGGGGGGGAAGACGGACCATGCGCATCATCATTGCTCCGGACAAGTTCAAGGACAGCCTGACCGCCGCCGAGGCCGCCGCGTGTATGGCCCGCGGCGCGGCCCGGGTCTACCCGCAGGCGGAACTGATTCCGGTGCCCCTTTCCGATGGAGGCGAGGGGCTGGTGCCCACCCTGGTTGAAGCAGCAGGGGGAGAAATGCGGTTCGATACGGTCACCGGGCCGCTGGGAACACCGGTCCGGGCTGGCTGGGGGATCATGCCGGACGGGCGGACGGCGGTGATCGAATCGGCGGCGGCTTCCGGCCTGAGCCTGATTCCGGAAAACCGGAGGAATCCTCTTGCCGCCTCCACCGACGGCACCGGCGAATTGATCCGGCATGCCCTTGAGTGTGGCTGCCCCCGGCTGATCATCGGTATTGGCGGCAGCGCCACGAATGACGGCGGGGCCGGCATGGCCCGGGCCCTGGGGGTAAGGTTTATTGATCAGAATGGACGGGATCTGCCTCCCGGAGGCGCGGCACTCCTCCGGCTGGAACACGTTGACACGACGGGGCTGGATCCCCGCCTGAAAAAAACTGCGATCCGGGTGGCCTGCGACGTCAACAATCTGCTGACCGGTCCCCGGGGCGCCTCCGTGATCTACGGGCCCCAAAAGGGAGCCTCCAAACCCATGATCGATACTCTCGACCGGGCCCTGCGTCACTACGCGCAGGTGCTCCGCCGGGATCTCGGAGTGGAGGTGGAAAATGTCCCCGGAAGCGGGGCTGCGGGAGGTCTCGGGGCCGGTCTGATCGCCTTCCTCGGAGCACAACTGATCCCGGGTATCGATCTGGTCCTGGATGCTTTGGAAATCGAAAAGGACCTGGCCCGGGCCGACCTGCTCTTGACCGGGGAGGGGAAGCTCGACGCCCAGTCGGCTTGCGGCAAGGCGCCGATCGGCGCGGCTCGGATGGCCAAAAAATACGGGGTTCCGGTCATTCTTTTCGCCGGCAGCGTGCCCCAAAATACCGCGGAATTCCACCGGGAGGGGATCACGGCCTGTTTTTCCATTTCCCCCGGGCCGCTGGCCTCGAAAGAATCCATGTCCCGGGCCAAGGACCTGCTCGAATGGAAAACGGCAGAGGTGCTCGGACTCTGGAAAACCGCCTCCGAAAAATGCCGAAGCTAAAAGGATTACGGAACAAACAGCAGCCTTGCCGGGCCGGGGTCAGGGGCTAACCGGATAAAACCGGCCGGTGCGGCAGCAACCGCATTAGCCGAGCATGCTTAAAAATATCCCCGCCACCACCGCCGACCCGATCACCCCGGCCACGTTCGGTCCCATCGCGTGCATGAGCAGATAATTGTTCGGGTTGGCTTCCTTGCCCACCGTTTGTGAAACCCGGGCCGCCATCGGAACCGCCGAAACCCCGGCCGATCCGATCAGGGGGTTAACCGCGCCCCCGGTGACAACGTAAAGCAGTTTGCCCATGAGCACCCCGCCGGCGGTGCCGAAAGCGAAAGCGAGCATGCCCATGATCAGGATCTTGATCGTGGCCGTGGTCAAAAAGAATGATGCCGTGGCCTTGGCGCCAACCGCCAGCCCGAGAAAAATGACGACGATGTTGTTCAGATCGTTTTGAGCGGTTTTGCTCAGCCGTTCGGTCACTCCGCATTCGCGCAGCAGGTTGCCGAACATGAGCATGCCCAGAAGGGGAATCGCCGCCGGCAGGAGCAGGCCGGTGAGGAGGATGACGACGATCGGAAAAACGACCCGCTCCGTCCTGGAAACAGGGCGGAGCTGTTTCATCACCACCCGCCGTTCCTGCGGCGTGGTTAAAAGGCGCATGATCGGCGGCTGGATGATCGGGACCAGGGCCATGTAGGAGTAGGCGGCGATGGCGATGGAACCGAGCAGTTCCGGAGCCAGCTTGTTGGCCAGGAAAATGGCCGTGGGCCCGTCCGCCCCGCCGATGATCCCGATCGCCCCCGCCTGCGGAGCCGTAAAACCCATGAAATACGCCCCGAGAAAGGTGATGAAGATCCCGAACTGGGCCGCCGCACCGAGCATCAGCGTGACCGGGTTGGCGATCAGGGGGCCGAAATCGGTCATCGCCCCCACACCCAGGAAGATCAGGGGCGGGAATATGCTCAATTCCACACCCTGCGAAAGATAATATAAAAGGCCGCCCGGTTGACCGTCCAGGGGCGGCTGCATCAAGTCGCCCTGGGGCAAATTGACCAGCAACATGCCGAAAGCAATCGGGACCAGGAGCAGCGGTTCATACTTTTTCACGATGCCCAGGTAAAGCAGCCCGCAGGCGATAACGATCATCACCCCGTCCGGTAAAGCAAGGTTCACGAACCCGGTACTCAGCAAAAATGTGCGGACCATGTGCAACACGTTGTATCCCCCTTACCTGTACCCGTGAGTATCAAGAACAAGTGTCAACTGATTGTGAGCAGGGGGGTGCCGGTATCAACCGAGTCCCCTTTTTTTACCATTACAGCGGTCACCGTTCCCCCCACCGGGGTGGTCACTTCGTTTTCCATTTTCATCGCTTCCAGGATCACGATCACATCCCCCGCCGCCACCGTGTCCCCGGCTTTGACCGGTATTTCCACGATCAAACCGGGCATGGGCGCCGGAACCGCAAACCCGCCGGGTAAAACCGTTTCCGGAGCCGTTGCCGGGGCGGTAGGGGGACCGGCGGGAGAGCCCGCCGGGCGCGGCTCCGTTCCGCTCAACCCGGTCGCGGTTTTGTTCCCTTGTACTTCTTCCACCGTGACCGCAAATTCCCGGCCGTCAACGGTGATTTTGAACTTTCTCACCTTTCCATTGCCTCCTCAAAAAATCGATGCGCCTCCTGCCTTCCAACTGCAACCGGCGCCCTTCGAGACGCCAGACCGCGGAAACCTGTTCCGAACACCAAACGGGGGCGGGAAGGGGATCCCGCTCCGTCCCTTTTTCCAGGCAGCAGTAAATTGCCGCCGTTACAGCCGCAACCAGCGCCGGTTGGGCCTCCCCGGTCGCCTCCGGAACGGGAGAAACCGGGCCCTGAATACCGGACCGGTGCAGGGCGGCGGCACTCTTCAACCGGAACCGGTTTAACAGCCTGCCGAAAAGTTCAAATACCAGGTAAAGCAGGAACAGGGCGAATAAAACCCCGCCCAACCCCAGAGCGACAATGATCAGCGCATATTCTACTTTACCCACACCACTACAGCCCTTTCTTGAATAGTCAACCTGTCTCCTTGCGGGGAGATCGGTCAGTTCAACCTGTTCGATGCATTGCGGTTGACGTTTCCCGGTTTTTATGTTTTGAAATGAGTGGGTCTCCATTCTTTTTAAAGGGGAATGTTGCCGTGCTTTCTGGCGGGGCGCTGCTCGTGCCGGTTTTCCAGCATGGCGAGGCCTTCCAGCAAGGCTCCGCGGGTCTGCTGCGGATGGATCACCGCGTCGATCCAGCCCCGGGCCGCCGCGATGTACGGGTTGGCATATTTGGTTCTGTACGCTTCGACCAGCTCGCAACGTTTTGCCTCCCGGTCCGCCGCCGCCTCGATCTCACGGCGGTGGATCACGTTCACCGCGCCGTCCGGGCCCATGACGGCAATTTCAGCCGTGGGCCAGGCCAGGCAAAGATCCGCACCCAGGGAGCGGGAGCTCATGGCGATGTAGGCGCCGCCGTAGGCCTTGCGCAAAATGATCGAGATCTGGGGCACGCTGGCCTCGGAGTAGGCATAGAGAATCTTGGCGCCGTGGCGGATGATGCCGCCCCATTCCTGCTCCACCCCCGGGAGATAGCCCGGCACATCGACAAAGGTAATGAGAGGCAGGTTGAAACAATCGCAAAAACGAACAAACCGGGCAATTTTATCCGAACAATTGATATCGAGACATCCCGCCTTGACCCCGGGCTGATTGGCGATGATTCCAACCGGACGGCCGGCCATGCGCGCAAAACCGACGACCGCATTCGGCGCGTACAGGCGGTGTACCTCCAGAAAGGAGGCGCCGTCAACAACACCCAAAATTATTTCCCGCACATCGTAGGAGTGGTTCGGGTTGTCGGGTACAACCCCGATCAGGGTGGCCGGATCCCGCTCCGGGTCCCGCGCTTCGGCCAGGGGGGCGTCCTCGACATTGTTCGAGGGCAGGTAGCCGAGCAGGGTTCGCACCTGTTCGAAGCATTCGGCCTCCCCGGAAGCGATGAAGTGGGCGACGCCGCTGGTTTCATTGTGGGCCTGCGCCCCGCCCAGCTCCTCCGAACCGACCTCTTCCCCGGTGACCGCCCGGATCACCTGGGGGCCGGTGATAAACATATTGCCGGTTCCTTTGACCATGAAAATAAAATCTTGAATGGCCGGCGAATAAACCGCGCCCCCGGCGCTCGGTCCCATGATCACCGCAATCTGGGGGATGACGCCGGAATAGACGGTGTTGCGGTAAAAGATCGAGCCGTAGCCGTTCAAGGCACAGACGCCCTCCTGGATCCGGGCCCCCCCGGAATCGTTGATGCCGATCACCGGACAGCCGGTCCTGGCGGCCAGGTCGAGGATGTGACATATCTTGGCGGCGTGGGCTTCACCAAGCGAGCCCCCGGCCACGGTAAAGTCCTGGGCAAAGACATAAATACGGCGGCCGTTTACTGTCCCGCAACCGGTTACTACCCCCTCCCCGGGGTAGTTGATCTCCAGGGAACCGGCATCGGTCAGTTCCGACTGAACATGGGTCCCCAGTTCGATCAGGCTCCCTTCGTCCAGCAGCAAGGCCAGCCTTTCGCGGGCGGTTCCTTTTCCCTTTTCATGCTGGGCGGCGATGCGTTGTTCCCCGCCTCCCGCCCGGATCAGCCGTTGCCTCTGTTCAAGAAAATGCAGCTTTTTTTCCATGGCCTCCACTCACCCTTTCGGGAATCAAGAATCAACAGGAACGATCGGCAAGATCCGGCACCGGCCGCATGCGGTGCTTTCCCGATATTGTAACCATACCAGCAGCACCGGCAATGGTCAAGATTACCGGGGTTTTTTCCGACCGGCCGGCCGGAAAAAATCGGGCGGCGCCCTCTTCTGTTCAGACTTTTGATACAATAAGATTAGACCGGTAAAGGGGGAGCTTTTTTGATGGAACTGCACGCTTACGATCTGATTTGTATCGGGGGCGGCGGGGCGGCCGCCCTGGCCGCAATCCACGGCGCGGCAATGGGAAAGACGGTCGCTCTGGTGAGCAAGGATCCTCCCGGTCAGGGTAATACCCGTCTCTCCATCGGAAGAACCGCTGTCCCCGGATTCCTGCCCGGGGACAGCGGCGCCGCCTTTTTGAGCGATGTTTTGGAGAGCGGGGCGGGCCTGAGCGAACCGTCCCTGGTTGAAACTCTGGCCGCTGAAGCGGCTCACGCCGCAGCGACCCTGGAAAAACTGGGGCCTCTCTTCCGGCGAGAGGCGCACGGCGGTTTTTCACCCGCTCTTGTTTACCGGACCGGCGGCCAAAGCCAACCCCGGAGCATGGTCAACCTGGGCGGCGGGCCGGCCCTGGGAGCGGCGTTCAGAGCCGCCCTGGGACAAGCCGGGATCCCCGTTTTCGCACCCCAGATCGCCCTGGAACTGGTTCAATCGGGGGGACGGGTGAGCGGGGTTCTGACCCTGGACCTGCGGCAAGGACGTTTTTCGGCCTTTGCCTGCAGGGCGGTTTTGCTGGCCACCGGCGGCTGCAGCGCCCTTTACGGGCCGCATACCTCCAATTACCGGGGCGCAACGGGAGACGGCCTGGCCCTGGCTTTACGGGCCGGTGCCGTTCTGTGGGATATGGAACAGATCCAGTATATCCCCTTTGGCCTGACCCACCCCCGGTCCATGATCGGCGCTCTCTGTGGCGAACCTTCCACCGCCGGCCCGGCCGGGCGGCTCCTGGACGGCGCCGGCAAGGTTCTGCTGGAGGGGAGGATCAACCGTCTGACCAGGGCCGCCGTGACCCGGGTCATGATGGAAGCCATCGCCGGCGGGAGGATGACCGCGGAGGGGGGGCTGTTGCTGGATCTTGCCCCCAACCTGAACCGGCCCGACGGGGACCGGATCTACCGCTCCGTCCGGGCCAGCGGTATTTTTGAAAGCGTACGCCTGGCTTACGGGATCAAAGCATACCGCTGGCAGGAGCCCTGGAGCGTTCTCCCGACCGCTCATTTCCAACTGGGCGGCATCCGGACCGGCACACGGGGTGAAACCGGGGTGCCCGGTCTCTACGCCGCCGGGGAAGTGCAGGCCGGTGTGCACGGCGGGAACCGGATCGGTTCGGCAGCCTTGAGCGAAATTTTCGTCTTCGGTCCTTCCAGCGGGCGTGCGGCGGCAATGGACGCCGGCCCGCCGGGGACGGCGCGGGAACACCCGCAAGCGGACGCGGCCGGCGCTCTGCACGAGGCCGCTTCACGCTGGAAACAGATGCTTTCCGGAAACGGCCGCCACCAGCCGCAAGATCTGAAGGCCCGTCTGGGAGAATGCCTGTGGCGCCTGGCCGGACCGGTTCGCGAAGAGCATGACCTGCTCCGGGCCCTGTCCGGGTTGGAAGCGCTGTCCAAAAAAGCACGGAGCCTGGCGATCCACCCGGAACGAATCTGCAACCGGCAGCTCCTGGAGGCAGCCGAACTACACCTGGCGCTGCCCGCGGCAAAAGCGATCGTCCTCGGAGCCCTGGAACGGCGCGAGAGCCGGGGCGCGCACCTGCGTTCCGATTATCCCGAAACCGACGATGGGCGGTTCCGGCGCCATACCTTTGTCCGGATGGAGGCGGACGGAACTTTGAAAAGCGGCCTCGCCAACCCGGCCGGAAGCTGAAGCGCCGCCGCCCGGAAAAGTGAAAAGGAGAGAAGTCGTGACCGTTACTACCCATTACAGCGTGATCATCCGGCGCTATATTCCGGGCGGAACAGCGCCCTACCGGGAGGACGCTTTTTCCGTCCCCGGGAACGGACGTACCACCGTTTTACAAGCGCTGCAATACATTTACGCCCATTGCGATCCAGCCCTTGCTTTCGACTATAGCTGCCGCTATGCCCGGTGCGGCCTGTGCGCCGTCGCGGTCAACGGACGGCCCCGCCTGGCCTGCACGACTTTCCTGGAGGGAAAAACAACCGTGGCGCCCCTCCCCAACCTGCCCCCGCTGCGGGACCTGGTGATCAACCGGGACCCCCTGGAGCAGTTGTTGCGTGAGGAAGGGATCTTTTTCCGGGGGCGTCCCCCCGCGCCTGCCGGCACGATGGCGCCTCAGCGGCACGGCAAAACTGTTTTTCCTCCGGGTCCGGCCCCGAACATCATCGCCCCCGGGCCGCCCTCCGGATCTTGTTTTCCAAACGTGCCATACCAGCCCGCCCTGGAAAAACTGATGGGTTGCCTGGAATGTCTCTGCTGCCATGCCCGCTGCCCGCAGGTGGCCGCCGCCGGAGGAGACCTGAAACGTTTTGCCGGACCCTTTGTTTTTTTGAAGCTGGCCCAGTTGCACCTGGACCCGCGCGATCGGTTCGATCGAAAAACCCAGGCACGACGCCTGGGTATCGAACAGTGTTTGCACTGCCGGGGCTGCCGCTGCCCGTCGGGTCTCCCTCTTTACCGGGAAGCAATCCGGCCCCTTCTGGAAGACTGAACCGTAAAGGATGCCGGTAAAGGGAACGCAGGCCGCTTCGGACCCCGTTTTTTATTCCGAACAGGGACGGTGGGTGTTTTGACCGGAACAACGACCCGGATCGGGGATAATCTGGGTCCCCTCCCGCCCCCAAAAAGCCTCGACTGCGGTATCAAGGGCGGCGATGACGGCCCTTTGCCCGCCGTGGGCTACAAATCGCAACGCCGCCTCCACTTTCGGGCCCATACTGCCCGCGGCAAAGTGACCCTGAGCGGCGTATTTTTCCAGCTCCGCTGCGGAAACAAGGCGCAGGTTCCGCTCGGTTTCCGTCCCGTAATGCAGGGAGGCAAAATGGACATCGGTGAGGCACATGAACAGATCCGCGCCGACCAGTTCCGCCAGCAGCTCTCCGACCAGATCTTTTTCGATCACCGCATCGATGCCCCGATAGGTATCATTGTCAACGATGACCGGGATCCCGCCGCCGCCGGAAGCGATGACCACCGTGCTTGTTTTGAGAAGAGCCTTGATCACTTCCGCTTCAACGATGCCGAGCGGTTTCGGCGAGGGGACGACCTTGCGCCAGCCCCGGCCGGAATCCTCGATCCAGGTTTCATTGTTGTCACGCATGAAGTGCGCCGCTTCCTCCGCCGTGTAAAAAGAACCGATGGGCTTGGTCGGGTTCTTGAAGGAAGGATCCTGCGGTGAAACGACGACCTGGGTCGTCAGCGAGACCACTTCCCGCGGCAATCCCGCCTTGAACAGGGTGTTTTTGAGCTGCTGTTGCAACATGTAACCGATTTGACCCTGGCTCATGGCGCCACAGACGTGCAGGGGCATCGGGGGGACCGTATCCTGACACAACTGGTTTTGCAAAAAAATTTGACCGACCTGGGGACCGTTACCGTGGGTAAGAACAACCTCGTGATCGCGGATCAGTTGGGCCAGTTGGGAGCAGGCCACGCCGATATTGGCTGATTGTTCTTCATAAGTGCCTTTTTCTCGAGGACGTAAAAGTGCATTGCCGCCCAGAGCGATGACGATGCGCATGATGTTACGACACCCTTTTCGTCGGATTGGTTCGAGGTTTACAGCAAAACAGAGATGATCCTGCAAACCGCCTCGCCTATGATCTCATACTCCAACGAAAATCTCAACTATTTTTTTGACCACCGATCCTTTCACAAGCCGGGGTTTGCTCCCGTCCCGTTGTCCGGGGCGCCCCGGACAACGGGACGGGTTTCAGGCCGAAAACGGGCCCCCGGGCAAACGGCCTGGCGCCGCTTCCGGCCCGGCCGGAAGCGGGTCAATGCCCCAGATTTCCGAGGCATAACGGGCCACGGTCAGATCGCTGGAGAACCGGCCGGCAGAGGCGATATTACGGGTGCACATCGCCAGCCAGCGCCGCCGGTCGGCGTAAGCCCGCTCCACGGCCCGTTGTGTTTCCACATAGGGGGCAAAATCTTTGAGGACGAAAAATTCATCATTGTGGCACAGCAGGTGTTCATGGATCATTTTGAATTCATCCGGGTGGGCCGGCAGGAACCCGTCCACCATCTGCTTTAAAATCAGTTCGAGACGCGGATCGTGACAGCAAACCTCCGCCGCGCGGTAACCGCCTTGACGGTAGAAGCGCAAGACTTCCTCCGCCGTCAGCCCGAAGGTGAAAATGTTCTCGGGCCCGACCGCCGCCGCGATCTCGATATTGGCGCCGTCCATGGTTCCGATCGTCAAGGCGCCGTTGAGCATGAATTTCATGTTGCCCGTTCCGGAAGCTTCCTTGCCGGCCGTGGAGATCTGTTCGCTTACATCGGCGGCGGGAATGATCCGTTCGGCCAGCGAAACCCGGTAGTTCTCAAGGAATACCACCTTCAGTCGGCCCCCGATGGCGGGATCGCCGTTGACCCGATCGGCGACGGCATTGATCAAGCGGATGATCTGTTTGGCCAGGTGAAAGCTCGGAAAAGCCTTCGCCCCGAAAATGAAGGTCCGCGGGACAGGCTGCAGGCCCGGCTCTTGCCGCAGGCGATTATAAAGATCCATGATCTGCAACACGTTGAGCAACTGCCGCTTGTAGGGATGAAGGCGCTTGACCTGAACGTCAAAAATCGAATCGGGATCGACGACCAGGCCGTTTTCTTCCTTGATCACCCGGGCCAGGGCGGCCTTGTTCCGACGTTTGACCGCCGCCAGCCGGTCCTGGAATGAAGCATCGCCGGCATGGCTTTGCAGGGCCGCCAGGGATTCCGGCCGCCGGATCCAGTCCGGCCCGATGCTTTCGGTCACCAGGTCCGCCAGAAGCGGGTTGGCTTTGAGCAGCCAGCGCCGGTGGGTAATGCCGTTTGTCTTGTTGTTGAACTTTTCCGGATAAAGATCGTAAAAATCCTTCATCACCCGCTGTTTCAGAATTTTGGTATGCAGTGCGGCAACACCGTTGACGCTGTGACTGCCCACCAGGGCCAGATGGGCCATTTTCACCTGCCCGCCGGCAAGGATCGCCATCCGATCGGTCTTTTCCCGGAGATCGGGGCGGCTGTTCCGGAGCGCGTTGCAAAAACGGGCGTTGATCCGTTCCACGATCGCGTAGATCTGCGGCAGCAACGTCCGGAACAACGCGACCGGCCATTGTTCCAGAGCCTCGGCCAGAGTGGTATGGTTGGTGTAGGAGACGGTCCGGGTCGTTACGGCCCAGGCCTGCTCCCAACCCATCCCTTCCTGTTCAATCAGGATGCGCATTAATTCCGGAATAGCAAGCACCGGATGGGTGTCGTTGATGTGCACGGCAACCTTGCGGTGCAATTGCGCCGGGGAACCATGACGCGCTTTGAAACGACGGACGATATCCTGCAACCCGGCGGAAACAAGAAAATATTGCTGTTTCAAACGCAAAATTTTCCCCGCATCATCGGAATCATCCGGGTAAAGCAGCTCGGTAATGGATTCCAGTGAATGCTTGTAGCTGACAACCCGGCGGTAGGATTCGGGGGTGCAACGCTCAACCGACGCCGCCTCGGCATCCCAGAGGCGCAGGGTGTTGACGGCGTCGTTACGGTAACCGATCACCGGGAGATCGTAGGGAACGGCCCGCATCACGTCGTTTCCGAATTTAACCTTGACCGCTTCTTCCGGACGCCGGATTTCCCAGGCGTTACCCTCGTTCAACCAGGTTTCAGGCAGCTCGACCTGGCAGCCGCCCCGGATCTTCTGCTCGAACAGGCCGTACCGGTAACGAATACCGCAGCCATGCCCGGGCAGACTCAGGGAAGCGAGCGAGTCCAGGAAACAGGCGGCCAGACGGCCCAGCCCGCCGTTACCCAACGCGGCATCCGGTTCTTCCCGGGCGATCGCCTCCAGGGAAAAGCCCAGCTCCTGCAACCCATCCCGACATAACTCCAGCAGGTCCAGATTGAGCAGGTTGCTTTCAAGAAGGCGCCCCAGCAGAAATTCCATGGAAAAATAGTAGGCCTGTTTGGCAGCGCCGGCTCGATAGCGTTCATTCGTATCCACCCAGGAAGCCATGACCTCTTCCCGGATCAGGGAACCCAGGGTTTTATATACGTCCAGAGCGGTCGCTTGGGAAACGCTTTTTCCCCGCTCCGCCTTCAGTCTGCGCACTATTGTTTCTTTAAAAGTTTGCTTGTCTTTAAACATGTCATCCTCCTTCATGGGCTTGATCGCGCCGCGACGGCGTTTTCCGGGCCACAGAAGGCATCCGTGGCATGCAGGTTGGATAGACCGGAGTCAATACCAAAGATATATAATAAACCGTATCTCTATTAAAGCATAGATAAATGCAAATGGTAAGGGTTAATATATGGCAGTCCGGACGCGGAGGTTTGGTTGTCGTCAGTTTTTCACCTTGAGCGATAAGTTCAGATAAAGTTCCACCCGGCCGGCGGTAAACAGAATGCTGACCAGGGGGAATAAAACCCGTATATCCAGCTTGACCCCGCTAAGAAAAGCAGGGGGCGAAATGGCAGCGATGATGCCCATTCCGGCCAGCTCGGTCACGGCATTGCCGGAGGTGATATTCAGGAGTTCCTGGAGGGCGCTTACGGACAGGTCGTTAAAGTTTTCCAGGCTTTCCCCGACCATCATCGAGGCCAGTTGCAACCCGTTTTCATGGTTGGCACTGAGCAGGACATTGCCCTGGATGTCACCCGTAACTCCCAAAAAGACGTGAATGTTTGTCCCGTGATTGAGGGCGCTGGTCAGAAGAACTACCTTTTGCTTTTTGATGTGCAGTCCGGTGAAACTGGCGATCGCCTGATCCAGGGATGCGACAAAAGGGTTCAAGAGATTGGCTTGCATGGGCGCTACCCCCCGGCTAAAGATAATGAAAAACGGGGACAGACCGGCAGGCCGGGAATAAATTAAAAAAAAGACATTTATTCGGCAGCCGGCTGTCCTTGCGGCATTTGCCGCTTTAGACCCTTGGCTTTGCGCCCCCATCTTTCGAAGGGTTTGCCATTATCGTTCGTCTTTTGGTTTTCCTTGACGTTATCTTGATTCTTGATTGAATATGGGTTCGACATAAAAAGCGCCAATCCTGCCAATTGCATGGTATATTGCAAAATAATTTAATCAAAGCACCGGCGCCCCTGTGATCGCCTTCGAACCCGGGTTGCCGGTCTACTCGACCGTGATGCTTTTGGCCAGGTTACGGGGCCGGTCAACGGGACAGCGCCGCGCGACCGCGGTATAGTAGGCGATCAATTGCAAGGGCACAACGGCAAGGATCGGCATGAATAAACCGTTCACCGGGGGCAAGTAAAAAACAGCATCCGCCTGAGAGGCTATTTCCCGATGTCCTTCCGGAGTCACCGCAAAGACAACGCCCCCCCGGGCAATGATTTCCTGGATGTTGCTGAGGGTTTTTTTAAACAAGGCTTCCTGGGTCGCCAGAACAATCGTTGGGAAACCTTCGGTAATGAGCGCCAGGGCGCCGTGTTTCAGCTCACCGGCCGGGAGGGCTTCGGCGTGAATGTAGGATACTTCTTTCAATTTTAACGATCCTTCCATGGCAACGGCAAAGTCCAGGTTGCGACCGAGGAAAAAAGCATGTTCCCATCCGGCCAGACGGCGGGAAAAAACCTGTAACCGGTCCAGATTCTTCACAGCGAGGACCGTGTCCAGATGAGCGGGCAGGGCGGTCAGTTCACGGGCCAGTTCAACCTGCATTTCCGGGGACACCGCGGCGCGAACATCGCCCAGATAAAGGGCCAGCAGGTAGAGAGCAACCAACTGGGTCAGGTAAGCTTTCGTGGAGGCTACGGCCACTTCCGGGCCGGCCCGGGTGTAGAGAACCCGATCGGCCTCCCGGGATACACTGGAACCGACCACGTTGGTGACGGCCAGTATGGTCACCCCTTTTTTACGGGAAAGGCGCAAAGCGGCCAGGGTGTCAGCGGTTTCACCGGACTGGCTGATGACTACGACCAGGTGTTTTTGGGGGATGAGCAAGGGGTCGCGGTAACGGAACTCCGAGGCCAGATCTACTTCCACGGGAAGGCCAACCAGATTTTCCAGCACATATTTGCCGGCCAGACCGGCATGGTGGGAGGTGCCGCAGGCCACAATATAAATTTTTTCCAGGGTACGCAGGAGCTCCGGATCGAACTCCAGTTCCGACAGGTTTACTTTTCCCGTAGCGCTGTTTATACGCCGGCGCAGGGTTTCACGTATCGCCAGCGGCTGCTCCAGAATCTCTTTGAACATAAAATGAGCGTGCCCGCCCTTTTCCGCCGCCACGGCGCTCCACCCGACCTCGAATATTTTCTTGGTTACCCTCTGCCCCCTGCCATCAAAAATATCCACCCCGGAGGGGGTGATCGAGGCCACCTCCCCGTCCTCCATGATATAGGTACGGCGGGTATGGGCCAACAGGGCCGGGATATCGGAAGCCACAAAGTTCTCATTCTCCCCCAGGCCGATGATGAGGGGGCTTTCCTTGCGGGCACAGACCAGGCGGCTGGGTTCTCCGGCCGCCAGCACCGCCAGGGCGTAAGAGCCTTCAACCCGCCCGATCGCTTTCAAAACCGCACCGAGCAAATCACCGTCGTAGTACTCTTCCATCAGGTGCACCAGGACCTCGGTGTCGGTCTGGGAACGAAAGCGATGGCCGGCCCGATCGCGCAACCAGGCCCGCAGGAGATGGTGGTTTTCTATGATTCCGTTATGGACCAGGGCGATCGTGTCGCAACAACTGACATGGGGATGGGCGTTTTCATCGGTCGGACGGCCGTGGGTGGCCCAGCGGCTATGGCCGATGCCCGTCGTGGACCGGTTCAGCTTGCCCTCCGCTTTGCGTTGCAATGCTTCGATCGATCCGGCAGTTTTAACCACGATCAGTTTCCCCTGATCTTGCAGGGCGAGACCGGCGGAATCGTAACCCCGGTATTCGAGTTTTTTAAGCCCCTCAAAGAGAAGGGCCGAAGCATCACGAAAGCCGGTATATGCTACCACGGCACACACATTTTATCCCTCGCAATGTATTTTCTGGCAACCAGGACAAGTTTTTTTCCACCCCGCTGCGGGCGGGCTGCCGCACCGCAGCGGAACGCTAGGATATTCGCGTTTTTTAAGCCGGTTCCTGCGGGAATTTATTCCGGCCGCAGGTATCTTTTTGCCTCAATGACCGGCGGAGGAAACCGGTTGTGCGGCGCCCAGTTCGGAAACGATCTGGTCGGCCAGGCTCTCGGCCAGGCGCCGCAGTTCCCCTTCGGGTCGCAAAGCCTCCAGCATGACCCGAAGCAGGGGTTCGGTCCCCGAAGGGCGCACCAGGATCCGGCCATGCCGCCCCAGTTTGTCCCGGGTCTCCTCCACCGCGGCGACGGCAGCCACATTCGATTGCCAGGCGCCGGCACCCGCCACCCGCCGGTTCACCAGAACCTGGGGCAGCCGGTTCAAACGGGCGGCCAGCGCGGAAAGCGGACGTTCTTCTTCTCGCAGCACCCGCAACAGCTCCAGGGCGGTGAGCATCCCGTCCCCGGTGCTGGCGCGATCGGCAAAAATGATATGACCGGATTGTTCGCCCCCCAGATTATAACCGCCGGAAAGTATCTTTTCGAGCACGAAACGATCTCCGACCGCGGTGCGAACCACGGTAAAACCGTACTGTTGCGCCAGCATCTCCAGCCCGCCGTTACTCATTACCGTGGTGACCAATGTCTTTTTTTTAAGACGGCCCCCCTGCAACATCGCGATGGCGCAGACGGACATGATCGCGTCCCCGTCAAGCACCGCCCCTTTTTCATCCACCGCGATGAGTCGATCGGCGTCCCCGTCAAAAGCCAGGCCGAGGCAGGCGCCCCGGCGCACCACCTCCTGCTGCAGCTTGCCCGTGCCGGTGGCTCCGCAGGCGACGTTGATCCGGCTGCCGTCCGGTTCGGCATGAAGCGCGATCACCTCCGCCCCGAGACTTTGCAAAAGCGACGGGGCATAGCTGCAGGCGGCGCCGTGCCCGCAATCGGCCACCAGACGCATCCCGGCCAAAGAAGGTGCGTTTTCACGTAAAGATTCCAGGTAACAATCCATCGCCGTACGATCGTCAAAAACCCGGCCCACGGCCGCGCCGGTAGCCCGGGGAAAGAGGTCCTCGCCGGAAAAGTAGTATCTTTCTATTTTCTCCTCCAGGGCGTCATCCAACTTCAATCCCCGCCGGTTGAATATTTTCAATCCGTTGTCTTCAACCGGGTTATGCGACGCCGAAATGACAATCCCCGCTGCAGCCCCGAGACGACGGGTGAGGTAAGCGACCCCGGGGGTGGAGATAATCCCGAGCAAACGCACCGAAACTCCGGTGGAGGCGATACCGGCCGTAAGTGAACCCTCAAGCATATCGCCGGAAAGACGGGTGTCCCGCCCGATCAGGATCAAAGGCTCATTTTCCCGTTCCCTGAGCAAACCGGCGGCAATACGCCCGATACAAAAAGCCATTTCCGGGGTAAGATCCCGGTTGGCTACACCACGAATGCCGTCGGTGCCAAAAAGTTTCCCCAATATTCAGCCCCCCCGCCCCTGAACAAGACCGCCGGCGACAGACTTTCAATAATACCATATTCAAGCGGGACCCGTTTCGCTCCGGTCGAATCGAATGATCCGTAAAAAGAGAGAGCTCAATCCACGGTATCATTTTCTTGATGCGGATCGTTCTCGCCCGCGTTTTCTTCCACTTCTTTTTGAACCAGGTTCACGGTCACAGCCACTATTTCCGGCTTTAGCTCAAGCCCGGTGACCTCCTGCCCCTTTTCGTCAAGGAACAGCGGCTCCATTTCTTGATAGAAAATGTTCCGCGCCCCCGAAATATTCACACTTACCACCGCCCGTTTGACCGTTTCGAGAACAGATCTTGGCGCTTGCACCATAACCCGGGCCGGGTTACACCAGTAATGGCCGATCTCCCAGTCCGTTGCCGGAACTCCCTCGAGATCTATTTCTACGGGCAGGCTGATGGTGATCTGGGCTTCGAGCACAACCTCAACCTGTTCCGGTGAATAGGCAATCAAAGTCAACCCCCGGGGCGGTTTCCCCCGCACCTTGACCCGCTGGCGCCCGGCGGTACGATCGGTTAAATCAATATACGCCTCCAGCTCATGGGCCGTTAAGCCTTCGAAGACGCCGGTCAGCCCCTCCAAAGTGACGTTGACCGTTGCCGGTATTTCCTGCACCACGAGCCCGTCGCTCAGGTTTTCAACCTGCAAGGGGACCCCCTGGATAATTTTCTGAACAGGGGTGGTGCGGGTAATGTTATCCCCGGCGACAAACAACCACAAGATCAGGGCCAAAAAGATAGACAGGATCCGGGCAAAAAGGTTGTTGCGCAAGTACCTATTCGTGAATTTAATGATTATTCCTCCACCGCAAGATGTTCAATCCTTCGCGGGTTGGAGCACATAGATCCGTCAACAGGTGGCGTAATTTCTTATCGTCCAGGTAGCGGGTCAGGATCCCGTTACAGGCGATGGAAATAATGCCGGTTTCCTCGGAGACCATGATCGCTACGGCATCGGATATTTCGGTAACGCCGATGCCGGCCCGGTGGCGGGTCCCCAGCTCCTTGTTCAGATGAGGATCGTCGGTCAAGGGCAGATAGCACCCGGCGGCAACGATCCGGTTGCCCCGCAGGATTACAGCCCCGTCGTGCAGGGGGCTGCGGGGGAAAAAAATGTTGATCAGCAGCTCCGCCGAAACCAGCCCGTTGACCTGGATCCCCGTTTCGACGATATCTTTCAAACCCGTTTCTCGTTCGACGATAATCAGGGCTCCGATGCGCTTTTTCACCAGTACCGGGATGGCCTTCATCAGTTCACCGAGCATCTGATCGAATTCCTGAATGGTCCAGTACGGTCGCTGGAAAAACCGGCCGCGCCCGAGCTGTTCCAGGGCGCGGCGCAGCTCGGGTTGGAACACAATCGGGATCGCGATCAGACCGACGGTCATCAGTTGCCTCAACATCCAGTGCAGGGTGTTAAGACCGATCTTGTCGCTGATAATCATCGCCAGCAGGAGCAGGACCAGCCCTTTGACCAGTTGTTCCGCCCGGGTGCCCCGGATAATCAAGATCAGGCGATAAAAGATGTAGGCGATAATAATAACATCGATGACATCGAGCCATCCGATGTTCAATTGAAGGACTGCCGCAACAATGCGATCCCAGATGGCCACTGTGACCCCTAATCCCTTCGATCGGCCCGCCTGCCTGCCGGCATAACGATCTTGATGCTGTCTACTTGTAATTGCATATTCGCTTTATCGCAGATAAATCCCTGCTGCGACAAGGAAAGACAAACAGGGCAGATCCGGTCAAGAGCGCCAAAAACGACGATTGAGGTTGAAAACCAGGGTGGAAAGGCCAAGCACACCCACCAGGTTGGGTAAAGCCATGAGCACGTTCAAAGAATCGGCCAGCGCCCAGACGGCACGCAGCCCTCCTCCCGCTCCGACCACGATCAATACAAGCCAGGCCAGGCGGTAGAATCGTTCACCCCCGCCGGTCAGGAACTGGAAGCTCTTCTCACCATAGTAGGACCAGGCGATGATTGTCGAAAATGCAAACAAAACCAGGGCTACCGTGACCACCAGGTGCCCCGGGCCGGGGAGAACCCGGTTGAAGGCCTCGGCGGTCATGGCCGCCCCCTCCAGGGAGCCCGTCCAGACCCCGGTCGTGAGGATGACCAGTGCGGTCATCGTGCATACAACATGGGTATCAAGAAAAACTTCAATTATGCCCCATAATCCCTGCCGGACCGGGTGATCGGTACGGGCCGCGGCATGGGCGATGGGGGCGCTCCCCAACCCGGCTTCGTTGGTAAACAAACCCCGCGCAACACCGAAACGCATTGCCTGGAGCACCCCGGCCCCGGCAAATCCACCAGCGGCGGCGCGACCGCGGAAAGCACCGTTGAAAATCTCGACGATCGCCCCCGCCAGTTCCGCCCGTTGCAAAATCAAAACGGCGATGGCGCCACCGGTGTAAATGAGAGCCATCACCGGAACGAGGCCGCTGGTAATGCGGCCGATGCGGTGAATGCCGCCCAGGATCACCGCACCGGCCGCAACAGCCAGAACGATCCCGGTCCCCAACGGGGGTATACCCATGAAAGTCTCCAGCGCGCCCGCAACCGAGTTGGCCTGAACCATATTTCCGATGCCAAATGCGGCCAGGGAGGCGAAAAAGGCAAAGACCAGCCCCAGAGCCCGGCTGTGCAAGCCGTCGCGAAGGTAGTACATCGGCCCTCCGGCCACGGTGCCGTCAGGGGAATGACGGCGATAATACACCGCAAGAACGATCTCACAAAACTTGGTTGTCATCCCGAAAAAGGCCGAGACCCACATCCAGAATATGGCGCCCGGCCCGCCCAGGGTGATGGCCGTGGCCACTCCGGCAATGTTGCCGGTGCCCACGGTAGCCGCCAGAGCGGTTGTCAGCGCCTGGTAGGAGGAGATGTCTCCCGGATCTTTCTCTTCGCCGGCGCGGGTTCCGGCCCGTCTGATGAGACTGCCCAGGGTCAGGCGAAATACGGAACCGGCACGGCGCAGGGGCAGCAGGCCGCCGCGCAAGGTCAGATATAGCCCCGCCGCGGAGAGAAGGACGATCAGCGGAAGACCCCCCAACCAGTGCAGCACTCCTTGAACAAAAACGAACAATGTCAACACAAAATCCTCCTTGCCATGATCCTCCCGGTCCGGCATCGGGGTAAAACCCTGGATTGCAAAGGGCAAATACCCGAAAACCGGCCGTGGTAGTTTTGAGCCGCGCCGGCTTTTCCGGATCATCCCTTTTTATAGTATGAAGAAATGGCGCCGGTTCATGCCCGGCGGGTTTCTAGATAATAATGGCCGCAGTATCGGCGCCGCACTCGCGGCAGCGGTTGTTGACAATCCCGGTCACTCGGGCACGGTAACCGGTGCGTTCAATCAAAAGGTGACGGCAGGCCGGACAGTAAGTATTCGTATCTTCGCCAATACCGGTGTTGCCCAGGTAAACATAACGGAGATGGCGCCGGGCAATCCGACGGGCTTTTTCCAGGGTGGAACGGGGGGTGGGAGGCAGGTCGAGCCGGTGAGCGGGAAAGTAACGGGAAAGGTGCAGGGGCAGATCGGGGCTGATCCCAGCCAGCCGGCGGCTTAAATTTTCGATCTCCTCCGGACTGTCATTGGCTCCCGGGATCAGTAAACAGGTTACCTCGACGTGACACGCGGCGGCGTAGCGTTCCACCGCGGCCAGGACCGGAGCGAGCGTGCCACGGCAGTAATCACGGTAAAAAGCATCGCTAAAGCCCTTGACATCAACGTTGGCGGCGTCGATCAGGGGAAGCAGTGCCGCCAGGGGCTCCGGTTCAATGTAGCCGTTGGTGACAAGGACGTTGCGGTAGCCGTGCTTTCCAAGCAACCGGGCTGTATCGAAGACAAATTCGTACCATACCGTGGGCTCATTGTAGGTGTAAGCCACACCGAGTGCTTTTTCCGGAGACCCTTTCCGCCGCAGGATCGCGAGAACCTCTTCCGGGGTGATCTTCGGTCCCTCATCCCTCCGGCCGCCCCGGGCCAGAGCCCAGTTCTGACAAAAGTTGCAGTGCAAGTTGCACCCGTAAGTGCCGATGGAAAAGATGGAACGGCCCGGATAAAAATGGTAGAGCGGTTTTTTCTCCACCGGATCCCAGTGCGCGGCGGCACAAAGACCATAGTTGGCGGTGAGCAGTTTCCCGCCCTGTTCCAGACGCACCCCGCAAACCCCCTCCCGCCCCCCGGCAAGCAGGCAGCGTCTCGGGCAGAGCAGGCAGCGTACTTTTTCCCCCTCGCGGGCGTAAAAACGGGCTTCGACCATGTTTGTCCTCCTCGTCTTTGCTCCCTACAGGTTATTTCCGGCCTGTGCTTTGGCACCGGAGCAGGGTCCGGACGCCCCGGCCGGCCCGGCGCACGGCACGATCGAGCAAAGCGGCAAGGCTCGTTGCCCCACGGCGGGGCCGGCGGGGGTATTTTCAAGGGTAACGGATGACACGAAAACGGTACAGTTCCACCGGTTCTTGCGGAAAGAGGCCGCCCTTGCGCCGGGCGACGTCCAACTGCTGCTCCACGGTATCGATTCCCTCCAGGTCGGGCAGCAACAGCCCGCTACGCCCGCCGCTCCGAACCAGCACCCCGTAAACCCGGGGGTCAAGTTCCCTGGTGCTCCGGATCCGTTCCATGGGAGTGAGAATGTCCACCGACACCGTTAAATGATCCAGTTCATCGAGCTGCACCGGATCAAAGCGGGGATCCCGCAGGGCCGCGGCGGTCGTGTTGGCGATAATTTCGGCGGCGATGTTCTGTCGTTCCGGTTCCACGGTGCCGATGCATCCCCGAAGCATCCCTTCCTTTTTCAAAGTGACAAAAACCCCGGCCCGCTCCTCCAGACCGGGGGGCAGCGGAGCGGGCAGTTTCATGGCCTGCCCGTGACGGAGCAGGTGCTCCAGGGCCTCCCGGGCCAGCCGGGCCGGGTCGCCATGGGGTTTCCACCGAGCGGCGGTGTCACCCGCTTCCTCCCCTGCGCCGACCGGCGCAGAAACGGGCAACAACTCCGCCACAAGGTAGCCTACACCGAAAGGTCCTTCGTAGGAGTATACATCGATCGTGTACGGTTCCCCCTCGAGCGCGCCGAGAGCAATGATGATCGAACGCAGCCCGCACTCGGCCGCCTCCTCCACCAACGCCGGGTCCATTTCAAGGATCTCCTTGACCCGCCCCTGTTGCAGCAATCGCACCAGCAAACGATCAAATTCCGCCGCCCGGGGGCTGTAGCCGGCCGGGGCCCCCGGTTTGAGGCGGTGCGACAGATCGGCGCTGGCGAGCAGGGCAGCGGGAAGCCCCCGTTTTTCAATGGCCCGGCGTAAAGCCCGGCCGTAGGCGAAGAGCACCCCGGGCGGAAGGAAACCGAAGGTTATATGCAGACCAACCGGTTCTACGCCGGCCTCGCGCAGGTAATAGAGCGGGACCATGGCCCCGTGATCAAGGGGTGCAGGGGAGTCAAGCACCACCGTCCGGGCCGGCGACGGTCCGGCAGTTTCCTGTTCCAGCAATCGCAGCAAACGGTAATCGGTACGCAGGGACAGCCGCACCTGGGGCGCCCCGAAACGCCCAAAGTCTCCCGCCGGCTCCGGGTTCCCGAGCACGGCGATCCCGTCTCCCAGGATCAGCCCATGAGGGGTGATCACGACGAGAAGTTCCGGACGCGCCGCATGGAAACGCCGGCTCAACCTTTTCATCCCGTTTACCGTTTTTTGCGCCGCCGACTGATCGCCCCGTCCCACTGCGGGGATAATGATCGGTGGGTGGGGTGCTATTCCGGCGATGCGTAACATCACCATCCCTCCCGTTTTACAGTATGCCCGCTTTCAATAACGGCCCGGCCCCGTGCCCCGGCCGCCGTTTGTTTCCATTATACCAAGTTTCGGCAACCGGTTTAAGGGCGGCCGGCCCTGTCTTGACATCCACCGGTAAATAACCTACTCTATTCAATATTCGGGCCTGCATGGACGACGTTTTTATTTCAGGAACGCCAGAATAATCGGCTGAGCCGGCCTTGCCCCTCCGCCGAGGATGAAAGAGGAGATCCGCCTGTCCGCTGCCGCAACCAATCCCGACCCGGTTCCCGTGCCCCTGCCCCGGATACTGCTGCTCTTTCTCAAAATCGGCGCTTTTACTTTTGGGGGGGGATTCGCCATTTTGCCCATGATCCGGCTGGAGATCGTGGACCGGCAAGGATGGATCGATGACTCAACTTTTATGGATGTGCTCGTGATCACGCAAAGCCTGCCCGGACCCTTCGCCCTGAATTGTTCGATCATTGTCGGCCGCCGCCTGCGGGGGGTCGCCGGGGGGCTGATCGCGGCTCTGGGAATCGTGCTCCCCTCTTTTCTGATCATCCTGCTCCTGGCGGCTTTTTTCCTGCCGCTTTTGCGTCATAATCCTTATGTTCAGGCGGTTTTTTACGGGCTGCGGGCAACAGTTGTCGCCCTGGTCGGGGCGGCGGCATGGAAATTGGGCCGGGCTCACATCCGGAATTGGCAGAGCGGGACGATCCTGGCTGCGTTGTTGATCCCCGCTCTCGGGTCCGGCCTGCATCCGATTGCCGTCCTTGCCTTGGGTGCGTTGCTGGGACTGGTGCTTTTCCGCCGGGCCGACCCGGAGGATGCCGGAAATGTACGGCCGGATCGGGAGGAAAGTTGAAAATGGCCGCCTTGCTGTTGAACCTGTACTGTTCTTTTTTTAAAATCGGCCTGTTCAGTTTTGGCGGCGGTTATGGCATGATCCCCTTGATGGAAACAGAGCTGATCGCCCGCCACGGCTGGCTTACGGCCCAGGAGTTTATCGATATCATTGCCGTGGCCGAGATGACCCCGGGACCGATCGCCGTTAACTCGGCTACCTACGCCGGTTTTCGCATGGCCGGGGCGGCCGGCTCGATCCTTGCCACCCTGGGCGTTGTTTCCCCCTCCCTGATCATTTTGTTGTCACTGAGCACCGTGCTGATGAAGATGATCCGTAACCGCCGGGTGCGGCGGGTCGTCAGCGGCCTCCGTCCGGCGGTAATCGTTTTGATCGTGATCGCCACCGTTTCCCTGGGCCGGGCCGGCCTGGTCGATTGGACCACCGTTGCGATCGCCGTTGCCCTCTTCACCGCAAGCGTCCTGCGCCGGACCAACCCTTTCCATCTCATTCTCGCCGGGGCCGTCCTTGGACTTATTTTTTACCCTTATTAAAAATAGAACCGGGCAGGATATTGCGAAGACAGTCTCAAATAAGTATAATAGGAATTGTAGACAATTGTATAGCACTCCGAACCTTCTCACCTACAGTGATTTTGTCGGATTCACTATGGTGCAAGGTCTGGGTTGGGGGAGAAATCCCCCCGCCTCCCGTTTTGGAAAGGAGATCGCCTTGAAAAGGCCGTGTTTTCCCAATCCGGGGAGCATGGCTTTTTTGATGGACGGGGAAACCGGCGCCGCCCGGTGCAAGCCATTGCCGGAGGGAGGAACAGTGAAGAAAATGCTTGCAGACAGCTACGGACGCGTTCTCGATTATCTCCGCCTCTCGGTGACCGACCGCTGCAACCTGCGCTGCCTCTATTGTATGGGTCCGGGCGGAATCAAGCAAATACCACACCGGGAAATCCTGACCTACGAGGAAATTTTACAGGTTGTCCGGGTCGCCGCCGCCATGGGCATGCATATCGTCCGCATTACCGGCGGGGAGCCGCTGGTCCGCAAGGGGTTACCCGGACTGGTGGAGGGCATCGCCCGGATCCCCGGCATTACCGACCTGGCCATGACCACCAACGGGATTTTGCTCTCCCGCTACGCGGTGGAGTTGAAAGCGGCCGGCTTGAAACGGGTCAATATCAGTCTTGATTCGCTGCAGCCGGATCGTTATGCCGCGATCACCCGGGGTGGAAACCTGGAGCGAGTTCTGGACGGAATTGAAACCGCTCTCGCCCTGGGCCTGGAGCCGGTAAAGCTGAACACGGTCTTGCTTAGGGGTTTCAACGATTCCGAGGTGCCGGCTTTTCTGAGGCTGGCCCGGGAACAACCTTTACACGTTCGTTTCATCGAGTACATGCCCATCGGGGATCACGACCGGGAATACAAAAAACATTACCTGCCCTTGAATTATGTGCAGAAGGCGGCAGAAAAAGCAGGCCTGCCCCTTTCTCCCGCCGCCTCCCCGGAGGGGACCGGTCCGGCGCAGTGCTTTACCTTTCCGGGGGGGAAAGGCAGCATCGGGTTGATCCATCCGATCAGCCGCCACTTCTGTTCCGGCTGCAACCGGCTCCGCCTCACGGCGGAGGGGAAGTTTAAACCCTGCCTGTACTGGCCGCACGAGTTTTCGGTGCGCCCCGCCCTGGGGAACCCGGAAAAACTGCGGGAGCTGTTGCTGGAGGTGACTCGCTCCAAACCGCAACGCCACCTGATGGGGGAACAGGACCGCGGTGAGCCGATCGCCCGGGATTGCATGCGGGCCATGTCCAGAACGGGGGGGTAAAACCGTTCCGCGGGTTGGTAAAAAAACATGTTTCAGATCGAAAGGAGCAGGCCAATGTCTCCGTTCAGGCTCAATATTGTGGCGACCTGTTCGGGTGCGGGGAAAACTACCCTGATCGAATGTTTATTGCCGGAGCTGTCCAGCCTGGGTTTAAAGGTGGCGGCTTTGAAAGGGAATATCCATCATTACGAGCTGGATCTGCCCGGCAAGGATACCTGGCGTTATGTCCGGGCCGGGGCGAGGGTGTCGGGGATGGCCACCCCGGAACAATATATTTTGATCGGCCGGGACAGCGGCAGCGGCGGCCTGGATGCGGCCGCAGCCCTGCTGCGTGACCTGGACCTGTTACTCATCGAAGGAGACAAGCAAAGCCCCAACCCCAAAATCGAGGTGGTCCGCAAGGAATTGCTCCGGGCTCCCGCGATCAAAAACAACGTTGTGGCCGTGGCTACCGATGTTCCGGGCCTGAAGGCGGAGGTGCCAGTCTTCTCGCTTCAGGACTACCGGGGCCTGGCCCGTTTCATCCACGCCCGCTGCCTTGCCGCAGACAGCAGGCCGCCGGGCGACAAACTGAGCCACCTCGATCGGGCCGGACGGCCCCGCCTGGTCGATGTTTCGATCAAGCCCCAAACGTTTCGCGAGGCTTACGCCCGAGGGGAGATCGTCATGGCACCGGCCACCCTGGCCCGCATCCGGGAGGGTTCACTGGACAAGGGCGATGTCCTGGGGACAGCCCAGATCGCGGCGGTGATGGCGGTCAAGGAAACGGGACGGCTGATCCCGATGTGCCACCCGCTGAACATTGCGGCGGCCGATGTCGATTTCACCCTGAACGATTCCCGGAATGCCGTCGAAATCGGGGTGCGAGTGAAATTGACCGGGAGAACCGGAGTCGAGATGGAAGCCCTGACCGGGGTGAGCGTGGCCGCCCTGACCATTTACGATATGTGCAAAGGCATCGACAAAAAGATGGTAATTCAAAACATCCGTCTCATGGAGAAGAAGGGGGGACGTTCCGGCCACTTTCGCCGGGAAAAGTAGCATGGCCAAAATTATCGCGGTCTGTACCAGCAGCGGCAGAGGCGAGCGTAAAAAAAATGTCGGACGAGGGATACTGGTTAAAAACTTGGGCCTTCAGGGCGACGCTCATGCCGGTTTTGCACACCGCCAGGTCAGTCTGCTCGCCCTGGAAAGTATCGCTAAAATGCAGGCAGCGGGCCTGGAGGTCGGCCCGGGGGACTTTGCCGAAAATATTACCACGCGGGGCATCGACCTGGCCGGGCTGCCCGTCGGGACCCGCCTCGGCACCGGACCGGCCCGGGTCCGGGTGACCCAGATCGGTAAAAACTGTACCCGTCGCTGCGCCATTTACGAGCAGGCCGGGGACTGCGTCATGCCCCGCGAGGGCATTTTTGTGGAGGTGCTCAGGGGAGGCGAGATCGCCGCCGGTGATCTCCTCGAACCGGTGCCCTCCTATCGTTTCGGGGTGCTCACCGCCAGCGATAAAGGGGCGGCGGGCGAACGTTCCGATGAAAGCGGCCCCGCCGCCTCGATGTTTTTGCTGCCCTGGGGGGATGTCACCGACACCCGGATCGTCCCCGATGAACCGGTTGCGCTCGAGAAGGCTTTGCGGGAGATGACAGCCGCAGGGCTGGACGCTGTTTTTACCACCGGGGGCACCGGTTTCGCGGCCCGGGATTGCACCCCGGAAGCAACCCAAAAAGTGATCGAACGCCCGGCGCCCGGTATCTCCGAAGCTCTCCGGGCACGCAGTCTGGCCGTTACCCCCCGGGCCATGCTGACCCGAGGCACCGCCGGTATCTGCGGGCGCACCTTGATCGTCAACCTTCCCGGCAGCCCCAGGGCGGTCATCGAATGCCTGGAGATACTGGAACCGGTCCTGGATCACGCCCTGGAAACACTTACCGGCCGCGGCGGGGAATGCGCCCGCTCGTAGTTTGTGGCAGCACCTCTTCCCAACTGCAAAAGCATAAATTGAGGACTCCGGTCGTATACATCAGGAGAATCAAAACCGGAGGTCAGGTTTATGCGCTTCAGATCGGGCAACCCGGCCGGAACCGTATCCAAAAATTCCGGACGCCCGCAAATCAGAGTCAAATCGGGAACCTCTTCCGCAAACGGCAAGATCTATGTGCGCCTGGCCGGGTTTACGCCACGGGCGCCGGTCACGTTGAATATTCAGGCCCTCGCTCCCGGCCCGCCGCCGGAAGAGATCTGGGAAGCACGAGCGGTTTTTCGAACCAACGACGAGGGCATGGTTGACGTCGGCCTGCAGGAACCGCTTTCGGCCGACCCGGCCTTCGCCGCCGATGCGCTTGGACTTTTCGGGACGAAGCATTCTTGCAACCGGGGTCGCTCCGGCCCGGCGGCCGGGTATACGATCGCCTTTTCCGCCCTGACCGGGGGAAAACTTGCGGCCACGGCCGTTTTCAAGCCGCCTCCCCCCAAAATATAACTTGCTCTTCGCCGGTGTCAACTCCACCCAAAAGGCTTCAAGGAACGCCGATAGTGACAGACTATTTCATCCTTCCAAGATCTTTAAGTTTCTTATTATTGGAATATACTTTCTTGCTTTAATGGATGAATATATGGTAAAATTAATGTATATTACATTATTTTGAGCGGGGGGACTATTGTGGTGAATTTGAAACAGGCTAAATTTGAGCGTCTGGCGGAGCGCAGGGTCACCAATACAATCAAGCAATTGCGCCTGGTGGGCAACCTCTCAAACAAGGCCAACTATGATTACACGGAAGGCCACGTTCAACAGATCATGGAAGCTCTGAACCGGGAGATGGAGGTTTTAAAAAGAAAATTCAAGGAGGAAAAAGTACCCGAGGCGATCATTTTCGAGTTCCGGAGGTAGTCTCCCCCGGTTCCGTTATTCTTTGATTGCACTCAAGATCGAACGTAACCGCTCCCGATAACCGGCGTTTGCAATAATGGTTCCGGTAATGACGATATCAGCCCCGGCCTGACGAACCCGCCTGGCGTCGATCGCGGTACGGATGCCGCCGCCAACGATCAGCGGGATCGAGATTTCGCGTTTCACAGCCCGGATCATCCCGGCCGGGGCAGGCTGGGCGGCGCCGTTCCCGACTTCAAGGTAGACGTACTCCATCCCCAGGTACTGCGCGGTCAAAGCATAGCCGAGCGCCTTCCAAAAGTTCTCACGCGAAATCAGGTCGGCCTCGCCGATCTCCCCAACCTTCATCCCCGGTTCAATAACAATGTAACCGACCGAGATCACTTCCACCGCCAAAAGTTTCAGGACCATGGCCACCTGGGAATGGGCACCGGTAATGAATTTGTTGTTACGGGAGTTGAGCAGGCTCGAAAACAGGAAAGCATCGAAACCCAGGGAAAAAGTTTCCCCGCCGGAGGGGAAGTAAAGGACGGGGATAGAGGCGTGCTGCTTGACCGCATCCACCGTCTCCACCATGCCCCGCTGGGTAACACCGCCCGTAGCGCTGATCAAGATCAGATCGCTGCCTACCTCCTGGGCCGTCTGGGCCAGACGGCCGGCGGCTTCGGGCGCCTGGCGCGAAGGATCAATGAGAGTCGCATGGACCGCTCCCTGGCGGAGTTTGTTTTTCAAATATTCGCGTACTTTCATTTTGTGGCCTTTCTTGATTTGTTCCCTTCCCTTTATCGTCATTATAGTTCACTTTGCCGGTCCAGGCAATAACTAAGATTTACCGCTGCGCCGATTCTCCCGAGGCACACGTCGTCAGACAGTGCAGTAAGGGCTGAAATCACAATATCTTGCGATTACGGCATTCGAGCCGACCAAAAAGACCGCCCGGAGGACGGCCTTTGATCTGCATCACGGCAAAATATAAGGATTGCCGGTCAATTGTAAACTGTCAACGAATGCTTTACCGCTTCGAAAACTGGGGTGCGCGCCGCGCTTTTTTCAGACCGTATTTTTTACGTTCTTTCATGCGCGGGTCACGGGTCAAGTAGCCCGCTTTTTTGAGGACGGAACGGAACGAGGCGTCGGCATGGAGCAGCGCCCGGGCGATGCCGTGGCGAATGGCTCCGGCCTGACCGGTAATACCCCCTCCCTCAACCTTGGCGATGACATCAAAGCGGTTCATGGCACCGGCGGCAACCAGGGGCTGGCGGACAATCAATTTCAAGGTTTCCAGACCAAAATAAGCATCGATGGACCGGCCGTTGATCGTGATCCGGCCATCTCCGGGAAGAAGTCGCACCCGCGCCACCGATTCCTTGCGCCGGCCGGTACCCATGTAATGTATGTTATTCAAGGGAAAGATCTCCTTTCTCCTCTTTCGGATCGCCGCCACGCCAGGGCAAAGGCTGTTGGGCTTGATGGGGGTGTTGCCCGGCCCGGTAAACCCGCAGTTTTTTTAACATGGCCCGTCCGAGACGGTTGTGGGGCAGCATCCCTTTCACCGCCAGGTAGACGGCCTGTTCGGGGTGCGAAGCCATTAAATCGGCATAGTTGATCTTTTTGATTCCCCCGGGATAACCCGAATGACGGTAACGATATTTTTGCTGCAGCTTGTTGCCGGTCAGACGAACCTTTCCGGCATTGAGGATGATGACATGATCCCCGGTGTCAATGTGAGGGGTGAAAATTGGCTTGTGCTTCCCCCGCAGCAGGCGGGCCGCCTCGGTCGCCACCCTTCCCAGGGGATGCCCGGCGGCGTCGATCATGTACCAGCGGCGCCTTATTTCCCGGGGTTTAGCCATGTAAGTAGACTGCATTTCCTCTCTCCTTCTCCAGCTTGAGCCGTACAATCACAACCTACATTTTATTACATGCGGCGGCGGGCTGTCAAGCAATTTCGAGCCCGGTATCTTTGTTCAGTGATATTGTCACCCCAAGATTGTTCTGTGAAAATGTCACCAT
>CAYQQK010000020.1:0-37850 GCA_964420065.1 uncultured Syntrophomonadaceae bacterium | reverse complement strand
GTGATGGCGGCAAAAAGTATTGTTGACGTGTTTAACGGGATTGAACCGGAATATGCGGTAAAACCTGCCCCGACCGGTAACGGTGTGGTTCAATAGGCCGACCTTAACTGTAGCTGTTATCATGCGGTGATCGGAATGGAGCAGGAGTGATTTGACCCGGGCGGGGTTTAATTTTAAAATGGAGCCGGGTCGGGGGATGGGATGCTGTAAAAAACAGCAGGTAAGGGGCAGTCATGGACTTTGAACGCAGCCAAAAAGCGTTCGCGGAAAGCTGGCGGTTACGCCGGGAAAAACGGTTCCGCGAGGCGGAACTGGTTTTGCACGAAGCGCTGGCGCAATTCGGGCCCGGAAATCGCGGCCGGGCTTACAACCGGCTCGAGGCTGCCCTGGCCGAGGTGCTGTTGCGCCAGGGTAAGAGTGAAGAGGCGAGTGAAACCGCCCTGGCGGTTCTGGCACGGGACCCGGCCGAGGTGATTGCGCTCACCGTTTTGGGAGAAACGGCGATGCAATGCGGACAGCCCGCCGCGGCGGTAGAAAACCTGATGCGGGCATATGAATGCAGCCCCAGTTCGTACCGGGCCGGCCGGCTGGCCCGCGCTCTGGAGGAAAACGATCAGTTGGAAAAGGCCCTAGCGGTGCTGCGGGAGGCGCTCAAGCAGTGCCCGACAGACAGTTACCTGCTCCGGCATTGCAGCCGCCTCCGGGAAAAGGCGCCGGCCGGTAGCCCGAGCAGCGGTGCGCCTGCCGCGCAACCGCCTCGCGCGGGAGCAGAAGAGGAAGCCGGTATGACCTATGCCCTTCATTTAAAAGCACGCTTGGACCAACTTGAACCGGCGCAGGCGGCCGCACAGCTCGAAAAGATGATCAAGGTCGGCCGACGCAGGAAGAATCCTCACCTGCATGCTCTTTTGGGTGATCTGGAACGCCGGGCCGGCCGTGAAACGGAGGCGATCGCCGCCTACCAGGAAGTTCTGGCCCTGGATCCGGGCAATCTTTACGCCCTGGCACAGCTACTCTATTGTTACCGACGTCTCGGGCAAAAAGAAAAAGCCTGGCCGCTGTTCAAGCTGTTGCTGGCCGAGAAGCCGGGCGACCGGGCCGCCAAAGCTTCATTCGTCAAGGATGCAGTGGAACTGGATCGGATCGAGGAGGCACTTATATTTTTTGATGAGTTGATCCATCGTTATCCGCACCACAAGGAGCTTTACGGTGTGATCCGCCGCCTGAGGAAAATAGCGGCATCCCGGGAGGAACAGAAATGAAGATCGGTGATCTGGTCCATGTGCCTCCGGTGCGCACAGTGGTCCGTCTAGCCGATTTGGGCGATCGCGCCCTCCGCCACGGTCTGGTTGAAGCGTTTGTTTTCACGGCGGAGGTTTCCTTTGCCCTGGCCATGATTTTGCATAAAATAGTGGCCGGCCGCGGTGAGGGCTTTTTCGTTATCGGCAACTACGGCTCGGGCAAATCGCATCTGCTGAACATTCTTAGTATAAGTTTGAACGATGACGCGGCAAGACGCATCCTGAGCGATGGTTGTCGCGATTGCCCGGACGGTGTGGAAGGCTTGCCGGAACTTTTTACCCGGGCTGCTGCCCGGCGGCCCCTGGTTGTGGAAGTTTCGCTGGTCGAGCACAGTAACCGGGAGCACCTGGAACAGATCGTCCTGTCCAGAGTGGCGGAAAAACTTGGCAACGGGGCGGGCTTGCCGGACAAAAATTGGCTTGACCTGCCCCGCACACCCGCCTTTCAACACCTGTGTCGGGAGCTGGAACGAAGTGGCTACGGCGGTCTTGTCCTCCTGATCGACGAGCTATCCGAATTTCTCCGTTCCAAGGAAACTGCCGCCGCTTACAACGAGGATGTACGCTTCCTGCAATATCTGGGCGAGCTGGCCGGCGACGTTCCGGCCTGGATCGTCGCCACCATGCAGGAAAATATCGAGACGACCGGCTCCCTTTCAGGTGAATTGTTGCACAAGATCAAGGACCGTTACCCGGTCCGTTTTCAACTTTCGGGGGCCCATGTCAAAGCGATTGTCTCCGGGCGGCTGGTGCGGCATAAAGAAGCAGCTGCCGACGGGCTGCCCCGGGTTCTGGCCGAATTGCAGGATGCTTTCACCTCCTTGCCCTTTTCCCGGGAAGACTTCATTGCCCTTTATCCTGTTCATCCCGCCACGGTCGAGCTGCTGGACGAGCTGCGCACTCTCTTTTCCCAGCATCGAGGCGTGATCGATTTTATCCACTACCGCCTTGCCGGCGATCCGCGACGCGCTATCCCTTCCTTTCTTGAACAGCCGGCAACCGCATTGCTTACCCCCGACTATATTTTCGATCACTTCCGGGATCGCATCCGGGAAACGGTTGAAACCAGCGCCTATAGCGAGCAGGTCTACCACCACTTCGAACGGGAAGCCGGTCGTATCTTCCCCGAGCCTGAAGATGCTTTGACCGCCCTGCGGCTGCTCAAACTGCTGATCCTGGGCGCCCTGGGCCGGGCACCGCGCCGCTTCACCGCCGCCGAACTGACCCGGCTGCTGCTTTACCGCTATTCCGGACTTGAAAGCAGCGTCAATTACGATTATATCGATCAAATCATGAGCACTCTTCATGATCGCGGCGCCTATATCGCTGCGGCCGCAAACAAGGGCGGGGAAAAAGTGTACCGGATCGACCTCAAGGCCGATGTGGCGCTGCTCATCGAGAAGAAGCTGGCCCGCTATGGCGCCGCTTTCGCTCCGGGCGATCCACGCCTGCTTGAAGAGCTGCTGCCCTGGATCGACGAACCGAACCTGCCCCTGTGGCAGTTGCAGCAGGAACCGGCCCGGGAAGAGGAGGTCACATGGCAAAATACCCGGCGTCGCGGCCGCGTTATATACGGTTCTCCGGCGACGTTGACCCCCGAAACGCTAACGCAGTTTCAAGACGAGCTGGAAACAGAAGAGACCGATTTCATGCTTTTCATTGTCCCACCGGGTTTTGCCGCCGCCTCCCCGGCGAAGGCGGCCGGCCGGTCCGTTTCACCCTGGACGGCTTTTTTCGAACACTGCGCTGAGGCCCTGCTCGGTTCCCTGGCCCTGTGGGTGCCCCGCGAAATTACCGCCGGGGAAGAAGAGCAGTTGCGCCGCGCTTGCGCCTGCCGTCTCTTGCAGCAGGAATATGCCGTCGATACCAGCCCGGCCGGGCAGCAGGTGAGCGTACGGTTGGAAAACCGCCTTGCCGAGGAGAAACGGCAGGTGTGCAATATCTTCCGCCATCTTTACTACCAGGGCGGTCTCAAGGCGGCTGAACAGATCTTGCAGCCGGCCATGCTCGCCTACCTGCCTTTTTCCGGACTGCTCTCCCGCGTCGCCGCCGAAATTTTAAAGGAACGCTATCCGCGCCATTTCGAAATCCGCCCCCTGGGCGAACAGGTCACCGGCAGCCTGGTGCAGCGCGCCCTGGAACTGTTGGTTTCGCCCCGTCCCGAGGACGAACCGTTCGATCGGGGCAGCCGGCTGGCCATCGACAATTATCTTCGGCCGCTCGGCCTGGTCAAAAAGAAAGGTTCCGGTTACCTGCTCGAGATCAACCCCAAAACCTCGCCTCTGGTTGCTGCGTTTTTTTCCCTGATCCCCGAAACGGGGCAGATCCCTCTTGAAAAGCTCTATTGGAAATTACGCAAGGGGCCCTTCGGTCTGAGCGGTGAGGGTTTTCGTGCCCTGGGCACGGCGGCGATCGTCAGCGGGGCCGTTTCGGCCTACCGCAGCGGTAAACGCCTTGCCCCGTCACAGGCCGGCTATTACCAGTTCTGGCAAATTGAAGTGATCGGTCCCGGGACACTGATTCGCCCGGAACTGCAGCAGGTTCTTGCCGGGCTTCCCTTTCTTCCGGCCCGGCTGCGCGCCCTCCCCCTTACCTTTACCGTCCAGCAACAAGCCTGGGAGGCGGTCGTTGCCCTTAAACAGGAGTGGACCGGTAAAATCGCGGACCTGCGCCATGGACTGGGTCGTTTACAGGAGCACCCTCTTTTTGGGACGTTACGCTGGGACAGGCTGACCGGGTTGTTCGAACGCTTTGCCGCATTTCTTGAAGAAATCAAGGTTTCCTACAGTTCGCGGGAAGGGCTTGAACGTTTTTTGGCGGCCTGCCGTTCCCGCCCCCTCATTGCCGACGACTGGTCCCGCCTGGCCGGCGCCGCCGTTTTCCTGGATGACGATCTTCCGGCAATTTTACGTCTGGGGCACTACCTTTCCGACCCCGCCCTTGTTTTCCCCGCCGGGGAACGCTACCTTGCCCTTTCCGAACGTCGCCGCCGGCTGCTCGAACTTCTTGAAGAGGAGGGCCTCTTCTGGGATCAAAAGTTTCGCGACCGCCTGAAACGGGAATTCCGCTATTTCCAGGATGAATACATTGAGCTATACCTGGAAGAACATCGCCGCATGGTCGGGCCGGATCGTTTCAAACCGTACCGGTCACTCATGGAAACACGAGCCTATCACCGCCTTGAACAGTTCAGCCGGCTCAACGCGGTTCCGGTCAAGGACGATCTGGTGAGCGTCAACCGGTGTCTGGCCCGGCCGCTTGAGCGGGAATGTCGTGCGGCCGAAGAACTTTTACTTCGTGAGCGGCCGCTCTGTCCGTGCGGCTTCCGGTTGGGTGAGGTCGTAGAGCTGCCCGCGATTGCAACGTTGGAGGCGCAGGTGAAACGGGGGATCGGCCAGTATTTTACCGCTCTTTGCACCCCGGAATTACGAGAAAAAATCACCGCCCATGCCGAACATCTTGAACAGGTCGGCCGGCGCCGCGAAGCTGTGCCGTTGCGGCAATTGTTGCAGGCCGGCTCGGAATTCGGGAGCGACCTCGGGGCTGCTGCTGAAACCGGTTCGGAGCTTGCGGTTCCCGAGTTTCTGTTCAATCAGACCACAATTGCCCGGATCAACCGGGCCTTGACCGGCGACGCCATCATCGCCGAACGTTCTCTCGACCGACTCTGCGAACTTTTTGCCGGCCGGGTCTTTACCGTGGCCCAGATGCAAGAGCTCTTTCGGTCCTGGTTGGCCGGCGCCGGGAAGGACGCACCTGAATATATCCGAGTTGCCGGAGTATGGGCGGAAACAGAAGCACGGAGTGGGGCTGCAGCCGTCGGCAATTTGTCCGGCTCGGCGGCCGCCCCGCCGGAAACCGAGCGCAGGGTCAGTGCCTTTCTCGAGGCAAAACAGCCGCGTCTGGCCCCGTTGGTAGCGCGGGCCGGATTGGAAAAAGTATGCTCACTGGCCCTGTTGTTCGCTTGGGCCGCCTTTCAACGCCTTCATTTCTTCTCCGGCACCCGCGATGAACTGGACGCTCCTGTTGCCGGAGAGGCCTCCGCCTTCGCGCGGCTCATCGATGAAAATCTCTCTTCGGAAATGCCGCACCGGCGCGATTATGACACCGAACTAAGCGCCCTTGGCGAAAGTTTTCTTTCCGAGCGGGAAACCCTGCCGGAGGAATACTTGGCCGGGGTTGCCGCCGCCGCATGCGGGTTGGTAGCGGTGGAACAACTGCTTGAATATCTTAACCACTTCGGTAAAAACGGTGCCCCGTTCCGTTTTGACACCTTGCTCGAGCTGCTGCTCAAGGAACCATTTTTCCCGGCGATCAGCCGCGCCCTTGCGGCAAAACTGGCGGTGCAGATTACCGAGGAGGGGGCGGAACAAAATTTACGTGATATGGTTGCACGCCTGCAGGAAGTCTGCGCACGACTCGATCCTGGCCGTGCACCCACCACGCTCACTTCATCTTTGCTTGAAGAAAAGAAGGATCAGCTCAACTTACTCCAGGCCCTGGCCGGAACCCATTGCCTGCTGTACGAGGTGGAACGGGCGGCTCAGGGGCCGCTGCCCCGGGAAGATAGGGGCTGGGAAAGGCTCTACCGGCTTCTGGCGCCGCTTGAGCTGGCCCTGGCCCGGCTCGAACAGATCCCGGCCCGCATTCTGGTTCCTTCAGTAACGGTGCAGCGCTGGCGCCATCGCTACGTTCTCCTCCTTGAAACCCTGCATCGGGCCTTCGCTGCCCACTTGCGCCGGGATGCCTCCTTGCGCCGCCGGACCCTGCCGGCATTGTTCCGGCGCCTGCCCCGCTGGGCCGCCCGGGAAAGTGCGGTCGGAGGTGTTTTCCTGGTCCTGCTCGACGGGGCGCGCCTCGATCTTTGGCAAGAGTTACTGGTGAAACTGTTTGCCGGGGACCGGTTTCGGATCAAACGCGAGGGCCTGCTTTGGGCTTTTCAGCCCACGGTGACCGTGGCTCAGTTGCAGCCGCTCAAGGAAGCGGGTCTCCTCGGGCATGTTCTGCATATGGACGATCGCCTGATCGCCGAATTGATCGCCGATCCGGAAACTTTTTTTGAAGCCGCGGAAAACCGCCGCCCCGGGTGGGAACAGGGCGCACCGTTGCGGGTCCTCAAATACGATTTTATCGACGAAAAGGTTCACGTCTCGCGGGACCCCTTGCCGGTGTTGTTGGATGAACTGTTGTTGCAGGGCCGCAGAAAATTAGGTCCGCTGCTGGACTGCCTTCCGGACGGGGCTCTGGTCCTCTGTGTCGCCGATCACGGTTTTCAAACAAACTTGCATTACAAAGGCGGGCTGGAAGAGCCGCTCTACCTGCACGGTGCAGAGTCCTTGTTCGAGGTTCTTGCACCGTGGGCGCTGATGCAAAAAACAACCTGACAGGGATGGGGGCATGCTTCCATCAGCGCGCAGAACAGGCCGATTCCCCCCCGGCCCGAACGGTATGATCCTTGAAGGTATCGCTTTCAATTACCTCCTTTGGCTCGCCCCGGATCGGCCGGGGATTTGATCAAGAAAGGAGGGATCCCGCTGGAAAAACCGGTCATAACAGTACGATTTCTGGGCAGCGGAGATGCTTTCGGCAGCGGGGGGCGGATGCAGCCCTGCCTCATGGTTCAGCATGCAGGAGGGCGCTTGCTGCTCGACTGCGGGTGTACCGCTCTCGTCTCCATGCGTCGTTACGGCATCGAACCAAACAGTATCGCTACCGTTATCATATCCCACCTGCACGGTGACCACTTTGGCGGTCTTCCCTTTTTCCTTTCCGAAGCCCGGCATCTCAGCCGGCGCCGCGACCCGCTGCTCATTGCCGGCCCGGCCGGGACCGCTGCACGCCTTGAGGCGGCCACGGAGGTGTTTTATCCCGGCTCGTTTCAGGCGGCTGCACAGGCTTTTCCGCTTGAAATACTGGAGCTGGCGCCGGGCTGCACCCGGGCGGCCGGCGCAGCCCTGGTCACGCCTTTCGAAGCGCTTCACCCGAGCGGCGCCCCGTCGTTCATCCTGCGGGTAGAGGTAGGGGGCAGGATCATCACCTACACCGGGGATACCGCCTGGACCGAGGCCCTGATCGAGGCCGCCCGGGGGGCGGACCTGCTGATTGCCGAGGCCTTCACCTTCGACCGCACCTTGAACAACCACCTCAGCCACGCCGTGCTCGCGGCCCAGCGGGAGCGGCTCGGGGCGGCGCAAATCGTCCTGACCCACCTCGGCCCGCAAACCCTGGCCCGCCTCGATGAAGTCCAGTTTGCCGTGGCTTCGGATGGAGCCGTATTTAGCCTTGGTTAGCGCCGCCGCGGCCTTTGACGACCTATCCCTTCCGAAGTTGGTTAAACTATAACCGACCTGAACCGGGAGGGATGACCATGAAAGCCCGGCTCCTTGCCTTGATCGGTCTCCGCGTCGTATCTCTTTATCTGCTTGTGCGGGCGTTTAACTTCATCACTTACGTGCCGCTTTTCTTCCAGGGCCGGATCGACCGCGCCGCGGCGTTGCAGATCGTGATGCTGATCGTGATGCCTTTTCTTTTCAGCGTTGCCGTGGCAGTGTTTTTGTGGATCACGGCGGAAACCTTGGCCGGATACATGCTGCCGGGCCACTATGCCGGGGAAACGATCCCGGCCCTGGCGGATACCGCCCTGGCGGTCACGGCCTTGACCGTGCTCGGTTTCGTCGTCCTCGCTTTTGCGGTTCCAGGTCTGATGCACAATCTTACAAACTTTATCCTGATCAAATGGTGGCACCTTGAGCGCACCTATTCTCTTGGGAACGTGGCCGAAGCCGTGCGTAACGGGGTGCAGCTAGTCTTTGGCCTTGCACTCATCCTGGGCGCGCGCCGTCTTGCCGGCGGCCTCGTGAAGTGAGGGGCGGTCACCTGCAAAGGGAAAAGGGAACATCCCGCTTGTTTCATCCAGCGGGGTGTTCCCTTTTTTGGAGTTCACCGGGCGATTGCTTCCCTATCCCGGCGCGTTTAAATTGGCCCGGGTGGCCCGGATCAACGCCTTCCCGCCCCGTTCGGCGGCCCATGCGCTTGTGCTATGGTTTTTTGTAGATCCCTTCTTTGACGAACGAATCGATGATTGGCCTTGTCTCCCTCGCTTTTAGCCCAGCCAGTGTCCCCGGGGGGGTTTTGCCGCCGCTATATGTGTCTGGCGGCAGGATGCTCCGATCATAAATGTCCCGAAAGCTTTCCGTGCGCAGCAGTGTAAGGAAGTTTCTTTGCGGTGTCAGTCTCCTCGCGCGGAACTGATCAAGATTGATTACCGCCCCAATGACCGACTCTCCGGGATAGGGCGCTTGCGCCATGATCACACCGTTGTAATCGATGATCAAAGAATGCCCGGGCGTGATGTTCTGTGCCGAAACGTTACCGATCATACCCCCCAACATCGGTGCAAGCACATAGGCCATGTTGGCATGAGCACCGCACCGATTTTGCACTTCCCAGATATTGTTGGGGGCTGGAATCAGGGGCTCAGGGAAGTTTGCCCGCACGATGATTTCTGCGCCGTTAAGTGCCAGTGCCCGGTAACTTTCCGGGAAGTGCCCGTCCATGCAAATGATGCAACCAATACGGCCAATTTCCGTGTCGACGACCGGGTAGAGTAATTCACTATTACTTTTATCCGTAGCCCCAAGGTAGTCTTTCAACATATCATGCGGACTTGCAGTCAGCTCGAAGTGGATGGCCGGGTTAATCTTCCTGTATTTAAGTATAATTTTCCCTTCCGGGCTGATGACAACCGAGGTATTGAACTGCCTGTCCGGCCATTTAGGATCTAGTTCCAAAAACGAACCGATAATATAGATGTTGTATTTTTTTGCTTTTGCGGCAAACTGCTCAATTTCATCTCCCGGAATTGAAATTAAAATGTTTTCCTTGCGTCCTTCGAAATCGAGATCAAAGGGTTCACCCTGGATGCAAAATTCGGGCAAAGCAACCAGCCTTACCGGTGCATGCGAGGCGTCGGGCGAGGCCGACAACCCGGCGTTTTCAACAAGTGTCAGCACTCGCTCAAGGTTGTCGGCAACATCTTGACGGGAATATGCTGTTTTAACCACCGGCTGAACCACTGCTGCTGTAAACAGATTCATCGCAGGAGCCTCCTTAATTTTTGTTACGCGCTTTTACAACTCTTGCTCGTGCTTGAACCGTGCTCAAGCAAGCTTACGACAATCATGATCACCAATGAAACCAGCGCGCCGATCGGGGCAACGAGGAAAGGGGATGGAAGTTTAACCAGGTGCAACGAGGGGTGGGTCAAGGCGGCAACTCCGAAACCCGCGATCATACCCGCCAGTGCGGCATTGGCGGTTGTCTTTCTCCACCAGATTCCCAACATTAACGGTACCAGGAATGCACCGACCATCAAGGATTGGGCCAGGGCCATAACCAGAGCAATCAGTGCAGGGGGGCGCAAGGTAAGCAGAATTGTAATTATACCGATAATGACGACGGCCCAGCGGGTCAGTTTCATCACTCTTTCCCGGGGCAGTTGTCTTTGGAAATAGACCGAGTGAAGGTCGTTCGTTACGGAAGCTGCAGCCGCAATGAGCTGGGAACTTGTGGTGGACATGGCCGCGGCAAGGACGGATGCAACGCAAAACCCAACAATGATCTTGGGAAACTTATCCCCGATAAGAATGAAATAACCCATATCGGGGTTCTTGAGTCCGGTATAGTTGGCCACAATGAACATGACCACAGGCAGGGTCAGCAGGTAAAAGATCGACAGCCAGAAGATGGCACTTGCTGTTGTTTTCTTGGCAACTTCTTCATTTTTAGCCGACGCAAAACGGATCGTGACGTGGGGTGAACTGAATGTGCCCAGGCCAAGAAGCAAGCCGAAGCTAAGTGCAAAAACGGGTCCCGCACTGCCCCAATGATCGAGCAGGGCTGTATTGTTTTGTACCGCCTGGCTGACCATACTGCCCCAATCCTGGGTAAAAACAACATATAGAGCCACGATCCCCATGGCCAAGATCATCATAATGTTTTGGAAAAAACTAGTCATGATTGAAGCATAGGATCCACCGAGGGCCACATAGACAATGAAGACAATACCGATAATGACTACGGCATAAGGATATGAAACCCCGATCATGGATTGAAAGGCATAGGCCCCGCCCTGGATCTGTGCAATCATGTAAACTATCATCGTGACCAGGGTCACTACTGCCGCAATCGCCCGGATACGCTTATCGTAACGTTGTTCGAAATATTGGGGGAAGGTGCTCACCTTGGTCCCCCTGAATTGCGGAGCCAAAAAGACCATGGCGATCAAGAACCCTATCAGCAGGCCGATGTTTCCCCAAATCGGGGGGGAAATACCATAAACGTAAGACATGCCCAATAACCCTAAAAAGCCACTCGTGCTGGTGTATGTAGCAGCTAAGGCACCACCCCCGATAAAAGTTGATATTGATCGATCCGCGACCAAAAAACTTTCCTCATCCTGGCCGGCTTTTTGCTTGTATACGTAGCCGATTAAGATCATTGCTGCCAAATAGATGACAACCATGCATAGAACCATCGAATTGATTGTCTCCTTTCTTCGGTTACAATTTTTATTGTTCGGAAGTTTTGGTGATCCGGGTGAGTTTGCTTAACAATAACGCAACAAACGCAGCAATGATCTGGCCCAACCAGATGACAAAAATAGAGGCCGGTAACTGGATGATGGTAACCTTGGAGTGATACAACAAGAAGAATAAGGCGATTACTACAACTGAAAATAACAAAATGATGACAGCGGCAAGAAAAAGTCTCTTCCGATCCAAAATACCACTCCCTTTGGTTGTATTGTATTCAATAATCCAATTAATGCCGCCAATAATCAATGAACTCTATTTAAAATATATCATATAATTTGAAACCCGTCAATACTCATATTGAGGCAATATATCAAGGGATCGTATTTGTATTTAATGCTTGAATACACGGATACTTGCATTATATTTCTTCGGATTTTGAACGAATCGATGATGGGGGGGTTGCAACTGACAACTTATGATGTATAATAGGGTTGTCGGTTTTTTAGGAGGGATTTGCATGGAACTCCCTTTGAAAAAGATTGCGCATTATGAGCAAATTGCTTTGATGATCGCCAACGATATCTGTCGCGGCGGTTTTAGCGAGGGACAGAAGATCTCCGGCCGCTCGGTGTTGGCCGGCCGTTATGGCGTTTCGCCGGAAACAGTTCGCAAAGCCCTGTCGTTGCTGCATGAGCAACACATCACCCGGGCCTGCCCGGGCCGGGGCGTCTATGTTCTTTCCCGCCAGGTTGCATGCGAATTTGCGAATACTTTTCGCGACAGCAATTACCTTGAAACCTTGCTCAGCCATCTGAACGATCTTATGAAGAAGCGTGACCGGCTCAATGCCGAGATCGACAAGGCCATCCGGCAGGTGGTTCTGTTCAAGCGCGGTATTTTGCAGAACATGCATCGGACCGACGAGTTGCAACTTTCGGACCGCTCCGTCCTTATCGGTAAAAGTATCCATGAAACGCAACTGCGAACGGTCACGGGGGCGAATGTGATCGCCGTGCGGCGCGACGGTCGCTGGCATGTTTCGCCCGGACGGGAGCTGTTCCTCGCCGCGGGTGATATTCTTCTTGTCGCCGGGGACAACAGGGCGCTCGGTCTTTTGCGCGGCTTGCTCAAAGGGAAGGCCGGCCCGGCGTAGGGGTCAAAGAAAAGGGATCCAGCCGGTAATACCATTTTTCCAAGGGGGAGGGGAGGAGAAAGCGATGGTTGAATTTGATCAGGTTTCCAAGGTTTACCCGGGGTCCTCGCAGGCCGTGGATGGTTTCAGCCTCACTGTCAAAAACGGCGAGTTTGTGACCCTGATCGGTCCGAGCGGTTGCGGCAAGACGACAACGCTGAAAATGGTGAACCGCCTCATTGAACCGTCCAAGGGAACGATCTACATCAAGGGCCGGAACGTTCGCACTCTGGATCCGGTGCAACTACGGCGGGATATGGGCTATGTGATCCAGCAAATCGGCCTGTTTCCGAATATGACCATTGCTCAGAACATTTCCATTATCCCGAAACTACTTGGCCGATCGAAGAGTGAATGTCTGCACCGGGCTGAAGAGCTGCTGACCATGGTTGACATGGATCCCGCAACCTACAGGGATCGCTACCCGAAGGAGCTGTCCGGCGGGCAACAGCAGCGCATCGGGGTCTTGCGCGCCCTTGCGGCCGAACCCGACCTGATCCTGATGGATGAGCCTTTCGGGGCGCTCGATCCGCTGACGCGAGAACAGTTGCAGGCGGAACTAAAGAAGTTGCAGGGGCGCCTGCACAAAACCGTGCTTTTTGTCACCCATGATATGGATGAAGCGCTAAAATTGTCGGACCGGATTGTACTCATGCGCGACGGCAAAATTGTTCAGGTCGCCACGCCCGATGAAATGCTGCGCAACCCGGCCGACAAGTTTGTGACCGATTTTATCGGCAAGGACCGGCTCCTGCGTTCACCGGATGAAGTCCTGGTCGATGAGGTGATGTATCAGGATCCGGTGGTGATCGAGGCCGGGCGCGGCCTTGCTGAGGCTCTTGAGCGAATGCGCATGCGGCGTGTGAACAGCCTCATGGTGGTTGAACCGTCCGGTTACCTGCGTGGCGTGATCACGATTCGCGACATTCACCGGAACCTGACACGCCAGACCGCGGTCGGGGAGCTGCTGACCGGTGAAGTTGTTGTGGCTACCCTGGGACAGACGGTCCGCGAAGCGGTCTATCTTATGTCCGGTAACGGGGTCGGTTACCTGCCGGTCGTCGATGCCAATGGCATTCTGCGCGGCCTGATGACCCGTTCCAGTCTGGTCGATATTTTGAGCGATGTTCTCTGGCTCAACTCAACCGGCGAAACAGAGACGGCCGCGAAAGAGCCGGAACTGCATTGAAGGGAGCTGCGCCATGGTTGTATTAACGAAAATAATTACCTTTGTTGCCCAGAACCCGGGTGAATTCCTGGGGGCGATCCGCGATCACATGCTTTACCTGGTCGCAGCGCCGGTGGGCCTGGCCATCCTGATTGCGGTCCCGCTGGGGATCCTGGCGACGCGCTATGCCTGGCTCGATCGCATTGTCTCCTCGGTAGTGAGCGTCTTGCAAACCATTCCCAGCCTGGCCATGCTCGCTTTCCTGATCGTGATCGGTTTTGGCCTCGGCTACAAGCCGTCCATCACCGCGCTTTTCCTCTATTCGCTTCTGCCGATCTATCGCAATACCTATACCGGGATCAAGGGGGTCGACCCCTTTGTCAAAGAGGCGGCCGCCGGTATGGGCATGACCAACTTGCAACGCTTGTTCATGATCGAGCTGCCGCTATCCATGCATGTGATCATGGCCGGGGTGCGCACGGCGGCGGTAATCTGCATCGGTACCGGAACGCTGGCGGCATTTATCGGAGCGGGCGGTCTCGGTTCCTTTATCGTACGCGGCCTGCAACTGCTCTGGGATTACATGATCATCCTTGGGGCGATCCCGGCGGCGATCATGGCCCTGTTGGTTGATTACCTGCTAGGCAAGATCGAGTACCTGATCACGCCCCGGGGGTTGCGGCTGTAAACGGCAAGCGGCGGACCCGGCGAACCAAATAAAGGGGGTTACATCAACTATGCTCCACCTTAAGAACACGTGTTTCAAGACCACCGCCCTGGTGGTATTGCTTGCGCTGGTGCTGCTTGTCGGTGCTGCCGGCTGCGGCGACAAAGAGACAGTGACGATCCATATCGGCACCCAGGGTTATGTCGAGGTTGAAATCCTGGGGGAGATGGCCAAAGCGTTGATCGAGGCCCACACGCCCTACACGGCCAAACATATCACCGGTCTCGGCTCCGCCTTTGCCGGCTACACGGGGATGTGCCAGAACGACCTTCAGGTGCAGACCAATTTTACCGGGACCATCTTCCTGGGCAACCTTGAGATGACGCTAACCGACGAATGGCGTGATCCGGAGAAGGTTTACCACTATGTCAAGGAGGAGATCCTGAAAAGGGATAACCTCTACGCCTTCAAACCTTTTGGCTACAACAATACCTATGGCATCGCCGTACCCCGCCAGTGGGCCGCCGCACATAATGTGAGCAAAATCAGTGATCTCGAACCTTATGCTGCGGAAATGATCCTCGCCGTCGACAACTACTGGAAGTCGGCGCCCGGTCAGGGTTACCCCGAGTTTACCGCGCTTTACGGGTTCGAATTCAAAACTCTGCCCGAGATGGACTTTGCCCTGATGTACCGTTCCGTCGGCGTCGGGGATGTCGATGCGGTATGTTGCTACACTACCGACGGGGAACTGATGGTTTACGACCTGCTCGTGCTCGAGGACGATCTTGGTTTCAATCCGCCCTACAACGGCATGTATGTGGCCCGGATGGATATGCTTGAACAATACCCCGAGGTGAAGGAGGCGCTGGCCCGGCTCGAGGGCAGGATCGATACCGAACAGATGCAAGCGTTGAACAAGGCGGTCGCGGTGGATGAAAAGGAACCGGAAGTGGTGGCCCGGGATTTCTTGAAAAAAATCGACCTTATTACCGATTAAACCGGATCCGGGCGGCGTTTGAGTGTGTTCTGAACGGAGCGGGACCGGGGCTGTAAACGGCCCCGGTTTCGATTATTTTTTGAGGCTGTCGCGGACCGGCGGCTCCGGCTCCGGGCTGCAGTGCAGCCGCCGGGCGTTTAAATTGACCTCTTCAAGGTAAAATCCGGTCAGGTATTCGATCTCGTCCTTGATCGTCCGCTGGGCCTGCAGCAGCACTTCGAGCAGGTTCGGCCCGGGCTGCAGGGACAGGTCGACGTTTAAAGTGACCTTGTTCGAGGTGGAATTGATATCAACTTTCAAGGGTCGATGAACCCCTGCCAGGCTGCAGGCGATATGGTTGACCAGGTCGGCTACCACTCCTTCGTTGATATAGTAGCCGCCGAGCATGCTGTAAGCCGGGCGCAAAATGGATCGTTCCACGATCAGGCTGCGTTCGCGGCGGGCGGATCGGATGAAAAAAGAACGGAGCGGGTTGATCAGGTAGCCGGGAAATTCCTTTTTGATGGCAAAGGTCGGCAAAGGGACGACGTGGCGGTTCTCTTGTTCCCGGACCTGCAGTGCGGTTCGAATCGCCTCCGGGGTTGCGATCGCTTCGATCGTCAAGTAGTGGTGCGGCTGGGGCAATTCGAGCCGGCCGGCGACAATCCCGGCCATGCGCTTTGATGTGGCCAGGATCAGCAGGCGTTCCGGTTTGAGCTCGGCCAATTTTCCCCGGATCTGCCGGGCATGATCCGGATCCTGCAGCAGGGCCCGTTTGGCCGCTCCAAAGCGGGTCCGTTCACGTTTGGCCGATCGACCCGCCAGAACCCGGTTGCCCCGGATCAGAAGCCCGTCGTCCAAAATAAAGTTGATCCCGTGCCGGTAAGCCAGAAGGGGTGCGCGATGGCTTTTTCCGGTTCCGCTCGCTCCGATCAAGGCATAAACTTCCAGTCAATCCATCTCCCTTTGCCGGTAACTTATCCAAAAATCCAAAAATAAATTTGCCTTCATTATAACATGAAGTGGGGCCATCGTTGTTCCGGGGACGGTTCCCACGGTTGATCGGAATCTTGAACCCTGATCGTTGAAAGAGCCTTCCCGGATCTGAACCGCGAGAACCGTTTCCCCTCCGGAGTCGGGATGGTGTTATAATGGCGGTAATGCTTGCCAAGGGAGAATGAAGCAAGGCATGGATCTGGTGATCAACCCCCCGGCAAGGCTTTGCGGACGGGTGAAGGTTCCGGGGGACAAGTCCATTTCGCACCGTGCCGCGATCTGTGGCGCTCTGGCTCACGGCGTTACCGTCGTGCACGGCTTTCTTGAAGCCGACGACTGCCTTTCCACACTGTCCTGTTTGCACACTCTCGGGGCGCAAACGGAATTTTTGGGCGACGGCACCCTGCATATTCGGGGTACGGGGGGGCGGCTGCAACCCCCGCCGGTGGCGCTTGACGCCGGCAATTCCGGGACCACCGCCCGCCTGCTGCTCGGGGTTTGTGCCGGGCAGTCCTTTTCTACAACCATTACCGGTGACGCATCCTTGTGCCGCCGCCCGATGGCGCGCGTGGCCGCCCCTCTGCGCCGCATGGGCGCAACCGTGGAGGGGGGAGTGGACGATCACCTGCCCCTCACTGTCCGTGGCGGCAAACTGCACGGGATCGCATACACCCTCCCCGTGGCCAGTGCCCAGGTCAAGTCGGCCCTGCTCCTGGCCGGTCTTTTTGCCCGCGGCACCACCATCGTCCGGGAACCTGTTCCCAGCCGCGATCATACCGAGCTGATGTTACGCCATTTCGGGGCGGCGTTGTCGCGGCAAACCGGGGGGGCGGTTGTCCTGGAGGGGGGAGGAGGCCCTCTCCGGGCTTCCGCCGTGACCATTCCGGGAGATATTTCCGCAGCCGCTTTTTTCCTGGTTGCCGGTGCTATCGTTCCGGGGTCGGAAATATGGCTGGAAGGGGTCGGGCTCAACCCGACCCGGGCCGGTCTGCTCGAGGTGCTGCGCGAGATGGGGGCATCCATAGAAGAATTCAACCGGCGCGAATCCGGCGGCGAGGTGATCGCCGACCTGTGTGTACGCGGCGGGCGGCCTCTTCAGGGGGCGACTGTCAGCGGGGCCATGATCCCGCGTTTGATCGACGAGCTGCCGGTGCTGGCGGTGGTTGCGACCTGTGCCGCAGGGGTGACCGTGTTCCGGGATGCAGCCGAGCTGCGGGTGAAAGAAACCGACCGTATTGCCGCCCTGTCCAGCGAACTGAGACGGCTGGGGGCCGTGCTGGAGGAACACCCGGACGGGCTTACCATCAACGGCGGGCAAGTCCTGCGGGGGACGGTGGTACAAAGCCACGGCGATCACCGTCTGGCGATGGCCCTGGCGGTGGCCGGTCTTGTCGCCCGGGGGCGCACCGTGGTGCAAGGGGCGGAAGCAGCCCGTATTTCTTACCCGCTATTTGCGGCCGATCTTGAAAATCTGTTTTCGGCCGTTTCAAAATGATCCCGTGACGGGTGGAAGAGGATTTGAGAGGGAAAAGTAGAAAAATGAAAACAAACATTTTTGATAATAAGTGGGCCGGGAGGTGTTGCATCATGTTTTCCCGCTTGCGGGATCTGGTTCCGATCTGGACGGCGCTGCTATTATTTGTTACCGTCGCCGGATGCGGTAATCCCACCGCCAAAACCGTGCCCGATCCCGATCAAGCCCTGAAGTGTTCACCCCGGAGCACCGAAGATGCAGCGCGAAACGATAATTGTCTTGTCTGTCGGTCCTTGCAGGTTCCCCTGGAGGTGGCGGGGATGCGCCTGACCAGTTTTACCACCGGGGAGGAAGCCCTGTCCCAGATGAACAAATGTCTTGGCTCGGATTTTACCATTCAGGAGGTCTATATCCCTTGCTACAAAGGTGTATCCGGCGAAATCATTTTCTGGATCGTTGAACTTGAAAGTATCGGGGAAGCCGAGACAATGCTGATTCAGATGGAGAAGCATGTGCAGTGCAGCCTTGACTTCGAGGGCTACCAACATTTTGCCGACAGCACCGTTGATGAACTGCACTACGGCCGTTACAACGGCGACGGCACCATTTTCGTGCACCACTACTTTTATCGTAAAGGCAACCGGGTTTACTGGGTTTCCATGTCCGGGGCAAGGCAGGTTTCCTTGTTGCGACGGTTTCTACCCTTGTTTTAAAAAAGGGTTGCTATTCATTTGCACAGGATTCCGGGCCGGGTTTAGAGAAACCAGTTTCATAAGTGAAACATTGCAAAGGAGCCACTGTAAAACCATGCCCCTGCCCGTTTTGACACGGAAACAGTTTCTTGAATGCAGATCGGTTTTTGACTGGGAGATCTATGCCGGGGAACAAAATGAGGTACGTCGGATCATCGGCACAGTCCGCCGGCAGGGTGATGCGGCAATACGGGAATACACGCGGCGTTTTGACGGAGTGGAGATCGAGGACTTCCGGGTTGATGCCGCGGAAATGGACGGGGCGCAGCAGGCGGTGGGTGGGGCGATGCGGGAATCACTCCGTGGTGCGGCTCGCAATATCGAGGCTTTCCATCGCTGCCGGCTCGAATCGTCCTGGTGGAAAGAGGGTCCGGGCACAATTCTCGGGCAAATGCGGCGTCCCCTGAAAAAGGTGGGCGTATATATACCGGGTGGCACGGCGGCTTACCCCTCAACCGTTTTGATGGCGGTGATCCCGGCCCGCCTGGCGGGCGTGCCCGGTATCTATCTTTGCACCCCTCCCGATCGGAACGGGAAAGTGCCGCCGCTGATCCTGGCCGCCGCCGTCGAGGCCGGCGTTTCAGCCGTGTTCAAGGCCGGCGGAGCGCAAGCCGTTGCCGCCATGGCTTACGGGACGGAAACAATCCCGGCGGTGCAGAAAATTGTCGGGCCGGGCAACCTCTATGTCACCCTGGCCAAAAAGGAAGTTTTTGGCCAGGTCGGGATCGACCTTCTGGCCGGTCCGAGCGAGCTTGTCATTGTCGCCGACGGGACTGCCAGGCCGGCCTGGATTGCCGCCGACCTCCTTTCACAGGCCGAGCATGATCTGCTGGCCCGTCCGATCTTGATCACTTTCTGTTCCGCCCTGGCGGAGCGGGTGCGGGAGGAACTGAACGGTCAGCTCGCTTCCCTGCCCCGGCGCAGTATTGCCGCCCGATCATTGTGCGAACAGGGAGCCGTCGTCCTGGTGCATTCCCTGGCGGAGGCGGCAGACCTGGCGAACGCGATCGCTCCGGAACACCTGGAGCTGCACCTGTCCGATCCCTGGTCACACCTGGATGACTTTGAAAACGCCGGGGCAATTTTTGTCGGCGCCCATGCTCCGGAAGCGGTGGGAGATTACTGGGCTGGCTCAAACCATATTTTACCGACCGGCGGGGGGGCTCGTTTTGCCTCACCCCTCGGGGTGCACGATTTTACAAAGTGGACCAGCCTGGTCTATTACAGCCCGGAGGCGTTGTGTCATGCCGCCCCGGATATTGAACGGCTGGCCCGGGCCGAGGGGCTGGAGGCGCACGCCCGGGCGGTTGCAATAAGGAAAGGTGATGGCAATGCTGCAGCGAAAATCCCGGATTGAACGGGTTACCACCGAAACATCCGTTGTCCTGGACCTGAATCTGGATGGAGACGGCACGGCCGCCCTGGAAACCGGGGTGCCCTTTCTTGAACATATGCTGACGTTGTGGTGTCGCCACGGTTTTTTCAATCTTGCCGTGCGGGCCGGGGGGGATCTGGAGGTGGATGCGCATCACCTGGTCGAGGATCTTGGCCTCTGCCTGGGCAAAGCCTTGAAGGAAGCCCTCGGAAGCAAGGAAAGGATCCGGCGTTACGGGTTCAGCACCGTGCCCATGGACGACGCCCTGGTGATGGCGGCGGTCGATTTTTCCGGGCGGCCGTACCTGCACTATGAACTGGAGATGAGCCCCGGCATGGTGGGCGCCCTGGACCCGCAGCATATCCGTGAATTCTGGCAGGCCCTGGTGAATGAGGGCCGATTCAATCTCCATCTCAAGCTGCTGCACGGGATCAACCGGCACCATATCGTGGAGGCTTTGTTCAAAGCGGCGGGGCGGGCCATGAATGAGGCTGCCGCATACCGCGTGGGCTTGAACGGGACTCTTTCTTCCAAGGGTATTCTGGAATGAGGTGATCAAACCGTGCTGGTTATACCGGCGATCGATTTAAGACGCGGGCGCTGTGTGCGCCTTTTTCAAGGACGCGCCGATCGGGAGACGGCCTACAGCGACTACCCGGAAGAGGTGGCCCGGCAATGGGAACAACTGGGGGCGCGGCTGCTGCACGTGGTGGATCTGGACGGTGCCTTTAGCGGTCGTTCCGGCAATCTCCGGGCGATAGCCGCGATCAGCGGCGCCGTCAATATCCCCTTCCAATTGGGCGGCGGGATGCGCAACCGCAAGTCTGTCGAAGAGGCTTTTTCTCTCGGCGCCTGGCGGGTAATTTTGGGGACGATCATGATCGAGCAACCGGAACTGATCCGAACCCTGGCGCATGAATTCGCGGGGCGGCTTATCGCCGGGATCGATGCCCGGGGGGGGAAAGTGGCGGTAAAAGGGTGGACCGAATCGGCGGCGGTAGAGGCGGTGGACCTGGCCTGCCGGGCGGCGGAATGGGGTATGGAGGAGATTGTCTATACGGATATTGATCAGGATGGCACCTTGCGCGGGCCAAACTGGAACGGTCTTGAAGAACTGTTGAAACGTTGTTCCTTGCCGGTGATCCTTTCCGGAGGTGTTTCCTCCCGGGAGGACTTGCGCCGGTTGAAAGAGTACCGGGGGCGGGTCAAGGGCGTGATCATCGGCCAGGCTTTTTATCAGAACCGGCTCACCCTGCCGGAAGCGATCGCAGAATTAAATTCCATGCAGGAAGAAAAGGAGGTTGAGCGGGGTGACTGACCCGGAGGAACAGCGAGAGCCAAAAGGTTACCGCGATTTATGCTACAATTCCGCCGGCCTGGTGCCGGCGGTGTTGCAGGATACGCAAACGGGCGTGGTGCTGATGGTGGCTTACATGAACTCAGAAGCGCTGCGGCGTACCCTTGAAAGCGGCCGGGCCTGGTTCTGGAGCCGCAGCCGGCAGGTTTACTGGATGAAAGGGGAAAGTTCGGGCAACATCCTTGAGGTGCGCTCGATCTACTACGATTGCGACGCCGACACCTTGCTTTTGAAGGTTATCCCCCGGGGTCCGGGGGTGGCCTGCCATACCGGCCGTTATTCCTGCTTTTTCAGCCCCCTGGCGGGGTGGGAGCCGCCGGCGGAAGAGGATCGACCGGAACAGGGGCGGGGTGTGTTTCCGGTACAAATTTTGAGCGAACTGGCCGCGGTGATCCGGAGCCGTCGTTTCAAAACGGGGGAAACTTCATATACGGCCCGGCTTCTTGCCGGGGACCGCGCCATGATCGCCCGCAAGACGGGTGAAGAAGCCCTGGAGACGGTGATCGCTTTCCTGGAAGGCTCCCGGGAAGAACTGACCCGGGAGGCGGCGGACCTGCTCTATCATTTTTTGGTGCTTCTGGAGGCGGCTGATCTGCCGCTGGAAGCGGTTTTGGCCGAGTTGGCCCGGAGGAGGGCCGGCCGTGGTTGATTGTCACCTGCATACGGCCCGTTGCGGCCATGCCTCCGGAACACCGGAAGAATACTTGCAGGCGGCGGCGGCGCGGGGCCTGCAGGAAGTTGGTTTTGCCGATCATTTTCCCCTGAAGTTACTCGGTTATTCTCCCCGGAAGAAGGTGAGCATGGAACCGGAGGAGTGGCCGGAATACATGGCGCAAGTGCGCGACCTGGCCGCCGCGGCCGGCCCGGTCGCGATCAAATTGGGGGCGGAGGTAGACTACCTGCCCGGGCGGGGAACGTTTTTGGACAAACTGTTGCGCAGCTATCCGCTCGATTTTGTGATCGGTTCGGTGCATTATATCGGGGAGTGGGATTTTTCCCACCCGGCGCAGGTCAAGGAATACGGGAAACGGGACCTGGTTGCAATCTATGACGCCTACTTCAAGCTGATCTGGGAAGCATGTGCCGGCGGTTTTTGCGATATTATCGGCCATGTGGACGTGATCAAAAAATTTGGCTACCGCCTTCCGGACAAAGAAATGGAACCCTACTGGCGCCGTACCGCGGCGCTTTTGGCGGAGACCGGGGTTTGCCTGGAGCTGAACACGGCCGGTCTTGACGCCCCGGTCCGGGAGTGCTACCCCGGTGAGCGCCTGCTCGAGCTATGTGCCGCCGCCGGCGTGCCGGTGACCCTGGGTTCCGACGCTCATGCTCCCGACCAGGTCGGTCGCTATTTTCCGGAAGCGATCCTCTCCCTGCGGCGGGCCGGTTTCCGTGAGCTCAACTGTTTTACGCGGCGCCGGCGCATACCGGTCCCCCTTCCGGGATAGCTTTTCTCCGGTCATCCCGCGCAGCAAAGGCTCTCTTCCTGATACCGCTGTCCGGGACCACGAGATCCTCGGGCTTTCACCCTCTCCCGGGATGACCGGGCAAGGGTTTCGCTCCCGGCGTTGCTTTTATTGTTGTCAATGGCGAAGGTAACCGCTCCGGTTTACCAAACAGTGAGGAGGTTCAACCGCATGCGCTACTTGAGCAGCGGCGAATCCCATGGCCCCTGCCTTGCCGTTATCATGGAAGGACTACCGGCGGGCCTTCCCCTGACGCCGGCAGATATCGATTTTCACTTGCGCCGCCGCCAGTCCGGTTACGGGCGGGGCGGGCGCATGGCGATCGAGCAGGACCGGGTGGAGTTCCTTTCCGGTTTGCGTCACGGGCGGACCCTGGGCACCCCCTTGGCCATGTGCATTTCCAACCGCGATTGGGAGAACTGGCGGCGGGTGATGGATCCGGTAGGGGAAGATCCGGGGGAAAAATTGGTCACCCGGCCCCGGCCCGGTCATGCCGACCTTGCGGGAGGAGCCAAGTACGGCCATCACGATCTGCGCAATGTTTTGGAGCGCTCCAGCGCCCGGGAAACGGCCATACGCACTGCCGCCGGCAGTGTGGCTCGGGTCCTTTTGGCCCGTTTTGGGGTTGTCCTGTCCAGTTTTGTTCTCTCCATCGGTCCGGAACAGGCTTTCTGGGACGGGGAAACGATCCCCTTGCCGGAGCTGGTGGAGGCTTCCCCGCTGCGCTGCCCCGATGTATCGGCGACCGTGGCGATGCAGCGGGCAATCGACGCCGCCCGGGACGCCGGAGACACCCTCGGGGGGACCTTTGTGGTAGCGGTGACCGGTGTCCCGGCGGGGTTGGGCGGCTTTGCCCACTGGGACCGCCGCCTGGACGGCCGCCTGGCGGCGGCGCTCATGAGTTTGCAGGGGATCAAAGGGGTGGAGATCGGGGCCGGTTTTGATGCCGCTTTCCGGCCCGGTTCAATGGTGCACGATCCGATTCTGCGGCGCCCCGGGGAGGGGGTGATTCGTCCTTCAAACCGGGCCGGCGGTCTTGAGGGAGGGGTCACAAACGGGGAGCCGCTCCTGATTCGGGCGGCCATGAAGCCCATCCCCACCCTGGGAAAACCCTTGCCAAGCGTGGATCTGGCCACCGGGGAGGAGAGTTTTGGGGCGGAAGAGCGCTCCGATATCTGTGCCGTCCCGGCAGCGGCGGTGGTGGCGGAGGCGGCGGCGGCCTGGGAACTGGCGCTGGCCTTCCGGGATAAATTTGCCGGTGACACCCTTGAGGAGATGATGGCGGCTTTTCGTTTCTACACGGGCCGTCTGAAGAGTTATCTCTGGCGGGAGGGGGTGCCGGATTGATCATCGCCGGAGTAAAAAAAGACGAACAGGTTCAGATCAATCTTCCCGGGAGCGCGTACACCGTCTTCATCAAGGAAGGAATCCTGGAAGATCTGGGTATTTTAATGAATGAATATTTTTCGCCCGGGCCCTGCCTGGTGGTAACCGACAGCCGGGTCGACCGTCTGTTTGGAGGACGCTGCCGCGCTTCCCTTGAGGCCCGGGGCTGGAGGGTGACCTGGCATGCGATCCGCCCCGGGGAACGTTCGAAAAGCCTGGCCGGCGCAGCCCGCCTTTACGATGCTGCCATAGCCGCCGGGCTGGATCGCGGTTGCCCGGTAGTGGCCTTCGGGGGGGGAGTGGTGGGTGATCTGGCCGGTTTTGCGGCGGCAACCTATCTGCGGGGGGTGCCGCTGGTGGCTGTACCGACGACGTTGCTGGCCCAGGTGGACAGCAGCGTCGGCGGCAAGACCGGGGTCAACCACGCCCGGGGGAAAAACCTGATCGGCGTCTTTCACCATCCCCGCCTGGTCGTGACCGATCCGTCCTTGCTGAAAACGCTCCCGAAACGCCAGTTCCGGGCCGGGTTGGCCGAGGTTCTCAAATACGGTCTGATCTGCGAGCAAGATTTTTGCACCTGGCTTGAAGCCAACTGGCCCGCCCTGGAACGCCGGGAACCGGCGGTGCTGGCGGAGGCGGTACGCCGTTCGGTGGGGCACAAGGCCGTCGTGGTCGGGCAGGATGAACGGGAGACGGACCGGCGCCGTATTTTAAACTTTGGACACACGGTCGGTCATGCGCTGGAAGCGGCGACCGGGTATCGTTACTACCTTCACGGGGAGGCCGTCCAGGCGGGGATGGTGGCGGCGGTGGAGATATCGCGCCGCTTCGCTTTGCTCGATGCCGCCGGGGCCGCTTCGGCCTTGTCGCTTTTGGGCCGGCTTCCGTTGCGCCCCTCCCCGGCCGGGCTGGCCGCGGAAGCGATCGCAGCCCGGTTACGTTACGACAAAAAGCGGCGCGGCGAACGATTGGCGCTGGTTTTGCTCGAAGCACCGGGCCGGGCGGTGATCCGGGAGGATGCGCCTCCGGCCTTGATCGAAGAGGTGATCGGGTTCTACCCGGCCGCCCGCCCGCCTTTTGCGCCCGTTTAAAAATTACTGGTCCGGCCGCAGGCAGTCCGCCCAGGCAGGATCATGCAGTTCCCGGGCCGAATATATTTATTTTGTAACAATGCTACCGGCTCCAATAGCCATTTGCCCCGGCAACCGGGGTTGCCGGTTTGTCGGGGGTAGGTCGTCTTAACAACCGCAGAGGGGGCATATCCGATGAAGGTTTCCATTAAACCGGCTCGCCTGCTTTTCTTTTTTATGCTCTGCCTGGCGCTGCTTGCTTCCGCCGTCTATACCGCCTGGAAAGCCGATACCGGGATCCGGCGTGGTCTCGATATCGCCGGCGGTTTGTACGTGCTTCTGGAAGCGGTTGAAAGCGGGGACCAGGAGGTCGACGCCGACGCGATCGAGCGGGCGATTACGATCATTCGTATGCGTGTGGACGAATTGGGGGTGGCCGAGCCGGTGATCACGCCCCAGGGAGAAGACCGGATTCGTATTGAATTACCCGAAATTAAGGACGCCCAGCAGGCCCGGGAAATAATCGGCCGCACCGCCCGCCTGAGTTTCGTCGGGCCGGACGGTACGGAAATTTTGACCGGGGCCAACCTGCGTTCGGCCCGGGCGGAACGGGTCCAGGGGCAGGCTTACCCCCATATTAGCCTGGAGTTCGATTCCGAGGGGGCCGCTCTCTTTGCCGCAGCCACCGAAAAGTTTTTGGGGCAGGTGATTGCAATCTATCTGGACGAGGAGGAGATCTCCACGCCGGTAGTGGAAAACGTGATCACCGACGGGCATGCCATTATCAAGGGCAAATATACCGTGGAGGAAGCGTACAACCAGGCGCTGCTCCTGCGCAGCGGCTCGTTGCCGGTGCCCCTGCGTGAGCTGGAGTCGCGCCAGATCGGGCCCACGCTCGGACAGCGCACGGAGGAGATCAGCAAATGGGCTGCCGGGGCCGGTTTGGCCCTGCTTTTGCTCTTTATGCTTCTGTATTACCGTTTTGCCGGCCTGATGGCCGGGGTGTCCCTTATTTTCTACATGGCGCTGGTTTTGGGAGCGCTGACAATCCTGCCGACTACCCTGACCCTGCCCGGAATTGCCGGGCTGATCCTTTCCGTCGGCATGGCCGTTGACGCCAATGTGATCATTTTCGAACGGATCAAGGAGGAGTTGCGCGCCGGGCGGACCCTGCGCAGCGCCATGGAGGGGGGCTTCCGGCGGGCTTTCAGTACCATTCTTGATTCCAACGTCACGACCATTATCGCCACGGTAGTCCTTTTTGCCCTGGCCAGCGGGCCGGTTCAGGGTTTTGCGGTGACCCTTTTCATCGGTATCATCTGCAGTATGTTCACCGCAATTTTCCTGACCCGCCTGTTGTTGCGCCTGGCCTACCGGGCCGGGATCCTGCGTCGCGGAACGTACCTGGGGGTGAGGCAACCATGAAGTTCAGTTTTGTTAAACAACGGTACAAGGCTTATCTTTTTTCCGGAGTGCTTCTGCTGGCCGGGCTTGTTTCCTTTTTCGTCCACGGTTTTAATCTGGGCATCGATTTCGTTGGCGGCACCGTTTTCAACCTCAGCCTGGACGAAGCTTTCACCGTGGCCGAAGTGCAGGAAGTGCTGACGCCTTTTGGCCTGCAAGGTGCGGCGGTGCAGGTGGTGCAGGGGCGAGACCTGCTTGGCGCCGTCGCAACCGAGGGGGTGGTGATCAAGACCGCCTTTCTGGAAGAAGATCAACGCAATGGTATCATAAACGCTTTCCGGGAACGTTTCCCCGGCCTGGGCCCCGAGGAAATCCAGGTTGAAAGTGTCGGGGCGATCATCGGCGGTGAACTGGCCGGAAAGTCCCTGCTCGCTCTGGGTATCGCCATCGCGGCCATGATCGGTTATATCACGCTGCGATTCGAGTTCAAGTTTGCCGTAGCGACCATTGCCGCTCTGGTGCATGATGTTCTGGCCATAACCGCGATATTTCTGCTGCTGCGCCTTGAGATAAATGCGCCTTTCGTGGCCGCGATCCTTACCGTTTTCGGTTACTCGGTCAACGATACGATCGTCATTATCGACCGCATCAGGGAGAACATCAGGCACCGGCGCCGGAAGGAATACGAAGCGGTGGTGGATTTGAGCATCCAACAGAGTCTTGTTCGCTGCCTGAATACCTCTTTTACAACCTTGCTTGTTTTGGTGTCGCTTCTGGTCGGCTTTGTCTACTATATCGGCAGTCTCGATTTGATTGTCTTCGTGGTGGCTCTGATTTTTGGGGTTTTCATCGGCACCTATTCCTCCATTTTTATTGCCAGCCCCCTCTGGCTTGATCTGGGGGGGCTGGAGTCACGGCGGGCGCAGCGCTGATGATCCGGAATGGTAAACGGTGGGTATTCCCTTCGCCGGAAGCGGATGTGGTTGAAAAACTGGTTCGGGAACTGCAGGTTGCACCCGCAGTGGCCCGGGTGTTGGTGAACCGGGGCCTGGGCGAGCTGTCGCAGGCGCGGGCTTTTCTCAATCCTTCCCTGGAACAGATCGCCTCCCCCCGGTTGCTGCAGGGCATGGACCGGGCGGTGGAGCGGATTCAGCAGGCCCTGGACAGGGGGGAACAGGTAGCCGTTTACGGCGACTACGATGCCGATGGGATCACCGCTACCGCCCTGCTGGTGGAAACTTTGCGGGAACTGGGCGGAGAACCGCGGTTTGTTCTGCCGAGCCGCTTTGAGCAAGGGTACGGCGTGCACCGGGAACCGCTGGAACGGTTGCGCGAGGCGGGGTGCACCCTGGCGATCACCGTGGATTGCGGTATTACGGCGGCCGAAGAGGTTGAACAGGCACGGTCGATCGGGCTGGATCTGATCATTACCGACCACCACCGGCCGCACGGCCCGCCGCCCCCGGCGGTTGCCGTGATCAATCCGCTCCAGGAAGGCTGCCCTTACCCCTTCAAGGAGCTGGCCGGGGTAGGAATTGCCTACCAGCTCGCCGCCGCCCTTTTCGAACAAGCCGGTTGCGGCGGCGGGCCGGTCGAAGATAAACTGGATCTGGTCGCTCTGGGAACGGTGGCCGATGTGGTCCCCCTCACCGGGGAAAACCGGGTGCTGGTCGCCCTCGGCCTGGAACGGATCAATCGCCGCCCCCGGCCCGGCCTGAAAGTTCTGGTCGAGGAGAGCGGACTGAAGGTGACGCCGGTCCATAGCGGTCACCTGTCGTATATCCTGGCCCCGGCACTGAATGCAGCCGGCCGGATGGGTGATCCGGCCCCGGCGGTGCAACTGCTTCTGGAGCGGGAGGAAGCGGTGGCGCGGCCCCTGGCCGTCCATCTCAGGCAGGAAAACCGGCGTCGGCGCGAGGTGGAGCAGCAAATCCTGGCCGAGGCGGAAGCGGCGCTTCAGGAGGAGGCCGGGGGTGGGTTTGTGGGAGGGCGAATCCTGGTCGCGGCCGGCGAGGCGTGGCATCCCGGAGTAATCGGCATCGTCGCCTCCCGGCTGGTGGAAAAATACTATCGTCCGGCGGTGCTTATTTCCCTGGAAGGAGAAAACGGACGCGGGTCGGCCCGCAGCATCCCCGGGTTTGATATTACCGCAGCTCTGGCCGCGGCCGCCTCCGCCGGCCTGCTCGATCGTTACGGGGGGCATTCCCGGGCTGCCGGCCTGACTCTGGCTGCGGAACAGGTGCCCCGGCTGGCGGCGGCGCTGGAGAGTTATACCGCCACGACGCTGCAGGAAAAAGATCTGACCCCGCTCATCTTTCTGGACGGGGAGCTGGAAGAAGAAGAAATCAACCAGGATCTGGCCCGCCAGTTGGCCGACCTGAAGCCCTTCGGCACGGCCAATCCGGAACCGGTTTTCTCCAGCCGGGGCTGGGAGGTCCGCTCCTGGCGGCTGGTTGGACGGAACCGGGCTCATCTTAAATTGGAGCTGCGCCGTGGCGATCGTTCCTTGAGGCCTGTTTTCTTTGCCGCCGCGGTGCGGGCGACGGAATTGTACTGCGGCTGCGCCCTGGATCTGGTATTTTCCTTGCGTGAAGGTTTTTACCGGGAACAGGCGGTACTTGAAGTGGAACTGGGAGAATTCGCCCATGGTGACAGTTACTCCTGCGGGCGGATTGCGGTGATCGACCGGCGGGGCAAGGGTGGCGGGGCGGAGTATATCCGGGCGTTACTTTGTCGTACGGCCGGGCCGGTAGCCGTGTTTTGCAGCACCGCGGCCCGTCGGGAACGCTTGCGTCACCTCCTGGCTGATGCCGGGGCCGGAAAGTATTACTTTATTGCCGGCGGCAACGGGGTTGAAAAAGGACCGGATGCGGAGGGGCTGACGCAGAATGTTGCTTGCGACCTGGTGTTGCACGATCTGCCGCTGCACTTTTCAGCCATCGATCCCTTTTTTGAAGCGGCTCCCGCCGGCGCCGGGCTGCAGGTGCACCTGCTTTACGATGACCGGGATCTGCCTTTAAACGAGAAACTGGTCGATGCGGCCCTGCCCGGGTTATCCGTACTGCAAGAAACCGGTCGCGCATTGCGGGAGACTGCCGCCGGAATCCTTTCGAACGAATCCTTTTTTGAACTGCTGCCTGAGCGTGCGGGAGCGGGCTACCGGCGGCGTTGCCTGGAAATATTCCTGGAGGAGGGACTCCTGGAGCTGGCGGCGACGGGTGAATTACGGGTATGCGCCATGGCGGCTGGACGGGACAATCTTTTTTCGGGGGCGGCCTTCGAGCAGACATCCACCCTGCGCCGGCAATGCCGTTGTTTTCAACAACAACTTTTGGAAGAAAAAGGGGCAACAATCGCGACACTGCTTGAACGTTACCACCGGGGGGAATACTGAAGGGTAAACCGGAAAGCCGGTGCGGTAAAGAAGGCGCCGCCCAAAGCGGGGAGCCAAGCTCAATGGCGATGCAATCCATGGATCTGGAACAATTGAAAGCGGTGTTCATGCGTTATCATCCCGGGGCGGAGAAAATATGGCCCCGGGTGGAGGAAGCGTACCGCTTTGCCCTGACCGCCCATTCCGGCCAATTGCGGGAGTCCGGCCAGTCTTATATCACCCACCCGCTTGGAGTGGCCCGGATCCTGGCCGATCTGGAACTGGATGCGATCACCATTACCGCGGCCTTGCTCCATGATGTGGTCGAGGACACGGCGGTGGACCTGGAAACGGTGCAACGCGAATTCGGGTCCGAGGTTACTCTCCTGGTGGACGGGGTCACCAAACTGAGCCGGATCGATTTTACATCGAAAGAAGAACAGCAAGCCGAATCCCTGCGTAAAATGTTTATCGCCATGGCCAAGGATATCCGGGTGATCCTGATCAAGTTGGCCGATCGTCTCCACAACCTGCGCACCCTCTGTTTTTTGCACGCGATCAAACAAAAGGAGATCGCCCAGGAAACCCTGGAGATTTACGCTCCGCTGGCACACCGCCTCGGGGTCTACAAGATCAAATCCGAGTTGGAAGATCTTGCTTTCCGTTACATGAGCTCCGCCGACTACTACTCCCTGGCCGAGAAATTGGCCAAGAAGCGCCGCGAGCGTGAAGATTTTATCAACCATATCATCGCCAAGCTGGAGCAACGCCTGGCGGAGGTGGGTATTTACGGTGAAATCCAGGGGCGCCCCAAAAACCTCTACAGTATTTTCAACAAGATGAAAAGCCAGGATAAAACGCTGGCCGAAATTTACGATCTTACGGCGGTGCGGGTTATCGTGGACAATGTCAAGGACTGCTACGGCACTTTGGGCATTGTTCATACCCTGTGGCGGCCGATTCCGGGCCGGTTCAAGGATTTTATCGCCATGCCGAAACCGAATATGTACCAGTCACTGCATACCACCGTTGTTGTGGCCAAAAATGAGCTGGCTGAAATTCAAATACGGACCTGGGAAATGCATCGTACCGCCGAGTACGGGATTGCCGCCCACTGGCGCTACAAGGAGGGCGCCAAGGACGATCGGGAAATGGATGAGAAACTGGCCTGGTTGCGCCAGTTGCTGGAATGGCAGCATGATTATCGCGATGCCCGGGAATACATGGAAAGCCTTAAAATCGACCTTTTTCCGGATGAGGTTTTTGTCTTTACCCCCCGGGGCGATGTCGTGAACCTGCCGGCGGGGGCGATCCCCCTGGATTTTGCTTTTCGTATTCACACCGATGTCGGCAACCGTTGCACCGGGGCGCGGGTGAACGGGCGCCTGGTGACCCTGGACTACAAGCTGCGCACGGGGGATATGGTGGAGATCATTACCGCCAAGCAGGGTTCCCCGAGCCGGGATTGGTTGAAGATCGTGCGTACTCCCCAGGCCAAAAACAAGATCCGCTCCTGGTTCAAAAAAGAACGGCGCGAAGAAAATATTGAAAAGGGCAAAGAGATGCTCGAACGCGAGCTGCGCCGCCAGAACCTGGACCATCGCCAGTATCTCAAGGAAGAGCTTTTGACGGAGGTAGGCGGACGTTTCAACTTTGTTTCCGCAGCCGATGTTTATGCCGCCGTGGGTTACGGCGGGGTCACCAGCCAGCAGGTTACCGGCCGCCTGCAGGAGGAATACCGGAAACGTTACGGGGAAAAGGAGCCCCCGCCTTTGCCCGAGATCAAGCCGGCCCCGAAATTATTGCAGGCTGCCCGGGGGGTTCGGATCCAGGGCATCACCAACCTGCTGGTGCATATTGCCCGCTGTTGCACGCCTGTGCCGGGAGACGAGATCGTCGGTTTTGTCACCCGTGGCCGGGGAGTATCGGTCCACCGCTCCGACTGTCCGAATCTGGCCCACCAGGCCGGCACGGAGGATCGTTTCGTCGAGGCCACCTGGGAGGAAGATTCTGAACTGTCCTACCCGGTCGTGATGGAAGTGACGGCGATGGACCGGCCCAGTCTTTTGGCCGATGTTACCTCTGCCATCAGCGAAGGCAAGGTCAATATTACTGCCGTCCGCGGGCGCACCGGGCGAGATCGTAGCGCCGTGATCCAGATCACCATGGTTGTCCGCGATCGCTCGCACCTCGAATATATTATGAACCGCGTCAAAAAAGTAAAAGATATCTATACCGTGCGTCGTTTCATCCCAACCGGCCACGAATAAACGCCATCAGCGTCGGGCGGACCGGTCCGCCGCCGGCGTCACCCTGCCGCCTTGCCCTCCATGCCCGCGCCGGTGAAAATACCGGTTGCAGCGGTTCAATCCTCAACTTCAACCTAAAAATCATCCAGCGGTGCAATTGCTTCAGTCAAACGGCGCTTGCTTGAAAAGCCGAGCTTTGATGTGGCCACATTATTCATTATCCTGTCGCGCACGGCAGGAATACCGGGCAGAACAACGAATATAAAATATAAAATATATTGAACCCAAACCATGAAACTTGAATGATTTGTTAGTCGTGTTGAGTTTGTGGTATTGTTATGTTTTTTGTTAGGGGGAGTTCTGCCGGTGCAGGATTTATTATCGCTAAGGGGGTCATCGTTACATTGGTGATACAGCATTTGATTAACGGCATTTTGCTTGGCGGGGTCTATGCATGTATTGGCACGGGATTCTCATTGGTCTACGGAGTTGCTGCTATTATCAATCTTGCCCATGGTTCTCTAATAATGCTTGGCAGCTATATTGCCTATACGGGATTCATTGCTTGCCATATCGATCCATTCCTGGGGCTACCCATTGTGGCTGCGGTAATGTTCATATTTGGGTACCTTCTCCAGGCGGGCGTGATCAACCGGGTTCTAAAGTATGGATTCCAAATGGTGGTCGTGGTGACCTTCGGGATAGACATGATTTTGATCAACGTTGTCATGTTGATCTGGTCGTCAGATTTTCGTGCAGTGTTACCCCGGTACGCAGGTGACGGCTTTCAATTTGGCAATTTGACGATACCATACGTCCGTCTGGGTATATTTTTGATGTCGGTGCTGGTGACTATTCTCTTGTATTTCTTTTTGCAGAAAACTCGAATAGGTTTTTCAATCAGGGCCACTTCAATCAATATTGAAGCGGCCCGATTGTTCGGTATAGATATCAACAGATCGTATGCTTTTACTTTCGGGATTGCCAGTGCTCTTGCCGGTATTGCGGGAGCGCTTTTTTCTCCCGTATTTAGCATCAACCCTTTTATGGGAATGCCTTTTTTGGGAAAAGCATTTGCGGTGGCGGTTCTGGGAGGTCTGGGGAACGTCACCGGGGCAGTTGTAGGCGGCCTGGTATTGGGTCTTGCCGAGGCGATCGGCGGATCGATGATTGATCCTCAGAACCAGAGCCTGGTTTCCTATGTCATACTGATCCTTGTTTTGATTGTCCGGCCGCATGGCATTTTGGGAAGGAGGTTCTACCAGTAATCCATGTTAAAAATAAAGACATACTTACCGGCAAAAATACGAAAAATTTACCCAATATTGATACCCGTGCTACTGGTATTTCTTTTACTTTCACCTTTGCTCCTGAGCGGCTACTGGTTAAGGGTTTTGACCAGTACGTTTATGTATGCCATTTTGGCCAGCAGTGTGAACTTGATTGCCGGTTATGCCGGGTATCCGGCATTTGGCAATGTTGTTTTTTTTGGCTGGGGCGCCTACACTACTTCTCTTTTCATGTGCCGCGCCTCTTGTTCCTTTCCTTTGTCACTGATTATGGGATCGTTGACCTGTGCTTTGCTTGCGGCAATACTGGGCCTGATGATTTTGCGGTTGAGGGGCAGGTACTTTCTTATTGCAACCGTAGGTTTGCTGGAGGGAAGCCGGGAACTGGCCACGATCTGGGGTTCTCTAACCGGGGGGGGGAGAGGGTTGGTTCTGCCGGTTCCGGAGGGAACCGCATCCGAAATTTATGCTTACTTTTATTATGTCATGTTCCTGACGCTTTGTCTTTGTATCCTGACAAGTTTCTTCGTGCAAAAAAGTCGAATCGGCTATGCGCTGAGATCAATTAAATATGACGAAGAAGCAGCCGCAATGATGGGGATCAATACAACAATATATAAAAGTATGGCTTGGTCTCTCAGCGCTTTATTTACCGGCGCTGCCGGCGGTATATTTTCATATTGGATGAGCTATATCGAACCCTGTGTTGTGTTTGACATCGTGACCAGCGTTAAAATGTACCTGATGTTCAATTTTGGGGGAGCCGGCACTGTTGCCGGACCGGTTCTGGGCGCTTTTTTTGTTGAATTCCTTTCCGAGCTGGTATGGAGTAGATTTTTGGAAATTCATTATCTTATTCTCGGCTGCCTGATGGTATTTATTGCTATGTTTCTGCCCCGGGGAATAATTGGGCTGTTATCACAGCGACCTGGAAAAAGCTAATTTTACATGAGAGCGGGGTGATGATCAATGACCAATTGTGTGGTCCGCGGAAAAAATTTGACCAAATCGTTTGGCGGGCTATGCGCCGTCAAGAATGTCGATTTTGAGGTGTTTAAAGGGGAAATTTTGGGGTTGATCGGCCCTAACGGCGCCGGTAAAACGACCCTCCTCAACTGTATTTGCGGACTGGCTGCTTTGAATAAAGGAGAATTGACATTTTTGGGGCAGGATATCACCTGCTTGAAACCGTTTAAAATAGCTAGACTCGGTATTGGCAGGGCCTTCCAGGTTGTGAAACCATTTGAAGGAATGACTGTCAAGGAAAATGTTCTGATCGGCGGTCTGTTCGGCAAATCCCGTGGTAAAGAGTGGAACTTCTCGAAAGCGTCTGATTTGGCGGATCGTGCCCTTGATTTCGTGGGCCTGTTGAAGCGAAAGGATGAATCGGTTACAAATCTTAACATTTCAGGCAGAAAGCGCCTGGAACTGGCAAGGGCACTGGCGATGCAGCCCGTTTTATTGTTACTGGACGAGGTCATGGCCGGTTTGAATCCGGTCGAGATCGATTCAATGATGGAACTGATAAGGAAGATTAATGCTGATGGGACGACGATCATCCTGGTCGAGCATATCATGAAGGTCGTTATGGGTATTTCAAACAGAGTGATGGTCTTGCACTTTGGGGAAAAAATTGCATTGGCGGAACCCGGCGCAGTGGTTGAAGATCCAACGGTGATCGAGGCTTACCTGGGCGAACGTTATGGTCAGAAATTCACGCCCAAATGAGCGCGAACAAATCCAAGTAAGGAAGGGGTTAAGTTTGGGAAATCTGGTGGTAGAAAAACTTGATGTCGGGTATGGGGATATTCCGGTACTGTGGGATGTGTCCTTGAATGTAGATGAAGGCGAAATTGTGACGCTGGTGGGGTCCAACGGCGCCGGCAAGACAACATTGATCAACACGATATCGGGTTTGTTGTTGCCGTCATCCGGTCAAATAATTTATGGTGAGACAGAGATATCTTACCTGCCTTGCCGCCAACGAATACTGAGTGGAATTGCCCAGGTTCCGGAAGGCCGCAAATTGCTCCCGGCGATGTCCGTTCAGGAAAATCTAACATTCGGTTCTTTACTCAGAAGTCGTCAGGAGGCAAATGAAAGCCTGCGGTATGTCTATGACCTGTTTCCGGAACTTGAAAAGCGGAAATCACAGTTGGCCGGCACTTTAAGCGGTGGAGAACAACAAATGTGTGCTATCGGCAGAGCGTTGATGGCAGATCCCAAATTACTGTTGATAGACGAACTGTCCTTGGGCCTGGCCCCGGTGATCGTGGACCGTTTGGTGGGGGCGATCAAAAGCATACGTGAGGCCTCGCCGGAAGTGAGTATTTTGTTGGTTGAACAGGATGTTTTTCTGGCTTTTTCTGTTGCCGATAGGGGCTATATTTTGGAGACAGGTAAAATTGTGAATAGGGGGGATGCCAAGGAACTGTTGCGTAGCGATACCGTTAGGGAGGCATATCTCGGTATTTAAAGGAAAAGTGAACGAAAAGTGACCGGATTTCCAGAAAACGAAAGGGGCTACGCTGAGATGAAGAATAAATTGTGGGGGTTGCTTTGCCTGGTATTGATATTGCTTCTTTCCGGTTGTGCGCCGGATAAACCGGTTGAAACAGAGCAAAAGAAAGTGATCAAAATTGGCACCGCAGTCAGCCTTACCGGCCAACTTGCCCGGGAGGGAAAGCTTCAACACGAAGGCTATGAGTTTTGGATGGATCATGTCAATGAAAGAGGAGGCATCCAGGTAGGATCCGATCAATACACAGTTGAACTGGTGCACTATGACGACAAAAGTGATGCCCAGACAAGTGCAAAACTGGTCGAACGTCTTATTACCGAGGATAAGGTAGACATCATATTTGGGCCTTACAGCAGTGGAATTACACATGCGACCGCTGCAATCGGGGAGAAGTACAAAGTGATCACGATCGCTGCAAACGCCAATGCCAATAGCATTTATGAACAGGGATTCAAATATGTTTTTAGTGTCAACCCTCCCGCCACCGCTTCTCTTACTTCCCTGGTTGACATGGCAAATACGTTTTCTCCCAAACCGTCCACAATAGCCCTGGTCTACCCGGATACGTTGTTTCCAATTTATGCCGCCGAGGGGATCAAGGAGAGGGCGGCAGAACTTGGATTTGAAATTGTTTACGATCAAAAGTTCCCCCATGGCGCTGCGGATCTGTCCACTATTCTCACGGAAGTAAAAACGATCGATCCCGATGTCGTCCTGACCGGGGCTGATTTGCAGGACACCATTACCCTTGTCCGACAAATGAAGGAAGCAAGGCTCTCACCGAAAATGGTCGGCACGATGATCGCTCATATGCCGGATTTCAGATCATCCCTGGGACCGGATGCAGAATATGTCTATGTGGGGATCTGGTGGTCCCCGGCAATGACATGGAAGGACCCGGTTTTTGGTTCTGCGGATGAATATGCGAAACAGTTTGCCGCTGCCTACGGCCGGCAACCGGATCAAATCAATGCTGCGGCCAGCACCGCCGGTGTCGTTTTGGAAGAAGCGTTGAAGGCGGCCGGAAGCCTGGAGACGGAAAAGTTGCGTGATGCCCTGGTGCAACTCAGCCTTGAAACTATCAACGGGCCGACCCATTTTGACGAAACCGGTCAAAACGTTCTTGGCGGGAGCACAACCGTCCAGATACAGGATGGAGAGCTGGTGATCGTTTTCCCGGAAACCATCGCTCAGGGAGAGGCTATTTTCCCGTTTCCGAAGTGGGATGAAAGGTAGGTAGATCGGAACAGGTGCCATGGCGTATCCTTCCGCCTACAATTGGAGGGTACGCCATGGATGTATTCATGAAAAGGTTGCAGCGCTAACGGGTGGGCGATATGCCGGTCCCAAAATAAAAGTAAAAGGTGATGGAGAATGATTGTTGATGGGCATATCCATATCTCGGATCGTCCAACGGGGGGATGGAACCACCCTCCTTTCACGGCAGAACAGTTATTTGAATTAATGGATGGGCCGTTTATAATTAACGGTCAACCAAGAAAGGTTGATTGCGCCGTAGTGCAGCCGCATCCGGCAGAGACAACCTGCAACCCCAATATCCTCGAACAGCATCATTACATTACCAAGGTAACCATGCAATACCCAAAACGGTTGGCCGGGTGTATGGTGTTCAATCCGCACCTGGGTGTGGAACGGGCTTTGGATGCTTTGGGGATTCTGGTTAAAGAATACCGTTACCGGGCGGTTAAACTGCACCCAACCAGTCATGGCTACATGGCTCCCAATTGCATGGATCTGCTTTTGCCAATTCTTGAAGAGGCCGGCAGGCTTGATCTCCCGGTGATTATTCACACCGGAGACACACCGTTTGCCGTGCCGGTACTGATGGCGCCTCTGGCGGAGGCTTGCCCCGGGACTAAAATTATTTTAGCGCACCTGGGTACGCAGAAAGTATGTTTTGCCGACGAGGCCATTTTTGTGGCGCGTAATTACGATAATGTATTTCTGGAAACCGGATGGGGTTCACTGCCCCGCTTGAAGGAAGCGTACCAGGCTCTTGGAGCAGACAAACTGCTGCTGGCAAGTGATTGCCCGATCCAGGAAGTAGGCAGCCAGATCCGGGTAATTGAAGTCCTTGCCTGGAAAAGACCGATCGGCCTGGGTTTGACCGAGGGCGAAGTGGAAAAGATCCTGGGTGACAATGCGGCGGATTTATTTCATCTACGTTCATAAAGGAGCGCCAGGCGATGATACAAATATTGATTACGCACGGGTTGGTGGTTACCGTTGATCGGGAGCGGCGTATCATCAAGGATGGGGCGGTGCTGGTTGAAA
>CAYQQK010000019.1:0-37960 GCA_964420065.1 uncultured Syntrophomonadaceae bacterium | reverse complement strand
TTCTATCCCCTAAAGGAAATCCCCTCCATAAACCTACAATAACTTTACACTAACGGAAACGCCGGGTTCGGGGATAAAGATCCCGGTAAATACAGATTGGCTCCACAAGGTTATCTGTCCGCTCTTCCGACCGCATCTAATAAATTACCTTTTCCAGGCAAAGACCCCGGGCCGGTGCCGTCGGACCGACCGCTGCCGGGTTTTCACCGCGTAGGGCAGCAGCTGCTTCTTCACGAGAAATCTCCCCCCGCCCGACCCGCAGCAAAGTCCCGGTCAGCAGGCGCACCATTTTATAAAGAAAACCTTCACCTTCAAAAATAAGGCTCAGCAGCTCCTCATCCGGCTTGTAGTCACCCAAAACACGGTTCAAGATCCTTTCGGTCCGGCGCACTGCACTCCCGCCGGCCCGGAACGATCTGAAATCATGCCTTCCTTCGAAAATAGAGGACGCCTTTTGTATTTCATTTACATTCAGGAGATCCGGATGATGATAAGTATAGCGTCGCAACATCATCCGGGGATAGCGGGCCAAATCCACATTGTAGCTATATATTTTACGCCGGGCGTTAAAACGAGCGTGGAACTTCTCCGGGACAACTTCGGCGCCGGTGACAATAATATCTTCAGGCAGGACCGAATTGATCGCCAGAGGTAATCGCTCCGGCGGAATGATCGCCGGTGCGATACAAGTGACAACCTGTCCCCGGGCGTGTACCCCGGCATCGGTGCGCCCCGCACCCGCGACACGTATACTCCTTTTGTAGAGCACTTCAAGGGCTTTCTCCAGGCGGTCCTGGATCGTATCTGCATTTTTTTGCCATTGAAAACCGCTGTAGGCGGTTCCATCGTAAGCCAGAGTCAGGCGTAAATTTACGGTCATGGGTCGGACCCCCGTAACAATTTGCAAGTCGCCTTAAAACCCATAAACCAGGGTCACGGTAAACAGGACGGCCGTAAAAGCAAGCGCAACCCAATCACGCCAGGTCACAGGAAGCCGGCGTAAACGAGTCCGCCGAGCCCCGATCCGGTAACCCCTTGCTTCCATCGCCACGGCCAGTTCGTCCGCCCGCCGGAAAGCACTGATAAAAAGGGGCACCACAAGAGGAACCAGGTTCCCGGCCCGCCGGAAAAAACCCCCGCTTTCGAAATCAGCCCCACGTGCCATCTGGGCGCGCATGATACGCTGGCTTTCTTCCATTAAAGTCGGAACAAATCGTAAAGCGATCGTCATGATCACCGCCACCTCCGCAATCGGAAGGCCAACCAGTTTCAAGGGATGTAAATAAAATTCAATCCCATCGGTAAAAGCGAGCGGGGAAGTGGTCAATGTCACCAAAAAACTAAACCAGACCAGAAGTAAGAGGCGCAGGACGATAAACAGTCCCTCGATCAAACCGGACAATTCGACGGTCATCGGACCCAGACGCAACAGGACCAGACCGCCCGGGGTAAAAAAAGCATAGATCACAAGGGTAAACAGCGCAATATAAACAATGGGGCGAGCCCCCCGCAATAAATGGCGCAACGGCATCGCGGAAGAGCCGGCCAGGGCTGCAGCAAAAAGGCAAAGAAAACCAAGCCCGGTAAAGGTGCGCACCGCAAAAAGGGCCGCCAGCAGGAATAACAGACCGGCCAGTTTGAAGCGCGGGTCCAGGTTATGCAAAAAAGAATGACCGGGGAGGTATTGCCCCAGCGTAATGCTACGGCTCATTTTATCTCCTCCACCGTGCCCGGACCGGGCCGGAGTGATCGAGCAGGTCCTGACAAAGAAGTATTGGTTAGACCAAGCCGCCGGGCGGCAGCAGCAATTTCCAGTGCTGCATCTTCCAAGGAACAAAGATCATTTCGCACCGGCCAGCCCTTCCGGGCCAGGCCATGTAAAAGGGTGCAAGCCGGAGGCGGTTCCAGGTTAAATCGGGCCGCTCGCTCCGGGCTGCTCAAAATTTCGGCCGGGGCGGCAGATACAATCAGATGGCCCGCTTCCAGCACCAGAAGCGTATCGGCCAGGTAAGCAACCTCTTCCAGACGATGCGTTACCAACAGGATCGTAAGGCCGGCTTCCCGTTTTAATCGTTCCAGAAGCGTAAAAAGAAGACGCCGACCGATGGGATCCAGGCCTGCCGCCGGCTCGTCCAGGATAAGCAGCTCCGGCTCCAGGGACAGGATCGAAGCAATTGCCGCCAATCGCTGCTGACCTGCACTGAGATGGTACGGAAATAGGGGAGCAGTTTTGATCGGATCCAGACCAACCATCTTCAGGGCGCGCTCAACCCGACCCGCAACCTCCGGTTCGGGAATTTTACGGTTACGTGGCGCAAAGGCTACCTCGTCAAAGACTGTTTCAGCAAAAAATTGATCTTCGGGACATTGGAAGACCAGCCCGGCTCGACGGCGAAGATCGGCGCTACCTCGGGCAGACATTGGCACGGGGTGCCCTTCCAACAAGACAGCCCCCCCGGTGGGTTGGAGTAAACCGCCCAGGATCTGGACCAGTGTTGTTTTGCCCGACCCGGAAAGTCCGGTGAGCAAAACCAAACCGCCCCGTTCCAAAGAAAGATCAACCCCCCGGAGCGCGATCCCGGCAAAGGGGGTTTCGGGCAGGTAAGTATAACTTAGATTTTTGGTTTGAATGTAAGCCGGAGCGGGTTCCGCACTACCGGAAGGGGTCATGCAATCACTTCCCACTTTTCGCCGTCCCTACCGGATCCTGTTCCGTTACCACCGGTTCATGATCCACTGGAAGTAATTTTTTGATGTTTTCTTCCAATTTGAAAATCGAAACAGCAGTATTTAAACAGGGGCCAAAAGGCCGATCCAGTAAAGTGCCCAAAATGGGAAGAGGAAAACTATCTATAATCCCACTTGAAAGATCCCTTTCACAGGCTGCGGCCACAACGCATTCCGGTTTCCCGGACACAACCACACTCCTGGCCAGGGTCCCCCCGGGGACAATAGCCACTTCAATCTGCCATCTTTCCGCCAACCGGAGCAAATCGGCGACAGGGCAACGTCCACAACGCCGGCAGTTGTGAGGATCCCTGGTAATTTTATGGGGACAACGATAATCTTGCAAACAATGCGGGAGCAAAAGCAACAATTTCCCAGGGGAAACCGTTAACTTTTTTTCTTCCACAAAGTAATTATTCAGTTCAACAAAGGATCTCCGGATCCTGTTTTCACATATCCCCAGCATTTTCCCTATCATCAAGATCAGTGGAAAAAGAAAAACAATCGCTTTTCCGACCAGGGCTTTAAAAAAAGATGGCCAAGTTCCCTTAACCAGAAAAAATAACAAAACCGGAATAGCAAGAAAGGTAATTGAAGCAAATAGAACAATGCCAACCAAGGCCATTGTGTACCGGAACAGCAGGGTGTCCGGGTTTTTTAAACCATGGGCCAGCAAAACTGAAAACAAAAGCGGTAGTACAGCCAGTAGGAAAAGTAATTTTAAAAACAGGCTCCGACTTACCCGCACGGAATGTCCTTTCCCTTCAAGGTTTTTCGTCGCAAGAACCGCCCCAAGCATGGGATAGCCAGCACATAAGATCATCCAAGCGATAAAGACTCAAAGGAAGGTCCAGGCCGCGCTGTCGTAGGATAGCGGCGGCTTCGGCGGCTGGAGTTCCTTCAAGGCCGAAAGAGTGTAAGTGGGGTAAGTTGGAGAATACTTCCGCCGGTGGCCCATCGACAACAACGCTGCCTCGATGCAACACCAGTACCCGCCCGGCAAGGGCGGCTTCCTCCGGAAAATGGGTGACATGGATAACAGTTATTCCCATTTCCCGGTTCAGTTGACCAACCACTTCAAGGACTTCACGGCGCCCCTCCCGATCGAGCATAGCAGTGGGTTCATCCATCAAAAGACAGGAAGGCTGCAAAGCCAAAACTCCTGCAATGGCTACCCGTTGTTTTTGCCCCCCCGAAAGGTAATGAGGCGGGCGGTGTGCCAGACCGGTTAAACCCAACCGGTGCATGACTGCATCGACCCGGCAACGCATCTCCCCTGGTTCCACCGCGTAATTCTCCAGCCCAAAGGCAATATCCTCTTCGACCGTAGTCGCTACAATCTGATTATCGGGATTTTGCAAGATCATCCCACAGCAACGACGGATCGCGGGGAGGTTATTTCCCTGCGTAGTGCTAAGCCCTCCAACCATCACCTCTCCTTGGGTTGGAAGCAACAGGGCGTTAAAATGTTTAAGCAGGGTCGTTTTACCGGAACCGTTGGCGCCGATTATGGCAACATGCTCGCCCGCAGTGATACTCAGATCGATACCGGATAGAACAAACGGACTTTGATCCGCTCCGGCTTCATCCGGAGGCGGTACGTCGGATGAATAACGGAAGAATAGCCCCCGTGTTTCCAGCGCCGGCTGTTTTTGGTCGTTTGTCAATATGACGCACCTCACGCCATGGCAAGGCCAAAGGGGGATCCGGGTAGGCCCCCCACCCTACCTTCTCCCGCAAGGCAGAAAGGTAACTTGTCACGAAATTTACTTGATCAGCTCGAGGATGACCATGGGGGCACCATCACCCTGGCGTGGCCCAACCGGTACAATCCGGGTATAGCCCCCATCACGAACTTCCATCCGCGAGGCGGTCCACTCAAAAAGCCGCTTGACCACATCCTCATCAAAAACATAGGATGCGACCTGCCGCCGGGCATGAAGATCACCACGTTTGGCCAGCGTGATCATTTTTTCGGCCAGGGGCCGGATCGCTTTGGCTTTGCCTGCAGTAACTTCGATCCGTTCTTCTTTGAGCAATGCCGTGACCTGACTGCGCAACAAGGCCCGTCTTGGCCCGCTTTTCCGCCCCAATTTTTGCTTCGCCACCATCATCACCTCCTTGAAAAAGCAGGTTTTAATACGCCCTATTTGGCCGGCAAGCTGCATCTTGCCCTATTCGAAACCTATTCCATTTTTTATTCGGAGGTCCGTTCCAGGGTGAAACCTAGTTCACTTAACTTTTGTTCCACTTCTTCCAAAGACTTTTTCCCCAAATTGCGAACCTTTGTAATTTCTTCGGCAGTTTTACTTACCAGCTCGCCGACGGTATTTATCCCGGCTCGCTTGAGACAGTTAAAGGAACGTACAGATAGATCAAGTTCCTCGATGGTCATTTCCAGGCGTTTTTCCCGGTTCTCTTCTTCATGGTCATCGGCAAACTCAATCTCATCTGTTTGTTCAGTCAGGTTAATGAAAAGGCTCAAATGTTTGGCCAAAATCTTGGCACCCTGACTGATCGCTTCATCGGGAGGCAGACTGCCATCGGTCCATACTTCAAGCGTTAGCTTGTCAAAATTGGTCGTATGACCGACCCGGGTATCCTGCACCTGGTAATTAACCCGACGGATCGGGGAAAACAGTGAATCAACCGGGATCACCCCGATCGGCTGCTGGGGCGATTTGTTTCGCTCGGCGGGGCAGTAGCCCTGCCCATTACGGGCGATAATTTCCATATAAAGACGACCGCCTTCCTCCAGTGTCGCAATGGGCAGTTCGGGATTGAGGATCTCCACGTCCGCCGGCGCCTGGATATCCGCAGCCGTGATCGTCCCCGGTCGATCCACATCGATGATCAAGGTTTGGGGATCATCATTATGGATTTTCATGGACAAGGATTTTAGATTGAGAATGATCTCGATCGTGTCCTCCACCACCATTGGCAGGGTCGAAAATTCATGCAGCACCCCCTCGAAACGAACCGATGTTACCGCCGCTCCGGGTAAAGAAGAAAGAAGAACACGGCGCAATGCATTACCCAGGGTGATACCGTATCCTCTTTCCAAGGGTTCCACCACAAATTTTCCATAGGCAGCTTGTTCGTTCCGGTCAATCCATTCAATTTTCGGTTTTTCTATTTCAATCATAACCGTCCGAAAAACCTCCTCAGGGTTCGGTTGCGGTAAAACAACCGCGGCATTTTAATGATCAGAGCCGCAGCCTTACCGGGAATAAAGCTCAACGATAAGGTGCTCACTGATGGGCACATCGATCTCTTCACGTTTGGGCAGGCGCAACATTTGTCCGGTCAATTTCTCAAAATCCATGGACAACCACTCACCGGGATTCTGCCCTTCCCGCTCTTCAACAATTTGTTTAAAGAGGGGCAATTTGCGACTTTTATCCCGGACGGTGATACGATCACCGGCGCCAACCAGGCAAGATGGAATATCAACCTTGCGCCCGTTTATTTCAAAATGACCGTGACGTACCAGTTGCCTCCCCTCAGCCCGCGAACGAGCCAGACCAAGACGGTAGACAATATTGTCCAGGCGACTTTCCAAAAGCTGCAGCAGGATCTCACCGGTCACCCCCTTACGGCGGTCCGCCTCCCGAAAGTAACGTCGGAACTGCCGTTCCAGGACTCCATAAATACGCCGCGCTTTTTGTTTTTCACGCAACTGCAATCCGTATTCCGAAATTTTTTGACGCCCTTGCCCATGCTCCCCGGGGGGATAAGTATGGCGGGTTACGGCGCACTTGCCTGTGTAACAGCGATCTCCCTTAAGATAGAGTTTGATTTTTTCCCGACGACAAAGCCGGCAAACAGGTCCAGTATATTTGGCCATAATCGAGCTGATAGCACCTCCTTAAATGATCTATGCTTATACCCGGCGCCGCTTGGGTGGGCGGCAACCATTATGGGGAATTGGTGTAACATCCTTGATCATATTCACTTCAAGGCCGGCTGCCTGTAGAGAACGAATTGCCGCCTCCCGTCCGGCTCCCGGTCCTTTAACCAAAACTTCTACCGAACGCATACCATGTTCCATCGCCACCTTGGCTGCTGATTCGGCAGCAAGTCCGGCGGCAAAGGGGGTCGATTTACGGGAACCCTTGAAGCCAACGTTCCCTGAACTCGACCAGGAAACACCATTCCCGTTTTCATCGGTAATGGTAATAATAGTATTGTTAAAGGTAGAGCGGATATGGGCCACCCCACGCTCAATATTTTTACGATCCCGCCGTTTCGTCCGGACAGCTCTTTTTTTGGTGACCATATCGATTCCCTCCTCCCGTAGTTATTTTTTCCGGCGCACGCCCACGGTTTTCCGGGGGCCTTTGCGGGTGCGGGCGTTGTTTTTGGTATTCTGGCCCCGCACCGGCATGCCGCGACGATGGCGAATACCGCGGTAGCAACCGATCTCTACCAAGCGCTTCACGTTCATTGCAACATCGCGGCGTAGATCTCCTTCAACTTTGTAGTTCCGGTCAATATATTCTCTCAGGCGGCTTACTTCGTCTTCGGTCAGGTCACGGACCAGGGTATCGGGATTGATCCCGGTTTGATCGATAATGCCAGCCGCTCTTTTGATCCCAATGCCGTAAATATAGCACAAAGCCGCTTCTATTCTTTTATCCCGCGGTAGGTCAACTCCGGCTATTCTGGCCAATTATTCACACCTCCTTTTCAATTTAAAAGAACCATGCTGCAAACCAAAATTATCCAAACGGAACTAGTCTTCCCCATAATTCCGTTCTTTTATGCCCATTAGCCTTGCTTTTGCTTATGCTTCGGGTTTTCACAAATAATTGCTACCTTCCCCTTGCGCCGGATGATTTTACATTTTTCGCACATGGGTTTTACCGAGGGCCGAACTTTCATCAGTGATCCCCCCTCCTTTCCAAAATGGAAGCAGAAAGAAATGCACAGCATGGATCCGCCTCCCCTTATGTCCGCGAAGGTAAACGCGCCTTCCCGGTTGTTCCGGATTACTTGTAGCGGTAGGTAATGCGCCCCCTACTGAGATCATACGGAGATAGTTCTACCAGAACCCGGTCACCGGGAAGTATGCGAATAAAATTCATCCGAATTTTTCCGGATACGTGCGCCAGAACCTTTAACCCATTGTCCAATTCAACCCGGAACATGGCATTGGGCAGCGGTTCGACGACAATCCCCTCAACCTCCACAACGTCTTTCTTTTTGGACATAGAAATTACCAGACCTCCTGTTTTCAAGGAACATCCTTTGCCGAAAGCATCTCCCGGAGGGCGGCAATAATTACACTGTCGGTCAGCCTGTTGGCGGACCGCAATGCTTCAAGATCGACCCGACGGTTATAAGGCTGGATATGGGTCGTATTCTTGCGTTTGGGATGATCAAGAGAACGGTTGCGTCCATTTACCAACAACACCTGACGTGGCCCTTCAATTTCAAGAATCACGTAGTGCTCCCCATGATCACGTCCCGCCCTGGAGCGCACCAGCTGTCCCGGTTTTAAATCATCCACTCTTGGGCCTCCCTATTAAAGAGCAGTGAGAACAGCAGGGCCGTTTTTAAGCATGGCTACGGTGTGTTCAAAATGGGCGGAAAGAGCGCCATCACCTGTTTTGACCGTCCATTGATCCGGCTCCACCTTAACCTCCCAGGTCCCGACATTAACCATCGGCTCGATCGCCAGCACTATCCCCGGTTCCAGGACCGGACCGCGTCCGGGTGGACCAAAGTTGGGTACCTGAGGCTCCTCGTGAATCGCCATGCCGATACCATGGCCCACGTAATCGCGCACCACGGCAAATTGCCGGTTCTCTACATATTCCTGAACCGCATATGAAATGTCAGTTAAACGCCCCCCGGGACGCATGACCGCAATCGCTTTTTGCAGCGATTCTTGGGTAGCCCGGATCAATCGATCTGCTTCATCGGTCACCTTCCCCACGGCAAAGGTCGCGGCCCCGTCTCCACAGTATCCTTTCAGGCGAACCCCAACATCAATACTGATAATGTCACCCTCCTGAAGGCGCCGCAACGAAGGAATACCATGCACAACCTCTTCATTAATGGAAGTGCAAATGCTGGCGGGAAAATTATGGTAACCAAGGAAAGCCGGCTCTCCCCCGGCCCGCCGGATAATCCGTTCGGCCATCCGGTCCAGTTCTGCCGTCGTTATCCCGGGAACCACAACTTTTCCCATCGTCTCCAGTACCACGGCTACCACCCGCCCGGCTTCCCGCATCAGTGCGATCTCCCGTGGCGACTTTAGAACAATCATACCCGGTCCCCCTGCTATTTCATGAATCCCCGATAGCTGCGCATAAGCATATGGCTTTCAATCTGTTTCAAAGTTTCCAGGACCACGCCAACGACAATGATCAGTCCGGTGCCGGTGAAAATTAATCTCATCCCCGTCACCCGCTCCAGAATCAAAGGAAATACAGCAATAATGGCCAAAGAAAAAGCACCCACAGTGGTAAGCCGGTTGATAATCCGCGCTAAATACTCAGCCGTAGGCCGCCCGGGGCGCAAACCCGGGATGAAACCGCCATATTTTTTGATATTACCGGCCACCTGGAAAGGATCAAACTGCACAGCCGTATAAAAATACGAAAATAGAACAATCAACAGCATATATAAAACCAGATTCAGGCTGGAACCCCACCGGAACATATCGCCTATAGTTTTAGCGATCGGATGTTGAATAAACTGGGCGATCGTCCCCGGCAGGGTGAGGATGACTGAAGCAAAAATGACCGGAATTACGCCTGCCTGGTTCACTTTCATCGGAATATGGGTCGATTGGCCACCATACATACGGCGGCCGACGATGCGCTTGCTGTACTGTACCGCCACGCGGCGTTGCCCTTGATCCAGTAAAACAATGATCACCATCAAGGCAAGGAGCAAAACCATCACGCCTATCACCAAGGGAATGGTGATCTGACCAAACCGCAATTGTTCCACCGCCAGGCCGACCCCGATCGGGAATCCGGCTACAATACCGGCAAATATGATCAGGGAGATACCGTTACCGATACCCTTCTCTGTAATCAACTCCCCCATCCACATCAGAAAGGCCGTCCCCGCGGTAAGGGTGATGATGATGGTAAAGTAAGAAAAAAACGTTTTCTCCAGAACCGCTTCTCCGGCGATAAAAAAAGAGAGCCCGACGGCGTTGATGAGAGATATAACCACGGTCCCGTAACGGGTTAACTGGCTCAGTTTTTTACGCCCCTCCGGTCCCTCTTCGCTCCATTCCTTCAACTTGGGGATAACAATGGTTAAAAGATTCATGATGATCGAAGCATTGATATAGGGCATAATCCCCATGGCAAATACGGTAAATTTCTCCAGGTTGCCCCCGCCAATGATATTCACAAACCCAAAAATGGTGTCCTGCTGGAAAAATTCGGCCATTTTGGCCGGGTCCACACCCGGAACGGGGACCGCAGATCCGACCCGAAAAACGACGAACATAATCAGAGTAAAAATAATACGCTGCCGTAGCTCTTTGATCCTCCATGCCGTGCGAACCGTTTCCAGCATTTATATCACCTCCGCCTTACCGCCGGCAGCCTCGATCTTTTCCCGAGCCTGCGTGCTGAAAGCATGGGCCCGAATTACCAGCCGGCGGGTCAGATCCCCTTCCCCGAGTACTTTCAAAGGATCGCGCAAGGTTTTAAGCAGACCTTTTTCTCGTAGTAATTCCGGTGTAATAACCGCCCCTTCATCAAAACAATCCAGTTGCGCCAGGTTGACGATCGACCAGCTCTTTTTATGAATGTTGGTAAAACCCCGTTTGGGCAGGCGCTGAAACAGGGGCATCTGACCGCCCTCAAAACCCCGACGGTAGCCCGAACCGGAACGGGACATCTGGCCTTTCTGCCCCCGGCCAGCGGTTTTACCCCGGCCGGAACCGGGCCCTCTCCCCTTGCGCCTGGCAACCCGTCTTGCTCCCGGAGGGGATGTTACTTCATGCAGTCGCACCGGCCGCACCTCCTTTCAAATTGTGCGTTGCTATTTTGCATCAATCTCTTCAATCTGAAGCAGGTAAACAACCCGGTTGATCATACCACGGATCTGCGGTGCATCCGCCTGCTCCACTTCCGCCCCGATCCGGTGCAAGCCGAGGGCTCTTAACGTCGCCCGATGGGCCGGCTTACAGGTAATGGGACTGCGGACAAGTTTGATCCTTAATTTCTTGGCCATACGTTCCTCTCTCCCTACCCGGAAAGCTGATCGACATGCACGCCCCGCAAGGCGCTTACTTCTTCCACCCTTTTAAGTTCCTTCAAACCAGAAATGGTCGCATTGATCATGTTCAAAGCGTTGGATGACCCCAGTGATTTGGTCAAAATATCCCTCACTCCGGCCAACTCCAGCACCGCCCTGACCGGTCCACCGGCAATCACACCGGTCCCCTCGGAAGCAGGTTTCATCAAAACCCGCCCGGCGCCAAAGCGGCCTTCCACCGGATGGGGGATAGTCGTTCCGACCATGGGCACACGAATCAAATTCTTTTTGGCATCATCGATCCCTTTACGAATCGCCTCGGGCACCTCACCGGCCTTGCCCAGCCCGGCCCCGACAATACCGTTCCGGTCACCCAACACCACCAGGGCACTAAAACTGAAACGCCGGCCTCCTTTGACGACCTTGGCGACACGGTTAATCCGCACCACCTTTTCCATCAGCTCTTGTGACGGCTCAATCTTGGACACTCTTTTTCGGTCCCCCCCTTCGGTTAGAATTGAAGCCCTTTTTCCCGGGCCGCCTCGGCCAGAGCCTTGATCCGTCCGTGGTAAAGATAGCCCCCACGATCGAACACTACCCGGTCAATCCCTCTGTCCTGCGCCCGTACAGCGATGACCTCGCCTACTTTTCGTGCCGCTGCAATATCAGCACCGTTTTTTAATTCCCGGCGCAAGCCGGCTTCCAACGAGGAAGCAGCCACCATGGTGCTGCCGGTTTGATCGTCGATCACCTGGGCGTAAATATGTCGCGCACTGCGAAAAACATTTAAACGCGGCTTCGCGGCGGTACCAAGAATTTTTTTGCGCACCCGGCGGTGACGCCGTTTTCGGTTTACATTACGTGATGTTATTTTGATCATCTGTTTTACTACACCCCCACTGCTACTTACCGGCCTTGCCCACCTTGCGGCGAATCCGTTCGTTTTCATAACGGACCCCCTTGCCCTTGTAGGGTTCGGGAGGATGAACCTTACGGATACCGGCGGCAAAATTGCCGACCTGCTGCTTATCGATGCCCCGGATGATGATCCGGGTTGCAGTAGGAACCTCAATTTCGAGGTTTTCTTCCGGTTCAAAAACAACCGGGTGAGAATAGCCCACGTTCAAAACCAGTTTTTCTCCCTGCAGCATCGCCCGGTAACCAACCCCTACCAGCTCCAGGTTGCGGGAAAATCCCTTTGTAACCCCCGTGACCATGTTGTCGATCAACGAACGGGCCAGGCCATGCAAAGAACGTTGTTCCGGCTCATCGCCGCAACGCTCTACCAGCAATTTCCCCTGTTGTTGTTCCACCGTGATCTGTGGGGGCAATTTATGGGTCAGTCGCCCCTTGGGCCCCTGCACGATGATATTTCTCCCCTCCAATTGGACCTGGACTCCCTGGGGAAGGGTAATCGGTTTCCTTCCGGTACGAGACATCTTCTTAGAACCTCCTCCTCAAGGGTTACCAGACAAAACAGAGGACTTCCCCACCGTATCCGGACTGGCGCGCCTCACGATCACTCATCACACCATGCGAGGTTGAAATAATCGCAACGCCCAGACCTCCCAAAACTTTGGGCAGTTCATCCTTCCTGGCATAAACCCGCAGGCCCGGTTTGCTGATCCTTTTGAGCCCGGTAATAATCCGTTTCTGGTTCGGACCGTATTTCAGGTAAATGCGCAGCATACCCTGCTTTTTGTCGGCAATATATTCGCAATCCTTAACAAATCCCTCTTTCTTCAATATCTCCGCCATGGCCCGCTTGACTTTGGAGGCGGGAACTTCAACCCTGCTATGACGAACCATGTTCGCATTACGAATACGGGTCAACATGTCGGCAATAGGATCTGTCATCACCGGCAAAACCTCCTTTCAGTGCCTCCGTTTTACCAACTGGCTTTTCTTACACCCGGGATTTTTCCTTCATTAGCCAGGCGCCGGAAACAGAGACGGCACATGCCGAATTTACGCAAGTATGCCCGGGGCCGCCCGCATAATTTGCAGCGATTATAACGCCGTGACGAAAATTTCGGCTTGCGCCGGGCCTTGATCACTAATGATTTTTTGGCCATCCTTACCCTCCTTCAACAAGCCCCGCATCCGGATCGTACCGGGCCGGAGCAGACCGACATGGTTTTTTGTTCAGGCTGCCCTGAAGGGCATCCCCATCCGCGAAAGCAACTCGAAACCCTCCTCGTCGGTACGGGCCGTTGTCACGATGATCACATCCATGCCCAGGATTTTTTCAACCTTGCTGTAGTCGATTTCCGGAAAAATCAGTTGTTCGCGCAAACCGATGGTGCAGTTGCCCCGGCCGTCAAAGGAGCGCGGTGAAATACCGCGGAAATCCCGTACCCGCGGCAGGGCCACGTTAAAAAGCTTGTCCAGAAAATCGTACATGCGACGACCGTGCAAAGTCACCTTGCACCCGATCGACATGCCCTCACGCAACTTAAAACTGGCCACCGATTTACGCGCCCTGGTAATCACCGGCCGTTGCCCGGCAATTTGCGCCAAGTCATTTGCCGCCGCTTCCAAAACCTTGGGATTATCTTTTCCCTCACCTACGCCCATGTTCACGATTACTTTTACAATCCGGGGCGCCTGGTAGAGATTTATATACCGGAAGTGTTCCACAAGGGCAGGCCTGACTTCTTCCACAAATTTTTCTTTTAAACGCGACATGACTGGTACCAACCCTCCTTACTTATCCAGGGATTCGCCACACTTCTTGCAAACGCGTACCCGCTCGCCGGCCTCGGTGATCTTTTTGGCCACCCGAGTTGGCTTGTTGCAAACCGGACAGAGCACCATTACTTTGGAAGCATAAAGTGGGGCTTCCATTTCACGAATGCCTCCCTGGGGCACCTTCTGGGTGGGCTTGGAATGTTTTTTGATCAGGTTTATACCTTCCACCTTAATCTTGCCCTTGGCAGGCTCGGCAGCAATGACCTTGCCTTTTTTACCTTTATCTTTACCGGCAATGACCATGACGCGATCACCCCGCCGGACAAAAAGCTTACCGGGCATACCCCTGCACCTCCTCCTAATGAAACATGAGCGGTCCATCCTCCACGGGGGGACAGCCCTTAATCCTTGATCATCGCTCCCGGTCGTTAGACAACACAACTCTCATGGTTACCCACAAGTTCTGTCCCTTTTCCCTAGATCACTTCCGGCGCCAGAGAAACGATTTTCATGAAATCTCTTTCCCGCAACTCCCGGGCTACAGGACCGAAAATACGGGTCCCCCGCGGGTTGTTTTGTTCGTTAATTATCACCGCCGCATTGTCATCGAAACAAATATGGGAACCATCCCGGCGACGCCTGGAACTGGTCGTGCGGACGATCACCGCCCGGACTATCTCCCCTTTTTTTACCACCCCGCCGGGGGTGGCTTCCTTGACCGTAGCAATGATCACATCACCTAAATGGCCGGCTTTCCGTTTCGCACCACCGAGGACTCGAATACACAAAATCTTTTTTGCCCCGGAATTGTCGGCCACGGTGAGCATGGTTTCATTCTGGATCATCTTGGCGACCTCCCCATCCCGGTAAAAACCGGGTCACTTCCCGGAAACTTATAATGCTGATCCTATTCCTTGTGCAATCGTTATTTTTCGCACCACGCATTTTTCAAACATCCGGTCCCGTCGTCGTGGCGGCTTCGCCGTTCCGCCCCGGCGGACTACAGCTTTGTTTTTTCCACGATTTCCAGGAGGCGCCACCGTTTATCTCTGCTCAAGGGCCTGGTCTCAAGAATTTTAACCAGGTCACCTGCCCGGGAAACGTTTTCCTCATCATGAAACTTGTATTTTTTGGTGCGGCGGATGGTCTTCCCGTAAAGAGGATGCCGGGTCATCTGTTCCACGGCCACCACACGGGTCTTGTTCATTTTGTCGCTGACCACCCGGCCGATGCGCATCTTCCGTTTGGCGCTACCCACGATCTGTTGCCCTCCTTTCACGCTTCCTTACCCTTAGGCCCTTTCCCGGATCACTGTTTTCACCCGGGCAATACTGTGCCGGACATCACGGATGCGCATCACATTCTCCAGTTGGCCGGTCGCCTGCTGGAAGCGCAGGTTAAAGAGTTCTTCCTTCAATTCTTTCATTTTATCGGAAAGTTCCTCGTCGCTTAACTCACGAACTTCTTTAATTCTCATTCAGCCACACCACCCGCTTCCATCCTTTTAACCACCTTGGTCCTTATCGGCAGTTTATGAGAGGCCAGGCGCAAGGCTTCGACCGCTGTTTCTTCCCGTACTCCGGCCAGTTCGAACATGATCCGGCCCGGTTTAACAACGGCTACCCAGTACTCCGGGGAACCTTTCCCTTTACCCATGCGGGTTTCGGCGGGTTTTTCGGTTACAGGTTTGTCCGGAAAGATGCGAATCCATACTTTGCCCCCCCGTTTGATATATCGGGTCATGGCAATCCGGGCCGCTTCTATTTGCCGGCCGGTAATCCAGGCTGCTTCAAGGGCTTGCAGGCCGTACTCCCCGTATTGGATTGCTGTTCCACCCTTGGCCAGCCCTTTCATCCGCCCACGATGCTGGCGACGATATTTAACCCGTTTTGGCATTAGCACGGCGATTCACCTCCTGCCCCGGTTCCTTTTTTCTTTCCCGGGTCGGAAGCACTTCACCCTTGTAGATCCACACTTTCACCCCGATGCGCCCGTAAGTGGTTTGCGCCTCGGCCAGGCCATAGTCTATGTCCGCCCGTAAGGTCTGCAGCGGGACTGTTCCCTCCATATAGGTTTCATGGCGGGCCATCTCCGCACCGCCCAGGCGCCCGCGGCAGGATATACGCACTCCTTTGGCCCCGGCCCGGATCGTACGAAAAACCGCCTGTTTCATCGCCCGCCGAAAGGCAATTCGCCTTTCCAGCGACTGGGCCACGTTTCGTGCAACCAGATAGGCATCCAGTTCGGCTGTTTTGATTTCGTTAATGTTAATGTGCACCTTTTTCCCGGTCAGTGTTTCGATCCGCCGGCGTAGCTCCTCGACACCGGCGCCGCCCCGGCCGATAACCATACCCGGCTTGGATGTGTAAATATTGATCCGTAAATTCGTTGCTGCTCGCTCGATCTCCACCCGCGAGAGACCGGCCGTTGTAAGGCTATTTTGTAAATAATCCCGTACCTTCAAGTCTTCATGCAAAAGCTCGGTATAATTCTTATCCGCGTACCACCGCGCATCCCAGTCCCGGATAATACCGATCCGCAAGCCGATTGGATTAATTTTTTGACCCATCCTCGTACCCCTCCCTTCCTCAAGGCCTTTCCTTGACGACCACGGTAATATGGCTGGTACGTTTACGAATTACAAAGCGACGGCCGCGGGCCCGCGGCCTCACCCGCTTAAAAGTCGGCCCCTCATCAACGTACGCCAGGTGGACATAAAGCTGATCGCGCGTCATCTCGAGATTATGTTCGGCGTTGGCCGCGGCGGACTGTACAACCTTGGCTACAACCCGCGCCGCCCGACGCGGCGTATAACGCAGAAGGCTTAAAACTTCGTCTACGTTTTTTTGTCTGATCAGATCCGCCACCGCCCTGACCTTGCGCGGGGCGATACGGATGTACCTGGCCTCTGCCCTGGCTTCCATCGTTTTTTCAAATCCTCCTTATCGGCTACCGGGTGCATAACCGGTGCAGCACGCTCTCCCGGCTCTATTTCAAAGAGGTAGAGCGTTCGGTATGATGCCCGTGCCCCCGAAACGTTCGGGTTGGGGCAAACTCCCCCAGTTTATGGCCGACCATATCCTCACTAATGTAGACGGGGATATGTTTCCGCCCGTCATGGACGGCAATGGTATGCCCCACCATATCCGGAAATATTGTCGACCGGCGCGACCAGGTTTTGATCACCCGTTTTTCCCCGGCCTTGTTCATCGCCTCAACCTTTTTCATCAGATGCTGATCAATAAATGGTCCTTTTTTAACAGAACGGGACAACCGTTCACCCTCCCTTCGCCTTATTTCTCATGGCGGGAGCGCACGATATACCGGTCAGACTGTTTTTTCTTCTTCCGGGTTTTGTAACCCAAAGTCGGCATACCCCAGGGAGTTACCGGCCTGGTCCGACCGATTGGCGCCTTCCCTTCACCACCGCCATGGGGGTGATCCACCGCATTCATTGCCGTACCACGCACTCGCGGACGACGGCCGGCCCACCGGGTCCGGCCGGCCTTGCCGATCAAAAGGTTTTCATGTTCCACATTACCGACCTGCCCGACCGTCGCCTTGCAATCCAGGGGAACCAATCGCACTTCCCCGGACGGAAGCCTCAAATGCCCCTTTTCATTTTCTTTGGCCACAAGCTGAGCGGCAGTTCCGGCAGCACGAGACATCCGGGCTCCCTGCCCTACCCTTAACTCGACATTATGCACGAATGTACCGGTAGGAATAGAGCGCAGGGGCAAGGCATTGCCGGAGCGTATTTCTGCCTTCGGGCCGGACATGACGCTATTGCCCACTTTCAAACCTGAAGGTGAAAGAATATACCGCTTCTCACCATCGGCATAATGCAGCAAGGCTATCCTGGCCGATCGGTTCGGATCGTATTCGATCCCGGCCACTCTGGCCGGAATACCGTCTTTTTCCCGTTTGAAATCGATCAGTCGGTATTTACGTTTGTGCCCACCCCCGCGGTGACGCGCCGTAATACGCCCATAAACATTACGGCCCGCCTTTTTCTTCAAGGGCGCGGTCAATGACTTTTCCGGTTGGGCGGCAGTAATTTCTTCAAAAGTTGGGCCGCTCGAAAACCGCCGTCCTGGAGAAGTCGGTTTAAACTTTTTAACAGCCATCCAAGTAACCTCCTAATCACAACCTGGCCGGTCCTGTGGCCGGTTAACCCGTCCCCGCCGCATGGGTAAAGGGCCGGCTAGCGCCCCTCAAATATTTCGATGGACTTGCTGCCTTCACGCAGGGTCACCACCGCTTTTTTCCAACGTGGCCGGGCACCGGTTGGAAAGCGGCCGACACGCTTTTTTTTCCCGTACATTTGCATGGTCCTCACATCCCTGACCTGAACGTCAAATATTTCTTCCAGGGCCTGTCGAATGGCAATCTTGTTCGCATCACGGGCCACGACAAAAGTATATTTATTTTTTTCCATCAGATCGGTTGTTTTTTCTGTTACCAGCGGACGAATAATGATCTCACGGGCGTTTTTCACCGGCAAACACCTCCTCCATCCTGACCAGAGCCTCCCGCGTTAAAACCAGGTGCTCACAGTTTAACAGATCAAGTACGTTCAACTGTTCGGCCGGGATGGTTTTCACCCCGGGTAAATTGCGAGCCGATTTGATCAGGTTCCGATCGGGTTGTGCAGTCACGATCAACGTGTTCCTGGTCGTTTTAAGGTTTTTTAAAATACCGGCCACACTCTTGGTCCTGGGTTCATGCAATGTAATCTCTTCCAGCACGAGAACACGGTTTCGCCGAACTTTTTCACTTAAAACGGCATAAAGGGCCGCCCGGCGTATTTTTCTGGGTACGCGTGCTGCATGCGGCCGGGGATGGGGTCCAAAAACAACCCCGCCACCCTTCCAGATTGGTGAACGGGTGCTGCCGTGACGCGCCCGCCCGGTCCCTTTTTGAGGCCATGGTTTGGCCCCGCTTCCCTGCACTTCGGCCCGCGTCCGGGTCGAAGCAGTGCGCTGTTTGCGCCGGGCAGCCTGGGCCACAACCGTTTGGTAAACCACTGCTTCATTCATGGGCACATCAAAAAGGGCGGCGGACACTTTCATTTCACCAACCGGTTCGCCACTTTGATTATAGACAGCCAGCTTGGGCATGGCAAACTTGCTCCTTTCCTGCTTACCGCCCGGCTTTTACCGCTTCCCGGACCTCAACCAGGGCGCCTCGCGGTCCGGGGACCGAGCCTTTAACCAAAAGCAGACTTTGATCTCGATCTACCCGGGCTACCTGCAGGTTCTGCACCGTCCGGCGTCGCCCTCCCATACGCCCGGGAAGGGATCGTCCCTTGAAAACCCGGGCGGCTCCCACAGCACCTAAAGAACCGGGGCTGCGTTTATGATGGGATCCATGGGTCATCGGTCCCCGCCCGAAACCAAAACGTTTCACCGAACCGGCAAAACCTTTTCCTTTCGAAACAGCGCTTACATCCACGTATTCTCCGGATGCAAAAATATCTGTATGCAACTCCATACCCGCGACGAAATCCCCGGGGGAGGAAGTGCGAAATTCGCGCAGGCGGCGGTACGGTGCAACGCCGGCCGCCTTGAAATGGCCCTTGAGGGGGCGGTTCAGGTGTTGCTCTTTCGGGGACTCAAACCCGATCTGAACCCCGTCATAACCGTCTTTTGCTACAGTTTTGACCTGTACCACTGTACAGGGGCCCGCCTGCAGAATGGTCACCGGAACAGCTCGGCCCTGTTCGTCAAAAACTTGGGTCATCCCGATTTTGCGGGCCAGCAGTACTTTTTTCATTTTATATCACCTCCGCCGCCGTTACAGCTTGATCTCGATATCAACGCCGGCGGGGAGATCCAGCCGCATCAAGGCGTCGATCGTTTTTGGAGTAGGATCCAGAATATCGATCAACCGTTTATGAGTCCTCATTTCAAATTGCTCCCGTGAATCCTTGTATTTATGGGGAGCACGGATCACCGTATAAAGGTTACGTTCCGTCGGTAACGGTACCGGTCCCGAAACATCTGATCCGGTCCGGCGCGCCGTTTCAACAATTTTACCGGCAGAAAGGTCCAGAAGCTGGTGATCAAAAGCTTTTAACCTGATCCTGATTTTTTGATTGGACACGGCTTTTGTCCTCCTTACTGTCGCCTGATTGTTCCAGGCTCGCTCCGCAAGAATTACCCGGGTGTTTACCCCGGCAACCTCCTGTTTCACAGCTACCCATCAAACCGAACATTCATTCTTATGACGCCACCATTTTATCCCGATGGGCGAGGCTCAGACCCCGCCCACAACACTTCTGTAATCAATATCGCAATATGGCCGTTTCTCCGGTTATTTTACTACACCCGTGACCACGCCTGCTCCCACGGTGCGACCGCCTTCACGGATGGCAAAGCGCAGGCCTTCTTCGATGGCAATTGGCGTGATCAACTCAATCTCCATGTTGATATCATCACCGGGCATGACCATTTCCACGCCTTCAGGCAGGCTGACCGTGCCGGTCACATCGGTCGTCCGAAAATAAAACTGCGGGCGATACCCTTGAAAAAAGGGAGTGTGACGACCGCCCTCCTCCTTCTTTAAAACATAAACCTGGGCCTTGAATCCGGTGTGCGGGTTGATCGAACCGGGCTTGGCCAAAACCTGGCCCCGCTCAACCTCGTCCCGGTCTACCCCGCGCAAAAGTACCCCAATGTTGTCACCGGCTTCGGCACTTTCCAGGATCTTGCGAAACATCTCCACCCCGGTGGCAACCGTCTTCCGGGAACGCTCCTGAAAACCAACAATCTCAACCTCATCACCGGACTTGATCACACCACGCTCAACCCGACCGGTAACAACCGTGCCCCGTCCGGTAATGGTAAATACATCTTCTATCGGCATCTGAAAAGGCTTGTCTTTCTCCCGAACCGGCGTCGGAACATACGAATCAATCGCTTCCATCAGCTCCCATACCTTCGAACAGGATGGACATTCCCGGGAACCACAACCACATTCCAACGCCTTCAAAGCCGAGCCGACAACGACCGGAGTGTCGTCACCGGGAAATTCATACTCGTTCAAAAGATCTCGCACTTCCATCTCAACCAGTTCCAGTAACTCCGGATCGTCCACCATATCCGCCTTGTTCAAAAATACTACAATATACGGTACCCCTACCTGACGCGCCAGAACAATGTGCTCCCGGGTCTGGGGCATCGGCCCGTCAGCCGCAGAAACAACCAAAATCGCACCGTCCATCTGCGCCGCACCGGTAATCATGTTCTTGACATAGTCGGCATGACCGGGACAGTCAACGTGAGCATAATGACGCTGATCGGTTTCATACTCAACATGCGCCGTAGCAATGGTAATACCACGCTCCCGCTCCTCCGGTGCCTTGTCAATCTCATCAAAAGTTGTCTTGCTGGCATAACCAACTTGAGATAAACAATGGGTAATCGCAGCCGTAAGCGTGGTCTTGCCATGATCCACATGCCCAATAGTCCCAACATTTAAGTGAGTCTTGGTGCGCTCAAACTTTTTCTTCGCCATGATCCACTTACCTCCCCGACTTTAGCTTTAGTAGGCCACACTCAGATTGATCAGCTTCTGAGCAATGCCCTGGGGCACCTCTTCATAACAGTAAAATTCCATGCTATAAACACCGCGCCCCTGGGTACGGGAACGCAATTCCGTAGCGTACCCGAACATCTCGGCCAGCGGGGCAACCCCGCGGATAACCTGGGTATCACCCCGCGCCGTGGTCCCCATGATCCGTCCCCGACGCCCGGTAAATTCACCGATTACATCGCCCATATACTCTTCCGGCACGGTGATTTCCACTTTCATTACCGGCTCCAAAAGCACGGGATTGGCCGCGCCCATCGCTTTTTTGAAAGCCTGGGAAGCAGCGATACGAAAAGCCATTTCGGATGAATCAACCTCGTGGTACGAGCCGTCGACAAGACGTACCGCCACATCGACAACCGGATAACCGGAAATGATCCCGCTGGTCAAGGCTTCCTTGACGCCATCCTCCACGGCTGGAATATATTCCCTCGGAATGGCTCCACCGGTAATACGATGCTCAAAACGGAAGCCTTCGCCCGGCTTCAGGGGAAATACTTCCAACCAGACATGGCCGTACTGCCCGCGGCCGCCACTCTGACGCACGAACCGCCCTTCGGCCCGTGCCTCCTGGCGCAACGTCTCCTTGTAGGCCACCTGGGGTTTACCAACGTTGGCCCCAACCTTGAATTCCCGCAAAAGTCGATCGACAATGATCTCCAGGTGCAGCTCTCCCATACCCGAAATGATGGTCTGCCCGGTATCAGGGTTCATAAAAGTGTGGAAGGTCGGATCTTCTTCCGTTAACTGCTGCAAAGATACGGCCATTTTGTCCTGATCAGCCTTTGTTTTTGGCTCAATGGCAACAAAAATAACAGGTTCGGGAAACTTGATTTTTTCCAGAACGATGGGACGGTTAAGGTTACTCAGGGTGTCCCCCGTGGCCACTTCTTTCAGCCCAACCAGAGCAACAATGTCTCCCGTGGCAGCCTCGTTGATCTCTTCCCGGTGATTGGCATGCATGCGCAACAGGCGGCCGATCCGCTGTCGTTTCCGGCGGGCCGCGTTCAGGACAACTTCGCCGGTTTTAACCCTGCCGGAGTAAACCCGAATAAAAGCCAGTTTACCGACGAATGAATCCACGGTTATTTTAAACACCAGCGCAGCAAAAGGTGCATCATCCGAAGGCAGGCGGAAATCCTCCTGCCCCGATTGGAGGTGGATCCCTCGCATCGCACCTATATCCGCTGGAGAAGGCAGATAGTGCACCACCGCGTCCAGGAGTGGCTGAACACCCTTGTTACGGTAGGAAGAACCACATATTACCGGAACCAACCCGTGATGGATGACCCCAAGGCGTAAGGCGCGCCGGCACTCTTCCGGCGTAATGACCGCCCGATCAAAATATTTTTGCATCAAGACATCATCGTACTCGGCAACCGTTTCCAAAATGCGCTCCCGGTAAACAGCCGCCTGCTCCTTCATTTCCGGTGGGATTGCCTGTACTTCTTGTTGGATCCCCAGATCATCCTTGTAAATAATGGTTTTCATCTCGATCAGATCCACTACGCCCGCAAACTGATGCTCTCGACCCACCGGCAGTTGAAGGGGGAGGGCACGAGCATGCAACCTTTCTCCCAGTTGGCGAACCACGTTGAAAAAGTCAGCTCCAACGATATCCATCTTGTTCACGTAGGCAATGCGCGGAACATGATAATGTTCCGCCTGCCGCCAAACCGTTTCAGACTGGGGCTCTACGCCGCCCTTCGCACAAAATATGGCAACCATTCCGTCCAGTACCCGCAGGGAACGTTCCACCTCCACGGTAAAGTCCACGTGTCCGGGCGTATCAATAATGTTAATCCGAGCATCATGCCAGTAACTGGTTGTAGCAGCCGAGGTGATCGTGATCCCTCGTTCCTGTTCCTGGGCCATCCAGTCCATGGTGGCAGTACCGTCGTGAACCTCCCCCAGTTTGTGGGTCCGCCCCGTATAAAAAAGGATCCGTTCCGTCGTGGTGGTTTTACCGGCATCGATATGGGCGGCAATTCCGATATTGCGCACCTTTTCCAGTGGTACAACCTTCTGAGAAACAGTCATTGCATCATCCCTCCTTTTCCGCGCCGGTCAACCCGGAAAACCCGGTTACCAGCGGTAATGAGCAAAAGCTTTGTTTGCTTCAGCCATACGATGCGTATCCTCTTTTTTCTTGATTGCACCGCCCAAATTATTGGCCGCGTCCATCAATTCGGACGCCAGGCGCTGGGCCATCGTTTTTTCGCCACGGTTGCGTGCAAAGCCGACCAGCCAGCGTATGGCCAGGATCATTTTGCGGTGGGCGTTCACTTCGACCGGGATCTGGTAAGTAGCTCCGCCGACCCGGCGCGGTTTGACCTCCAGAACCGGTGAAGCATTGCGCAAGGCCGTTTCGAATACATCCATCGGATTTTTACCGGTTTTTTCCCGAATAATCTCCATCGCATCATACACGATCGTCTGCGCAACACCCTTCTTACCATCGTACATCAACTTGTTGGTGAAACGGGACAACAGTTTACTCTGATAAACAGGATCCGCCAATACTTCACGTTTCGGTATCGGTCCTTTTCGCGGCATCCTAACGTCACCCCCCTGCCGAAAACCGGCTATTTCCGTTTTTTCGATCCGTACTTGGAGCGGCTTTGAGCGCGGTTTTCAACCCCGGCGGCATCAAGCGCTCCCCGGACCAGGTGGTAGCGTACACCCGGAAGATCTTTGACCCGGCCGCCCCGGACCAGAACCACGGAGTGCTCCTGTAGGTTGTGACCGATACCGGGGATATAAGCCGTTACTTCAATGCCATTGGTCAAACGCACCCGGGCGATTTTGCGCAAGGCCGAGTTAGGTTTCTTCGGCGTGGTCGTTGAAACACGGGTGCAAACACCCCGTTTCTGCGGGCAACGCTCCAGGGCCGGCGCCGTCGATTGCTTGCGCGTACGAACACGCCCTCTGCGTACGAGTTGACTTAATGTCGGCACCAATCCACCCCCTTTACGTTATTATTCAATGATAGCGGCAGTGGCCGCCCCGATTTTAATCCCACACCATTTTCCCAGTTCCTGCATGCTTTCAACGTCCTGTATTTCCACATCCTGGTCACGGCACAGGTTCGCGACCGGCCTGGTTATTTTTATCTCGGCATCCCGGGCGATAAAAACCACCTGTGCTTCACCTTTTTCGACAGCTTTCATGGTTTCCTTGGTCCCGACCACCCGACGACGGCACTGTTTCAACCGTTCCACCACTTATTCCCCCTTTGAACTCTCTTCCAGCAGGGGACAATCCAGAAGCCTGACCTCCCAAAAATGCGCACTCAATGATTTTACCACCGCCCGCAGTTCTTGTCAATTTAGGCTTTTGCCCTTCACTTTTATCGCTTCCTGCAGTGTGTAGCCGGGCGATCCGGCAGCAGGCTCCTCTGCCTCCGGTGTCCCATTCTCCTCCGTCCGGACGGTTTCCTGTTCCGGCAATGCCGCAACGACGTTTTCGCCGTCCTGCCCTTCAACCTCCGGTTCCGCATCGTCAAGATCATCGCCGGGCTCTTCCCGAAAAGACTCGGACCCACCTTCCAGACTGTCCTCCGGAACCATTTCATCCTCTTCCGGTTCGATCGGCAAGAATGAAGCAAGGGGAGCAACCTTGATGTTGCGATAACGCCCCATACCGGTTCCGGCGGGAATGAGCTTGCCGATGATCACATTTTCTTTCAATCCGAGCAGATAGTCCACTTTACCCTTGATCGAAGCATCGGTGAGAACCCGGGTTGTTTCCTGAAAAGAAGCGGCGGAAAGAAATGAATCGGTGGCCAAGGAAGCTTTCGTGATCCCCAACAGGAGAGGGCGGGCCAGGGCCGGCCGGCCCCCGCCGGCCATGACGGTGTCGTTGATTTCCTCGAAGAGATAGCTATCCACCATCCCTCCGGGCAAAAGCTCGGTATCACCGGGGTCTTCCACCTTCACCTTTTTAAGCATCTGGCGGATGATGACCTCAATATGCTTGTTGTTGATATCCACACCCTGCATATGGTAGACACTTTGTACTTCTTTAAGCAAATAAAGTTGAACACCGCGTACCCCCCGTACCTTCAACAGTTCGTGCGGGTTGATCGACCCCTCGGTCAGTTCGTCTCCGGCATTGATCAACTGCCCCTCGGCCGTCTTGATGCGCGCCCCGTAGGGAACCGGGTAAATGCGGGTCTCTTCGTGCTCGGACCGGATATGGATCTCACGTTTATAACGTGTTTCATGGATTTCTACCTTACCGGAAATTTCACTAATAATCGATTGCCCTTTCGGTTTACGGGCCTCGAACAATTCCTCGACCCGGGGCAAGCCCTGGGTAATATCATCCCCGGCCACACCCCCGGTGTGAAAGGTACGCATGGTTAGCTGCGTGCCCGGCTCTCCGATTGATTGGGCGGCAATGATGCCTACCGATTCACCGACATCAACCACTTTACCGGTAGCCAGATTACGCCCGTAGCATTTGACACAAACCCCGTGACGGGTCCGGCAGGTCAACACCGAACGAAAACGCAACTCGGTTATCCCCAAACGAACAATTTCTTCCGCCGCCTCTTCGGTTACCATCTGATCCGCTTCCAAGATCACTATTCCGGTTTCAGGATTGTAAACCGGTTCCAACGTATAACGCCCTACAATCCAGTCGATGATATCTTCAAGAGCCTGCTCATCTTCCAGACATTCGCTTAGATTGATCCCCTGAGTGGTCCCGCAATCCTCTTCACGCACGATGACGTCCTGAACTACATCTACCAGGCGACGGGTCAGGTAACCGGAATCGGCGGTCTTCAGGGCCGTATCCGCCAGCCCTTTGCGCGCCCCGTGGGTACTGATAAAGTATTCGGACACAGTCAACCCCTCCCGGAAATTGGCTTTGATCGGGAGGTCAATGATCCGGCCCGAGGGATCGGCCATGAGACCCCGCATACCGGAAAGCTGGGTAATCTGGGATTCATTTCCTCTGGCCCCGGAGCGGGCCATCATGAAAATTGGATTGAGTTTATCCAACCCACCCATAAGGGACCGGGTAATGTTGTCCTTGGATTCGCTCCAGATCTCGATGATCTCATCGTAACGCTCTTTTTCAGTAATGAGGCCCCGGCGGTACTGCTCCTCGGTTTCACCGACCTTTTGTTCGGCTTGATGAAGAATATCCTGTTTGTCGATGGGCACCTGGATATCTTCGATCGCTACGGTTACCCCGGCCCGGGTAGCATATTTAAAACCAATTTCTTTGATCCGGTCCAGAATTTCGGTTGTGCCTGTATTGCCATAACGGCGATAGCATCGTGCTACGATTTCCCCCAAAAAATCTTTTTTTATCGCCGGATTCACCTCAACTGTACCGAGGATTTTTTCCGGATGGAATTCCCCTGCAGCAACCAGGCTATCGGCAGGTAAAAGATCACCAAAATCGGGTTTATTGATAAACGGAAAATCCGGGGGGAAAATTTCATTGAAAAGCACCTTGCCTACCGTAGTCAGCACGTAACCCCGCCGTTCCGCCAATTGGCGGTTTGTAAATCCGGCACAACGCACGAAAATGCGGGCGTGCAGGTGAAGGTATCCCAACTGGTAGGCCATAACTGCTTCCTCGGGATCAAGGTAAACCTTTCCTTCACCGACAGCTCCTTCTTCTTCCAGGGTCAGATAGTAGCAACCCAGCACCATATCCTGGGTGGGAGTGGTAACCGGCTGCCCATCCTTGGGGTTTAAAATGTTATGCGCTGAAAGCATCAGTAACCGCGCCTCGGCCTGGGCTTCTGCAGAAAGAGGGACGTGAACAGCCATCTGGTCGCCGTCAAAGTCAGCATTGTAGGCGGCACAAACCAAGGGGTGAATCTTGATTGCCCGCCCTTCAACAAGAACCGGTTCAAAAGCCTGGATCCCCAGGCGATGCAGGGTCGGGGCCCGGTTCAACAACACCGGATGATCTTTGATCACTTCCTCAAGGACATCCCACACTTCGGGCCGAACCTTTTCGACCATGCGCTTGGCGCTTTTGATATTATGGGCCAGTTCATCGTTAACCAAGCGTTTCATCACAAAGGGTTTAAACAGCTCCAGGGCCATCTCTTTCGGCAGACCGCACTGATAAAGCTTCAGCTCGGGGCCGACAACAATAACCGAACGGCCGGAATAATCCACCCTTTTCCCGAGCAGGTTCTGGCGAAAACGTCCCTGTTTCCCCTTGAGCATATCGCTCAAGGACTTTAAAGGACGATTGCCGGGACCGGTCACCGGACGACCGCGACGGCCGTTGTCAATCAAGGCATCGACCGCCTCCTGCAACATTCGTTTTTCATTGCGCACAATAATATCCGGAGCACCCAGATCAAGCAATCTTTTCAAACGATTATTCCGGTTAATCACCCGCCGGTAAAGGTCATTCAAATCGGAGGTGGCAAAGCGCCCGCCGTCCAACTGGACCATCGGCCGTAAATCCGGCGGGATCACGGGAATTACGTCTAAAATCATCCAGGACGGGTCGTTGCCGGAAAGGCGAAAAGCTTCGACGACCTCGAGACGACGCACCGCCCGAATTCGTTTTTGTCCACTGGTGCTCTTCAACTCACCCCGCAGTTCAGTGGCCAGCTGGTCCAGATCGATCTCCAGAAGCAGGCTCTTGATCGCCTCGGCCCCCATCTCCGCCCTGAAACCTTTCCCTGCCTGAAACAGCGCATCGTATTTCTCGCGGTACTCGCGATATTCCGCTTCCGAAAGAAGCTGCCCCTTGCTCAGGTAGGTCTCTCCGGGATCGGTGACAATGTACGAGGCAAAATAGAGCACCTTTTCCAGGGATCGGGGCGACATGTCGAGCAACAACCCCATCCGGCTCGGGATGCCCTTGAAATACCAGATATGGGATACTGCAGCGGCCAATTCGATGTGGCCCATACGTTCACGGCGCACCTTGGCCCGGGTTACCTCCACCCCACAGCGATCACAGACAATGCCCCTGTAGCGCACCCGTTTGTATTTACCGCAATGGCACTCCCAGTCTTTCTGCGGCCCAAAAATTTTCTCACAGAACAGCCCTTCTTTTTCCGGTTTCAAGGTCCGGTAGTTGATCGTTTCCGGTTTTTTTACCTCGCCCCTGGACCAGGCCCGAATCTGTTCCGAGGAGGCCAGACCTATTTTTAAGGAATCAAAATTGTTGACATCCAGCAACAAAATCGCTCCTTTCGTTTCCATTACAGCTGCCTGATCAATTCTTTTCCTCTCCAACTGGAAAACACGCCCGATACAAGTTTACCTCGGGGTAGAAACGCTTTTTTATCCATCCTTTTTACCGGTTCCGGCACCTTTCGCCTCCCGGGCTCCCTCCGGAGCCGGCTCTTCAAAAGAACCCAGTTCAACCGTCGCAGGAGATTTGATCCGGGCCGGTTCCTGGACCTCCGCTTCACCGGGTCCCGCCGGGGCGGGTTCTATTCCTTTATTTTCTTCATCTGTTCCTTCCCCGATTTCTTCATCATGAAGCTTCTTTTCCTCTTCCTCTTCACCCAAAAAATCGGCACGGAAAGGAAAAGAATCGTCCCCGCCTGGCTCGTTGCCTTCAAGGTTCACGTCCAACCCGCGGTAATCCAGATCGTCTTCGTCTTCCCGGATCTCGAATTCGCCGGTTTCATCACTGATCACCCGCACATCCAGGCAGAGACTTTGCAACTCCTTGACCAGGACCTTGAATGATTCCGGAACACCCGGTTCAGGAATGTTTTCACCTTTAACGATGGCTTCATAGGTTTTCACCCGTCCGATCACATCATCCGACTTAACGGTCAATATTTCCTGAAGGGTATATGCCGCCCCGTACGCCTCAAGAGCCCAGACTTCCATTTCGCCGAAGCGCTGACCACCAAACTGGGCTTTCCCGCCCAGGGGCTGCTGGGTAACGAGGGAATAGGGGCCGGTAGAACGGGCGTGAATTTTATCGTCCACCAGATGAGCCAGTTTGAGCATATAGACGTAACCGACCGTAATTTCCCGATCAAAAGGTTCACCACTGCGCCCGTCGTGCAGAACGGTTTTGCCGTTGGGGGGAAGGCCTGCTTCGGTGAGAACTTTGAAGACATCTTTCTCATTCGCCCCGTCAAAAACGGGGGAAGAAATATGAATCCCAAGGGTCTTGGCCGCCCATCCGAGGTGGGTTTCCAGAACCTGTCCGATATTCATTCGCGAGGGGACCCCGAGCGGATTAAGGACGATCTCCACCGGGGTTCCGTCCGGGAGAAAAGGCATATCCTCCTCGGGCATGATGCGGGCGATGACCCCCTTGTTACCGTGGCGGCCGGCCATCTTGTCCCCTTCCGATATTTTCCGTTTTTGGGCCACATAGACCCGGACGAGCTGGTTTACCCCGGGAGACAGTTCATCTCCCTCTTCCCGGGAAAATACTTTGACATCTACAACGATCCCTGACTCGCCATGGGGCACCTTCAAGGAAGTATCGCGTACCTCGCGTGCTTTTTCACCAAAAATAGCCCGCAGAAGACGTTCCTCGGCAGTAAGCTCGGTTTCTCCCTTGGGTGTAACCTTTCCGACCAGGATATCACCGGCCCGCACTTCGGCCCCGATCCGGATAATCCCGCGAATATCCAGATCACGCAAGGCATCTTCACCGACGTTGGGGATGTCGCGTGTAATTTCTTCCGGGCCGAGTTTGGTATCCCGTGCTTCGGCTTCATATTCCTCGATATGAATCGAAGTAAAAACATCCTCCTTGACCATTCTTTCGCTTAACAAGATGGCATCTTCATAATTATAGCCCTCCCAGGGCAAAAAAGCGGCCAGGATATTTTTACCAAGGGCTATTTCGCCCAGGTCGGTGCAGGGCCCATCGGCAATAACTTCGCCCTGAACTACTTGCCGGCCTTTACATACAATCGGGTGCTGGTTGATACAGGTGCCCTGGTTGGAGCGTTTAAACTTTTGCAGCAAGTAAACATCACAACCGCAGCCAAAAAGGGGGGTTGGTTCCATTTCAAATCTTTCACCGGTCCGGCCGTTGATCTGGAAATTGGGCCCGTCGGGATCTTCTTGGCGCCGGATGATGATTTCTGTATTTGTCACCTGAACAACCCGGCCATCACCCTGGCAGATTACCACCGCCCCCGAATCAAGTGCCGCCTTGTACTCCATGCCCGTCCCGACCAGGGGAGCCTCGGTCCGTACCAGCGGTACCGCCTGGCGCTGCATGTTGGAACCCATCAAAGCCCGGTTGGCGTCGTCATTTTCCAGGAAGGGAATAAGGGCGGTTGCCACGCTGACCAGTTGCTTTGGCGACACATCCATGTAGTCAATTTCGTCGTTTGGGCGCATCACCGTATCGTACTGGTAGCGGCAGATTACCCGGTCGTCCAGGAAGCGCCCCTCATTGTCGAGGGCCGCATTGGCCTGGGCGATGACATAGCGATCCTCATCGTCGGCGGAAAGGTAGACGATTTCCGAAGTAACTCGCCTTTCCTTTTGATCAACCCGCCGGTACGGAGTTTCAATAAAGCCGTACTCGTTAATACGAGCATATGTGCTTAAGGAACCGATCAGGCCGATGTTCGGCCCTTCCGGCGTTTCTATCGGGCACATCCGCCCATAGTGAGAATGATGCACATCCCGCACTTCGAAACCGGCCCGTTCTCGCGAAAGTCCCCCGGGACCGAGGGCGCTAAGGCGACGTTTGTGGGTCAACTCAGCCAGAGGATTGGTCTGGTCCATAAACTGTGAAAGCTGACTCGATCCGAAGAATTCTTTGATCGCGGCGATAACCGGTCTGATATTGATCAAGGCCTGGGGAGTGATCGCTTCGACATCCTGAATGGTCATCCGCTCACGCACAACCCGTTCCATCCGGGAGAGGCCGATCCGAAACTGGTTTTGTAACAATTCACCCACACTGCGTAAACGACGGTTACCAAGGTGGTCAATGTCATCCGGGACACCGAGTCCATCCATCAGGTTCAAGAAATAACTGACCGTAGCAACGATATCCTCCGGCACAAGATGCTTGATGTTGTTGCTGACAGGACCGCTACTAATAACCGGAACAATGCGATCCCGTTGCCGTACCCTGACCGTGGAAATTTGACCTTTTTCGATTCGTGCGATGGCCTCTGCATCGATCACTGTACCTAACGGGCAAAGCACTTCGCCGGTAACGGGATGGCGAACATCTTCAGCCAGGGTGGCATGAAGCAAGCGCCCGGCCAAAGACAACTTCTTGTTGACCTTAAACCGGCCAACATGGGCAAAATCGTAGCGTTTGGCGTCAAAAAATAGCGAATCAAACAGTGAGCGGGCGTTGTCCACGTTCAAAGGCTCCCCGGGGCGGAGACGCTTGTATATTTCCAGAAGTGCTTCCTCGGTTGTGGTAGTATGATCTTTTTCCAGCATGCCCAGCAAGCGCGGGTCGTGGCCATATAGTTCAAGCACATCCTGCTCGGTTGGATAACCGATCGCACGCAAAAGGACCGTGACCGGGATCTTGCGGGTCCGGTCAACCCGCACGTAAATGCCATCGTTAACATCACTTTCAAACTCCAACCAGGTGCCGCGATTGGGAATAATAGTTGCGGCAAAGAGCTCTTTGCCGCTAAAGTCGATCGTCCGGCTGAAATAAACACCGGGAGAACGAACAAGCTGGCTAACGATGACCCGTTCAGCACCATTGATGATGAATGTCCCATTTTCGGTCATTTTGGGAAAATCACCCATAAAAACTTCCTGTTCTTTTACCTCCATCGTCTCCTGGTTGATCAGCCGGACCTGAACCTTGATCGGCACCGAATAGGTGGCATCACGCTCCTTGCATTCGTCAACCGAAAGTTTGGGTTCTCCCAAAGAATAATCGATAAACTCCAACACCAGGTTGCCGGTAAAATCTTTGATGGGAGAAACGTCGCGGAAGACCTCCTGGAGCCCGTGATTTAAAAACCAATCATACGAATTCCGCTGCATCTCAATCAAGTTGGGCAGATCCAGGACTTCCTGAATGCGAGCATAGTTTTGCCGCTCCCGCTTACCCACCGTGTGTGTGAACATGAAAAAAAATCACTCCCCTAGCCCTGGTTTAAGAATAAAAAAACAAAGCCGGACATAAGAATCCCCAAGCCAGGCAAATGACGCCATCCTTTTAGTATTTCCTCTGGGAAAGAACTTCATTCGGAAAGAACTCGCATGCTGTGGCATAGTTGCACAAGGACGACTAGACATTCATTTATAATACCAGAGCAATGGCATTCTGTCAATTAAATTTGGCACCTTATTTGCAAACAAGCAGGCCGCCGGGCGGGAGAACGGTAATCCCAACCCGCAACGGCCGCCATGATCCTGCCGGAAAAAAGAAATTGCCACAAGAACGTTCGGTGACAGCTAGAACCGCTCCGTTTCCGTGGCAATCCCCGTTACAGATATTATTTTAGTTCGACCGAACCGCCCGCCTCTTCAAGTTTGGCCTTAACCGCTTCGGCTTCCTCTTTGCCAACCTTTTCCTTGATTGGCTTGGGCACCCCGTCAACGAGGTCCTTGGCTTCCTTAAGACCGAGGCCGGTCAGCTCGCGCACTGTTTTGATGACCTGGATTTTCTTTTCTCCAAAACTGGTGAGGATGACATCAAATTCATCCTTTTCTTCTTCGGCCGGAACGGCTGCTCCGGCGGCGGGAACGGCAGCCATGGCCATAGGAGCGGAGGCGCTGACGCCAAATTCATCTTCCAAAGCCTTCACCAGTTCACTTAACTCCAGGACGGTCAATCCTTTTACCATTTCCATAATTTCGTTTACTTTGGACACGGTTAATTCCTCCCAACATTGGTCGAAACCTTTATTACGCGCTTTCTTTCAAGCGGCGCACCTCTTCAAGAGCGAAGACCAGCTTACGTAAATTACCTTGCAGTACGCTCACCAGACCGAAAAGTGGAGCCTGAAAACCGCCACAGACCCTGGCCAGAAGCACTTCCTTGGAGGGGATTTCCCCCAGCAGCTTGATCTGAGCCGGATCCAGCTGCCGCCCATCGAGCAGGCCGCCCCTGATCGAAAAATGTTCGTGTTCTTTCCCAAACTGAAGGAAAATGCGGGCAGCGTTTATCGGATCACCGTCGGAGTAGGCAATCGCAGTCGGACCTTCCAAAAACTGCTCCAGGGATTCCAGCCCGATCCGGCGGCAAGCCAGGCGGGTCAGGGTATTCTTGACAATTCGGTACTGGCATCCTTCCTGCTGCAGGCTTTTGCGCAGGCCGTTAATCTCGGGCACCTTCAACCCCCGGAAACCGGTGACAATAACCAGGGGAGCATCCTCCAGGGCTCCAGCAATTGCTTCAATGCGCTGTTCCTTTTCTTTGCGGGTGATCAGTTTGCGTCACCTCCTTCAAGCAGTTTTCTTTCATTGCAAATCCGGGCATTTCCCGGCAATGGCAAAGGGCCTCCACAGACATTGGAGGCCCTTTACTTTCCAGGCGTATCCTCGGCAGGCGACCCGGTTGGGCCATTACCCATTTGGACCTGCTGTCTGTGGACTAAAGTATAATTCTTTCAAGCGGGCGCTTTCCCCCCGCCGCAACTACAAACGCCCCGGGGTGATAGCATGCTGGGTGCTAATTCTGATCCCCGGGCCCATCGTTGAACAAACGGTTACAGTCCGAACATATTGCCCCTTTGCCGCCGGGGGCCGAGCCTTGATCAGGGCTTCCATCAAAGTGAACAAGTTTTCAACGAGTTGTTCCCGTAAAAAGGAAACTTTACCGATCGGAACATGGATATTACCCGCTTTATCGGTACGAAATTCCACTTTTCCTGCCTTGACTTCAGCAATGGTCCGGGCCAGGTCGAAAGTAACCGTACCGCTTTTCGGGTTGGGCATCAACCCTCGCGGACCCAAGATTCGTCCCAACCGGCCGACAAAGCTCATCATGTCCGGCGTGGCTATGGCTACATCAAATTCAAGCCATCCCCCCTGAACCCTGGTTACAAGATCGTCCGAACCAACAACGTCGGCTCCCGCTTCTTCGGCTTCTGTGGCTTTCTCCCCCTTGGCAAAAACAACGATACGCACCGTTCTACCGGTGCCGTGCGGCAACACGACCGATCCACGCACCTGCTGATCGGCATGCTTGGGGTTCACTCCCAAGCGCACTGCCACCTCCACCGTTTCATCAAACCCCGCCTTTGCTGCCTGCAGAAGCAATTCAAGCGCCTCTTCCGGTTCGTAGAACCGGGTCCGGTCGATTAACCGGCGTGTTTCTCTATATTTCCTACCATGCATTTTTTCAACCTCCCGTGGTATTAACGGGCCCAAACGTCCCTCCCACTTATTTTACCAATTGCCCGAAACAAACCCCCGTTGACCGTAGATGATTGCCCCCGGGTCGTCTTTCAGGATCAATCATTCCTGCTTTTACAACCTTCAAAGCGCAAATGTGCTCCACGTAACGCCTATGCCGGGAATGAAAATGTTAAACAAAATACCTTGCTCGCACCTGGCAGCCAATCTCGTAACAACCGATTTGTAACCGTTCGCCGCGTCAAAACAGGTTTGATCCGGTTCCGCCCTTTCGCCGGGCTTTCCGGAACATACCCCACTATCGTTCAACAATGATACCCATGCTACGGGCCGTGCCTTCAATGATCCGTGTCGCCGCCTCAAGATCGTTGGCGTTCAGGTCATCCATTTTCTGGCGAGCGATCTGCTCCACCTTGGCCCGGGAAATAGTCGCCACTTTGACCCGGTTGGGCTCACCCGAAGCCTTTTCCAACCCCAGCTCTTTTTTCAGAAGCACCGCCGCCGGGGGGGTCTTGGTGACAAAGGTAAAAGAACGGTCGGCATAAATTGAAATTTCCACCGGGATAATCAACCCGGAGTCGGCTGCGGTCCGTTCATTGAATTCTTTGCAGAAAGCCATAATGTTAACGCTATGCTGGCCCAAAGCCGGCCCCACCGGGGGCGCCGGGGTAGCCTTGCCGGCTGGAATTTGCAGCTTGGCATAGCCGATGATTTTCTTTTTCCTGGCCGTGGCCATATTTTGTTCCTCCCCGCCCGCCAAAGGGGCTAGATCTTTTCTACCTGATGAAACTCAAGTTCAACCGGAGTCTCCCGGCCAAACATGGATACCAACACTTTCAGTTTCCCCTTTTCGCGATTAATTTCTTCAACGATCCCTTCGAAATTACTGAACGGGCCGTCGACAACCCGCACCATCTCGTTCAGATCCACATCGATTCGTGGGCGTGCCGCAGCCATACCCATCTGGCGCATGATGCCTTCTACTTCTTTTTCATCGAGGGGAATCGGTCTATTACCACTGCCGACAAAACCGGTTACTCCCGGGGTATTGCGCACCACATACCAGGAATCATCTTCGATGATCATCTCTACCATGACATACCCCGGAAATACTTTCTTCATCACTTCTTTCCGTTGACCGCCCTTGATCACCACTTCCCGTTCCATGGGAACCATGACCCTGAAGATCTTGTCCTGCATCTCCATTGACGCAACCCGTCGTTCCAGGTTGGTCTTGACCCGGTTCTCATAGCCGGCGTAAGTATGAACCACGTACCATTTTTGATCGGGATGTTCAGGCTCACCGTTTTCTCCCCCACCGGGCAAACCGGCCCGGTTTTTATCCTGACCATTTATAGTTTCGCGGTTAATTCCGTTTTCGTCTTCTTCATGCATCGCCAGTTGGGGGATGCCCCGTCACTCTCCTTCATCCTAGCCCTTGCGAAATACAATTTGCAGGGCGGCAAAAAAAAGGTTGTCCAGGCCGTAAAAGAAAATTCCGACCACCAATACAGTCAACAACACGACGCCGGTAAAGAAGATGAGCTCCTTACGGGAGGGCCAGTTCACCTTTCTTAATTCAAACCGGACATCATGCAAATATTTACCGATACGTTTTAAAGCTAAGATGGCTTTCATCGATCAATCTTTTAACCTGCCTTGTTAATTTGATTAACGAGTTTCTCGATGCAGGGTATGGTTGTTGCACCGGGGGCAGAACTTTTTCAGTTCGATCCGGTCAGGGTTATTTTTTTTGTTTTTCTTGGTGCTGTAGTTACGTTCCTTGCATTCTATGCAGGCCAGGTGAACTGTAATCCGCATCGCTGTCCTCCCCCTCAAACGTTAAACAGTATTTTGATTTATTTTACTACACCCGTGACCACGCCTGCTCCCACGGTGCGACCGCCTTCACGGATGGCAAAGCGCAGGCCTTCTTCGATGGCAATTGGCGTGATCAACTCAATCTCCATGTTGATATCATCACCGGGCATGACCATTTCCACGCCTTCAGGCAGGCTGACCGTGCCGGTCACATCGGTCGTCCGAAAATAAAACTGCGGGCGATACCCTTGAAAAAAGGGAGTGTGACGACCGCCCTCCTCCTTCTTTAAAACATAAACCTGGGCCTTGAATCCGGTGTGCGGGTTGATCGAACCGGGCTTGGCCAAAACCTGGCCCCGCTCAACCTCGTCCCGGTCTACCCCGCGCAAAAGTACCCCAATGTTGTCACCGGCTTCGGCACTTTCCAGGATCTTGCGAAACATCTCCACCCCGGTGGCAACCGTCTTCCGGGAACGCTCCTGAAAACCAACAATCTCAACCTCATCACCGGACTTGATCACACCACGCTCAACCCGACCGGTAACAACCGTGCCCCGTCCGGTAATGGTAAATACATCTTCTATCGGCATCTGAAAAGGCTTGTCTTTCTCCCGAACCGGCGTCGGAACATACGAATCAATCGCTTCCATCAGCTCCCATACCTTCGAACAGGATGGACATTCCCGGGAACCACAACCACATTCCAACGCCTTCAAAGCCGAGCCGACAACGACCGGAGTGTCGTCACCGGGAAATTCATACTCGTTCAAAAGATCTCGCACTTCCATCTCAACCAGTTCCAGTAACTCCGGATCGTCCACCATATCCGCCTTGTTCAAAAATACTACAATATACGGTACCCCTACCTGACGCGCCAGAACAATGTGCTCCCGGGTCTGGGGCATCGGCCCGTCAGCCGCAGAAACAACCAAAATCGCACCGTCCATCTGCGCCGCACCGGTAATCATGTTCTTGACATAGTCGGCATGACCGGGACAGTCAACGTGAGCATAATGACGCTGATCGGTTTCATACTCAACATGCGCCGTAGCAATGGTAATACCACGCTCCCGCTCCTCCGGTGCCTTGTCAATCTCATCAAAAGTTGTCTTGCTGGCATAACCAACTTGAGATAAACAATGGGTAATCGCAGCCGTAAGCGTGGTCTTGCCATGATCCACATGCCCAATAGTCCCAACATTTAAGTGAGTCTTGGTGCGCTCAAACTTTTTCTTCGCCATGATCTTAACACAAGACCTCCCACGGTCGATGATCGCCCTGTTGGTTACAGGCACCTTCATAGTCACAGCCCGCCCTAGTATACCACAAAGAGGATCAAATGATGATTAATTCCAAAAAAAAATGGTGGCGGCGCAGGGATTCGAACCCCGGACACTGCGGGTATGAACCGCATGCTCTAACCAACTGAGCTACGCCGCCGCTGGAGCTCACGACCGGATTCGAACCGGTGGCCTTATCCTTACCAAGGATACGCTCTGCCGCCTGAGCTACGTGAGCCCAAAAAAGATCCGGGAGTGATGTAGGAAACCGCCTCATGGCGATTTCCTACATTTTGGTTGCGGGGGCAGGATTTGAACCTGCGACCTCCGGGTTATGAGCCCGAC
>CAYQQK010000018.1:0-40823 GCA_964420065.1 uncultured Syntrophomonadaceae bacterium | reverse complement strand
TGCTAAAAATGGAGGGGGATAGGCCATCTAAAAAGACTTTTTCAGTGGTCTCGGACGTTTTTCTACTGTCTCCCCATCTCTTCGAGAAGATCAATGACAGTAGGGCAGGCATCAGCAAATTGTTTTTCTTTACAATTAATACCGTGTGTGGACATTGTCGGAAAGAAAGGACCGTGGTATTATGTGGGAAACCAGTTGGGGGTCCCAATCTGGGGGGATCAAATCAAAATGATACAGTCGGAACTGGAACAGATACCGGGTATTGGCAAAAATATGGCCCAACACCTGATTAATGTCGGATACGAAACGATTGAAGCACTCAAAGGGCAGGATCCCCAGGAGATCTACCGGAAAGACTGCGCCTATCACGGTCGTACTGTTGACCGCTGCGCCCTCTATCTCTACCGGCTGGCTGTTTACTACGCGGAGCATGATGGAAAATTACCGGAAGGCAAGGAAAACTGGTGGGAATGGAAAGATTGATCGCTTCACCTCGGGTGAGGATCGGTAGATTGGCCGCGCCGGGGGAATTGATCCGGAAGAAAGGTGGAGGATTCTTTGAAAACAATAGAGCTAACGGTAGAAGGTATGTCCTGTCACCATTGTGTGGCGGCGGTTCAAAAGGCGCTGGAACAGTTAAATGGAATCCAGCGGGTGGAGATCGATCTGCAGGGGAAAAAAGTAAGGGTTGATTACGATCCGGCGGCAGTGAAGATTGAGTCCATGAAAGAGTCCATTGAAAATCAGGGCTTTCAGGTAGTCTAACACGAGGGGACGGTGTAACTGTGTCCTTTTAGGTTGAATAGCAGCCGTCTCGATGCTAGAATATTGGCAAGGGGCGGGTGATATGATGGCTAGGCGGGCTAGGGAGAAGAGTGCCACGGGAATTTACCACGTGATTCTAGGGGGCATCAATCGGCAAACCATCTTTGAGGAAGATGAGGATTATCTGAAGCTGTTGGAGATGTTGGGGACTTGCCAGGAGAAAAGTGGTTACCAGGTTTATGCCTACTGCCTGATGAGTAACCACGTTCATCTTTTGCTGGCCGAGGGCGAAGAAGATTTTGGGATGGTGTTTAGGCGCCTCGGCCCCAGCTTTGTCTACTGGTACAACTGGAAATACAATCGCCGTGGCCATTTGTTTCAGGGTCGGTATAAAAGTGAGGTCGTGGAGACGGATGAATATTTTTTGACGGTTCTTCGTTATATTCATCAGAATCCGGTCCGGGCGGGAATAGTGAAGAGCGTCGGAGATTATAAGTGGAGCAGTTATGGGGAGTACGTGGAATCGCCGTGGATTTGCAATACTGACTTCGCTCTAGGGCTGTATTCTGATAACAAAGACAAGGCTCTGATGCTATTTAAGGAGCATAACGTACAGGAAAATCAGGATAAATGTTTACAGCACAATCAGCGGGCAAGGCTTAATGATACGGAGGCCCGGGCCTTCATCAGGCGCATTTGTGAGGTGAAAAGCCCGTTGGATATCCAAGGCATGGAGAAGCCGGCGCGTAATCAAATCATTAGGCAATGCCGGGCAGAGGGGCTATCCATAAGGCAAATCGCTAGATTAACCGGTGTCAGTTTCGGCGTAATACGTCGGGTATAGCTTGTAGCGATACAGTTACACCGTCCTCTTGTGTTCCCCTCAGTTACACCGTCCCCTTGTGTTCTTCGCCAAGATTACGGCGGATTTTTTGTTTTTCCCCTGAGATCATTTCCAAAGCACTAACCGGGTAGGGGATCAGTTCTTTTGCTGATTTGTGTCAGATGCGAAAGAGATCTCCGCGTCTCCCCGACACTTCGGCTCCCCCAATTGTATTAGTAGTGAAAGGGGGTCAGGCGATGGCGAAATCTTTGTTGCGTACGGACAAAGAGATCGCGGAAATATACGAGCGTCATAAGGCGATGGTCTACCGAGTCTGTTTTGCCTTGATGAAGAACTCGACTGACACGGAGGATGCGGTCCAGGATACGTTTTTCCAATTGATCAAAAAAGGGCCTGCTTTTGAAAGCGAGGTGCATGAAAAAGCCTGGCTGATCCGCACAGCGGGCAATTTATGCAAAAATAGTTTGCGGCACTGGTGGCGTCGGCGCGGCCATTTGGGAGGCCGTGCAAACCCGGGAGATAAAGAAGATCTCCAAATCGACGACACTTTTAACGTCGTCCTGGGTTTACCCGATCGATACAAAACGGTTGTCTACCTGTACTACTATGAGGGCTACAACAGCGCCGAGATTTCTACTATGCTCGGTCGGCCGCAATCTACAATTCGCAATTATCTGCATGAGGCGCGCTGCCTTTTGCGGGAACAATTAGGGGGTGACTTTGCTTGAAGGATCAAAGCATCATTAATGCGTGGAATAAAATTGAGCCGGACGCCGCTGCCGATGCGCGGATGCTCCAATCAATTCTGGCCCGGAATCGTTCTTTGATCGAGGTAGAGGTAAAGGAAGGGAGGGATAGTGCGCATAAAAAATCTCATCGGAAGTGGTTGGTTCCCCTGGCCGTCTGCCTCGCGTTGGTCCTGGCTGTGGTCGTTCCGCTTTTAAATTGGGGCGGTGATGATTTCGATCTCCAGTTGTCCCAGGGTGTCAAGGTAAAATATATCAGTCAGCCTCCGGCGGCAGTAAGCATGGCAAGTCTAGTCCGGGTGATGACAGAAGATGAACTCTTCGCGCCGGAACATCTGGGCTTGGAAATAGCGGCCTTTGAAGGCGCAGTCAAAGAGGTTCGCAATATCGTCTGTGATTACAACGGGTTCAAGGATTACCGCGCCCTAGCCACTATCGAGGTCAGCGAGGTTCTGCGGGGGGACCTTAGAGCGAACAGTACTGTAACCGTTCTTTTGCCCGCACCGGTGGGAACTGACCGGTGGATTGAAGATACCGATATCTCCGCCCGGATAGCAGTAGGGACCAGGGGGATCTTTATGCCGGCAAGGTATGATCAGACGTCAGTGCGCGAAGAGAACGGGATGATGCTGAATCTGTCCGATCTCGCCGGTTACGGGCTGCTCGATGGAATGCACTGGTTGTTTATCGAAACTGAAGCGGGCCTGGTCTATTTTCGGGATGCTTACCCCTCTTTTGGGCGAGCGAAAGATCTGCAGGAGGTAAAGGAGATCATTTACTCCAAAATCGGGGGATAAGGGTAACATGAACGCACGTTTTTGAGGCGCGGGACCAATAAAACCGGCCTTTCAAACGTCGTAGTAAGTGAAGGGAGTGGGCCGATGAGCGAGGAAGCGCTAAAGGAGTGCCTTGCCGCGTTGCGCAGCGGCGACAAGGTGGCTTTTGAGGAGCTCTATCAGGAATTTAAAACGCCGGTTTACACGATTATCTTCCGCATCGTATACGATAGAGCGCTGACGGAGGATCTTTTGCAAGAGCTTTTTTTGCGTCTCTTTCGCGCACCGCCCGACTCTCGGGTGCGCCATCCGCGCGCTTTTATTTTCCAGATGGCGCGCAACCTGGCGATCGACAGCAAGAGAAGACCTGCGCCGGTTGCCTTGCCTGCTGCATTGGAGGCCGGCGGCTGCTTACTGGAAGAGAGAGCGGTTCTCAGCCTAGGTATTGAAAAGGCGATGCAGGCGCTGCCCGGGGGCGACCGAGAAGTCGTGACCCTGCGGATCAACGCCGGGCTGAAGTTTAAGGAGATCGCCTCGCTATTGCATATCCCCTTGGGCACCGCGCTGTGGAAATACCACAGAGCCTTGCGCCGCCTGCGCTCGGAACTATCTGGAGGTGAATAGTAATGAAAGGGGCGGTTTCTGCTCTCCTAACCTTGCTTCTGATGTTTACTTTTGCCGCTACTGCGTCGGCGGCGGTCGCTCCGGATGTTTGGGGACTGTACGAGTACTGGGAGACACACGGCTACCCCGATGATGTTGGCGGTGTCTATTGCGACAATATCACCGGCGGTCTGGTGATAACGCTGGTCGGCGCCGATCAGTCGCGTAGAGAGGAAATACTGGCCATGGTCGAAAACCCTGCCGGCCTCGGCTTCGGTGAAAGCAAGTATGACTACAATGCCATGCTGGCCGTGCAGCAGGAAATAGTGAACGAAATGTCGGGGGGGGGCCGGATTTATGGTGTAGGCGTCGGCTGGGGGGGCGGCGAGGGCGAAGCAACAGGCTTTGGAGAAAGTGGGAAAGAGTTCCGAGTAGTGGTGACGGTAGACGAAAGCGCCTTTGCCGAGTATACTCGCACTTACGCCGCGCGCTACGGCGATATGGTTGCTGTGGCAGCGGGTGATCCCGTCGTCCTCGACGGCTACGACTGCAGTGAGACGGTTCCAGGGCCGGGCGGCGCCCGGCTGCTGCACATGATGGCAGTCGCAGCAGCTGTCCTGGTCGTTTTGGCCGCCTTGTTTCTAAACCGCCGTCGCTTGGTACCGGTGCTGCAGGTTACCGGCGGCGCTACGGCCGCCATTGCCCGCCCCTTGAGCAGGCAAGAGGTGATCCGGGCGGTGCGGGAGAGCGCACTTTCCCCGTCGCCGGCGGTGCAGGCGAAGCTGTTGAAGCAAATAGACCGCTAACCGATTGGCACAACAACGCTAATATATTTTCCGGTTAAAAGTGATGAAACCGTATTGTCGGCAAGAGACAGGGGGGCCCCCTGTCTCAGCCTTTATAAAAGTAGCCGGCGGCCAAACCTACCCTGCCGCCCTCGACTTTGAAGGCTACATGAGGGATAATATCTCCGCCGCTATGAGAAATGGGGGGGGAGATCAGTCCCCGATGGCCCGCAGCAGTTTTACCCCAACCCGGTCTACCAGAGTGCCGCTGGTGCGTTTACCTGGTTCCCGGGACTGGATTCATGGGGAGGCTTGACCAGGGCGGTGAGTGGTCCCAAACCCTGGAGGAGAAACAGACGGTTACCGAGAACAGCCATAAAACCGAGAAAACATTTAAGGTTACGGTGAGGTTTGCTGCCGAAGATGAAAACCTAACGATCTACACCGCCAATGAAGAGGGGATCTGGACACAAAAGAACGTCCCTCAGTGCGGAAGTGGAGAAGGAGGAGAAGGGAACATGCTGATCAGCGTTCATGACCTGGTCAAGCGCTATGGGGATCTGTTGGCGCTGGACCATTTCAGTCTCCAGGTGGAGGAAGGCGAGATTGTGGGCCTGCTCGGCCCCAACGGATCGGGGAAGACCACCGCGATCAACTGCATCCTGGCGCTGCTTCACTACGACAAGGGGACGATCGAGCTCTTCGGAGAGCCGATGCGGCCCGATGCCTACGCGATCAAGCAAAACATCGGCATCGTCATGCAGAATGTTGCCCTTTTTGATGAGCTGCGGGCGGAGGAGAATATCGACTATTTCTGCGGCCTCTATGTTAAAGAACCGGTCACTCGCCGCCGGCTGGTTGAAGAAGCGATTGAATTTGTAGGGATCGGGGGATTTCGCAAATTTTACCCGAAAAAACTCTCGGGAGGGCTTCTGCGCCGGCTCAATATCGCCTGCGGCATCGCCCACCGGCCGCGGCTGCTCATATTTGACGAGCCCACGGTGGGGGTCGATCCCCAGAGCAGAAACAGCATCCTCGAAGGGATCCGGGAACTGAACCGCAGGGGGGCCACGGTGGTCTACACCTCCCACTACATGGAAGAGGTGGAACAGCTCTGCAGCCGGATCGTGATCATGGATCGGGGGAAAACCCTGGCCACCGGGACCGCGGAGGAGCTGAAGGCGCTGATCAACGGCGGGGAGACGATCCGGGTGGAGATGTACCGGTTGGACGAGGATCATCTGGCCCGGATCCGCCGGCTGCCCCGGGTGACCCGGGCCGATTACGCCCAGGATTGCCTGCTGGTCCACTACGACGGCGGGCAGCACAACCTGCTGGAGCTCCTCGATTACCTGAAGCTGCAGAAGATCTCGTTCAACCGGGTCTTCTCCGAGCAGCCGACGCTAAATGACGTCTTCCTGGAGATCACCGGCCGGCAGCTCCGGGATTGAGGGGGGTGGGGCGATGTTTATTCACGTCTTCTCGTACCGGTTGAAATGTCTGGTGCGCAACCGGGAACTGGTTTTCTGGACGCTGCTGTTTCCTTTGCTCCTGGCCACATTTTTCTACTTTGCCTTCGGCCATCTCACCTCGGAGCAGGAAAGATTCGCTCCGGTCGCGGCGGCGGTGGTGGATAACCGGGCCTACCGGGAGGAACAGGGCCTTCAACAGTTGCTGGCGCTTCTTTCCGCGGAGGGGGAGGGGCGGTTGCTCGATCTTGTCGTGACCGGCGAGGCGGAGGCCGCGAGGCTTTTAAAGGAGGGTAAAGTGGTCGGGGTGATTACCGCCGGTGACCTACCCGAGCTCACCGTGAACGGGCCCGGTCTGGGCCAGAGCATCCTCAAAGCGATCCTCGATGAATACCTCCAGACCACCGGAACTGTTGCCGGCATCATTTCCAGGGATCCGCAGGCGGCGCCGCTGTTGCTCCAGGAGCTGCAGACCCGCCGGTGCTATACGGAACCGGTATCGTTTTCCGGCGCTTCTCCCGACACCATGCTCGCCTATTTCTATGCCCTGATCGCCATGGCCTGCCTCTACAGCGCCTTCTGGGGGTTGCAAAATACCATCGATCTGCAGGCCGATCTATCGGCGCGGGGGGCCCGGCGCAGCGCGGCCTCCACCCACAAGCTCCAGGTGGTGCTTTCCGATACGCTGGCGGCAGTGGTGCTCAGCTATTTTGAGGTGCTGGTCCTGTTGGCCTACCTGATGCTGGTTTTGAAGATCGGCTTTGGCCATCATCTGGGCCATGTTCTTCTGACCTGCCTGGCCGGGTGCCTGGCCGGCGTCTCCTTCGGCAATTTCACCGGGACGATCGTTCGCGGAGGCGAGGGGGTCAAGATCGGGTTCCTCCTCGGCGTCAGCATGACCATGTGCTTTCTGGCCGGCCTGATGTGGGTCGACATGAAATATATTGTCGCCACCAGGGCGCCCGTTCTTGCCTACATCAACCCGGCGGCCCTGATCGCCGATGCCTTTTACAGCCTTTACACCTATGAGACCCTGCACCGCTTCTGGATCAATATCGTCCTGCTGGGCCTGCTTGCGGCGATGATGTCGGGGCTGAGCTTTTTACGGCTGAGGAGGGAAAGATATGCCAGTCTTTAAGGCCTATTTCAAGGTTATGCGGGGGTCGCTGCTCCCGCTGGCGATCAGCCTCTCCGTTTTCATGGGCCTGGCGCTGCTCTTCTCCTTCACGGCCCCCGGATCGACAACCGGGCTGTTCGAGCCTACCCGGACCCCGCTGGCGGTGATTAACCGGGACGGCGACGCGCCCCTGGCCCGGGGTCTGGCCGAACATCTCTCCCGGACCGGCCGGGTGGCGCCCCTGGCCGATGATCGGGAGGAACTTCAAGACGCTCTTTTTTTCCGCAAGGTGGAGTACATCGCGATCATCCCGGCGGGTTTTTCGGAGGATTTCATGGCCGGAGGCGACAAGGCCATTGAGAAGGTTGTGGTTCCCGGCTCGACCGGCAGTTACTATATCGATCTGGGGATCGACCGTTTTTTGAACACGGCCCGGCTTTACCGCATCTACGGCGGGGAAGAGTCCCAGGAGTCCCTGGTCGCGGCGACCAGGGCGGATCTGGCCGCCGGGATCCGGGTAACCATGAAATCCACCGGCGCGGCAAACGGCTATCTGCAGGGATATCACTACTATTTTGCCTACTGCGCTTACGCTTTGCTGGCCATGATCATCACCGGAATTAGCTCGATCATGATCGCTTTTAACAAACCCGACCTCTACCGGCGCAATCTCGCCGCCCCGCTCCCCCGGCGCTGCATGGGGCTGCAGCTGGCCGCCGGTCACGGGGTGTTCGCCCTGGGCTGCTGGGGGCTGCTCATGGCAGGCAGTCTTATCCTACACGGGCGGAACCTGCTCCCCTCCGGGCTGATCGGGTTCTATCTCCTCAATACTCTGGTATTTGCCGCAGTCTGTAGCGCGATCGGGTTTTTGGCCGGCGGTTTTGTGAGAAGCCGGGGGGCCCAGGCGGGGCTGATCAATGCCACCGCTTTGGGGATGAGTTTCCTCGGGGGAGTATTTGTGCCCCAGTCGGTGATGAGCAAACCGGTGCTGGCGGTGGCCAGATTCCTGCCCTCCTACTGGTTCATCCGGGTCAATGACGCTCTCGGGGAGCTGGGGGCGCTGGCCGTAAAGAACCCGGCTCTCATTTATGCCGGCATCCTGATCCAGCTCGGTTTTGCCGTGGCCATTTTCCTGCTGAGCCTGCTTCTGATCAGGGAACGGAGCCGGTAGAAATACTCGGAGAAGGGGTTTTAGTTATGATAATCCAGGGCGCCCGCCCGGCTGTGAAACATTGCAAAGGAGTTCCCCGGAAGATTGCGCCGGCGGAGCGATAACTGTTTTCCCCCATGAGATCATAGATCGCCTTTAAAACAGCAGCAATATCTTTTGTCTCCGCCTTTCCGCGATCGCTGATGAACAGCTTCACATTGTTCCATGGTATTCATACCGGAAAGGACCGCGCCCGCATAGCCGCCTCCCTACCATATAAAGGGGAGCAGCCTGTATTTTGTTTTCCGCGAGTACTCCGCATAACCCTCCAACTGAACTTTGAGCATTCTATCTTCCAGGCCTGTTCTGATGACGATTATGGTCCCGATCACCCCTGCCGTGACGCCCGTCAGCGGCGTGGCGAAGATGAATACCCTGGCCAGGCAAAAGAGTAATATGGCCAAATAGGCGGGATGGCGGACAAGGGCATAGACTCCATCGCTGATTACCCTTTGACCCCGTTCGGTTTGAATTCGGGCGGTCGATTCCAGAAAGGGGTTGGCCAGCACCGCCGCCAAGGAAAGGGCGGCTGAAACCAGAAGCAGGGCCGTTCCCGCCCAAAACATTGCCGTCAGGGGCTCTTTTCCCTCTGCTTCAGCCCCCGCGATCAGGTAGATGATAAAAAAGTCCAGCAACCAGTACAGGGCCAGTAAAACCTTGTCCCATCGCGGCGAACCGGTCACTATTTTTCCCCGCTGCACCAATATTTCCGGGTTCAGTTTATAGACGGGGATGATGGCCAGACCGGTCAAGAAGTAGAGCGCAAAATAAACCCATGCCCGTGTATTCATCAGCCGGCCGGATCCGGCAAGGTAGAAGAATAAACCCAGAACCTTCTGGGCCGCCAGCCTCAAGATGTAGCCGCGGGCCTTCTTTTTTAATTTTAATGCCCCACCGACCATTTTCATTTCAACCCCGCCTGCTGAAGTTGTCTGCTGCCTGATCGCAACGCGGTCAGAGATTGATCACCCTTAGATCTAGTTCCCCGTCAAGGAATATTTTCCTCCAAAGGGAGTTCAGCCGGACCCCGATCGGAAAAAATTATTCTACCTGACAAAAAGGAAGCCCGGTGTTATAATAGGTTCTGGTTAACACTATTAATCATTAACACCATTAACCATTGATTTGGTTCCGGTCGGCCTGCATACGAGGAGGGATCGGCCATGCCGTCAACAGCCGAAAATAACTGCCCCCGCTACGTTGAAGAGGCAATAGATTCGATCAATCAGTTCATGCTGAACAATCAAAATAACATGATCGATAATATCAATCGAACCAACAAGGGCGAACTGTTCGTCTTGCATTTTTTGTCGGCGCGAAACACGGAGGCGCTTCCCTCCGAATTAAGTGCGGCGCTGCAAAGCAGTTCGGCCCGGATATCCGCATTGCTCGGCGCTTTGGAAAAAAAGGGTGAAATCAAACGGGAAATTGATCCGGAGGACCGCCGCAACATTCTGGTGACAATTACCGCGGCGGGCCGGGGGCGGATCAAAACAGAACTAAAAGAAATTCATGGCTTCATGGCGCAGATATTTACCGAAATGGGCGAAGCGGATACAATTGAGTTCGTGCGATTGGTGAAACGGTTTTCCGCACTTGCACAGAAACATATGTTCGCCGCGGAAGGGTGTATTGGTCCGATCAAGCGATAGGAGAGGCGAAAAAACAGACCATGGGAAAAGGGATTGCCGCCGGATTAAATTCAGTAAAAAATGCGGTGCGGGCGAAGTTTGCCAGGCGGGATCAGGCCGAACCCGACCACCCGTCTGAAAAGACCAGTCCTCGGGGGAAGGGAAAGAAAAGCAGGGTCATTGTTGCTATTTTTTGCCTGCTCATTTTTCTCATCGCCGCCGTCCTTATCTTGGACCGAAGAGCCGAAACGGGAAAGTTCTCGCTCCCCTTTGACGCGACGACAGTGCTGGCCTATACCGACTTTAGCAACTCGATCAGTGCGACCGGCACGGTAGAGAGCGCGGCAAGCACTTTCGTTTATTCCACTTTGACCGCAATGGTGGAGGACGTTTATGTGGAGCTGGGCGACGCGGTCGAAGAAGGGCAGCTTCTGGCCAAGCTGGATGATCGGCGGATCGCGGATCAGATTGAAAGTCAGGAGGCGGGTCTAAAAGTCTCCGCCGCCGGTAGTGAACAGGCGATCAAAGCCGCCCGGGACAGCTACGCGCAGTTCAAAGAGGCCTTGGAAAAGGGCCTCAATCCCAGTTTAAACAGTGCCGAGGCCCAGGTCGATGCGGCCTACGAGAACTATACCCGGGCGCTTAAGACCTATGAGCGTTACCGGGAGACGTTGGATGCCGGGGAAAACACCACCCTGCTCAGCCAGGAATCGGCGCGGCGTAACGCCAGACTGGCTCTGGATGCGGCGGAGGACGTCCTGGCCGGGATCCGGGCCAGGGTAATTGAGGCCTGTAATCAATTGGCGGCGGCTGAAAATGAGTTGGCCGGATTGGAAAAGCTTTTCGAGTCCGGGTCAGGGGAGGACCCTGCAGAACTGGAGGAACGGATTGCGGAGGCGGAAGCGGAGGTTGCGGAAAAGAAAACCGCCTACGACAAGGCCCTCTCCGACCAGGCTAAAGCGGAAGGGGAACTGGAAAAGGCAAAACAAAACTACGATTTGGCGAGGGCGCAATACAATGCCGCCGTGACCAACGCTGACAATATGCTGGCCGATTATGCCGACGCGGTCGACAGCGCCGAGCGGGCCTACCGGGAGGCTCTGAAGAACCGGGAGGCGGCGCTCCTGGCGGCGGAAAACCAACTTCAGTCCTACGCGAATTCCCTCCACAGCGCCACAATCAATGCCGACAATTCCGTAGCCCGGGTGGGTTTAAACCAATTGCGGGTAGAACTTAATTCCACCAATATCACCGCACCGGTGGCCGGCACGGTCACGGCGGTCTATGCCATGGTCGGTTCATCCGGTTCCGGGCTGCTGTTTGTCATCGAAGACGTGCACGATCTCATTATTGAAACTACCGTGAAGGAATACGATATCGGCACAGTTGCCGCCGGCATGCCGGTCAGTATCAAATCGAACGCAACGGGGAGCGACGTCTATGCCGGCGAGATTCTCTCCATTGCGCCGACGGCGCGGAAAACTGCTCAAGGCTTAACGGATCCCTCCGGCGACGGGGAATTCGCGGCTAAAGTCAAGGTGACCTCATCCGATACCCGCCTCCGGATCGGGATGAGCGTCCGGCTGAATTATATTATCGAGCAGCAGGAGAAGGTCCTCAGCGTGCCCTATGACGCTGTTTACCTCAATTCGGCGGGAGAACAATGTATTTTAATTTTGGAAGAACGGCCGGGCGACGCCTACCTGCTCCAGGAGCTGGCGGTAACGCCGGAGCTTGAAAACGATCTTGCCATTGCTATTAGCGGCAGCGATCTTTCTGCCGGCCTGCGGGTTCTCAATGAGCCGGACGATTACCAACACTTGGTCGGCAGAGAAGTTACCTTGATCAGCCGTTCAGCGCCGGCGAGATCACCTTTTTTCGGGGGATAGCGGGGTGATGTGATGGGCGAACCAATTATAAAGATGCACAACGTCGTCAAACGCTTCTATATTGGCGAGCCGCATGAACTGGAAATCCTGCACGGGATCGATCTCACCGTCAAAAGAGGTGAGTTCATAGCCATTGTCGGCGTCTCCGGTTCCGGTAAGTCTACCTTGATGAATATTATCGGCGCTCTCGATCGGGCTACCAGCGGCAGTTACATTCTTGACCGGACGGTAATTGAGCATGCCGCGGATGGGGAGCTATCGGCGATACGCAACCGCAAAGTAGGGTTCGTTTTCCAAAATTTCAACCTCATTCCCCGGACCAACGCCCTGAAAAACGTGGAGCTGCCGATGATGTACGCCGGAGTCGACCGGCGCGAACGCCGCCGGCGCGCCGTCGAGTTGCTGGCCATGGTGGGGATGGAAGACCGCCTGAACCATCTGCCGAACGAGCTTTCGGGCGGACAGAAACAACGGGTGGCCATCGCTCGGGCGATGGCCAACGACCCGGCGATCATCCTTGCGGACGAACCGACCGGATCCCTGGACAGCAAAACCGGCCGGTTGGTCATGGATTTATTCCTGACCCTGAACCGGGAACAGGGTAAAACCATCGTCTTGATTACGCACAACAGGGAGCTGGCCCGGGAGACAGAACGGATCTTGATTATGCGCGACGGCTTGCTGTTCGGCGATGGGGGGCGTCCAGCGGCATGATTTTGGGAGAAAATATCCGCCTCGCCTGGGAGGGCTTGAAGGCGAATAAGATGCGGGCCTTGCTGACGATGCTGGGAATTATCATCGGCATCGCTTCGGTAATCGGGATCTTGACCGTCGGAAGCGGCCTCAGCGGGTCGGTCTCCGGCTCCCTCGGTTCCCTGGGCGCGACCAATATTACCATTCTCCTGCAAGAACGGGATCTCGACAATCCGGGAATGATGCATTTCGGCGGCGTAAATAACATTGCCGTGGACGACCTGATTACAACGGAAATGGTTGAGGCGCTGGTCAACCGTTTTCCGGAGGAGATCGACGGGGTCAGCCTATCGGAAAATGCGGGCAGCGGTCAGGCGAAAATCGGCAGAAGTTATGCCAATATCAATTTAACCGGGGTGAATACGGACTATTTTCAAGTCAATTCCGTGACGCTGTTAAAAGGCCGTGTGCTGTTCGACCGGGATGTGGAGGGGAAGCGAAACGTGGCCGTTGTTTCCCATAAACTGGTCAACAACTTGTATGGCGGGGATACAGCCGCCGCGCTGGGCCAGGAGTTAATTGTGTATATGGGGCAAGAGATACTTGCTTTCAATATTGTCGGGGTTTATAAGTATGAAGCCTCCGTGATGGGTTTTTCCATCGCATCGGAAAAAGACCTCAGCACGCCGATCTATATTCCGGTATCGACTGCCAAAAAGGTGGCCGGGGCGGAGCAGGGTTATTCGAATTTCACCCTTCGCGCTTCCGGTTCCACCAACAGCATCGCCTTTGCCGACCGGGCGGAGGAATTCATGAACCGCTACTATGCCGGCAACCCCGATTACCAGATCCGCGCCATGAGCATGGAGAGCCTGATGGATTCGTTTAACACCATCATGGGGACGATCAGCATAGCCCTTTCCGTTATTGCGGGCATCTCCTTGCTGGTCGGTGGCATCGGCGTCATGAATATCATGCTGGTCTCGGTCACGGAGCGAACCCGGGAAATCGGGACGCGCAAGGCCCTCGGAGCGACAAACGGCAATATCCGGGTGCAGTTCATTGTCGAGAGCATGATTGTCTGTTTAATCGGCGGGATTATCGGCATCGCCGGCGGCGCCCTGCTCGGCTTTATTGGAAGCTCGCTGATCGGCGCGGCGGCGTTTCCCACGCTTTCCAGCATCATTCTTTCCGTCGGTTTTTCCCTGGCCATCGGTATATTTTTCGGGTATTATCCGGCCAATAAGGCGGCCTTGCTCGACCCCATTGAAGCGTTACGGTATGAATAAAACTCACCGAACCGCCGGCGGTGCGCCCGGGTTTTCTAATCGTGCCAAAGGGGGGATAACTTCATGGAAAAGAAACTAATTCGTCGTAATGACCGGTTTATTTTGGTAATTACGAATACTGGATATTGGGGTGACAAGGTTGGATGAGCTGCCGGGGGGATGCGTGTTTTGCGCCAAGCAGGGCGCGGAGCTTATTTGTAAGAATGAACTGGCCAAGGCATTTTACGATCAATTTCCGGTCAACAGGGGCCATGTTTTAGTTGTACCGAAGCGGCATGTGGCCGGTTTTTTTGAGGCGACAACGGAGGAGATCGCGGCCATTAATGCCCTCATTTTTCAGGTGAAAGATATTCTTGACGCCAAGTACAAGCCCGATGGCTATAACATTGGCGTCAATGTTGGTGCTTCCGCCGGGCAGACCGTCTTTCATCTGCATCTGCATATTATACCGCGCTATCAAGGGGATGATCCCGACCCCCGGGGCGGGATCAGGAAAATCAAGAAAAGCAGGGCGCCCTATATTGAAGAGGGTGAATCACCGCCGCCAGGTTGGTGAAGAGCGTCGCGCGAGCTTTTGGGTAAGGCAGTAATCAGTGTGTCAATATCTGGCGCCTATCGGGCGCCGTGTAGCAGGTCGCCTTTTCGTGTGAGCATACTTCTCCTTCATGTTTCTCCCCGTGTTTTCGGGTCAATCCGCCCGAACGATCTCCCACCCGCCCCCCGCCTTCCGGGTGAGGACAATGGCCCGCAGGGGATGACTTTTGGGATCACTGGAAAACTGAACGTTCAGGGTTACAGTTTCGTCCTTCAGCCTGCTTAAAAATGCCTCGCTTTCACCGGAGTAATCCGCCTGGAGGGAGCATATGGCGATATCGTCTTCTTGCGCATATCCCAGCTCCCGGTAGTATTCTCGGGCCGCCGCAGCGGCGGAGGCATAAGGCTCTGCGGTGAGAATCTGGGGTACGGTCCGGTCCAGCCGGCCTTGCGGATCGATCCACGGAATCGGCTCCCCGTGGCTCCACCCGCTTTCACCGCTTACCGGCCGGCGCAGGGTGTAATTCATAACCACCGGATCCCCGTTCTGGTCCTCATATTCGGCATGAACCGTCGTCACCTCGTTCTGCTCCACTTTGCTGCCTGCAGGTGAGGTGATGGTGGAATGCTCTAAAAAGTGCTCCCCGTATTCATGCACCGCGATGATCTTGAAACCGGTGGCGGCCAGTTCGTTTCGGATCAACTCTGCGGGCTCGGTTGACAGCGCGGTTCCGGAAGAAGGGGCCTCTTCTGAACCGTCACCGGCCGGGGCGGGCTCTCCATTTGAAAACTGATCGGATGGTTTTTCCCCCAGGAATTTAAACAACGCCCCCCCGTCTTCGCCCCGCACAACGGCGCTTCCGGAGGCCAGGGTTTGGCCCTCCCCGTCAAGGGCGGTCACCGAAATTAAAATATCACCGTCCTTCGTTATAAATTGTTGGTCCTTTCCCGAAAAGGCTGTCCAATAGATCGTCTTTGTGGTAGTGACATTATCTCCCCGGTCTTTGATCCGGCCTTCGTTGTAGGTGCAAAAGGATCCCCGCCGGCAAACATAGTTGAACTCCACCGTATTTGGCGGGGCTCCCTGCACCACCAGTTCAAAACCGAAGATGGAGCTCATGAACGGAGAATAAATCTCTCTGGGGGTGGTGATGGTCAGTCTAGGAAGCGGGGGTTCAGTTTCGCCGGCCTTGGCCCGGTTCCCGCCGGCGCGATTCAGCGCCAGGCCGATCGTGAGCGCCGCCGCCAGAATAACGGCGGCAATGATGATCAAGCGTGAAGGCTTCCTGTAGTTCAACACGTTTTTAATTCTCTCTTTCATGCCGCCTTCTCCAAAGGCCAGGGGGCTGCCGTTCAGGATGGGTCGGCCCGCCGCCAGGCGCAGCAGCGACAGGGAGCAGGCTGAACAGGCTCTCGATTGAAAAGGGAAAGACCAGCCGGAAGCCCGCCACGGCCCATAACAGGTAAGAAATGAACTTGGGAGCTTTTTTAAGCGGAAGTCGAGCCAAAATGATCACAACGATCACGAACGCCCCGGTAAAGCTCATGTTTAAAACGGATAAAAAGAGATCGTTCATGGTTAATCCTCCCGGTGCTGCCGGATCAGGTGCAACAGTTCTTCCGCCTGTTTAGCAGAAAGTTTCCGACCGCCGATGAAAGAGGCGATGAACCTGGGCAGGGAACCGCCGAAAGTATCCTCCACATAACGGCGACTTTGGCCGGCATAGAATTCATCGCGGCTGATCACAGCGGAGACCACCGCGTTTTCGCATTTAAATAGGCCCCGCTCGCAGAGCCGGCGCAAGATCGTGTAGGTGGTGGATTTTTTCCAGCGCATCACCCGGGCCGACAACCGGACCAGCTCGGTCGAGTTGATCGGTGCGTGAGCCCAGATCAGTTCGGCGAATTTGGATTCCTGTTCCGCCAGCCGGTAATCAACCATTTTAAAACCCCCATGGTAGAAGTTATCAGCTCGGCTTAAGTTTACATCCAGTAAACCTGGTTGTCAAGGAGATCCCGAAAAACTTTTAAAAAAGATTTGCTGCTGCGGCGGCTAATCCCTGACAACCGAAGCAAAGGACATACCCTACCAAAACTTGTGCGAATAAGGTAGAATCAAGTAGAGTTGTCCCAATATTATCTGCACTTGTAGATTTTTCTACTTACCAATACGGTTTCTGCAGAAAAAGGGTGGAGCAATGGATTTAAACGGTTGGCGGATGCGGACTCTTTGGGCCAAAAAATCTAGGATGGCGCAAGAGAGCAAGTGGCTTCCCCTGCTAGCACATATGACCGATGCTGCAGAAACGGCGGCGCTTCTGTGGCAGCACTGGCTCCCCTCAGGGACCAAACGAAGGATTGCTCGCGGGCTTAAACTGTTTGGAAAGCATGCCGCCGACTACGATGATGCGGCGTTGCCTTGTTTTGTTTTTCTGGCCGCGGCCCACGATATAGGTAAGGCGATTCCCGCTTTCCAGGGTAAACTGGGCCCCACGGAGCTCGATGAACAACTACGCACCCAGTTAACTGAAGCGGGGTTGCCTCTTTTAAACTACTTTCATCCCAGGGAGGCAAGGCACTTTTGGGCCTCCCAACTGATTTTGGAAGGGGCTGGTTTACCGCGGGAGCTGGCCGGGATCACCGGCGGACACCACGGACAGCCGCCCAATATTATACAACTTTACCACCTGAAAACATCTTATCTCACTGATCTGGGCTGGGGGCGAGGGCAGGAGATGTGGCGCGAGGCCCAGCAAGGATTATTAGCCTTTGCGTTGCAACTGGCCGGTGCATCAGGGCAGGAGGCTCGGCTTTGGAAACCCGATTTCGGGGCTCAGGTGCTGCTCTGCGGCTTGGTCATTATGGCAGATTGGATAGTTAGCAATGAGATTATATTTCCCTATATAGATCTATCCACCAGTGTAGAGACATTGTTGATGCGTGCAAGAAAAGCTTGGGAGGAACTCGATCTTCCTGCATGCTGGAACCCGGGCCACGGGTGGCGGCAGGTAGGGGGCCGACTATACGCAAGAAGGTTTGGATTTGGACAACCCCGTCCTATCCAAACTGCGTTGTTGAACATTGTGGAAAATGTGATAAAGCCGGGGATAGTGGTTTTGGAGGCGCCGATGGGCGAAGGAAAAACCGAAGCTGCTCTGGCGGCAGCCGAGGTTTTGGCGGGGAGAACTAAACGGAGTGGTATATTTTTCGCTTTGCCTACCCAGGCCAGCGCCAATGGCTTGTTTTTAAGGATCTGTCACTGGATCGGCCGTCTGGAAGATGGGGTGGAGCACGCTGTCTATTTAGCCCACGGCAAGGCTGATCTAAATGAGCTGTACGGCCGGATCAAGCAGGCAACGGAAGAAGAAGGCGGGTTTTGGGGGCTGGGATCGGAAAGCGAAGAAACTGCAGATGATGCCATTATTGTTCATGAATGGTTTTCCGGGCGCAAGAAAGGGATTCTGGCCGATTTTGTGATCGGGACCATCGATCAGGTGCTTATGGCGGCTTTAAAACAGAAACACCTGGCTTTACGGCACCTCGGGCTAGCCAATAAAGTGGTGATCCTGGACGAATGCCATGCCTATGATGCCTATATGAGCCAGTACCTGTACAAAGTGTTGAACTGGTTGGGTGCTTACGGAGTACCGGTAATCGTTCTTTCGGCCACCCTGCCGGGTGATAAACGGAAAAAGATGCTTGACGCCTATTTAAACCGGGAGAATGAACAGGCGGGTCAGTTCGATCCGATATTTGATCAGGGAAAACCGGAAATACCTCCCTTGCCCGACTGGGCAACGACTCTTGGCTATCCCCTTGTCACTTATTCAACCGGTGAAAAGGTTGAACAGAAGCAGGTTAGCGGCGAGCAACGTACGCTTGAGGTTGGGATTAATGTATTATCTGCTGACAAACAAATAATGGAAGAATTGGCTGACCTCCTGGCCGGGGGTGGGTGTGCCGGAATTATTGTGAACACCGTAAAACGCGCTCAGGAAATTGCCTTCACCCTGAAACAGATCTACGGTAACGAAGTGCAATTGTTGCACTCCCGTTTTCTGGCAATCGATCGGGCTCAAATGGAAAATGATCTTTTTGCCGCATTGGGCGCCGATGGGGCAAAGAATGGGAGGCGCCCGAAACGCTGCATTGTTGTCGGCACCCAAATTTTTGAACAGAGCTGCGATCTGGATTTTGATCTTTTAATCACCGATATTTGCCCCATGGACTTGCTGATTCAGCGTATCGGCCGTCTACACCGTCATGAGCGCCAACGTCCCTCCCGATTGCGGAACCCCCGCTGCTATATTACTGGGATGGACGATTCAGGCTTTGATCGCGGTGCTGAGCTGATTTATGGGAAATATCTTTTAATGAACACCAAAACCCTTCTTCCGGCAACTTTAATGATACCAGATGATATTTCGTGGATGGTCCAAGAGGCCTACTGGGCGGAGGGGGTGACGAGAAAGTTACCTCCGGATATCCAATCCGAGTACGCTTCGGCCAAAGAAATGCAGGACCAAAAAATGGCCAGGAAGGTCGCCCAAGCAAAGGTGTTTCAAATTGTTGAGCCATATCGGGGGTCGGGGGATTTAGTCGGCTGGCTGGACACAGACGTTCGCGATGATGATCCCTCGGGAAAGCGGGGAGAGGCGGCGGTGCGGGATACGGAAAACAGCTTGGAAGTTCTGGTGGTGCAGAAACTGGGTGAGGGCTATTATATGCTGCCTTGGCTGGTGAAATATGGAGGCTATCCAATACCTGTGGATCAACCCCCGCCATTGGACCTGGCCAAGGCCATGGCCCAGTGCAGCATACAGCTTCCCCTGGGGCTATGTTTTAAACTGGATCAGACCATCGCGGCACTGGAGGAAATAGCCCTACGGGATCTGTCTGAATGGCAGAAATCCCATTACCTTAGGGGCGAGCTGTTTCTGGTGCTCGATCAACAGTTTCAAACGGAACTTTGCGGATACCGCCTGCACTACGATCAAGGCTATGGCCTATTTTCCAAAAAAATTGGAGAAGGAGATGGGGATGCAGGAAGCGAGATTTAATTTGCTCTATGAACCCTGGATTATGGTTTTAAACCTGAAAGGGGGTACGGAAGAAGTATCGCTCCTGTCGGTTTTGGAGCGGGCCCATGAACTCCGTGGCCTGGCCGGTGAACTGCCGGCCCAGGATGTAGCCGTCCTGCGTCTGCTGTTGGCGGCGCTATTCGCCACCTTCACCCGGGCGGATATGGGGGGGGTACGTAAGCCCCTCCGGGATACGGGGGAAGCACTTCAACGGTGGAAAGACTTGTGGGAACACAAACAGTTTCCGATGGAACCGCTTCAAAAAAGGTTGGGCCATTACGAAGATCGCTTTTTTCTTTTCCATCCGGAACTACCGTTTTATCAGGTGGCGGGGTTGCATTGTGGGACGCGGTATACTGCGGCAAAGCTACTGGGGAATCTGTTGGAGAGCGGCAACAAGGTGAGGTTGTTTCCGGTAAGGACCGGAAAAGAAAAATATGCTGTGACTTTTGCCGAGGCTGCCCGCTGGTTGCTTTACTTGAATGCATTTGACGACACCTCAAACAAACCTTCTGTGCGTCGCCAGAATATGCCCTCCCCGGGTGCCGGCTGGCTTGGAAAGATCGGGATTGTTTATGCAAAGGGCGTCAACCTCTTTGAGACCCTGATGTTGAATCTCATTCTCCTGGACGAAAACAATAAACCCTGGGAAAACAGTGATGCGGTATGGGAACTTGATGAACCTCGGGCGGGTGAACGAACAGAAATTCCCCTTCCTCGGGATTGGCCCCCAATGCTTACTTTACAATCAAGACGCCTTCTTTTGCAAAGGGAAGGTGACCAGGTGATCGGATATCGCTTATTAGGTGGTGACTTCTTTTTCAAGGAAAATGCCTTTACGGAACAAATGACGCTCTGGAGAAAGGATAAAAAGGAAAATATATATTCCCCCAAACGGCATGATGTTTCACGGCAGTTGTGGAGGGATTTTCCCGCTTTGCTGGCGGCGGAGGAGGGACTCAGGAAACCCGGGGTAGTCCGCTGGTTGGCCCTGCTCAAGGATAAAGGCATTTTAAATCACATGGTCACTTTTCAAACAGCCGGGGTTAAATATGGGGATAAGGATTTTTTTGTGACCGATGGGTTTCAAGATTCCTTAACCATTAACGCAAACATGATTACCAAACTTGGACAAGCTTGGGTGATACGGGTTTCCGCGCTTCTTTCCCTTACCGATCGTTGTGTTTACTGGTTATCCGTCCTGGCTGCCGATTTAGCTAAAGCCGCCGGTGATAGTGATAGTTTGCATTATAGGGCCGGGGCGGGAGAGGCGAGCCGGGTAAAAGCAGAAGCCTATTACCGTATGGACGAACCCTTCCGGAAATGGTTAGCGGATATTGATCCCCGGAAAACAGATCTGACCGTTGCGGAGCAGGAGTGGAAAGAGATCTTAAAGCGGATCCTTTTGCAGCTGGGCGAAGAGATCGCCGGCCAAGCGGGTGAAAAGGCCATAATTGGCCGCTGGGTGGAGGAAAAAAGAGGCAGTAGATCTGAACGTAATTTGTATACTGCTCCGGGGGCATGGGCTAAATTCCGTCAAAATCTGGTACGCACTTTAAAGGAAGGAGGCTAAAGGCGTGGGGGAAGAAAAAGGTAATGCTTACCTGATCAAAAAATTTACCCGGAGAAAAATCGATCGTCTTTTGGAGGGAAGCCCCTGGAGTAGGGCCGGTTTGGCCAAACTGCGCCGGGGGATCGGCAAGGAACCGGGGGAGCTGCCGGAACTGTTCGAAATATTCCTGGAGGGGATGCCGGAAACGTTTTACGGCCAAGGAAGTGATCCCAGTTACTCGGAATGGGCGATCTATACTGCCCTAACTCTGTTCGCCCTGCATCAGCAGGGTCAGGATCGGCCGATGAGTCTAGGCCGGGATAAGGAGGATAACGAGAACGGCAATTCCCTGGGGGCGGCGGTAGGTTTGTTGGTTAACCGGGATAGTGAGCGGGAACCGGCAATTAAAAGACGTTTCGATGCGGTAATCACCGCTGAGTTCACCGAGCTGGCGTATCATGCCCGGGGTATAATCCAGCTGCTCAAAACCGAGGCTATTCCCCTTGATTATCCGCAGTTGGCGGAGGATTTATTCTGGTATCAATTTGATGAACAAAGAAACCGGGTGCGTTTGCGCTGGGGTGAAGATTATTATCGGATGGCGCGGCACCGCACCGCAACAAAAAATGAGGAGGATCAAAATGAATAATTACAAAAACAGGGTATTTGTTGATGTGCATGTGATCCAGTCGATGCCGCCCAGTTGTGTAAACAGAGATGATACGGGAAGCCCGAAAACGGCGATGTACGGCGGTGTCCGTCGGGCTCGGGTTTCGTCCCAGGCCTGGAAACATGCCATGCGGGAAATGTTTAAGGAGTACTTTCGTGAGGTGGAGCTGAGTGAGCGCACCAAAAAAATTGTGGATAAGGTTGCAGTTCAGATTCAAGACCTGTTCGATAAAAGCGAAACGGAAGCGAAAGAATTAGCCCAAAAAATAATCAACCGGGCTGGAGTTAGTACAAAGGATGCAGAGGCGAAGGCGCTTTTTTTTATGAGCTACAAACAGGCGGAGAGCATGGCCCGTTTGGCCCTGATAGATCCGTTGCCAAGCAAGAGGGAGGTGCAGGCGGCGCTTAATGCGGGCAAAGGAGTGGATATTGCATTGTTTGGCCGTATGGTGGCCGACGATCCGGTTTTAAATACAGATGCTTCCGCCCAGGTGGCCCATGCTCTTTCGACCCATAAAATAGAAAACGAATACGATTATTATACGGCCAAGGATGATCGTACGCCGGAGGATCAGGCGGGAGCCGGGATGATCGGTACGATCGAATTTAATTCATCCACCCTTTACCGGTATGCAACGGTTGCCGCCCACGACTTAAAGGAAAACCTGGTCGATCATACAGCTACCGTTAAAGCCATCGTAGAATTTGTCCGCGCTTTTATTCTTGCCATGCCGACAGGAAAAATCAATACTTTTGCCAACAACACACCGCCTTATGCGGTAATGATCACCGTGCGCCGGGATCAGCCGCTCAATTTGGTCGGTGCCTTTGAGCGACCAGTTAAAATAAGGGGGGGCGGTTACCTGGCGGAATCTGCAAGAGTCTTGGCAGACTATACGGGTAAGATCTATGATAATTTGTTTGACCCCCCGGAAATAACATATATTACCTCCATCGGAGATGAGTTGGCCGGGTTGGGGGAAAAACTGGAATTAAGCGGATTACTTGATAAAATCGGACTGGCTGTAGGCGGTTGCCTGGAGGAGGGTGGGGTGGAGGTATGAGCACCCTGTTGTTGCGTCTGGCAGCCCCCCTACAATCCTGGGGGATCGCCAGTAAATTTGAAAATCGTGATTCGGCCAGGGAACCCACCAAAAGCGGGGTGATCGGGCTTTTAGCCGCAGCCCTGGGACGCCGGCGGGAGGAAGGGTTGGAAGACCTGGCCGGGCTTCGTTTCGGGGTCAGGATCGATCAACCGGGAAAATTCCTTCAGGATTACCATGTGGCCCGATCAGCCAAAACGTCCTTTGTGACCACCCGTCACTACCTGGCGGACGCCGTGTTTTTAGCGGGCCTGGAGGGAGAAGAGAATTTCCTATACCGGTTGGAGGACGCGCTCCAAAACCCATTTTTCCCACTTTATCTAGGGCGCCGTTCCTGCCCGCCGGTGGGGCGTTTAGTGCTCGGGGTGCGACAGCTCGGTTTACAGCAGGCCCTGGTTGAAGAGCCCTGGCAGGCCAGGGCATGGTTTAAAAGAAATAGAAGATCCGAACCGGTTCGACTGGCGATTGTTTGCGATGCCCATTCTGGTGACGCGGGGGTATTTCTACGGCGGGATTTACCGCTTTCTTTCAATCAGCGGCACCGCCAGTATGGTTTCCGGATGGTAAGGGATACCTTTGAGGTTATTAGTAACGACCCCCCGACAGAACAGGTTCATGAGGCGCCAACTGAACATGATGCCATGATCGGATGGGAGGGATAAACGAGATGTATCTCTCAAGAATCGCTTTGAATACGCGGCGGAGGGAGACTATGGCGGCTCTGTCCTCACCTCATATAATCCATGCCGCCGTGGAAAGCAGTTTCCCGCCGGAGGAAACGGCGGTAAAAAGCCGCAACCTCTGGCGAATAGATCGACTGGGCCCCGATACTTTTCTGCTTGTACTCGGCAAGCGAAAGCCGGATTTTACCCACGTGGTAGAACAGTTTGGCTGGCCGGAGGCCGAACAGAAATGGAAAACAAAAAACTACACGCCCTTAATGGATCAGATAAAAACCGGCCAAAAATGGCGGTTTCGATTACGGGCTAATCCGGTTCACAGCGTTCGGGATGCCCCCGAGGTAAAAGAAGGGTCGGCCGGGCGCGGCAAGGTCTATGCTCATGTGACGGTACGGCAACAGGAGGAATGGCTGTTCGAGCGGGCGGGGAAAAACGGATTTGCGGTGGCTGAAGGCTCTTTTCGTGTTGTGCACCGGGAGTTCCGCCGGTTCCGGCGCCAGCGCAATTTTATAACGTTGGGCATTGCTACCTTTGAAGGGATTCTGGAGGTGACCGACGTGTCCCTGTTTCTCTGCGCACTAGTCCGGGGAATAGGGCGGGGCAAAGCTTTTGGCTGTGGTTTGCTGACCATTGTTGGGGTGACGCCATGAAAAAGATCCCGGGTATGGAGCGCCCCCAACTCCAAGCGCTGCCCACCATGCGGGAAAGGATCTCTTTCCTATACTTGGAACGCTGTCTAATCAACCGCCAGGACAGCGCGATCACTGTCACCGATTTACGGGGAACGGTCCATATACCGGCTGCCGCTTTAAGTGTCGTTATGTTGGGGCCGGGAAGCAACATTTCGCACCGCGCGATGGAACTGATCGGTGATACCGGAGCCAGTGTAATTTGGGTCGGGGAACGGGGGGTCAGATATTATGCTCACGGGCGGCCGCTGACTCATTCCTCCCAAATGTTAGTTGCCCAGGCTAAGCTGGTTTCCAATACCCGCAGCCGCTTGGCGGTTGCCCGCCGGATGTATGCCAAGCGTTTTACAGAGGAAGATGTGGGCAAACTGACCATGCAACAGCTCCGGGGGCGGGAGGGGGCCAGAGTGCGTTCGATCTATCGGAAAAATGCAAAGGAAACAGGGGTTACTTGGAGTGGCCGGGAGTATGATCCCAACGATTTTACAGCCGGCGATTCGGTGAATATGGCGCTTTCCGCTGCTCATGCTTGTCTTTACGGGGTGGCCCATAGTGTGATTACAGCACTGGGATGCGCCCCCGGTCTTGGTTTTATTCATACGGGGCATGAGCGATCATTTGTTTATGATCTGGCTGATCTGTATAAGGCGGAGATCACTATTCCCATTGCCTTTCAGGTGGCGGCGGAAAATCCTGAAGATATAGGGGCCGTTACCCGGCGGACTGTGCGGGATGCGATCGCCGACGGAAGAATACTGATACGTATGGTCAAAGATATTCGCGATCTACTTTTGGGAATCGCTGAAGACGGATCATCGCAAGAGGTGGCGGAGATATATAGCAATATCATCTGGCTTTGGGATGATCAAAATGGGTTTGTAAAAAATGCTGTATCCTACGGAAAAGAATTGGATCGAATCGATCCGGATGAATTAGAACTTGATGAAGGTTATGGCATGCTGTTGCCGGGGGAAGAGCGATGATCGTTCTCACTATGATCGATTGTCCTCTTGCGCTAAGGGGTGATCTAACAAAATGGTTGCTAGAAATTAGTCCGGGGGTATTTGTGGGGCAGATCAGCGCACGGGTGCGCGATCATTTATGGGAACGTATTAAAGAAACAACAAAAAATGGACGGGTCACAATGGTGTTTAATACGAAGAACGAGCAGCGTTTGGATTTTCGTGTTCACAATAGTACTTGGGAGCCGATCGACTTTGACGGAATTAAGTTGATGCTACGGCCGAGCCCTTCACGAATAAAAAAACTTGGTGCATTACGATTGGGTTTCAGTAAAGCTGCCAAGAGGCAGATTGCAAAGCGCTCCATGAAGAAAAGGGTTGCTACTTACCCCGATACTTACATTGTCGTAGATGTTGAAACTACCGGGCTCAGTCCGGATGAGCACGAAATTATTGAGCTTGGGGCAGTTCTAGTGAAGGAGCATAGTATCACCGAGAAGTTTTCTGTCTTGGTGCAAACGAATAAATCTATTCCACCGTTGATCGAAAAAATCACCGGTATCAGCAACGAAATGTTGCAAAAACAAGGTGTATCATTATCTGTGGCCATGAAACGATTAGTCGTCCTTTTACGGGATCTGCCGGTAGTTTCCCACAACATTGATTTTGACTACCAATTTCTGCGTTGTGCCTGTACCAATTGCAACCTGCCGCCAATAAACAACTATTGTATTGACACTCTTACCCTTTCCCGAAGAAAAGTTAAACAAGTGAACAATTACAAACTATCCACTCTTGCAAAACATTTCGCGATTGATGCCTATGGAGCGCATCGCAGTTTAACAGACTGTGAAATAACCTACCGCCTGTTTGAAGAACTGATTAAATTATAGTTTCCTGTTTTTTAAAAACGGTGTGGGATAAGAACTTACGAAGGGGTGCTCCCCGCGCAGGCGGGGGTGATCCTACTCGCCCACCCGGCGCGCCGTGTCCCAGCGGGTGCTCCCCGCGCAGGCGGGGGTGATCCCCCTTCTGGAAACAAAAGAAGTGGTGGATGGCCGTGCTCCCCGCGCAGGCGGGGGTGATCCCTAGGCTTTTCCTTCTTCCGTTCGTGCCGAGCCGTGCTCCCCGCGCAGGCGGGGGTGATCCTAAGGGGAAGAAGCAATCCCCGACCACAACATACGTGCTCCCCGCGCAGGCGGGGGTGATCCTACCTTTTGATGTAAGTACGGGCTTCTTTCACGGTGCTCCCCGCGCAGGCGGGGGTGATCCCCGGGATGCGGTCCAGTTCCCGGTTTAGCTCGGGTGCTCCCCGCGCAGGCGGGGGTGATCCCCTGGCCGCGTAATGACTTCCTTTAGCGGGAGAGTGCTCCCCGCGCAGGCGGGGGTGATCCTTCATCCGAGCCAAAGTCAAGTTGCTTGAGGACGTGCTCCCCGCGCAGGCGGGGGTGATCCTGATCGCGGGAGGAATAAAAACGGATGCAGGGAGTGCTCCCCGCGCAGGCGGGGGTGATCCCTTATTCGCGGATAGCCCCCCTGCTTCGGCTCCGTGCTCCCCGCGCAGGCGGGGGTGATCCCTTCATGTCGAACCAGGCGGTCAATACCCAGATGTGCTCCCCGCGCAGGCGGGGGTGATCCTGTAGCGATTGATAACGCCGATCTCACAGTGGATCTGAAACTCACTATGGAGCACCTGATCCGTGTGGACGAGGGCAACGCCAGCGCAAGTGCTCCCCGCGCAGGCGGGGGTGATCCTCTACGTATATTTTTATCGTTTCCGTTAAATCGGTGCTCCCCGCGCAGGCGGGGGTGATCCCCAGGCTAGTGGGGTTTCGGTCAGGCGGTCAAGGTGCTCCCCGCGCAGGCGGGGGTGATCCCCAAGGGGCGCGGGCAGGCGACGGTAACGCTATGTGCTCCCCGCGCAGGCGGGGGTGATCCTAAACAGTTTCCCGCCGCCCGCGGCACGGATAAGTGCTCCCCGCGCAGGCGGGGGTGATCCCGACGGTGATAACCTTGCCGTTGTCATCTTTCTGTGCTCCCCGCGCAGGCGGGGGTGATCCTTTTTATACCCTGGCTTTCGGGAAGAATGGCAAGTGCTCCCCGCGCAGGCGGGGGTGATCCTGATTGTGAAGGGTTTTTATCGTCCTCAGGTTCAGTGCTCCCCGCGCAGGCGGGGGTGATCCTAATGTCCCGGTAATCGAAGGTTTTGGATTTACGTGCTCCCCGCGCAGGCGGGGGTGATCCTGTCAACAGTGGCTTCCGATCTACCAAGAGCAAGTGCTCCCCGCGCAGGCGGGGGTGATCCCACTTTAAACATCACTTACCCGGCGAACGGGGCGTGCTCCCCGCGCAGGCGGGGGTGATCCTGAATAATCAGATGGGCGGTTCCGCAAACATTTGTGCTCCCCGCGCAGGCGGGGGTGATCCTATCAAAGGGACAATAGTTTCCAATGACGTCAAGTGCTCCCCGCGCAGGCGGGGGTGATCCCTTTCTCATTGATACCACCTTAATTTAAAATGCGTGCTCCCCGCGCAGGCGGGGGTGATCCTGATTAGGGAATATGTTACCCGCAATGGCTGGCGTGCTCCCCGCGCAGGCGGGGGTGATCCCAACATCGCCTGTTCCACCAGACAATGATCCACGTGCTCCCCGCGCAGGCGGGGGTGATCCCAAGGGCATGAAGGGGTTGCAACTTGATAACGGGTGCTCCCCGCGCAGGCGGGGGTGATCCTGAAATTCTTGTGTCGTTTAGACTTCGAACCGAGTGCTCCCCGCGCAGGCGGGGGTGATCCTTTAATGCACATTTTAGCATTACCGGCACTGGAGTGCTCCCCGCGCAGGCGGGGGTGATCCGGACCGGATCCTGTGGCTATCAGGTTCCGATCTGTGCTCCCCGCGCAGGCGGGGATGATCCTATGATACCATACGTCAATTTACTCCTAACAGAGTGCTCCCCGCGCAGGCGGGGGTGATCCCGTGATCAAGGCCCAAAGGGCTGCCTTTTGCAAACGGATATTTTGATTTGTTATTCACCGTGGATGCGTACCATTATTTCGGTGAGACGTCGGAAGCGCTCCCCTCCCTGATTCCTTTTGTAAAAAAAGGCGGCTCTATCGCCGTCGCTATTCCCGGCTTAAAGAATGAATTTGAGAAAAATATCCCCGAAGAAATGCAACCGTTTTGGAACAGCGAGATGGAAAGAACCTTGCACTCGCTTGCCTGGTGGAAAGATTTATGGAAGGATACGGATGGTATTGAAATGGTGGACAGCCGTGAAATGGCCTGTTGCGGGCAGGCGTGGGAAGAATGGCTGGCGGCTACCATCCCGTCGTCGCGGAGGACATTAAAATGATGGAGGTCGAGAGAGGAAAATATTTTAAATTTGTTCAGTTGATTGCCAAGGTGAGAAACTGAACCATAATATTACTAGCAGGCAAATCAACCTCCGCCCGGTCAAAATAGCCGGGTTTCTTTTTAGCGGGATTTGAATGTTGGGGCCACACAAAGTTAAGCCCATTTAGCGATTCGTATCTGCTCAAAGCAACATAAGCCTGTCCATGGGCAAATGTCCCCTGCTGAAATCAACAACCAAATTCTGGGAAGTTTTTCCCTGTGATTTATGTATCGTCATCGCCTAGGCAAGACATAACGGAAACTGTTTAAATGTTGCCACCGTTTCAGTAACGATTTTCCGCTTTTCCGTTGTATTTGTGTTTGCGGGTTTCCTATGTTACCGACTCAACTCCATGGGTCTTCCCGTTTGTAGCATTAATTATCATACAGCCGGACGGTTACTTTGTTTCATTTCCAGGTTCACCCCCAATAATTGTGCAAATCTTGGCTTGACTTTGACACTAGAGCGTGCCATACATATAGTTAAGTGGAATTTAGGAAAGTAGTGGTAATGGGATGGGTACAGCCGGGCCACCGGAAAACATTAGAACGACTGTCTTTAATTACCCAGACGGTAAGTACCGTTGGCTGCACGAAACCAACCTTTACCGTAATCCTTACTTGTTTTTTTTCATTCTGAAAATTTTTTTCTACATCTATCTTGTTATTGCGATTTTTATTTTACTAATCTCTGTCCCCGGGAGCGACCCGCTTGACTCATTTCTCGGTATCGCCCCGTATCTGTTCTACACGCTGCTATTTATAATGGGACTGATTGCCTTCTCTTATTTCACTTACGCATTACTCATGGGCGGTAAATACTGTGTTTTGTTTGAAATGGATAAAAGGGGGATCCGGCATATTCACGTTCCAAAACAGTTCAAAAGGGCGGAAATAATCGGTGCACTTGCTTTACTTGCAGGTATTGTTTCGCGTAATCCAAGCGCTATGGGTGTGGGGTTTCTTGCAGCGGCGAATCAATCGATGTACACAGAATTCAATACAGTGAACGCAATCAAAGCGGACCCGAAAAATCATGTTATTAAGCTGCGTTTCTCTGTTCTGGCGCAAAACCAGGTTTACACCGCGCCGGAAGACTTCGCCTTTGTACTAGAATATATCGAAGGACAGGTCAAGAGGCTCAAAGGTTCAAGTAAAATGTGATAAGTATGGTATCTACTATTAGCGGGCGGTGGGGGGTTATGCTATACGTTAAAGGGGCAGATTGCAATCAGCTTGTCTTTTTTCCAGAAAGCATTGATGATTATATTTCCAGTGATAATCCGGTGCCCCCTGGTAGCGGTGTTCCCTTATCATTACCGACATCTACTTTGGTAGAAGAAAAGAAAGGCTCTGAAGGTTTCCCTTCAGAGCCTTGATGGGTTTGGTGCCAGAGGTGGGACTCGAACCCACACGCCTTCAGGGCACACGATTTTGAGTCGCGCTCGTCTGCCAATTCCGACACTCTGGCCAGTTTATTTTAATCTCCTGCTTCACAAACCACCCTGGAAGTCGGATGGATATTAAAACCAAAACAAATTTTTAGCTTTCAAGAACCCCATAAAATCAGAGTTTGCGAGCGACGGCAGCCTTTGGTTTTGAGTCGTGACCTGCCCATTCTGCTACTTCAGCATTGCATTCTCATGGTAACACAAAACTGAGCCGGAAACAAGATCATGAACGCCCCGTTTGCAGGGGCATATAATAGAGAGCGGTTTGGTAGTAGGGTTTTAAAGGGAGGGGGAAAGCGATGGGCGCCCGGCGTCTAAACCTTTTTTTACGCAAAAGCGGAGGGATCTTGCTGGCGGTCGGAGGTATTTATTTGGTAGTAAGAACACTGCCCCTCTATCTCTGGCCTCTTGCCCTTGGGATTATTTTTATCTGGATTGGATGGCAACTTTACATATTTGACCGTTGTTACTGGTAACCCCCGCGAATAAAGATAGAGCCTAGTGCCGAAAGGAGGATGCACATTGCGCTTCTACACGATTAAGGTGCCCCGTTTCTTAAAAGGGTTGGTTCGCGGGCTCTTTGGTCTTTTCGGAAAAACATAAAAAAATGTGCTTTCAGCCTACCAGGGTTGGGTTAAATCCCGGGTTATTTTTTAAAATGGAAAAGACGGCCAAAACCGGTCGTCTTTTTTGTTGTGTTGCCTAAAGGGCCCTTTGGACCCGCCCCGATTTAAGACAACGGGTGCAGATATATTTTCGGACCGGTGTCCCTTTGTACAGTATTTTTATTTTATGCACGTTGGGCCGCCAGGATCGTTTTGTTTTAATGTTGGAATGGCTTACCTGGTGGCCGGTAGTTCTACTTTTCCCACACAAGACGCATACTTTAGCCATGGTCAACCTCCTTTTTCAGCCGCCTAGTTTTTATAACGTTGCAAGTATCACAAGCCTATTTTAGCACAAGCTTCCGGAAGCAACAAGTTTCGAAAAATGAACTGTCAAAGCAGGTCAATAAACCATTCACGCTGAAACAACCCGGTGCCCTTGATGGATTTCACCGGGTATTGTACAATGACTTTTGTAATGTCAGCCGGAGGGAGCAGCCGCTTCCCCGGCGGAAGGTGGTATGAACATGCCGGTTCGTTTTTGCAAAAACGAAATTCAGACCGAACTGGGAAAGATCGTTCTTACTGAAGAACTCTTGGCAACCCTGGCGGGGCAGGCCGCCGTAGAGTGTTATGGTCTGGTTGGAATGGCATCGCTAAACATGCGGGATGGTTTGGCAGAACTACTAAAAAAAGAAAATCTGGCCCGAGGAGTTAAAATTTATTTTGAAGATGACAAACTGGTGATCGATCTTTTTGTCATGGTTGGTTATGGCACTCGCATTCCCGAAGTGGCGTCAAATGTGATGGAAAAGGTTCGCTACACGATGGAAAAGGTTACCGGTATCCCCGTTGCAAAGGTGAATGTCAAAGTTCAGGGTGTTCTGGTTACCGCCAGGATGTAAGGGGGTATACTCGTGTCGGGGTTGGATTTATTAAACGGGTGCATGTTTCGGCGTCTCATTATTTCCGGAGCCAAGGTTCTTCTTGAACATGAAGATGCAATCAACAGTTTGAATGTTTTTCCGGTGCCCGACGGTGACACCGGTACCAATATGCATCTGACCTTGCAAACAGCGGTACAAGCCCTTTTGGAACAAACACAAAACAGCTCTGTTTCTTGCGCGATGGTGGCCGAAACCGTGGCCGATTGTACCCTACGCGGCGCACGGGGCAATTCCGGTGTAATTCTTTCCCAGCTTTTCCGTGGATTTGCCCTGGAAATTACGGACAAGCAGGAGCTGACACCCGCCCATTTTGCCGCCGGACTGACCGGAGGGGTGAGCGCAGCCTACCGTGCCGTGATGCGTCCTGTTGAAGGGACTATTCTTACCGTGGCCCGTGAAGCATCTCAGGCTGCTCTTCGTGTCACCTCCTCCCCGGTTGATTACCTGGACTTGATGGAGGCGGTTTGCATTGCGGCCCGGAAGGCACTGGAAAAAACGCCCGGCATGCTCGCGGTGTTACGGGAAGCCGGGGTTGTTGATGCCGGGGGTGCGGGGCTGCTCTGTATTTTTGAAGGATATCTGCATAGCTTGAAAAGGATATTGGCGGGGACCGAAATGGTGGATCAGATTGAACCGGAAATATTTTCTGTTTTTTTCCCTGCAATAGGGACCGCTTCAGGGGCCCAAAGACAGAAAGGAATCCCGGCGCCAGCTTACGTCACTGAACCGGAAACTACTTTCGGTTATTGCACCGAGCTGCTTCTTGAAGGGGATAACCTTTCCCCGGATAAGTTACGCCAAATATTGGATCCGCTCGGGGACTCCTTACTGGTGGTAGGGGATTGTGCCCTGATCAAGGTCCATGTTCATACCTTGCAACCGGGCGAAGTACTAAACCGGTGTGCCGGCTTTGGGTCGCTCCATAAAATCAAAATCGAAAACATGAGCGATCAGCATCATGATCTGCTGGTGGTCCGAAACGAGATGGAACAATCTGCGGCGGTGCATTTCCCTGTTGCAGCCCCGGTTGAAGAAAAAGAGATCGCCGTCCTGGTTGTTTCTAACGGCGATGGCCTCGAACGTATTTTTAAAAGCATGGGTGCCGCAGCGGTAGTTTCGGGTGGACAGACGATGAATACCAGTACTGATGATTTCCTGCAGGCGATCGAAAAATTGCCGCAACGAAAATTACTGATCTTACCAAACAATAAAAACATTATTCTGGCCGCCCGACAAACCGAGACCCTTTTGCCGGAGCGCGAGATCAGGGTTGTCCCAACACGTTCCATTCCCGAAGGCTTGAGTGCATTGGTCCAGATCAACTGTTTTGAACGTTCCCTTGACCGTGCGGCAGAGCGGGCTGAAAGTGCTGCGGCTGCGGTCCGGAGCGGGCTGGTTACGGTTGCGGTCCGCGATGCTGCCGTCAATGGCCGGGTTATTACCGCCGGAGACTGGTTGGGGATGGTCGGGGACGAACTGCAGGTTGTGGGGAAATCACGGGATGCTGTCTTTTTAAACTTGCTGAAGCGCATGGTGTTGCCTGAAGATGAAGTCATCGCCGTTTATTACGGTATTGATATTGATGATGCGGTGGCAGAAAATTTGCGGTTGACCGTAAAACAAAGGTTTCCCGGCCGGGAAGTAGAATTTTATGCCGGAGGACAGCCGTTGTTTCCTTTTTATATTGGAATCGAATAAAAAAGATTAGCGGAAGGGAGCAAGACAATGGTTAAAATTGTTACCGATAGCACAGCTGATATTCCGATCAAAATAAGATCGCAGGAACAAATTGCCATGGTGCCGTTACGGGTATTTTTCGGTGAAGAGAGCTATATCGATTGGGTGGATCTTTTGCCGGAACAATTTTACAAAAAACTGGAATCTACTCCGCTCTTGCCCCGCAGTTCGCAACCGACCCCGGCTGAGTTTGCCGCAACTTACCAGGATATTGCCGGGCCGGGCGACCAGATTGTTTCCATTCATATCTCGGCCCACTTGAGCGGCACCTTACAATCGGCTCATATGGCCCGCAAGGAACTGCCGGATCGGGATGTTACTGTGATCGATTCCACCCATGCCTCGATGGCCTTGGGTTGGCAGGTTGTGGAGGCAGCCCGTGCTGCCAATGCCGGCCGGAGCAAGGAACAGGTTTTAGATGTAGTGCGGCATTACCGGGAAAACATGAAACTGTATTTTGCGGTAGATACTCTTGAATACCTGCAAAAAAATGGCCGGATCGGTAAAGCGAAAGCTCTTTTGGGCGGGCTTTTAAATGTCAAGCCTTTGTTGAGCATGACCGGGGGCGAGATCGTGCCCCTGGAACAGGTGCGGGGACGGGCGAAAGTGTTGGAACGGATGCTCCAACGGATGGAAGAAGATCTGGGGCGGTCCCAACCCCTAAAGGTGGCGGTAGTGCATGCTGCGATCGAGGAGGAAGGACAGCGTTTCCTGGAACGCATTCAAGCTTATTTTAACGTGCAGGAAGGGTTGGTTGCCTCCATCGGTGCGGTTATCGGTACTCATACCGGGCCGGGACTCTTGGGAATAATGGTTGCTCCGGTGCTATAAAAATTTGTTAAAATCTGTCATGGTAGTAAAGGTATAGGAAAAGACTGCTAGTATAGATCCGTTCCTGCAAGCCAAACTATAGATGCATCAGAGCAAAGGAGGTGAAATTGAATGGGTCGCAGCAGGAATCGGATCCTTGTCCGGGAAGCCAAGCATGTTTTGGATAACTTCAAGGCTGAAGTAGCCAACGAACTCGGAATCGACTATACCGGTGACCTGGGAGAACTGACCTCACGGCAAAATGGCTACGTCGGCGGGACCATGGTCCGGAAAATGATTCTCCAGGCGCAGAACGCCATGGTTGGTAAAACCGGCACCGCTTCCCCCCAGTAACGGTAATTGATTGCACTTATTGTTAATTCTTTCAAGACAGTACATCCGGCGGGCTTTCAAAGCCCGCCTTATTAGTTTAGTTTTTTTCTATCAAAAAAAGGCCACGGGCATCGGCCCGTGGCCACCCACCGCTTTTTCAAGCGGTGCTATGGGAGAGGAGAAACCGGAGGAAGAGTTTATGGTAATGGTGTTGGTTCAGCTTTATTATGCGTGATTGAAAACATATTTATGCATGAGATTTGCAAATGCAAATGTCGTTGGTAGAAATAAAAGAATTGGGGGAAACGGGATGCGCATTATAGCCGGCTCGGCCCGGGGGGTGATCTTGAAAACACCCCGCGGGCGATTGATTCGTCCTTCGGGGGGACGGATCAGAGAAGCGCTCTTCAGTATTCTTGGCGAACGGGTTAACGGGGCCGTAACCATAGACTTGTTTGCCGGCAGTGGTGCGTTGGGCCTGGAGGCCCTGAGTAGAGGCGCCGCAAAGTGTTACTTTGTGGAAATTAATCGTCTGGCCTATCGATGCCTCTGCGAAAACTTGTGCCGGACTTCCCTGGAGGCCCGGGCGGTAGTGATCAATGCCTCGTCTCAACGGGGGTTGCGGCAACTAACCGGGGAAACAATAAAAGCGGATCTCGTTTTTCTTGATCCGCCTTACAAACGACTCAGCCTGGCCCTGGAAGCGCTGGAAGGCCTGATTTATTTCGGTGTTTTAAACAAAAAGGCGCTTGTAATCCTCGAACACGGTCCTCAGGGAATTCCGGATCCGGCTGCGGCAGGGTATTCCATCTTGGTAGAGAAAAAATATGGTGACAGTCGGATTACATTTTTACAACAGAAATGTAGATAAGGGGGGAGCGGGAATTGAAAAGCGCGGTTTATCCCGGTAGTTTCGATCCTGTTACCATGGGTCATTTAGACATCATCGCCCGAGCAAGAGCAGTAGTAGATCACCTCATCGTTGCTGTTTTGGAAAACCCACGCAAGGTAGCTGTGTTCAGTGTTGAAGAACGGTTAAGGATGTTAAATTTGGTCACCGCTCCCTTCAAGAATGTCAGTGTGGACTATTATTGCGGTCTTTTAATTGATTATGTTTCCCAAAAAAAATCACAAGTTATTGTGAAGGGTTTACGGGCAATTTCCGATTTCGAGTTTGAATTTCAAATGGCTCTTGTCAACCGTAAACTTAACCCTACCATCGAAACACTGTTTATGATGACCAATAGCAAGTATTCGTATTTGAGTTCCAGTATTGTCAAGGAAGTGGCAAGCTATGGCGGCGATATCAAGCACCTGGTTCCGCTGGAGGTATATGACTTGATCATGGATAGGTTTACCGGCGACGGAAGTTTGACAGTGGGCGGTTGAACCGTCTCCAGCGTACGACCCGGCAAATAAAGGAGAGGCCGATCAAAAATCCCGCAAGGCAAAAAAAATGGTTCATCATGAATGCCGTTCTGGACCACCAAAAGGCGGGGCTACTTTGAGGAACGGTTTGTAAAAAGACCGGGAAGGCCACGTTTCCGGTTATACGGGCGAGTGGCCCCAAAAAGATGGCGCTATAAATTCCGGCCAGAAGCGAATGGAAGAAACGTGCTGCGATGTACGGAAGAATGCGGATTTTGGTTCCGGCGATAATACTGCTGACTTGCCCGTGAACCGATAGGCCGCTCCAGGCGATAATGATGCTGCAGGCGATTACTTGATCGTGCAGGCTTACCCCCGTCAACTGGGCCGTGTACTGACAACCCAGATCGATTTCAAGGATACCGCTAAAAAGGGCGGGGGCGAGGGTTGGGTTCAGGCCGACGAGGGAGAGAACAGGTGCCAGCCCGCGGCTGATCGAACCGACCAGCCCGATCACGTCCAGGATACGGATGATTACCGCAAACAGGATTATGAAACCGCCGATGAGCAACAATGTATTCACCGAGCTTTGAATGGCGTCTCCCAAGAGTTTCCCGAAAGGGCGTCCATCTTGCCGGCGAGCTTCTACTAACGCCCGTTGGGCCTGGTAAAACAAACCGCCCCTCGGGGTTTGCGCGCCGGGTTCCGCCGAGCCCGGCTCACCCCTGCGGTAGAAACGCATGAGCAGGCCCAGGGTGATACTGGAGAGGTAGTGGGCGGCGGCAAGAGTCATTCCGACTTGGGGATGGCCAAGCATGCCTACGGCTACAGCCCCGAACATGAACAGGGGATCGGCGGTATTGGTGAAACTTAAAAGCCGCTCTGCCTCCACCCGATTGCATAAATTGCGTCGGCAAAGCTCCGCCGTTAGAATGGCACCGATCGGAAAGCCCGAGGCCAGGCCCATGGCCACCACAAAAGAACCGGTGCCGGGGACGTTAAAAACAGGGCGCATGATCGGTTCCAAAAATATACCCATCATGTGTACCACCCCCAGCCCGATCAGGAGCTGGGCAAAGATAAAAAAAGGCAACAGGGCGGGGAAAACAATATGCCACCAAGTTTTCAAGCCGTTTACCGAGGCATCAAACGCTTCCTGGGGATAGAGAACCATGGCCAGGGTGAGCAGAATGGCGCCGCTTGCCAGCAGGTAGGTTGTCAGGTGACGGGGCGGCCGGCGCCGGGCCCGTAAAAATAGGAGGAAAGCGGCGACTAAAACAACAACAAGAAAAAGATAAAACAAATTTTACCCCTCCGGAGCGGCATAAAACGTAAGTAGTATTAATTATAATGTTCGAGCGGGTGCGGTAGACCATTTTTAAGAAACGAGGGTGTACCGTAACACGCGAAGGGGGTGAAAAGGTTATGTGTGGCCGGTTTACCTCGGTATTCAATGCAGACCAGATCAAACAAGTTTACGGAATCGATGCGGCGGCAGAAATTGAACCCAGTTACAATATTACTCCCGGTAGTAGTGTTTCGCTGATCCGGAATAACCCCATCTCCGGCCGGAGGGAATTGACCGTGATGGAATGGGGTTTCATCCCCCCTTGGGTTCAGGGCGGGGCCGGTGGACCGAGGTTGATTAACGCCCGCGCCGAAAGCATAACCCTGAAGCCGGCTTTTCGGGAAGCATTTCGTGAACGTCGTGCTATCATCCCGGCCGGTGGTTTTTATGAATGGAAAAAAATTGGTCAATTACGCCAACCGTTTTACATCACCCGGCGGGACGGGTGTCCTTTTTCGTTGGCCGGTCTATGGTCACAGCGGGTGCGGGAAGGAAAACTGGTGGAAACATTCGTTATCGTTACAACCAGGCCAAATGATCTGATCGCATCTATTCACGATCGAATGCCGGTCATCGTTGCGAAAAACCATTTGGTGCGGTGGCTGGAACGGTATACTTCTCCGGCCTTCCTGTCTGCTCTTCTTGCACCGTTTCCGGCGGAGCAGATGATCGCCTATCCGGTTTCGCGCCTGGTCAATAATCCACGCCATGATGGGCCGCACCTGTTGCAAAGGGTGGAAGAATAAAGCATCAAGCAAGTAAACGTACATTTTATTGCTTCATGATCAACCGGTCGGCGAAGTATCCAGGAAAGGCGCCAGAAAAACCTTGCGCAGGTCATACAGTTTTTGCAGTAGCTTTTCTCCGTCAAGGGTTTCAATATGAATACTGCTTGGAAGGTTTTCAAGGTAACGGATTGTCTCCGGGGCCGGCCGGGCCATGGTAACAATGAGGCCTTGTTTTACTCTTCCACCCACCATCGCCCCTACCAGTCGCTGTGCTTCCGCTGGCGAGACAGTTTCCTCAAACCGGGACGGGTCGCTGGGAATGCAAAGTACATATATTTTTTGGTTCCGGGGTTTTTCACAAGAAAAGTCATATCCCCTTTCTTCTGCCGATGAAACCGCCTCTATTTTTCGGTAACCTTGCATTTTCAGCAGTTGCACCAGCCAGATCCGGAACTGTTCCCGGTTTCCCCCAAAAAACGCTTCATGCTTGGCTACTACTCTGAGCACGTTTAACTTGGCTTCACGCTCGGCCAGATCACGGTTGAGTCGTTGCAGGTGGGTGCGGTGAATTCGATCCAAGATCATCAGGACCAGAACCAGCGAGACGGTGATCAATAAAGCGTTCATTGATCATGCTCCTTTCAACAACGGGGTCCGGGGCTAGTCTGAACCGGTACCAGCCTTTTTATGATAACGGCCTTGTTTCTCTTTACTCGAAATGAAAACTGCAGTACAATCAAAGCCGGAACAAAAAATCGTTGTGGGCCGTTTTCAATACCTTATTTCCATGGGACTATGGTAAACGATGCAAAGTAAAATCAAAATAGGATTGGCTTTGGGTGGAGGTTTGTCTCGAGGATTGGCCCATATTGGGGTTTTAAAAGTTTTTCATGAGTCCCAAATACCGGTTCATTGCATTGCCGGTACCAGCATGGGTAGCGTCATTGCTTCCCTGTATGCTTGCGGAATGAACTTGAAAATGATGGAAAAGATTTCACAGCGCATCTCCAGGAGTAGCTGGATCGATTTTACCTTGCCCAAAATGGGGCTAATTGCAGGCGACAGGTTGGAAGAGCTGGTCTACTTGCTCACGGGAAGGCGTAAGATTGAGGAAACAGTCTTGCCCCTGGCAGTGGTGGCGACCGATCTTCTTTCCGGTAAACGGGTGGTTTTCCGGCAGGGTCTTATTGCAAAAAAAGTGCGTGCTTCATGTTCCATTCCCGGCATATTCAACCCGGTGGAAATGGAGGAAAAACTGCTGGTAGATGGCGGCGTCCTGGATCGGGTCCCGGTTGCAGCAGTTCGGGAAATGGGCGCCGACCTGGTCATTGGCATTGATGTATCATACTTTATAGATGATTATCCGATTCACCATATTTTTGACGTTCTATCCAAAACGATCGATATCATGTCCCGTGAAATCGCTGCTCACAGGGCTCAGGAGGCCAATATTTTGATTACCCCTGATTTACGGGACATTGCGCCGTTCCAATTTACGCAGGCAGCGGAAACGGTTGCCCGCGGTGAGGACGCAGCTCGCCGGGCCATACCGTTTCTGGTTGACGTATTGCAGCTCAGGACCGGGTGAAAAGAGGGGAAACTGATTGCGGCATATTTCGCGTGTTTTAAAGTTTTGTCTCCTTTTTTGTATTATCGTGGTCGGAGGGTTGTTTGTTCATACCGATTATTACCTGATCCAGCCGGGGACTGCCGAGGATTTGAGCCGGCTGGTTACAGTGGAGGGTGCTGACGGCAGCAACCGAGGTCGTTTTTATATGGTTACCGTGTCGCAACAACAAGCCAGTCTCACCCAGGTCGTTTATGGTTACTTGCATCCCCGGATCGAACTTCAACGCCGTTCGAATATTATTCCGCCGGGCATGGAACAAGATCAATATCAAAATTTGCTGCAGCAATGGATGCGTGAAAGCCAGGACACGGCAAAAATTATCGCCTTGCGACGGGCGGGTTACGATGTAGAAATCAGGAGTGAAGGTGTTGCAATCAGGGGGCTGCTGGACGGCAGCCCGGCAGAGGGCTTGCTTAATGACGGGGATGTGATCATCGCGGTGGACGGTATCCCTGTTTCGTTAACGGGGGAAGTAATCACCATGGTTCAGGGCCGCCGCATCGGTGATCCGGTCAGGTTAACCGTGCGGCGGGGAAGGGAAACCACGGACTTATCTATTTGCACTTACGCTCTTCCCGATGATCCGGTGCTGCCTGCTCTGGGAGTATACATTAGCTCTCTTGAATGGGAGCCGGTCATTCCGGTCGACATCCGTATTGAAACCGGAGAGATATCGGGGCCATCGGCCGGGATGATGTTTGTCTTGGAAATCATGAACCAGCTTTTGCCCGAGGACCTGACGTGTGGTTACCCTATCGCCGGCACGGGGACGATCGATATAAACGAAAAAGTTGAACGTATCGGCGGGGTCCGGCAGAAAGTATTCGCAGCGGAACGGGAAGGGGCCGCTTATTTCTTGGTTCCTTCGGGTAATTTGGATGAAGCCCGGAAGGCCGCCCGGAATATCAAGCTGGTACCGGTCGATACCCTTGAGGGAGCCCTGGAATTTTTGGAGGGGCTGTGTGGCAGCGAATGAGTATGTCCGGTATTTGCTTTTGATGGAAGGATCAAAGATCCGGATAGTGCTTGCAGCTTTGGGCATCTTAAAGGCAGGGGAGGTGCCCGAATGCCTTTGGCCATGTTAACAAGAGCGATCCGGGTCAAAATGTTGCCTTTGGCACGCCGTAAAATGAAGGCGATGCGTAACCCTAATTTCATGGATCGGGTCATACGGATCGGAGGCGGCCTGCTCTTGATCGGGCTTGGGGTTGGCAGGCGTGGCGGTCTGACCGGAAAAGTGCTTTCGATTTTAGGGGGGACGCTTCTGTTCGAAGGAATTGTCTCCTATTCGCCGGTCAACGACTGGTTTGATTTTTCCAGACGGGGCAACGGGTTAGTGTAAAGTTATTGTAGGTTTATGGAGGGGATTTCCTTTAGGGGATAGA
>CAYQQK010000017.1:0-41435 GCA_964420065.1 uncultured Syntrophomonadaceae bacterium | reverse complement strand
GGGCGGGAGATCAGGTTGTTATTGAGGGTGAGTGGCTGATCGTAACTGTTGATTCGGACCGGATTGTATATAAATTGAGGGGGCAGAAGAAGGTTTCCATTCCTGAAAACGATATCCCCGTGCTCACCGGTCCGCAAGAAGAAAAAGGAGAAAGGGAAAAGGAGGGAGAGGGAAGACTTCCGTCCGGGATAGAATCCATCCCGGGGATAGAATCCCTGTCAGGAGGAGCCGAGGAAGGCCCTCCCGGCGATCATGTCCCGGATGCTCCTGCCCCCCGGGACGAGGAGGGTTATGACTGGAACTGGGTCGATTGCGACTGTGAAAAAAAACCATGGGAGGAACATAGCGGCCCTCTGGCTACCGCCGTTATTTCGGTCGTCGCGGTAATTGCGGCCGCCCTTGGCGGTTCATTGGGTTCGATGGGCGGGGCGCTGGCCGGGGGAGCTGCCGGTACGGCCGCCGGTGGAGCAGTGGCATCGGGCGGGGAAGTTCCTTCCTGGGAACCCCTGGAGCCGGTGCCCGGTGACGGCTTCGGTGAACCCCCACCGGGGGAACCTGGGCCTCAGTCGGAGTCGGAATCGGGAGGAGAACCGGGAGAGGGAGAAGGGGAGATCGGGGCGGAAGGGCCGGTGGATGAACCGGAAGAGAAATCTGATGAAGCGCCGGAAGAAGAACCGGAAGAGCCGGAGGATGAATTACCGCCTTCCCTGACTCCCCATGAAATCGAGCAGCTCAAGGCCAAAATGGCCCAGGTGATCGCCGAAAAGATTGACGAAGGCTATTTTGTCCGCAACAGCAATATAGTTAAAAAAACGTTCTGGAACTTACCCCTGGGCTGGATCGTTGAATGGAACCGGAGCACAACCAGCGGCCAGTGTGGGGAATTTGGCGAATGGGGGGCCCAGTGGAGCAAGAACTTTGTCGAAGAGATCGTCGGTGAGGGGGCAATCGTGGCCACAATTGCTATGGAGAGAAATAGCTTTATAAATCACCGAGCCACCCAGGTGATCATGCCCAACGGGGAACGTTTCGTCTTCGATTACTGGGAGGGCATGGATAACTATGAGCCCCGGATTTACACGGAAAAAGAGTGGATCGATCAATGGGGTAAGAAGCTGGGGGGTAACGCTCAGGTCTTTGAAAGAAGTTTTCAAGAGGTCTCTTTGAAACAGAACATAGAGCAATTTGGGGAGAAAAAAGGGATCGAGATTTTCCGTCGCCAGGCTGCCAAGGATCCCAAAGGCGCCCGGGAGGCGGAATCCGCGATCAAGAGTTACAGGAGGGCACCATGGTAGAACAGCAAATCTTGGAAAAAAAATTGAATCTGAAGACGGTGCTTTCCCTTCCCGTCCGGGCTGGCCTGGAAGAGGCTTTTGGCCCGCAGGATGGCTGGATCCTGAAAATTGGAGAGAACCGGTTGCTGCTCAACCCCTTAAACGGTTACTGGCTCTTTGAGGATCGACTGCACGATGGCTGGCGTTTTACCGGTTTTCGAGCCGGGGAGGTCCTATTTTATCTTGAAGGCGGTGAGCTATCTGTTAAGCCTAACCCTCAGCCTTCTTTTTGGGAGCAGGACCGGCGATTTGCCGTGGCTGAACAGTTTTATCACCTTCTCCTTAGACGTCTTGAGGCGAAGGTGATCGATCCGTCCTCCTTTACCCGGGGAGTTGAAACACTACGACTCCAAGATCGGGAGGGCTCTTTGTGGCAGTTAGCCCACCCCGGAGGGGACTGGCTTACCTGGAACGGCGCCGCTTGGGTGAAAGGAGAACCCGAACGGGAGATGCGACTGAGCGCAACCGGGGAAAGCCTTCGCACCTTTACTGCCCTCAAGGAAAATTTGTTTATTTTGTGGCAGCAAAGAGAGGAGGGCAAACTCACCCCCGAAGATTTTCAACAGGCCCTGCATAACCTGCGCACACAGGATCAAGGCGGCCCTTGGTGGCAACTGGCGGAAGACGGCAGATGGCTCAAATGGGGGGGCGCGACCTGGGTGGAGGATCTGCCACCGGTGTAGTCACCTTGGCCGGCTTGCCGGTGATCACGATCCGGTAAAGATGTAAAGAATCGGAGCATAATTGATAGAGAAAATTATTGATGTTTACTGGTTGGGCTGAAACCTTGTATGGGGAGGAAAAATAATGTATTGTCAAAACTGTGGGGCCGAACTTTCCCCGAAATCAAACTTTTGCCCTTCTTGTGGGGTCAAAGTTGAAGCAGGGTCAATTGGGGCCAAGGTGCAACCGGCAGCCCCCGCCCCGATGCCTCCCCCGGGTGATGAAGCGCCTCTACCAATGTCCTCCCTGACGTCGGCAGGGCAGCCCTATTTCCGATCCCGATTCGGGGCGCAGGCGTCGGGGGGACCGGGGGAAAATCCGCCGGGAAGCATCGGTTGGAGTATGGCTATCCCCATTTTCCGGGGTGAAGTTTTTAGGCAGTTGGGGCTGGTGATCGGTATTCCCTTCGGGCTGCTGGCCATTTTTTTGATGGTTTCTGCGGGCGGGGAGCCCTATGGATTCTATGGGGTGGGTTTGATCGCCGCTCTCCTTTTCCTGACCTGGCTTTTTATGAAAGTTGTCTACGGAGGGAAGTACGATGCAGAATTTCTTCTCGATGATAAAGGGGCGCTCTACCGGACCGAGGCTAGGCAGGCCAGAAAAAACCGGATTGTAAACATCCTAACTGTTTTGGCGGGGCTGCTCTCCGGCAAGCTGACGGCAGCCGGAGCGGGGCTGCTTGCCGGCTCCAGACAAAATGTGTTTATCAGTTGGGAACGCTTGACCAAGGTGACCTACAAGCCCCGCAGCCGCACTATTTTACTGCGAGCCGGCCTGACGGAAAACATTGGTCTCTTCTGCACCGGGGAGAATTATGCTCCGGTTGAACGGTTTGTGCGGAAAAAAACGGAACATCTGTTAGGGGTTGATATTTTTACCCTCTAAGTTTAGGGCTTTTCCGTCTGAATAATGTATACTGGGAGAATATAAGGAGGCGAATCGGTATGGGATGGATTATCGGCGGGGCTGTGGTCATCTTCATTGTGGTGCTCGTGATTTCGATCTATAACCGGTTGGTAACCCTACGGCAGAGGATCCAAAACGCCTGGGCGCAAATAGAGGTGCAGCTTAAACGGCGCTACGATCTGATTCCGAATTTGGTTTCTGCAGTCAAGGGCTATGCTGCTCATGAGAAGGAGACCTTTGAGCGGGTAACCGCCGCCCGGAACATGGCCATCGGGGCAAAGAATATCCAGGAACAAGCCGGGGCGGAAAACATGCTCACCGGCGCTTTGCGCCAGCTCTTTGCTCTGGCTGAAAACTATCCGGAGCTAAAGGCGAATACCAATTTTATGCAGCTTCAGGAGGAGTTAACCAATACGGAAAGTAAAATTGCTTTTTCGCGTCAGTTTTTCAACGATACGGTGCTAAAATATAATACGGCAATACAGCGCTTCCCCGCGGTTTTGGCGGCCGGCCTGTTTGGTTTTCATCAGCAGTTCTATTTCAATTTAGATGATGAAACAGAGGCTCGTCAGGCGGTGAGGGTTGAATTTTAGGAGCGGATGATGAGAATGATAACTGACAAAAATAAGCGGCGCGGTCGGTCTTCTCAATGGATCCCGGTTGCTCTAGGCCTTGTTTTGGCGCTAACATTTATCCTGGCTGCGGCGGCGCCGGTCCATGCCGCCGATCGCTCGTACTATTTTCCGCGGGTGGAGATCAGGGCAGAAATTCATCCCGACGGTTCGATGAGCGTGGTCGAAGAGCGCACATTCCGGTTTGATGGCCGCTACCGGGGTGCTTGGGAATACATTTACCTGAAACATAACGCATCGATCAAGGATGTTCTGGTCTCCGAGGGCGGCGAAGCCTATGAACAGATGCCTCCGGGAACCCGGGATATCGCTGGAATATTTTATGTAGAAGAGCATCCGGACCATATCTATATTGACTGGAGCTTTGAGGCGGTCGATGAGGAGCGCACTTTTACCATTGCATACACGGTGGATAGGGCCGTGCTTGTCCATCAGGACATTGCCGAACTATATTACCAATTTATTGGGGACAAATGGGAGGAACGCACCGATCAGGCCCGGGTCTATTTAACCCTGCCGCAGGGGGCCGGGGCCGAGGAACTGCGGGTTTGGGGACACGGACCTTTGCAGGGAAATGTCACCAAAGGGGAAAACCGGGTTGCCTGGGAAATTGCCGGTTTGCCCCGCCGGACCTTCCTGGAGGGACGGGTTCTTTTTCCATTGGAGCTGGTTCCCGAGGCCGACAATTTCTCCGGCCGGGAGGGGCTGCCCGGGATCCTTGCCGAGGAGGAAAAATGGGCCGGTCGGGCCAACCGGAAACGTTTGCTGACCCGGGTCGATCTATTTGGAGGGGTTGCCGTTGCTCTGGCCGCTCTTGCTTTTTATCATCTCATGCGGCGTCGTGGTCTAGGCCATCCCCAGGCCTACCAGGGCGATTACTACCGGGAACTGCCGGGGGATTACTCGCCGGCCGAAGCGGGTCATTTTTTGCGGCAAGGGCGGACCACACCGGAGGATTTTACAGCCACCCTCCTCGATTTGGCGCGGCGGGGTTCTCTGCACATGGGGGAGTACCAGGCCGAGAAGGGCCTTATTCGCAAACGCACCTATACCGACTACTATCTCTATCCGGGGGAAAATAGGGAGCGTTTGGCGGGCCACGAGCTTCGGGTCTATCATTTTCTTTTCAACCAGGTGGCCCGGCAGCCGGGGGGCGCGGTCTCCTTCAAGGAGATCGAGGAGTACGCCAAACGCCGCAAAACAAGCGTTGCCCAATTTTACCGTGGTTGGAACGGGACCATCAAAGAGCAGGTTAAAGGGCTGGGCTTCTACGGGGGCAGCGCCTGGGCGGTGATTGGCGGCGGGCTGGGTCTTCTTGCTGCTGGAGCTGGTTTCTTTTTTATCGGGGAAATGGCTATAATTGGTGCTGCTTCGATCATCACGGGCCTATTATTGTTCCTTTCAGCAGGAAAGATCAAAAACCTGACCCCGGCCGGTGCCGATCATTTTGCCAAATGGAAGGCCTTCCGCCGGTTTCTGCTCCATTTTTCCGAACTTGATCGGGCCTATGTGCCCGCCCTGGAGATTTGGGAGCATTATCTGGTTTACGCGGTAGCCCTCGGTGTGGGGAAACAGGTCATGAAGCAGTTGACCATGGTTTACCCGGAAGTGCAAGATCCGGCCTTCCTGGCGACCCGGGCGACCTGGTATCATCTGGCGCTTTCCAATCCCACCCGTTTTGATAGTCTAACCACCTCGGTGCAACAAACCTTTCGGACTGCTCTGAGCAGATCTTCTTCCGGCTCGGGGGGCGGCGGCGGTTTTTCCGGCGGTGGCGGCGGCGGGGGTGGCGGTGGCGGCGGTGGGGCCCGTTAAAAGGTTTTTCCCGGGTTATACTTCTTGGTTAAATAAAGGCCAGAGTGAAGGAGGCGGAATTATGGATCAGCAAAGATACTCAACCCTGTCGGCGGCGGCAGAAGTGGCGGCTACCCGCTGTGACCAGTGGCAGTTTGCCACGGCGGTGGATGAGGTTTACGATCGGTCCAGCTTGATCGGGGTGGCCGAGATTCATGACGGTGAGGCGGATGTTGATGAAGACAGTTTTTATGTCGTATCCCCCGAAGGAGCGATCGGCTTTTCCAAAGATGGTGAAACTATTGATTGGCTCTTTCTCCCTCTGGGCAGCGCTGAGGAGCTGCCCCAAACTGTGGGGGCGCAAAGCCCGGCCCATTATTGCTCCCAGTGCAACCTACCCCTTGTACCCGGGGCCCGTTTTTGCGGCTCCTGCGGGGCAAAGCAGGGTTGAACAGCTACAGCCATAAAACAGGACCGGCAATCAGTCTTTTCTAGACAATAATCTGCATAAAATGTTGAAGGCCTCCGGCGAATGAGGCCATTTTTTTTCAGGACGGTGGAATATTCAATTCAGGTCCAGATCGCAAGACCAAGCTTGTTATTAACGAGGGGGAGCGTTTCGGCGGTGGAATTATTTGAAGGAAAAGAAGCAACGCCGTGGTGGCCCTGGCTTCTGGTGATCCTCGGTGCGGCGATCATCACCGCCGCCCTGATCCTGTGGCGGCGGAACATCTGGAAAGGCGGCTCGGTAGACGCTTAAGGTTATCGGCGTTTAACCGGCCCTTCCCCTTGAGCCGGTTCTTCCATGGTTTGAATTCTTGCCGCGGCTATTGATGCGATGACCGGCTAGTCATATAATATGACTAGCCGGTCATCGCTCTTTTATGGAGGGGAATATGCCTAAAAAAACCTTTTACCGTCTTGATGATCACAAAAAAGAAAGGGTCATGCGGGCCGCGATCGGGGAGTTTCAAGCCTGTGGGTTTGAACGGGCGAAAATAGAGGTTATCGCCCAAAATGCGGGTATAGCCAAAGGCAGCATCTATCAATATTTCGATGATAAAAAAGCCCTTTTTTTATATTCTGTTACCTGGGCCCCTCGGTGCATTTAACGCCGCGTTTGAACTCCCCGAGGATGCTTATAGCGGCATTTGGGCCGATCAGCCAATGCTTTTTCCACCGGGGGAAATCCGGAGTACAAAGTCCATTGATACGATCATCGAAGGCCTCGGCAGTATGATTAGCCAGATGGGGCCGATGATCTACAGCTTGATCTTCGCTGCCTTTATCGTTGGTCTGATCATTATCTATATTGTCACCGGGTTGGTGGTCGATGAGAGCTGGGCCAACATTGCGTTGATGAAGGTGTTTGGATACCGAGAGAAGGAAATCAATAGATTAATACTCGACAGCAATACGCTGATTGTTGTCACCGGCTATCTGCTCGGCATTCCCGCTTTACTGGGAACAGTGGGCCTGTTCTATCAATCTCTCACTGAAAGCCTGCAACTGATACTGCCGGTTAAACCAAATCTTTGGTCTATGATCTTGGGACTGATCGTGGTAATGCTAACCTATGAACTGGCCAAGCGAATGTGCAGAAAAAAGGTAGCGCGGATTCCCATGAGCGAAGCGTTAAAGGCGGGAACCGAATAAACGCACCGATTCGATGTGATGGCCCGGGGTTGGACTTGGCAGAATCAATCGCGGAACCGTCCCCCCGGATCCGACATTGGCGTATAAGGGTCTATAGGATAACGAGTGCGATATCTTGAAGCTATAAAAAATGCTGATGACCTGCTGCAGATCATCAGCCAGGTTGAAAAGGCCAGAATGGTTTATGAAGCCAGGCAGGCGGAGATTCATGATCAGCTGACCCGCCTTCATTCAGCTCATCAAAAAGGAAAGGCTGAGGGTAAGGCTGAGGACTTGGATGAAGCTAAAGTAAACTTTGCCAGACCGATGCTGTCGAAAGGTGAAGATATCGTCAAGATCGCCAAGTACACCGGTCTGTCCAGGGAAGAAATAGAAAACTTGTAACTGCACGAAATAGCGACCGTGGTTGTACCCGAAACGCCATTATGATTTAGAAAATGCATTAAACAGGTGAGGGAATGTTGGGCATTTTTAATCGAATAACTTTTGATCAGGAAGAGTACCCTGTACTCGAAAAAGAGGATATATCCCAATCACTTGAATATGCAGTCTGGTTAACCCGAGTGGATGACCTCCCGCGCAGTGCAAAAAACCCTGTACCGTGCTTGATCAGTTACCGCTAACATGCTATGATCCAATCGAGTGGGAAATTATGTTAGCAAGGTGAAACACTGACTGTAGGAGAGTCCGGGATGGAATTTTCCTATACTGATTTGCTGCCTGTCGAAGCAATGCAGATCTGCACAGGGATAGGCTCCTCAACACTGGGGCAAGACTATTACCTGGCGGGCGGCACAGGACTGGCTCTGCAGATAAAACACCGCCGCTCAAATGATCTCGATTTCATTCTTATTAATCATAAAAAAAAGCGGCTTGCTCCTGATCTTGTATCTGCCCTTGAAAAAGTATTTACCGAAATCCCCATCATTGTAAATTTGCAGGAATCAACGCAACTGGATCTAACTATGGCCGGGATCAAGCTTACATTTCTGGCCTATCCCTTTCCGTTGATCAATCGTTCGGTTAAGGGTGATAGTCTGGGTTCGTTTTTAAAGGGGATTTTGCTGGCATCTCCGCAAGAGATAGCGCTGATGAAGGCATACTCTATCGGCAGGAGGGCAACTTTTCGCGACTACATTGATCTTTACTTTTTGTTTCTTGAGCAGGCGGTAGATCTTGCCTACATCGAAGAAAAAGCACCGGTAAAATACATGATTAATGGCGAATCAAGCTTTTCCATGAAACTTTTTCTGGAGCAGCTGGTCTATACATCCGATTTAGCCGATAAAGAGGCGGCGATAAGGATGGTCTGCAAAAAAAACCTGACGGTTGAAAAAGTAGAAAATTACCTTGCCGGCAGGGTGAAAGAATACCTGCAAAGTAATTTTCGCTAACCGGAGGACTATGGTGTGCGGGCGGATTGTCCCGGGGAAGGGGTAAAAATGAACATACCCGATGAGCTGGCTCCGCTTTTTCAAAATTATGATCTTCAGAGTATGGATCTGGATCATTCTGCTGATCTGATTATACGGACAGCGCTCACCAGGGGATCGCTGGAGCAGATCGATCTGCTTTTTCAGCTGTACGGTGCTCCCAAAATTAAAGATGTTTTCTGCAGCGATTTCTTTGGCCTGCGGACACTGCCGGTTCCGACGACATTGCTCTGGTCTTTACTTTTTCTTGCAGAGGAAGAACGGTGGGAATATACCTGCTGGTACAAGGACCCCCGCCGGCGCTGGGCGCCGCGCAGGACGGTGCCGGGGTAAATTTGCTCAACCGGGAAATCCGGTTTCCGGGTAGTATTTCGCTGTCGGAAGCGATCCGGCGACACCACCGGAATATTGAAACCCAAATCCTGCCCACTGACTATATGCCGGAGAGGACCCTGTTTGGGGGAGATGGAAGTGCTGGCTAAAAAAATAAAGATATAAAAAACGCCTATGACCTGCTGCAGATCATCAGCCAGGACGAAAAGGCCAGAATGGTTTATGAAGCCAGGCAGGCGGAGATTCATGATCAGCTGACCCGCCTTCATTCAGCTCATCAAAAAGGCAAGGCCGCGGGTAGAGCCCAGGGTAAGGCTGAAGGTTTGGATGAAGCCAAAGTTAACTTTGCCGGATTGATGCTGTCGGAAGGTGAAGATATCGTCAAGATCGCCAAGTACACCGGTCTGTCCGGGGAAGAAATAGAAAACTTGTAACTGTGGTGAATTATTGATCGGGGGAAGGGTTTTATGTCCACTAAGGAGCGGTACGATTTTTCCCGGGAGTCGGATCTCAAAGAGCGCCTGTGGAAGGCGCTTGAAAAAGAATACGCTGAATGCAGGAAAGAGCAGCAACTTGATCTGAGCGAAGCTGATCTGGCAAGGGTGGCTGCCGCCGGCGATTCCGTGGGCGGCGGCGAGCACTGTCCCCTGGCCGGCCGAAACTACGAAAACTGCGCGCTCTGCGCCAGTTACGTCTGCGGCATTTGCACGGCGGGGTATCGGCGGGGTGGAGGTAAATAGAGCGCATGTACGACTTTACCCTGCCCTCGGAATTCGAGCGGATGTACACGGACTACTTCGCCAAGGTCTATAACTATATGTTTTACCGGTTGTTGCACAAGCAGGACAGCGAAGATCTGGCGAGCGAGGTCTTCTTGAAGGTAGTGCGGAACATCTGTCGCTTCGACGCCCAAAAAGCTTCCTTCAGCACGTGGATTTTCACCATCGCGCGCAACACCCTGATCGACCATTGGCGCCGGCGCAAAATCAACCTTTCCCTGGACGATTGCGCCGAAACGATAGCGGTCGATTTCGACGAGCAATACGCAGCGATCGGGAACGAGGAGCGCAAGCTGGTCTACCGGGCCTTGCTGCGCCTCGACGACCGCAGCCGCCACATTCTGTTCCTCAAATACTTTGCTGAACTGAACAACCGCGCCATCGCCAAGCTGACCGGCGTCAACGAGAGCACCGTATCGACCATCTACCGGCGCGCCCGCACGAAAATGCGCCAAGTTCTGACGGAACGTCAGGGAAACGGCGGGTGTGCTCTGCCTATTCCGGGCAGCAACCCTTCCGGCTCCTAATACTTCCGATCCCCCGTCTGTCTAGAACAGTTTGGTGACGGTTAATCTATTGCAGCCGCCCCTATATTCGTACTCGACCTGATCCATGCTTTGTTTAACTAGATGGATGCCGAGCCCGCCGATGGGTCTTTCCTCCGCGGACAGCGTTATGTCGGGGTCCGGGTTTTCCAGCGGGTTGTAGGCGATCCCGCCGTCGATAAAGGTCAGGCTTGCCGCGGGCGGTTCCTTCAAGAAGGTATATTCGATCCGTACCGCGCCCTCGCCGTCCGGGTAGGCGTAATGAGCGATATTGACGAAGATCTCCTCCGCGGCGATATTAAGCTGCATTTGCGCTTTGGCCGGGCAGGAGGAGACTGCAAGCCGGGCGTTGACGAAGTCGAGCACACGCGCGAGCGCCTCCGGCTTGGCCGGAACGGTGATCGATGATACCCGATTGCCGCCGGTAAACCGTAAGGCGAGCATGGTAATGTCGTCCACCTGCGGTGCTTTCCCGACAAAGAGATCCACCGCGGCTTTTACGGCCGGCAGCAGATCGGCGCAGGGTTGCCCGGGGTGATGATTGAGCACGGTTTGCAGCCGCTCCTCGCCGTAGAAGGCGCCGTGCGCATTCAGCGCCTCGGTCACGCCGTCGGTGTAGAGGAAGAGAGCGTCGTCGGCGGCCAGTTGCAGCTCAAACTGCTCGTAGTGTATGTCCTCCAGGCCGGCCAAAACGAAGAAAGCGCGTGCTTTGAGGTACTCGAAACGGTCGCCCTGCTTGACTAGCGGCGGATTGTGGCCGGCGTTGACGTAGGTTAGCCTGCCGCTGGAGATCTCCAGCACGCCCAGCCAGGCGGTGACGAACATGTCGGCCTCGTTGTTTTTATACAGCTCCCGGTTGGCCGCAGTGAACACTTCGGCCGGAGAGAGGCCCGATTCCGCCAGGCTTTTGAGCAGTGTTTTGCTTTTCATCATGAAGAGTGCGGCCGGAATACCCTTATCGGAGACATCGGCGATCAGGACGGCGAGATGATCATCGTCAACGAGGTAAAAGTCGTAAAAATCGCCGCCCACCTCTTTGGCGGAAAACATGGCGGCGCAGATGTCGAACTCGCTGCGGTCGGGATAGGGCGGAAAGACGCTCGGCAGCGTCGAGTGCTGGATGGCCCGGGCAAATTCGAGCTCGGCATCGATCCGGGCCGCCTCCGCGGCGACGGCTTCTTTAAGCGCGCAGACCGTCGCATTGATGCCCGCGGAGAGCGCCACGAACTCCGCATTCGAGGTAACCGAGACCTTTTCTTCCAGATCGCCTCCGGTGATTTTGCTCAGAGAGCGGTTCACCTTGTAAATGCCGTCGATCACCACCTTTTGCACCAGGGAGGAGACCGAGGCGAAAACCACCGCAAACAGGATCAGGTTGCAAACGACCAGGAAGAGCAGCAGCGCATCGCGGCTGACATACATTTCGGCGATGGGCAAGAGGCCGATAATCCCATATTCTTCGTAGGGCATTGCTTTGCAGATATACTCGGCGCCGTCCATGATCATTTCAAATGAGGCGGCGGTAAGGTCGGCCTCCGTGATGCCGAGCAGGCCGATCTCCTCGCCGACATGCTCCGCGGCGCTGACGATCAGGTTCCCGGCGCAAACGATAATCTTGCCGCCGGTGCCGATCCGGAAACCATCCGCCAGGTTGGCGATATCGGCGATGGCCATCGCCTCCTCCAGGCGGGCAGGATAATAGCCGATTTGCACGATGCCGGGCCGCTCGCCTCGGCGGGCCACGCCGGCGTATTGAAACAGCTCGCCGTCGACCGAGCGCGGCAGGGGGTCTTGCGCCAACTCAAAGTCGGGGTTGGTCAGCGCCTCCATAAAAGCGGCCGATTGCGGTCTTTCGGTATGCACGTCGTAGTTCATGTCGAAGCCCTCGTTCCCGCTGGTGGAGACGACCAGATAGCCCTTTTCGTCGGAAATATGGAACTGGTCGATATCGAGGATGGCGAGGATTTCGGCAATCTTGGAAGCATCAGCGGGGTTGTCGGTGCGCAAGTTGAAAATGGTCGGGTCAAGAAGAAGCATCTCGGCCAGGGCCCGCGCCTTGGCCAGAGCGGCGGCGTCGTTCTGCTCGCGGATACGACGCAAATTTGCGGTGTTGAGGGCGATCTGTTCGGTGGTGTCGCTTATTTTTAGCGTGATCAGATGGATCGCGTTGGCTCTGGCCTGTCGGGTTTGGATGAAAAACGACAGGCCCAAGGTTACCGCGCAGGCGGCCGTAACAAAGACGAGAAGCCATTTTTGAAATGTTTTACGCATCGATCTGATCAATCCTACTCGATGGTCAAAAAATCGGCAAAGCCGGTGATGGTGAAAACTTCCATAATAGTTTCGTTGACATTTTTAATGGTCATTTGGCCTTGCCTGCGCATCACCTTTTGGGCGGCAAGCAGAACCCGCAATCCGGCGCTGGAGAGATAATTCAGGCCGGCGAAATCGAAGATCAAATCGGTCCTACCGCCGATCGACGCCTTCAGTTCGGCCTCCAGCCGCGGAGCCGTGTTGGTGTCGAGCCGGCCGGTCAGAGCGATGGTCAGCCGCGGGCCGTCGCTTGCTTGGTCGATTTTCATAAGTGTTCCTCCGTTCCGGGGGAATTTTAAGCCGGCGCGATGTCCTTCGGGCTTTTTACTTTCATTTTGTTTTCTAGGTGATGAAGCGGGCGGCAGGAGGTTAGCGGTAACCTCTTGCCGCCGGATCGCTTTGCGAAAGTGTACGCCCGATCTTGTTTAGGAAAAGCTGCCGTCCTCTTTTATCGTTACCACGCCGCCTCTGGAAGCGTAATACCGGAAACTCAAATTGATAACGTTCAAATATTCGCCCGCTTCATCGCGGATGTAATTTTTTACCGCGTCAAAGTTGGTACCCCGGGATGTAATCGCAGCCTTTAACGGTTCCATTTTGGCCCAGATATCGTTCATCTTATCGCCTTTATACCATTGGATGGTGATATCGCCTTTAACATCGATGGCTCCGCCGCCGCCGGCCACGGCGCCCAGTTCTTCTTCGGCCATCTCCAGGGTGTCTTTTTGCTCAAAGAACTCTTGGGCCTGATCGGCGGTTATTTCCACGTTGTTTGCAGCGGCTATGGATAACACTTCCTCTACGGTTTGGGCTGCTTTCATCTTTTCAAAAATCTCGCTCATGGTTTTCTCTCCTTTTTAATTTCCATAAATTTGTTTTACGGCGATGCTCGGATCGGTCCTCGGTGCTCTTGTTTTCAACCACCTCCTTGGCGGTGTGCGGACGTCACCGGGGCTTAGAAGATGCGGCCGTCCTCATTTATGATTACCTGGCCGGCGAAGGCAGCGTAATACCGGAAACTAAAGTTAGCAACATTCAAATATTCGCTGGCTAACACCTTGATGTGAGTCTTCACCCATTCATAGTCGATGCCCCGGGCCGTAATCGCATCTTTAAACTGTTCCATTTGAGACCAGAGATTGTTCATTTTAGTGCCTGCAGTCCAACTGATGATGATATCTTTTCCTCTAAGATAGGCCTGCCCCCCGCCGCCGGCCACGGCGTCCAGATCTTCGTCGGTCAGCTCCAGGGTATCTTTTTTCTCAAAGAACTCTTTGGCTTGATCGGCTGTCATCTCCAGGCCGTTTTCTGCAGCCAGGTCCAACACTTCCTCCACTGTTTGGGCTGCTTTCATCTTTTCAAACAGCTCGCTCATGGTTTTCTCTCCTTTTTAACTTCCATAAATTTGTTTTACGGCGATGCTTGGATCGGCCCCCGGCTCTCTTGTTTTCAACCATCTCCTTAGAGCGGTGCGGGCATTGCCGCTCCACCGGCCCGGGGCCCGGTAAAAAATTTCCTCTGCGATCAGTTGATCGGGCCGCTCGTTTCCCCGCTGCCTGATCCTGGGGGACCTGCAACGACCTTCCTTCATAGGCTAGATACGCCGGTTCAGGAATTCTAGCTCACTTTAATTTAACGCGGCGCAATTTAATTGATCGGTTCAACTCTTTCCTTGGCCGGTATCCAGGCGCTGCCGCTCCACCAGCTCGGCAAAAAAACCGCCCTGGGCGATCAGCCGATCATATTTTCCGTCTTCCACGATCCGGCCTTGATCGAGTACGATAATGCGATCGCACTGCTTGATCGTGGAAAGGCGGTGGGCGATCACCAGACGGGTGCATTTGAGCTTGCTCAGCGAGTCGGACACTATTTTCTGCGTCAGATTGTCCAGAGCGCTGGTCGCTTCATCGAACATCAGGATGCGCGGCCGGGGGGCTACGGCCCGGGCGATCATCAGCCGCTGGCGCTGGCCGCCCGAAACACCGCCGCTGCCCTCCGCAATGATCGTGTGCATGCCCATGGGCATACGCCGTATATCTGCGGCGATGCCGGCTATCTCGGCCGCGGCCCATGCATCGTCCATGGTCAACCACGGCGCCGCAATGGTGATATTGGAATAAACATTGCCTTGAAAGAGCTTGCCGTTTTGCATGACCACGCCGATCCGGCGGCGCAGCGATCGGAGATCAATAGTCTCAATATTTTGGCCGTCGTAGTAGACTGCGCCCTTCTGCGGTTTTTCAAAGCCGAGCATAATGCGCAGAAGCGTTGATTTTCCGCAACCGGTCTTGCCGACGATAGCCAGGTACTCGCCCGGGCGAATTTTCAGGGAAAGATTATCCAGGACCAGCGGCATCGGCTCGGTGTAGCGGAAAAAGATATTGTTCAGTTCAATGCCGCCTGAAAGGCGCGTGACTAACTTTTTGCCTGCCGCAATTTCGGGGACGGCCTGCAAAAGCGGGCGCACATTTTCCAGCACCGGCTGGATGTTGGCGAAGGTCAGCGCCATGCTCGATAGCGACGAGAAAGCGCCTCCAACCATGCCGTAGGCCACGGTAAAGGCCATGAAATCGGCCACGCTGATCTTTGACGCCACGGCGAAGTAGTAGATGGCGATGGAGCCCAGCAGCGAGATGGCCGTGCCGATGACGCTGTTCAGCTTGATCAAGGTGGGCGGATCATAGCTCAACTGCGCGCTCTTTTGGTATTGTTGCGCCCACTTGGCGAACGCTCTTTTCTCGGAACCGGACAGCTTGATCTTTTGCACTCCCGTAATCAGCGCGTACTCCAGCCCGCTTTTCCGGGCCGCGAGCTCCATCTGCTTCCGGGAGATCTTCATTTGGACCAGGGTGGATAGGGAGGAGAAGAGCACCGTGGCGAAAATGATCACTAACGCCGGCGCGGCCAGAGCCGGGGAGTAGTGGAAGATCTGACCGATATAGACCAGCGAAAAGAGCGAGGTCAAGCCGGTGGTCAAGAGGGCGTTAACCAGCATGCTGCAGAGGCTATTGATGCGGGTCACGCGGCTGGAGAGTTCGCCCGCGCTGTGCCGCTTGAAAAAGTCCGCCGGCAGCGACAGCACGCGCATCATCGCCGCGGACTGAACGGCCAGGTTCATCTTCGTGTCGATACGCGCCTTGACCAGAGAGCTGATCACGGAGAAGAGCGTTTTGGCTACGGTTACTCCGAGCAAAAAAGCGGTGACGGCCAGCAATAGCTGTACATTGCCGGCCGGGACCACCTGGGCGAAGATCAACTGGTTGGCATAGGGCAAAAGCAGGCCGACCAGCGTGACGGCCAGAGTGGCCAGCGCCGTCAGCACCAGATCGGAGGGCGCAAGGGTGTGCATGATGTATAGAAGCAGTTCTTTGATGCCCAGCGACCGGAGAGGGAAAGGCTTGTAGAAACAGATCGCTTCCGCGGCGATGCCGGCGGCCGTTTTCCGGGTGACCTTAACGCGTTTTCCGCTCTCCGGGTCCCAAAAGCGATAGCCGGTCAGACCGCTCGGAATGAGGGCGATCACCGCCCCGTTCCTTTCGCCGAGCAGGGCGCCGATGCCGTGCCGATACCATTTGTCTTTCAGGGTGACCGTGCGGCGCATGATCCCGGAGGGGCGAAAATGATATTCCAGCAGCTCGTTAAAGTCGGCGCCCAGCTCGCGCTGCAGTTGATCGTCCATCTCCTGCGGCTTGACCTGGTAGTAGCGCAATATCTCGTCCAAGGCCTCCCGGGAGCGCTGCTCCTCGCCGGCGAGGAGGGAGGAGAGCTTCGATCTGCCCATGACGATGCCGGCCATGGCGGCAAAAGCCTCCGTAAAGGCCTGATCATCGCTCTTTATTTTCTGCCTGATCTGCTCATCAAACCAGCCCAGCTTTGCTTACCTCCCTCACCGTCCGGCGGCCCTGCGGCCGCTATTCGTTGGCAACGAGCTGCGTGTAGAGACCGTTTAACGCATACAGCTCGTCGTGCGTGCCGCGCTCGATCACCCGGCCCTGGTCCAGAACGATGATCTCGTCACAGTCCCGGATGGTGGACAACCGGTGTGCCACCACGATGCAGGTGATCCCCCGGTCGCGGATCGATCGCACCACCGCGTACTCCGTTTTCGCATCGAGGGCGCTGGTGGCCTCGTCCATAACGATGATGGTCGGATCTTGGGCCAGCACGCGGGCGATCTCCATCCTCTGGCGCTGCCCGCCCGAAAAGTCCTTGCCGCCTTCGGCCAGCGTGTAGTTATAGCCGCCCTCGCGGAGCATGATATCTTCGTGTAGCTGTGCATCGCGGGCGGCCAGGATCATTTCGAAATCCTCAATGGAGCTATCCCACATTTTGATATTGTTGGCGATGGTATCCTCAAAAAGAATGATCTCCTGGTCGACTACGGCCAGCGAGCCGGTGAATATCTCCCGCTTGATTTGCTCCGCCTTTTGGCCGTCGAAGAGGATCTCGCCGCTCCAGGGTTTGTACAGGTTGGAGATCAGCTTGGCCAGGGTGGATTTGCCGCAGCCCGACGGTCCGACCAAAGCCACCGCGCCGCCCTGCTCTAAACTCAGAGTAAAGTTTTCGATAAGCGGTTCGCCGAGCTTGGCGTAACCGAAGGTGACCTCTTTTAACTCGATCCGACCCGAAAGCTTGTCGTAGGAGATCTTTTCCGCCGGATCGGCGGGCGGGAGCTCCACGTCGGGCTTATATTGCATAATATCTTCGATCCGTTCCATATTGGTCTGCATCTCTTGCAGGCCCTGCCCCGCGTTGATCAGGTTGTGGGCCGGGCTGGTAAATGACAACATGAAGCCTTGAAAAGCGAGGATCATGCCGACCGTAAACCGCCCCTGGATCACCAGGAAGACGCCCAACGCCAAAACCGCGATATCGGCCATTGCCGAGACGATGTCCGGCACGGCGCCGAGGTAGTGGTTGACGTTTAAATAACGCACGGTCTGCGTGTTGACGGAAGCCTGGTAACCGGCCCATTTTTCAAAATAGCCGTTCTCGGCGCCCGATGCTTTGATCGTCTCGATCATCTCGATGCCGGCCACGGTGGCGCCGGAAAGCTTGCCGCTGTCTCTGGTCTGTACGCGGGTAATGTTGATCCGTTTATTGGAGATAATGAAGGCTGTGCCCATATTGATCAGGATCGAGGAAAGCCCGACCAGGGTCAGGAGCAAGCTGTAGCGGAGCATGATCACCAGGTAGAGGAGCATCATCGCGAAATCCAGGAGGAGCGGTGCGAAGCGGTTGATCAGCGAAGAGGCCACGCCCTCGTTGGCGCTTTGCCGGGACAAGATATCTCCGGACATCCGCTGGGAGAAAAACTCCATCGGCAAGCGCAGCACATGCCACATAAACGAACTGTTGGCGACTATGGCCAGTTTGCCTTCTATTTTAAGGGTAAAGACGGCCCGTATCCACAATACGGTTATCTCCACCGCCGCGATGATCAACATGGCGGTGATGAAAGGGTAGAGCCAATCCGGATTGGCCCCCGTCAAGAGGCGGTCCATAAAGATGCGCGAGAGGGCGGGATGGAGGATCCCGATCAGCGAGGTGATGATGGTGGTCAGGATGATAAAGATAAAGGCCGCGGCGGTCTTCCGCAAGCGCTTGCGGGCGAAACTCCACACGCTCTTCGGTTTGCCGCTTTTGACAAAGCTTTCGCCGGGCGTAAAGAGGAGGCAGATGCCCGTATAGGACTGGTCGAACTCCGCCATCGGTATTTTGACGACGCCCCTGGCCGGGTCGTTTAAAACGGCCTGGTTGCCTTTGAAACCGCACAGCACCACGAAATGGTTCATGTTCCAGTGGATAATGCACGGAAAGTAGGCCTGTGTTTTAAGCTGCGGCAGCTCATGGCGGAATCCCCGGGCCGTCAGGCCGTAGTACCGCGCCGCCTTCAGCATATTCTTGGCGTTGGAGCCGTCGCGCGATACCCCGCAATCGGCGCGCACCTGCTCCAGGGGCACCCATTTCCCGAAATAAGCCAAAACCATGGCCAGGCAGGCGGCCCCGCATTCCAGGGCTTCCATCTGCATGACCACCGGTACGCGCGCGTATCCCTTGGAAACGGGCTTTCGGATCGCTTTGTTTGCCTGATCGACCATCTAATTGCGCTACCTCTAATTGGTAATAAACGAGAACAAATTGGTTGATTCGATGAGGAATGAAACCTCGACTAGGCCGCCGGCAGAACCGGCGGGCGCAAGTTCCACCCGGTATCGCCACTCCTCCGGGGCAATGTTCAAAGCATAGAGAGCGTAGGGGTCGTTTGCATAGAGAGCGCTGATCTCCGCATAAGAGACGGGCTCGGTCTGCCTGGCGGCGACGGCGGAAGCGGCGCCGTCGACGCGTACCGCCAATACGCCGTCCGCCAGTGAGGCAAACTCTTCTTCCGTTAAATAGCAGACGACCCGATCATTTTCCGCGTAGCCGATCGTGTCAAGCGTTGTATCGAGCGTGCCGTAGATCCCCCAGACAGAGGCCGCCGCCGCCAAGATCAGGACGGCGGCCAGGATCAGCCAGACGCTCGGATTGGAGACCCGGATGTAATCATGAAGCTGCTCCGGCGAGGTTACCCGTTCCATAGCGGCTTTTCTGAAAAGCCGGCTCATTCTCCCGCTCCCCTTAAAGGTGTATTTTAAATTGCGGCGCAACGGTTGATCAGTGCAGCACTGCGATCGTTACAGTTAACGACACTTAAGGTAATCATAGGGGCAAATCCGAGCCTGGGGTAGTGCCATTTCAACTTCAAAAAGTCACTTTTTTAAACAAAAAAACCGCCTTCTGTTTGACAGAGGAGGCGGGACAGTAAACTTTTAGACTCAGCCGGACGGCGCATGTTTCTAGGACCGGAGCAACGGTACTTAAGAAGAATTCATTGCAGGCGCTACCCGCGCTGCGGGTGGTCAGGATTTCAACTATAAAATGTACTGCGCCAGTTCGTTTCGGCCGGAGATGAACAGCTTCCCGTAAATCTCCTGCATGATATTCCTGAGCCTTCCCACGGAAACACAATGCTGTTTTGCGACTTTTGCGTAAGGGACGCGGCGCGCCACCAGCTGAGCGATATGGTATTCCCGTAAAGACAAAACCTGCGTAATGTTGTCCTCTGTAAACTGGTTGTGAAAGGTGATCCAGTTTGAGAAGACGCGCTTCCACTGCTCAAGGACAGGGTGGTAGCAGGCGGGAAATTCCCGCTCCAGGCACTGCTCCACCAGTCCGCCGAGCGCGGTCACGACCTCGGCAAAGGGGGTGATGAAACCGTGGGGCAGGGCGATGCGCATGGCTTCCAGCAGCCAGCGCCGGGCTTCGCCCTCTTGACCGAGGGCGTGGCAGGCCATCGCGCAGCAGAGCCGCAGATACAGGCCGGTCTGGCTGCTCCCGCGCTCCGGCTCGCCCAGGGTGAGCGCGGTCTGCGCCACGGCCAGCATAGCCGCGTACTCGCCCGTGCATTGAAAGTATTTGGCCCGAAGGTAAAGGGAATAGGGCCTGATTTGCAGCGGAATAACGTTGAAATTCCCCTGTTTGAGCCATTCCGGGGTCATGTTGGGGGCAATGCAGCTTACGGCGGCGGTGGCGATTGCCAGCTCCGCCATGAAGGCGACAATGCTATCCGGATAAGTTTTGGCGCACCGTTTGAGATACGCTTCCATCTGCGTGTAGGCGGAGTAATCGCCCGTGCTGATGGCTGCCGCCACCGCTACCGGGCAGATCCGTAGCCGCACCGCATCATTTCCCTCGGTCCGATGATAGCAGGCCAGCGTCTGCAGAAAGTCGCCCCGCAGGTAGGCCAGCTCCGCCTCGTACTGAAGCCGCGCCTTTCCGTCGCCCACAGCGTTCAGGATCACGTCGGGGTCATCAGCGGGCAGCGGCGCGGCGGTGGCCGCGATGGCGCCGCAGAGCGCGGAGGAAAGAGGCAAGGCTCTCTCCGGCAAGGTCTGACCGCGGCGTCTTTTATCGGCGGGCCGCCGGGCGTTCGCGGGGATCAGCCACAACCTTCCCTTTTTAACCGCTCCGGGGATGCGCCCGGCGACCAAGTGGTAGGTGATCGATCGTCCGGAAACGCCCCATTTTTCCGCCGCTTCACCGGCTGTGATGTAATCCATCGTTCTCCCTCCCGGTAACATTTGTCCAACCTGATTATACTTCCCATGTCGGAAGATTGCGAGGCCTCTACAAGGGCAATTACAGTTTAATTTTCCTTGGGGAAAGTTGTACTAAAACAGGCAGAAAGGGAGTGCCCCTTCCGGTAATGGTTGACCTGCCATACCGGTGGTAACACATCCAACCAGATCCGCATAATATACTTCTATCATCATCCGATTTATGGGGGGTAGACCAAAATGAGCATCCAGTCCATGATCGATGCGGCTCCGTCTGGTGGGACGGTCAGCGTCAGTCCGGGAATCTACCTTGAACAGCTGGTAATCGATAAACCGTTGACCTTGGTCGGGCCTGATCCGGCTATGGGTGAGGCCAGCGTCGACGCCGCCGGCATGGGTTCCGGTCCGACCTTGTTAATCACCTCCAGCCAGGTAACCGTTCGATCCATGACCTTTCAGAACGGTCCCGGCCAGGGGATTCGCATTGGGACAGCCGCTTTCCCCAGCCTGGAGGAGGTGCTGGTGGAAAAATGCACCATCCGGGGGCATGATTTGGCCGGGATTATGAACATTAACTCCTCTGCCGTCGATGTGGTTGACAACCTCATCGAAAACAACGGTAATGTATCTAGCTTTGAGCGGGCCGGCATAATCTTGCGCTCCCACGGGCCAACAACTGTTATCAGTAATACGGTGCACGACAATGGCGATGGAATTTATGCCGAAGGAAGCAGCGCCGGCCTGCTGATCAAAAACAATGTGATTACCAATGAATTTTCAAGCGCTGTGACATTGGGCTGGGATGAACAAAACGTAACCATTGTCGATAATTTTATTGAAGGCTGCGGTCTGGATAACGATGAGCTTAAGGGCGGCATTGTGATCGTCCAATCCATGGCCGAGATCATCAGCGGGAACACGATCAAAAATTGTAAAGAAAGGGGGATCATGTGGGCCTGGGTTCCCTCGGTTGGTCCTGAACCTGAAAGTGTGCTCATCTCGTCCAACCGGATCAGCTCCAGCTTGCATGATGCGCTCTATCTTTTTTCCCAGGGGCCGGGCAGTTTCATTCCTCCCGATCCGTATGCACTCAAACCCTTTCTCAACGAAAATTTTCTGACTGAAAGCGGTAATGCCGGGGTTTTTGTCAGCAATGTCTTTCTGGGCAACCCCACCGGCACCGCGAATCCCCATCTGGAATGTAACCGGATCGAGGCTAATGCCTGGGGGGTGTATAACCAGACTGCGGCCGTTGTTGATGCGATGAACAACTGGTGGGGTGACGTCTCCGGGCCTTATCATCTTGTGGAAAACCCGGGTGGACTTGGAAATCCGGTCAGCGACAATGTGCAGTTTATACCCTGGAAGGAAGATCCGCCCGTGCCGGAGCCGACGGAGGCCGATTGCATTAACGCCTTGAAAGTATACTGGAGCTGCCGCAAGCACCACATTGACGAAGCGGTCACGGATGTTTCAGACCTGGTTGAGGGGAAAATTACGGCGGTTAAGTGTATTCGGGTAAACCTGGTTGATGCCGGGCGGCCTCCGGTTACCGTAAAAAAAATACCGGGGGCGGAGCGGGTCCAGGTGAAATATGGTTTTGAATGTACGCTTAAATTCAAGGATTACGCCGGATGGAAAGTCTTGACCGGCCGGCCTGTTTATCACCGGGAAATACTGGTTGCGCCCGCCCTGATCCGGGAGCGTCGCATTGGCGCCACTGCCGACATTTACCTGCAATGTCTCCGGTGTTTTGTTTCAGGTTATCACCGGATTACCTGCTGTATCGGTACAGTTATTTTACTGCAACTCGTTTCCCCGGTCCAGTTGCTAATACCCACGTACGGTTTTTGTCCGGAACCGGAACATTGCCTATCGTTAAAAAATAAATGTTCCGGCTACAATCCGGTTTTTTTACCCGATCCTTCCCCGTAATGGGACAATGCAACTTGCTTTTTTAACAACGTTGAGATGATCATCGGTTGTTTTACCAAGTAAAGTTTATAATTGCAAAGGAAGGAAAGAGATGAACAATCAGGAACCGTTAATGCCGCCCGAAAGTAGATCGGATCAAAAAGCATTGATAGCAGTTACCCCTGAGGTGCCTCTGGCTCTGGTAAAAGAGCTGCGGCCCGGTAACCACCTCACTGTTACCACAATGGTTCAAAACACCGCCGGGACTGACCTCCTTTATTTCATTACAGTAGAGTGGGGTTCGTCAGAAAATATTGTTAAAAGATCGGCCTTGGTACTGGCAAACTTATTACTGGTTACGATACGGTCGGACTGGGAAGCCGAAAACTCGGCGGTGTTGTATCAAGGGAGTCTGTCAAATCTTAAAAGGCAGCCGGCACAGGGGAGAAGCTTGACCGCGGCAAAAGGAAGTGAGCCATTGGAATTTGATTTTTATCTGCCGGAAAGAACATCCAACCTGGCGCTTGGCCTGGATCTGGAGGCCGGTTTCAGATTTGAGGCTGAAGCTGGGGCTGCCGGGGAATGGGCGCATTGTTCAAATTAATCAGATCAACTACTGTCGGTTAATTTAATTTTTGGTCTATGCTCCTGGCCTTGATCGCGGTGGTAACCTATGAATTGGCCAAACAATATTGATTGAGCAGAGCCTCGGTAGGCGTTATAAACACCGCCACCTGGCCATCCCGATCGAGACATGGATCGGATAATAGACTCTCGGTTACGGACCGGCCGGCCCGGGCGTTTGTAATTAACCACACTATTTCTTTCTCGGGCTGCAGCTCCATTTTAATTAGAGGCAACAGAACTCTTTGCTTCTTGTCCGTGCCCCTCCCGTGCATGATTGTGGCTCCCGTTGCACCTGCTTCGCGGGCTAAAGCGACCACTTTTTCTGCAAACCCCCTGTTGACCACTACAATAATACAGTCGTGCTGCAGGGGATCCTCTTCCAAAGGGGAGGGTGGGGCGACGGTTTTCTTTTCAAGCAAAGGATATTCAATGTGTCTATGTTTAAACACCGTTCCCAAGATCATGATTGCAAGCACGGGGGCCATTGCGACCATGGCCACAACCCCGAACCCGTCCACCAGTACATTAGCGCTATCGATCATTGAAGCAGCTCCTTGGGCAAAAGCCAGGACAAAGGTTGCCGTTAGGGGTCCTGAGGCTACTCCGCCCGCATCATAAGCGATTCCGACAAAAATCGGCTCGGACTTAAAGGAGAGGATTATTGCAACGGCAAATCCCGGAATAAGAAAATACCACAGCTTCACTTCCGGGACAACAATTCGGACCATGGAAAGGGCAATGGCCGCCGCCACACCGATGGAAAGAGTCATCCGAATTAACCCCGGGGGGATATGGCCGCCGGTAACCTCCATAATTTGCTCGCCCAACACATGTACCGCCGGTTCGACAAGAACGACGATTAGACCTAACAAGAACCCGACCCCGATCAATAGGCCTGGGTTCATTTTGGCCAGTTCCATGCCCATGATGCGGCCCATATCCATAAACCCGGAGTTTACGGCTGTGAGGAAAAGGGTAAGTCCTAGCAGGATAAAAAGCAGCCCTTTCACGATCTTGGAGAGGACGTCCCACGATAATCTAAACTTCCCGAAATTATAGATAAAAAACAAAACCGATACAGGCACTACGGCCATGAGAGACTCAACAAAAATTGTCGGGATCAGATTGATTATTGGTCTAAAAACCTCGCCGGCGATAACATATTCCCCGATATCCCCTTGTATGTTTTTCTGCCCGGAAATAATGGACATGATCATCACTGCCAGTATCGGTCCGGCACTCATAACGCCGACCAGTCCGAAAGAATTCTCCTCGGAACTCTTGCTGCCTTTTGTTTTAGCCAGACCGAGCGACAGCGCAAGAACAAACGGGGTGGTCAGAGCACCGGTGGTTGCGCCGGAGGCATCAAAAGAAATCGCCAGAAACTCTTCAGAGACAAGAACTGCCAACCCAAAAATTAGGCCGTAGGTTACTGCCATAAAAAGGTTCAGGGGTTTGTCCCCCAGCAGTCGGAAAACACCGAGCATAATCAAAACACCCACGCCAATTGAAACCAGATAGACGATGATCGAGGCGCTTAAAATCCCCCCGGATGCTTTTTCAACCTGTGAACCGAGGATAAGCAGATCAGGTTCGGCCACGGTGATCAAAAAACCCAGCAAAAAGCTCAGGCCCGCAATTATCCACGGTGAACGGGAGGTGGCTATCTCCCACGACATCTTCTCGCCGATCGGTTCCATCGCCAAATCGACGCCCCATAAAAAAAGCGAAAGCCCGATCAAAAGCATCAGGCTGCCCACAATGAACCGGATCATAACATTTGGTTCGACCTCAACAACAGTGATGCAGAGCAGCAACACCAGGATTACCACCGGGACTAAGGTTCGTGTAACCTCCTTTGTTTTTTCGAAGATGGGAGTCATACTTTTTCTCCCCTGCTCTCGGCAGACCTGTTTTCAAAAAGTCCGTTCACTCGGCTCACCGGAAGGGTAAAGATGATGCCGTTGCCGATCTTATCCAGCTTCAGATCAGAAAATATTCTTTGCCGGATCAGGGGGGTTTTATCTTTTGGGGCGATAATGATGACGATATCTTTTTGGGGTTCTAGAACCAAAGGGAAATATAAATTTTTGGGGACGCCGGCCCCGCGACCGCGAATTAATGTTCCCCCCTTGGCGCCTGCGGCCCTGGCCGCCTTGACACATGCTCCGCCCTGCCCCTTGTCCACGATGGTTATAATGCAATCATGCGGGGATTCAACCTCCTCCGGGGGGATCTGTTGTTGTTCCGGCTTATCGCTTTGTAACTGTTGCCGTTTGAATGGTATGGTGAAGGCGACCCCTCTGTTTCTCCGGTGGAGCGTAAATTCTTTACTTAGCATTTTGTGCAATTGCCCACAGAGTATATTTGAGGAAGGGATCATCACAATTTCTTTGTGTATTTCAACCAGGCCGAGCATTTCCAGCACCTTGGACTGCACCGTGCCTTCTCCTAAAACGATGGTGCCTTCCGTTGCGCCCCATTCCCGAGCCTTTTGTAAGACGGCATTCGCCCGGCCCCGGTTGACAATAACAAACAACAATGACCCGATATTGTTCACTCCCAGCCCCTTTGTGGGCTCAGATCTTACTTAATAGCGGCATTAAACATTCCCCAACTATTACAATAACGGAAAATTTCAATGCAGGCAAGACCGGAGAAGTATATGGTGAGTGTAAAGTTTCTGTAGGTTGGTTGTACTCCGGTATTCCGGACGAGATCGGTTGTAAGCGAAAACAGTTATGATATAATTTGCACAACATTTAAACTTGGGGCCATCCAGTTGGGAGATCCGGAAGGGGTTGGGGCGCGACAGATCCGAAATAGGGTTGTTCCCGTACTGAAAAACTATACGCAGGTAGCGGGTGCTTATTTTTTTGGTTCTGCATGAGAATGCCGTCGTGCAAATATGGTTTCAGGAACAGAGTTGACCATGGTTGTCAACAAGTTTCCGCTCAACGAGTCTACGAAATATCGACCAAAAGGTCAGAATACCTGCCGAAATATAAATACGTTCTTTACACTTATGATTTTGGCGATCACTGGGAACACAAAATTGAGTTGGTGCGGACAATTGAGGATTACGATCAAGAATCACCATACCTTCTTGAGGCGAAAGGGCAAACCCCACCGGAAGATGTGGGCGGCACTGGGGGCTACATAGAATTTCGTGAAAAAATGCTTGATCCAGAACATCCGGAGCATGAAGAGGAAAAAGAGTGGGCGGGATCCTGGTCCCCGGAGCTAACAGAATGGGAGAGCCGTCCGCGCCCCATCCGCGGCTAGGGGAAGTCATGTTTTAAGGCAAAAGAGGAGTGGCGAGCGGCGAGCGGTTTTGGCGTGGACGAAAACGATGAGCTGATCGATGGCGTATATAACTCAGAAGCAGGTTAGGGGCGAGTTTTTGTCCATAACCTTGGAATACCTGAAAGTTGCCGGAGTGCAGCAGGAAACAAGCCGCCATTTTTATCGGTTCTGAGTTCGGAACTGTTTCTCGGCCTCGCCACACGTGGGGCGTTTCAGATGAAACTAGATTACGCATTCTTATTTTACTTGCTATTGCAATTAACCCCGACGGTTGTATTAACGGCTGCAGGGTTATTAAAACCCCTGCACTTACGCCACTGCGCAACTGGCCCAAACCACCTTGCGCAATGTGACCGGCCAAGCCACCGCCGAACGGGAACGGCAGGCGATCATCGTTCAGGCCGTAGCTCCAGCGGTAAGGGGAAAGCGATGGTTGAACCTTAGCGTATCAATTATGACTCGTTAAAAAGTCCGGCATTGCTGGGCTTTTTCATTGTTTATGGGCAAAGTTTATCTTTTGAGAGACGGTGTTTTGGCCGGAAATATGAATCATTCATGCAATTGCGCACCCCCTTTTCAAAGTTTCGGTCGGGGTGCATTTTTTATTTGGGGGGGTGCATTTTTACACATTTCTTCTGTCAGGCTATTGACTAATAAGTCAATCGATGTCATGCTATAATCATTCTTGACTTCAAAGTCAATGATATTTTTAAAATGGAGGTGAGTTGTAATGGCTCGCAAGAGCAACGATACTGAATTTATCTGCGAATATGACCTCAATGACCACAAAATCATAACGATGGAGGCCGAGAAGCGTGAACGGGTTATCACAGAAGCCTTAAAAGAGTTTGCCAAAGGCTACGCATATGCCAATACAGATGAAATTGTAAAGCAAGCCGGGATATCCAAAGGACTGCTGTTTCACTATTTCGGCTCAAAAAAAGGATTGTTTTTGTTTCTTCTTAAGTACGCTCTCAATATTATTGACGCAAAGTACGAAACAGTTCTCTTGGAGAATAATGACTGCCTGGAAAACATTTGGCGCACATCAAAGATGAAGGTGGATTTAAGTTTTGAACATCCGGCCGTCATAGAGTTTTTGACGAAAGCGGCTTTTTCATTGCGTGAGGTTTTCCCTGAGGGTCTGCCTCAAGATGTGCCGGATTTAGCGTCCAGTAGGCTTTTGAATCGAATCATGAAAAACGCCGACAAGTCATTGTTCAAAGCGGACATTGATGCCCAACAAGCACAACATATTATTTTATGGACGATGAACGGTTTTGTCGAAAATTTGCGCGCTGACGGCAATGACATCGAAGAATACAAACCCCATTATGACCAATACATGAAAGACCTGGAGGGTTATCTTAAGCTCCTTCGCAAGCTGCTTTACAAATAATCAAAGAAAGGCGGATCAATTATGAGTAATCCAGTTATTGAAATCAATCATCTGTCAAAATATTACGGGAAACACAGAGGTATCGAGGATGTGAGCTTTTCGGTTGCGGAAGGTGAAATCTTTGGTTTCATCGGCCCAAACGGAGCTGGGAAGTCCACCACCATCCGCACTCTGCTGGCCCTTATTTACCCCACTTCGGGAAGCGCCGCCATCTTCGGGAAGGACTGTATCAAGGAAGCGCCGACCATTGCCCGGGATGTGGGCTATCTTCCGTCCGAAACATTTTTCTACGAGGGCATGACGGTCAAGGATTTGCTTAACTACGCCGCGGCGCTGTACCGCAAGGATTGCTCCAAACGAATCGCGGAGCTCAGCGAAAGGCTGAAGCTCGACACCGGCCGTAAAATCCGCGACCTCTCTTTTGGCAACAAGAAAAAGGTGGGGATCGTCGCGGGGCTGCTCCATTCTCCCAAGCTGATTATACTCGATGAGCCCACGAGCGGCCTTGATCCTCTGATGCAGCAAACCTTTTTTGAGATTATCCGGGAGGAAAACAAGAAAGGCGCCACCATATTGTTTTCTTCTCATATCTTAAGCGAGGTGCAAAAGATGTGCAACCGCATCGCCATCCTCAAAGAAGGAAAGCTGATCAGCCTGCAAAATGTCCATGAGCTGCGTGCTGATGCGTACAAAAAAGTCCAGCTTATGGCGGAGGTCGCCGTTGCAAAACAGCATTTTCATTTGGACGGCATCACGGAATACAAGCAGCAACACAGCGGAGAGATCAGCTTTATGTATAAAGGCAGCGTCAGCCGCTTGATCGATGCCATTCAACCGTTACAGGCAACTGATATTTTGATCGAGGAACCGTCTTTGGAAGAAATATTCATGCATTACTACCAGTAAAGGAGGGGAGCTAATGGGTATCTTTTGTTTTGAAATGAAGCAATACAAAAGCTCGGTGATCGCTTGGTCCATCGGGGTTGCCGCCGCAATCCTCGCGCTGCTGCTGATGGCTGCCGCGTATACGGAAGATCCGGCCTCCATGTCGGCGCTGCTGGAAGGCAACGCTTTTATGGAGGCGATGGGGGTAAACCTCGACACATTTTTCACCGGCATGGGCGTCTATGCCGTTTACAGCAGCTTTGTGCTGTTGGCAGGGGCGATACAGGCGATGAATCTGGGGCTTTCCATCATCACCAAGGAGCATATGCAGAATACCGCCGATTTTCTGATACCTAAGCCTTACACAAGAAAGCGCGTTTATCTGTCGAAACTGATGGCGGCATGCTGCTGTCTGCTGATTACCTCCGTGTGCTATTTTGCGGCGTCATGGTGGGCGGTTGGGGCAGTGCCGGGGCAGGTCTTTTCATTTGCAATATTTTTTCAGCTCTATCTGCTGTTTCCTCTCATGCAGCTGTTCTTTCTGCTGCTGGGCATGGCAATAGGGGGGATATTATCAAGGATTGGCTCGACCCTGCCCTTTGCACTCGGCATCTCCTTTGGGCTTTATGTCATTGGCATGTATTCCAGCGTGGTACAAAGCGAGACGGCAAGATTATTTTCGCCCTTCAAATATTTTGACGTTAACGTCATCCAGGCATCGGGCGGCTATGAAATAGGATACCTGCTTTTATACTCTGTCCTGCTCACGATCTTTTTGATTGCAGGCTATGGGATCTTTATAAAAAAAGACATGAAAATGGTTCTGTAAAGGGGGGAAGATCAATGACAGCGATCATATTGAGAGAATTAAAGGATAACCGCAAAGGGTTTTTGATTTGGGCGGCGGCCATGCTTGGGATGTGTGCGATCGCCGCGGGGGAATATTCGGTGGTGGTGGAGTCGGGAGATACTATCATGGTCCTGTTCGAAACGCTGCCCCGCATTATGCTGATTATCTTGGGCGGAACAGAAGCGATACCGTTCACCACGCCGCTGGGGTATTATATCATGCTGAATATGTGGTGGTCCCTTGTAGCCTTTGCCCATGCGGCGGTTTTGGGAACAACCATCATTGCCAAGGAAGAACGCAACAGAACGGCGGAGTTCATTTTCACCAAGCCCTATCCCCGCAAAACCATCATCAAAGGTAAAATCATAGCGGCTGTCCTGTATGTTGCGGCGATGGCTTTGACCGCAGTCATAGCAAACATCGTGATGCTGACTCCCCAGATGCACGGTGAAAGCATTTTGCGTGAAATCGGGCTTCTCATGCTGGCTATGTTTTTGATACAGGTGTTGTTTTTGTCGGTGGGCTTGCTGCTTGCGGCAAGATGCAAAAGTAATAAGACGGCTCTTGCGCTATCGGTTCTCTGCGTTTTACTCTCGTATGTCCTGATGGTAATTATAGAAACTGTAGGGAAGATCGATTTTCTGAGCTTTCTGACGCCCTTCCTCTATTTCCAGGGAGCGCCTCTTGTGGAAAACGGGTTTAATATATTCTATGTTCTTCTTACCGTTATCATTGTCGCGGGATCAGGTCATTTCACGCTTTCCATGTATCAAAGGCGCGATTTGCGTAATTAGCGCATTAGTAGCAGCTGTCATTGATATGGTTTATCTGCTTTCAAGGGGAACATTTCCTACCATGGCCCTAGATGGGAACGCTTATAAAAAAATGGAAACTTCTTAAGGATAATACGTGAAGGAATAAGGAGAGGAGATCCTAGCATGAGCAGCATTTCGTTCTACGATGGGAAAGTGTCGATAGAAGGGGACGAGCTTTATTACAAAGTGCGCGGCGAGGGAAAGCCGATCTTATTTATTGCTCCCGGGGGCGGTAACGGAGACGGTTATTATCCTGTAGCTTACATTCTGGCTGATGAATACAAGGTTATTACATACGACAGGCGCGCAAACACCCGAAGCACAAAAAACTTCCCAAATGATTTTGATATCCGGCAGCAAAGCCGAGATGCCATGGCGGTATTAAAGGCTGCTGGGGAAACGTCCGCAATCGTAGTCGGTAACAGTAGCGGTGGGGTTATCGCGCTTGATTTGGCCACCGCTTATCCGGAGGCGGTTCATGCCGCAATTATCCACGAAGCAGCAATTCCGACGGTGCTTCCCGCTACAGAGGCTGAAAAGTGGAAAAAGTTTTTCAAATCTTGTTACGATCTCGGAAAACAAAAAGGTGCGGTGCGGGGCGCGATGAAATTTTATTTTGGGGTCGAACTGCCGACTATTCGTTTAATGATGGCTAGCATGAAAGTGCTTGGATATATGAGGCGGGACGAAACAACCTGTAGCGTGGAACATATTTCGTCAAAAGAAGCGACTGACATATTGATATTTAATGAGTTATTGCCTGTTACAGGATACAGACCGGATTTTGACGCTCTCAAAAGTAGTGGAGTTAAAATATTTATTGGATGTGGTCAATACGGACTCAAAAGAAATGCATGGTATGCTCGGGCGGCAAAAATAATGGCCGACAGGCTCTCGTGTGATTTCGTTGTTTTCCCCGGACATCACGGTGAGTATATGAGGCGCAATGCTTTGCCCTGGACAAAGGTATTGCTGAAAACCATACAAAAAGCAGGTTGGTAAGTGACAACTTGAAAATCGTGCAACTCAGCTATTCAACAATAGCAAAGTCTGCTCTCTCCAGTCGGCCTTAGGGTAGGAAAATTTATCCTTTACTCGATGAATATAAAAGATATTGTTATAATGCAATTAACCCCGACGGTTGTATTAACGGCTGCAGGGAATGTCAGAATGTCCCGCGGAGGCGATCGTTTACTCCTTTATTTTGGCTCAAACGTAATTTGTAGGGGGAACATGAAGTGAATATTGCACTTGACGTATTGCAAGCCGGCTGGCAGGCCCTGGTCTGTTATTTTACCATAACGCGTATCATCTCACTGATAATTGCGTTTTCCCTGTCCGGCGCGATCTCACAGTTCATGTCACAGGGTGCAGTCATGAAGTATTTCGGGCCCAACACAAAAAAAAGCGTTTCCTACCTCATAGCGGCCGTTTCGGGCGCTATTCTGGCAGTTTGTTCCTGCTCCGTACTTCCCATATTTGCGAGCATTAGAAAAAAAGGAGCCGGAATTGGGCCTGCGGTGACGTTTCTTTTCTCTGGGCCTGCTGTTAATGTTCTTGCTATCATCTTTACATTTTCGATGATCAGCGTTGATATAGGATTTGTAAGGGTTATCGGCGCCGTCATTCTTGCTCTAACCATCGGCTTTATCATGTATCTGCTTTATAACAGGAGCGAGGTTGTAGATGCCAACGGAGCGATGTTTAACATAGAAGACAGCAGCACTCGAAGGAACTGGCAGAATATAATATTTTTTGTTACGTTGATTGCAATTCTTGTTTCGGGTGTTAAGCATCCCATCATTTCCGGGATATTGGTGGCAGGACTTGTCACGGAACTGCTTGTCTATTTTAAGAAGGAGGAGCTAATCGAATGGGGCGAAGAAACTTTTCAATTGGCAAAGAAAATCGTTCCGTTATTTATTGTCGGAGTGTTTCTTGCCGGAGTAATCGAAGCGGTCGTTCCGCCTGAATACATGGTAAAGTTTGTTGGGAATAATTCATACGGAGCAAATCTGATAGCTTCTGTTTTCGGCGCGTTTATGTATTTCGCCACCTTGACCGAGGTTCCGATCGTAAACAGCTTCATGGCGATTGGGATGCTGAAAGGGCCGGCAACAGCTCTGCTTCTGGCGGGGCCGTCGCTGAGCCTGCCCAGTATGATTGTGATTTCCAAATTAATGGGTGTCAAAAAAGCCTTTACCTATTTTGGTTTGGTAATTATTTTGTCAGCGATCATCGGGATGTTGGCCGGAATTACAATTTATGGTTAAGGGAGGACGGAAAATGCTTATTAAGATCTTGGGGGCAGGTTGTGCAAAATGCAAGCAATTAATGGCAAATACGCATCAGGCAGTGAACGAAATGGGTATCATAGCATCGATTGAAAAGGTTGAAAAGATTGATGATATTATAGAATACGGGGTTATTAAAACCCCTGCGCTAGTAGTTAATGAACAAGTAAGAGCTATGGGCAAGGTTCTTTCTGCCGAGGATATTAAAAAATATTTAAATGGTGATCTTTAGGGGCTGATCGGTTTTCCGCTTTATCATCCATGGATAAAGGGGGAATGTGCCCGGGCTGGGAGAAGGATAAAGGGCAATCCAGAAATAGTGGGAGAATACGGGTCCGAATTTTAACGGGTTCCAAATAAAAGCTAGTGGGGAACGGTCATGATCCCGGTTTTAAATAGACGCTGGAAAATTCAAGGGAGAGACCTCCTCTATTTTGGACTACGCCGGAGGCCCTATACGCTAAAAAACCGGATCCGGCTTTCAAAAAAGAGCCTCCATATAATTAAATCTTTCGACGGAGCACATTCACTGAGTGCCGCGCAAACCACCGGAACCGTACGCAAGTTAATTTCCCAGGGAGTAGTTCTTGATGCCGCCTCGCAGATCGACTTGCCAAAATCTCTTGCCGAAGCTCGATTCTGCAAAAAATGCGTGGCCAATGATTTTATGATACCGGGTATCGAGTTCGATGATGATGGCCTCTGCCCACTATGTAGCAATGAGCCACACTTTCAGCAGTATAAGAGCATTTTGCCCTGCATGAAAAATATTCCCAAATCGCGTCACTCTCGTTTTGACGCGGCGATATTTTACACCGGCGGCAAGGATTCTTCCTTCCTTCTTTACCATCTGGCGGTAAAGTTAAAACTACGGGTCTTGGCCCTGACCTGGATGATCCCGTTCATGTCGGAGGGTGCCCTCAGGAGTATGGAGAATGCCAAAAAGGCGCTACCGGGGGTGACCTTTATTGGGGAAAGAATAGAACCCTCCCGGCTTGCTTCTTTCTACGGTAGGCTTTATGCGCTACAGGGTAATACCTGTGCCTGCCCCTCTCTCGCCTATGTGCTGTTTTTCCCCTTGCTGGTCGATGAAAAGGTCCCCTATCTGGTTTTAGGCAATGAACCGGTCCAGATGAAAAATCTGCTTTTTAACGGCATGGCCCCCTTTTTTATCTTTAAATTTGCCGACAGCAAGTTGCTGCACCGGTTGGTCAATATCGGAAGAATACTTGCCTTTTCCAGACCCCTCTACCCCGGACAACTTCATCTGCTGGCCACCCTGACCCAGCTAGCCTATAGCGATCACCCCCTTAAACGCCTTTTGGGCCTCCGGAACACCCTGATCAACAATATTTGCACAGCCTTGAAAGAGACACCGGAGCTGCTGGAGCCCTTAAAAATAAATTTAAAGCGCACCCGCCGCGGGGGAAGATTTCCGGCCCTGGTTCATCTAGATTTTAATGAAATCGCCGCGGAGGGTCTTTACAATTGGAACACGGTTAAAAGTCTATTGCAGAAAGAAATAGGTTGGGCCGGGGCTGATTCAAACCGGAAGTCACTTCATACCAGCTGCAAGATCGAACGCTGCAAAGATTACTCCCAACTGACCGCATTCAGGAAAATGGAGAGCAATATCATTCCCTTTTCAGCCCTGGAGTTATCCCTGGCGGTAAGGGCCGGGAATATTTCCAGGGAAGATGCCTTGGCGGAACTTTATACCCATTCGGGCTTCAGTCTCACCCCGCCCGCGGAAACAGCAATAATGCTCAAGGAGCTGCCTTAAAAAAACATATATCCCGTTCCCTACGCCCCCAGCGGGAGAGATAAAGATAAGTGATAGGGGAGGTAAAGATAATGCGGCGGGCCGCCTGCCGACAGGCTTTTACACAGGCGGAGCAGCGAATGCACCTTTTGTGATCTATTTCCAAGGAACCATCAATAGCGGCCACCGGACAGGCGTTCAGACATTGGAGGCAGCCGCTACAATGTTTCTTAACCCGGTCAGGTTTTTTTACAGTGAAGGTTGCTATTAATTTTTGGGGCAGGTAAGCCAAAAAGTTTTTAGAAGAGGGCAGAGTCCGGGGGTTAAGAAAAGCAGGGCTGCCGGTATCCAATTCCTTTAATAGATCCCTGATAAAATCGGTTATCTGTCGAAGAACTCCTTCACCGGGCCGGCCGGGAGCCAGCGACAAACTCCTATTGTTATAGGAATGGGCGGCGGGGCAGCTCGCGGCCCCCAAAATTTTAAACCCGTTATCAACCAAAACTTGAGCTGTATGGAAGAGAGCCCGCCCAGGATGCACATTACCGTACAGGGAGACGATGATCGCCGGCGTACCCTTCCCCCGGAGGTCGGTTAGAAAATCCATTACAGAATCAGGCAGATCCTGGTTATAGACGGGCAGAACGGTGATCAAGCAGTCACAATTTAGCAGGGCTGGAAAGTGTTTTCGCGACGCAGGAAGTGTCAAATCGATAACCGTAATCCGATCATTGACCAATTCCTTATCAATCGATTTTGCCGCTTTCCGGCAGCCGCCCGTGGGAGAAAAGTAACAAATTGTAATCTCTCTCTTCAAAACGTCCCCTTCTAAGCTGAACTAATAGCTGCAATTCAAGGTGTCCCGGCCCAATCCCTTCCCGGCGCCTTATGAACCCGAGCAAATTGTATAGCCAAAATAAAAATGCTTGTGCGGCTCCAACTGCTACCTCCATTAAAACCAAAACAACCCAGCCCGAACAGATATTGGATCATATGGCGGATGTTGAAGTTAATCAAAAGGCCACATCAGAGATTTTTTCTCCAATGCGGCCTTGGTTTTGCTAACCTTCAAAAATATTACTTTCTTTTCTTCAATTCCTTGGAAAAAGCTTCTTTAGCGCCACTTCTTATCATTCCACATCATTAAGCTCTTATTGGTCGGCGCACGCACCATTATTCATATGGCGACCACCGCCTTGGCTGCGTCCCATCCCCGCACCTCTGTTTGCACCGCCAAGCCCCTGACCTGTACCGTTAGAGCCGAATTTTGCACCGGAGCCTTGACCGATTTTAGAAGAGCCTGTTCCGTCACATACCGCTCGGTTTTCGTCGATTGCCTTCAGTATGGCATCGGCTTTTTCCTGTGTGATCGTTCCGGCTTCCACCTGTGCAGCCAAATTATCTTTTTTCATCTCAAGCATTTCAGTTTTGAATTCATCCAGCTTGCCTGCATCTGCGGCCATGGAGCCGTAGGTTTTACCGCTCTCCTTTCTTTCAGCAATTACACTGTCGATTGTTCTGCCGGTAATCCCTGCAACAGCTTCAGCTCGTGTGGTGTAGGCGGATGCCGCAAAAACGGTAGCAGAAGCAGAAGCAGCTACAAGAGCCAGAACGACAATACATCCTGTGAATATTCTTTTTGTGTGATTCATGATAAAAACTCCTTTCATCATTTCATTTTTTAAAGTACCCCATTTGAGTACAGCTATATCCTACCAAGCTTATATGGCAACTGTGTGGCATAGACGGGTAAAGATTCATCTGCCATTTGTCTGCATTATTGTTCTGTTATATTTTATAATAGGGTTAAAGGAGGAGTTGCCATGACTACTGTTCTGATTGCGGACGATAATCCGCAACTTTTAAATATCTTAAAAACTGCAGCGCAAAAGGAAGGTTACAACACCTTGCTTGCCGAGGATGGGCAGGCGGCTTTGGCTGTCTTCCGCGCCCACAATCCACAAATTATTTTGCTGGATGTTATGATGCCAAAACTGGACGGCTTTCAGGTTTGTAGGGAAATCCGAAAGGGGTCGGATGTGCCGATTATTATGATCACCGCAAGGGGCGAGGATTTTGAGAAGATTATGGGTCTTGAAATCGGTGCAGACGATTATATTGTTAAGCCCTTTTCTCCAGGTGAAGTGATGGCGCGAATAAAGGCGGTCATGCGCCGTATTGGAAAAAGTGAAAATGCAAATGAACAGGTGCTTTCGATTGAGAATCTTAAGATTAACCTTCTCGACTACAGCGTTACAGTGGACGCTACCCCTATTACGCTCACTAAACGGGAGGTAGATATGCTGTGGACACTGGCTAAGGGGAAAAATCGCGCCTATTCTCGTGAAATGCTTCTTGATTTGCTGTGGGGCTATGACTATTACGGGGATCCTCGCACTGTTGACTCTCACATGAAACGTCTACGGGCAAAGCTCGATGCTGTTTCGCACCCATCCTGGGGGATCCGCACCATACGCAATGTGGGATATAAATTCGAGGTGTTCCATGAAGAGTAGAGTTTTTATTAAGCTGATCGCCACATTCGGGGCCGTTATGCTATTGTTTTCTATTGTATTAGGTAGTGTTTTTATCACGCTGCTTCGCAATCATACCATCGAACTCAACCGCAGTGCAATGGAGCAAAAGGCTGTTTCCATTGCCGATACGCTTTCATCTTTTCAGCGAGATACAATGGGTGGATATGGTGCATATATACGATTTTTAGACGAGCTTGCCATGGCGGAAGTATGGATTGTTGATGAAAACCTTAATATCTTCTCCCGCAGACAGGATAAGCACATGATGAACTATACAGAGCTACCCGAAAATGCTGAGCAAATTGTCTTGGAGGTTTTTTCCGGTGAAATAACTTACGGCGAGGAGTTTTCAGGCTTATTAGGCGTAAGTTCCTTGACGGTAGGGGCGCCTATATGGCTTGGCGATAGGGTTGTTGGTGCGGTTTTGCTGCACTCTCCTGTTAGTGGAATTACCACTGCCGTTATACAGGGCCTGACTACCGTGTGTGTGAGTTCCGCCGTGGCTCTTTTGGTGGCAGGTATCGTGGCGGCTGTTCTTTCCTATCGGCTTACAAGACCGCTTTCACAGATGAAGAATGTCGCATTATCGTTGGCGCAAGGCGATTATGAGGTGCAAACCAATGTTGTTTCTCAAGATGAAATCGGTCAGCTTGCCGGTGTGTTGGATAACCTTTCTCAGCGACTAAAAGCGGCGGAAACAGAAAGGCAAAATTTAAACAAGATGCGTGAGAGCTTTGTGGCCAACATATCCCACGAGCTGCGCACTCCGGTGGCAGTGCTTCGGGGTTCCCTTGAGTTATTACAGGATGGCGCGGTAAACAACCCAGAAGAAGTTCTAGAATACTATCATCAAATGCTGTCCGAAAGCAGGCATTTAGAGCGTTTAGTCAATGATTTATTAGAGCTATCACGACTACAGGATGTTGGCTTTTATTTGAACATGGAGGAGGTAAATCTTTGCGATGTGGTAAAGGATGCCGTTCGCGCCATCAGACGTACAGCAGAAAGCAAGCAGATTGCCATCGTAGCCACTCTGCCCGATACGGAATGTGTGATGAGGGGTGATTATGACCGCATCCGTCAATTGCTTATCATACTTTTGGATAATGCTGTCAAGTTTTCCTATGAGCAAGGGCACATTGAAGTATCCCTCATTTGTGAGAATGGTTGCCTGATGACAGTTGCCGACCACGGAAGCGGCATTGCTGCCGAAGACATTCCCTATATTTTTGATCGTTTCCAAAAAAGCAATACAACAGAAAACAAGAGCGGAACAGGTTTGGGTCTTGCCATTGCCGCAGAAATAGTGAAGCGGCATCACGGTACTATTTCTGTCAAGAGTAAAAACGCCGGTACTTCTTTTCAAATCGCCTTTCCGCAGTAGAATTACCAAGAGCCACTACATTTAGTATAGATATTTAAAGGGCTTACCAGCAACAGGTCTAAATTATCTATAACCAGAAAATACTCATACCGGCAATCCTCTTGGTGATATATTTTATTGCTGTAAAAGAGACAAACCCCGTCAAACCTGCAGTGGCTTGACACTATCAGTCCTGTAGGCCCATTGGATGTTCCCGGCTTCCTTGTTATGGATCGTAAAATAATAAATGTCTCGAAAAAACGCCAAATGACGATACCATTACAGTTTTATAACCAACTCAAACTCGGCAATGAAGTAGAGTGCTCTCTTCAAGATAACAAAATCATTATTCAGCCCCTCTACCAGGAACACAGAGAGTTTTCTGTCGAGATTTTAAAAGATTTGGTTTCCCAGGGGGTACTCCGGCAAAGAATTGGTAAAAAAATTCGAGACCCAAAGCGAAAATATCAAAAAAGCCGTTGGGAATCTTCTTGAAGAGGCTGACGCCATCGCTGCCGGAGAAAAGGAGGCAGCAAATTTTGATGATATATTTGGCTCCGGGGACTAATAAATATCAGGGGATCTTAAAAATTTCTTTGGCCCTCAGATAATCTTCTTTCAAGCGGATGGCATAGCCGAACTTTTTCCCGTCGGTCCTGGTCAGGGAAATGGCCTGGGTGAAGGGCAGGGTTTTTGCGTCTTTTATTTCCTTCCACTCCATCAGTCGTTTGGCCCGGCCCTGTTTCAGTAGCTCTGGCAGGGGCAAGGTGGAGGTCATTTCTTGCAACCCATTGATGATGTCCCGGTAGGCCGACATCCACTGCCACTGGCCGATATCCGTGTCTGCCACAACTTGATCCACCCCGGCCAAGGGTACGGTCAGCGCCCAGATCGCTTTGTTGGTAATGAGCAGGGCGTTCTCCGGGAGTAGGACCTTTCCCGTCCCCAGGACCGCCACGCTGCGGGTCTTTCCGTACTGCATCACGGCGGGGATGCTCTCCACCAGAATCTCGTCCGGTTCTGGCTCCACCTCTCCGGCATCAGGTTCATAGGGAGCGTGCAAATCCACCGCGGCGGTCCTTTTCAAAACGATTACATTGAAAACAACAATGCCGGCCGCGATAACGATCAAGCCCGCCGCTAGATACCATGGAAGCCCTATGTAAAGGAGAAATACAGCCAACCCAAGCAAAAATATGGCTAAACCAATAGTTTTAACAAGCCGGAAAAGACCGCCGGCCACACCAACCTGCTGTACCGTAGTAGCCAGCCGATCCGCCCTGCTTTTCTCAGGGGGCTCGGGTTTCATTGATCACCGCTCCCTTCATTCAGGGTAACTTATGAAATTGTCGCCGTTGCCGTTACCCGGTTAACGCTTTCAAACTCATGGCCGCGATCCGGCCCCGGCCCGCTTTCATGCTCTTTTTTCGGTTATCCCCGCCGCTCAGATTGCCGGTTGTAGTGAGAGTATAATAGTAAACACGGTTGTTGTTAGAATTGTTCGATCGAGATCATTTCGCTCCGGTATATTTCCTCCCAGGGCTCGGCCTTAAAGATTATAAATCTCAAGGTTACTTTTTCTAAAGCCGCTAGATCCAGATCCTCCGGGAGGATTTGCCGGTGGTCGTCGGTTTTTTTCTCTCCCGGGTCCAAATTCAGAAAGCTGGGAAAGCCCTCCACCGCATCGTTTACCAAGACATCCTCCGTCTGAATGTTTACCCTGTGGTCCCCGTGGTTCTCCACCGCAAACATCAGTCCGGGATAGAGATCTTCTTCGAGCAGGCCCAGGTAAACGATGTGCACCCCGGCAGCATTGAGGACCTCCTCTCCCGGGAGAACACTTTTGCCGGAGGTGTCCGGTGTTTCAATTTTTCCTTCACCGGTCTCACTCTTCCCGCCGGCGCCCTCCACATCTGTTCCCGGTGAACTGCATGCTCCCAGGAAGAGCATCGCCAACACAATGAGCAACAGAAGAATTTTTTTCATAAGAGTTTTCCTCCATCGATATTTTGGGGAACACAAGAGAACCGTCAGCCTGTGTTATTTGGTTTCCCCTCGGTTTTTTAGTGAGGCGCCCCGGGTTGGTCCTGCAGCGGGAGGTGGGGCCCGGGGCCCCTCACATTTGGATTAAATCAATCCGCTTTCCGTCTCACCAGCCGATCTCGGTGTCGAATTTGGCGTCGACCGAGCCGCTGACCTTGGTCAAAACCAGGTTCAAATGGTAGGAGACCCGGGCCGAGCAGCCCAGATCCCAGGAGGTATAGGGGGCGGAGGAGGTGAGATTGCCCCGGGCGTCCAGGTGGAAGGCGATGATGTTGTACGGTTTGCCCGCCACCCGGATCCCGCCCTTGATCCCCCCCACCAGGTAGAGCTCCAGCTCGATTTGATCGATATCGAAGTGGTAGACCCCGTCGGCCCCCGCGTAGAGGGAGCCGCTCAGATAGACGATGTGCACGTCCACATCTGATTTCAGGCCCAGCTCCATCCGGGCCCCGACCAGGGAATCCCCCTCGTCGTCCACCCGAAAGCCCACGCCGGCGCCTACCTCAAAAATGCCGATGTTGCCCTGGAGCATCTCCGGATAGCCCACGTTAACCCCGAAAAGGTGGGGGCTATACTCGAAGCTCAGGGCTCCGCTTACTTTTGCCGCGATCAGCTCCTTCTCGGGGAAGGCCAGGGTGAAGGAGAAGTAGCGTTCCGGATGGCTGTAGAGAAGATCGACCTGGCCGATCTCGGTGTAGAGGCTGCTATTCCCCTGGCCGACCATGGCCCCCACGTTCAGCGGCAGGCAGAGCCGGCCGCCGGCGGTGACGATGGGCCCGCTCTCGAAGCAGAAATACAGGGTCCGGATCTCGCAGAGCTCCAGCACCGTCAGCGTGCCGCCGAGTCCCGCGGCAAAGTTGGTCCCCTCCTCCCGGTGTACCGGCAGACCCTTGATAAAGCCCTTCATCTGGGAGGCGCTGCCCGGGAACTGGAAGAGCCCCTTTTCGTCCCTTTCGATGGTCATGTTGTAAGCAACGATCCCGGTGAAATCCTTCAGCGAGCCGACCCCGAAATGGATCGGCACCTGGTAGAAGCCGATCCCCACGGCGAAATAACAGCGCTCTTTTTCGGTATCGTAGCCGAAGCGGGCCTC
>CAYQQK010000016.1:0-52306 GCA_964420065.1 uncultured Syntrophomonadaceae bacterium | reverse complement strand
ATGCTTGAAGTTGATAATTTCCTATTGATCTTGGCCTACAACGCAAATGGCTTGTTGTGGCAAAACATTGCATCGTTTGGGGTCATCGGATAAAATGAATAGGAATGAATCGTCAGGGGGGCTGGCCATGGCTGTTAATGGGATCGGGCTGATCGGTTGCGGGGCAATGGGTTCGGCATTGGTCAAAGGAATGGTCGAACGAGGGGAAACCGTAACCGGTACTGTTTACGTCTATGATCTTGATTCCGGCCGGATGAACACTCTGGCACAGGAACTCGGTATTCAGGCTGTAGCCGGCCTGATTGAACTGGTCCGACATTGCCGTCACCTTTTTATCGCTGTCAAACCCCAGGACGTTGCCGGGCTGTTGGCCGCGATAGGACCATACGTTGGCCCGGAACAGATCATCGTTTCTGTTGCCGCAGGGATAACCCTGGTGATGCTGCAGAGTGCACTGCCCCCCGGATGCAAGGTGATCCGGCTCATGCCGAATACGCCCTGCCTTGCCGGTGCAGGGGCGATCGCTCTTAGCCCGGGCGATACCGTTACCCCGGAAGAAAAAACGGAAGTGATGGCCCTTTTGCGCCCCTTGGGGTTGACCGTCCCCGTTCCCGAAAGGTTAATGAATGCCGTGACCGGCTTGAGCGGTTCCGGCCCGGCTTATGTTTATCTTTTTGCTGAAACCTTGATTGACGCCGGGGTGGCAGCGGGGTTGCCCCGGGATATCGCTGCGAAACTGGCCCTTCAGACCATCTCTGGATCGGCGAAAATGCTTCTTGAGAACCCCACTCTTCATCCGGCCGAAATGCGCAACCGTGTCACCTCGCCGGCCGGGACTACCAGTGCGGCTTTGGCAGCTCTTGAGGAAACCGGATTTCGGGGCGCCGTGATCAAGGCGGTTCTCGCGGCAACGCGCCGTTCGGAAGAACTAACCGGTTGACAGGGGACTTCATTATCGGCAGGTTTACCGCCGGCAAAGTCTGTCTATTGCATAAAATCACCTCTTCCGATAAAATTTAGTCCAAACCGATGGCCTCACACGGAGAAAAGGCGGGCTGGCATGAAACGGAAAAACAACGGATTTTCCGGGTGTGGTGCATCATTGCATCAAACGCGACCGGCGAGAATCGTGGTCAAGGTAGGCACGCGCTTGTTGACCCATACCAATGGCAAACTTAACCTTGGTTACATCGAACGCCTGACCCGGGACCTGGCCGATCTGCACCACCAGGATAAAGAGATCATCCTGGTTTCCTCCGGGGCGATCGGCGCGGGGATGGGGCGGCTGAACATGACCCGGCGTCCGACCTCCATTCCGGAGAAACAGGCTGCGGCGGCAGTCGGCCAGGGCCTGCTGCTGCAAATTTACGAAAAGCTATTTGCCGAGTACGGCCTGATCGTCGCCCAGATTTTGCTGACTCGTTCCGACCTGATCAGCCGTCGCCGTTACCTCAATGCTTGCAACACGCTCCATACCCTGCTTCGCTGGGGTGTGCTCCCGATCATCAATGAAAATGACAGTATCTCCGTCGAAGAGATTCGTTTTGGTGACAACGATCGCCTTTCGGCTCTGGTAGCCGGCCTGAGCGAAGCCGATCTTTTGATCTTGCTCACGACGGTTGAAGGCTTTTTCAGTGGAAACCCGGCTACCGATCTGGAAGCAAAACTGATCCCGATCGTGGATGAAATTACTCCGGCCCTACGCCGCTGGGCCGGTGATTCCGGGGACGAACTGGCAACCGGCGGAATGATCACCAAGCTCCAGGCGGCGGAAATAGCAACCCATTCCGGTATCGGCATGTTCATTGCTGATGGTCGTATTCCCGGGATCTTGAACCAAATTGTTTCCGGTGAAAGGAGCGGCACCTTTTTCCGTCCCCAAGCTCGATATCTGAACCGCCGCAAACGGTGGATCGCCTTCGGCCGGGTGGTCCAGGGCAGTGTTGTGGTGGATGATGGCGCCCGTGATGCCCTCCGCAAGGATGGTAAAAGTTTGCTTCCGGTGGGGGTGACCGCCCTGAAGGGAGAATTCAAAACGGGAGATCTCATTGCCGTCTTTGACCGGGAGGGATGCGAAATCGGTCGGGGGCTGACCAATTTTTCATCGGCAGAAATAGCCCTGATCAAAAAACAATGCAGCTCGGAAATTGCCGCCTTGATCGGTCGACCGGCGGATCCGGAAGTGATTCACCGCGATAACCTGGTGATTTATTAAATTCAGTCAATCAACCCATAAAAGGAGGCTGATTAAATGCATCCCGAAGTTCAAGAAAAAGCACGGCTGGCTCGTGAAGCGGCCCGTTTTCTGGCCACTGCGCCGACCGTCGTGAAGAACCGGGCCCTGGAGCTTATTGCCGAGGCACTAAAACAAGAGGCTTCACATATATTGGAAGCCAACGCCTTCGATCTGCACAACCTTAAACAAAAAGAGGGTTACACGATGGCTTTCCATGACCGGCTTCTCCTTGATGAAACCCGCCTGGGCGGCATGGCTGAAAGTCTGCGCCAAATTGCCGCCTTGGAGGATCCGGTCGGAGAAGTACTGGGGATGACCACCCGTCCCAACGGTTTGCAGGTTGGGCGGGTCCGGGTTCCAATCGGCGTGATCGGTATTATTTATGAAGCACGGCCCAATGTCACCGTTGATGCCGCCGCTTTGACCTTGAAAGCAGGGAACGCCGTCATCCTACGGGGCAGTTCGGAGGCGATCGCGTCCAACAAAGTATTGGTGAAAATTATCCAAACCTGTCTGGAAGCAACCGGCCTACCCCAGGCTTCCGTTTCACTGATCGAAGATACTGACCGGGCGGCGGCACTGGAACTGATGCGCATGAATGACTGTCTTGATCTGCTCATCCCTCGGGGCGGGCCCGCTCTGATCCGGACCGTGATCGAAAATTCTACCATTCCGCTGATTCAAACCGGTGCAGGGAATTGCCACATTTATGTTGATGCGGGGGCCGGCCTGGAAGCAGCTCGCAAAATTATCCTCAATGCCAAGCTGCAGCGCCCCGGAGTATGCAACGCCGCCGAGACCCTTCTTGTTCATGCGGCCGAAGCGGAAGCATTTCTGCCAGAAACCCTGGAAGCCCTGTTTACAGCGGGTGTTGAAATCCGCGGTTGCCCACGAACCCGAAAGTATGATGATCGAGTCAAACCGGCTTCCGCAGACGACTGGGCCACCGAATACCTCGATCTGATTCTGACGGTGAAAGTGGTCGATGATCTGGAGGAGGCAATTGCCCACATCAACCGTTATGGCACCAAACATTCCGAAGCGATCGTCACTAGTGATTATCTGCGCTCCCGCCGTTTTTTGAACGCGGTCGATGCGGCGGCGGTTTATGTTAACGCCTCGACCCGCTTTACCGACGGCTTCGAGTTCGGCCTGGGAGCGGAGATGGGAATCAGCACCCAGAAGCTGCACGCCCGTGGACCGATGGGACTGAAGGAGTTGACCAGCCTTAAATTTGTTATCTTCGGGGAAGGACACGTGCGCGACTGACCGTTCCGGGTAAAATAAACGGGATAGAAGTAAAAATGAGTTAATTTGACGGGAGACTTCTATGTCCGCACTGTACTGTTGCGTCGATATCGGCGGCACCAAAATTTTGACCGCCCTTCTGGATGATTCCGGACGGATCCTGCACCGCTTCCGCCGGAATACCCCCGCTGGTGAGGGTGTGGAAGCAGTCCTTGAAACGGTTTCGGATTCGGTTGAAGAAGCGGTCCGGACGGCCGGCCTGGCCCTGAAAAGCCTGGGTGCAATCGGGTTTTGCGTGGCCGCGTTTCTGGAACATCCCTCCGGGGTGGTGCACCATGCACCGAACATCGGCTGGATTGGCCCGGTTCCTCTGCTGCAGATCCTGCAACAACGCTGGTCCTGCCCGGTTTACCTGGAAAATGATACCAACGCCGCCGTTCTGGGTGAGGTTCACTTCGGGGCAGCCCGGGGTCATACCGATGTGATCTACGTGACCATCAGTACCGGCATCGGCGGCGGTCTTTATTTGGGGGGCAAACTCTACCGTGGCAGTCACGGTTTTGCCGGTGAAATCGGTCATAGTAAACCTTTCGGGCGGGAAAGACGCTGCGGGTGCGGCGGGTTCGACTGTCTGGAGGCTTGGGCCTCCGGGAGGGGTATCGCCCGGAGCGCCGAACGATTGGGACTTCAAACGGGGAAAACGATCAACACGGCCTGGGTCTTCGGTCAAGCCGCCCAAGGGAATGTTTTGGCGCAACATATCATTGAAGGTGCGGTTACCGATATCGCCACCGGTCTGGCCAACGCGGTGACACTGTTGAATCCAACCTGCCTGGTGCTCGGAGGGACGGTCGTTGCGGCCAACCCGAATTTCCTTGCTCTCATCGCAGCCACAATAAAAGAAAAAACGATTGAACCGGCGGTTGCGGTGACCCCTCTTCAAATCGTTCCGGCGCAGCTCGAGCCGGAAGCCGGCCTCTGGGGTATGTACGCCCTGATGAAAGGACTTAATAATAATTAGTTTGAACGCGGAGGCGTAAGTTTGGAACCGGCGGAATGGGGCCAGGCTTTTTTTGCTTTTTTGGATCTACTGGTCCGCAAGTACGGGCCGGCCGGCATCGCCGCGGCCATGTTTGCCGAGAGTGCCGGGATTCCATTCGCTTCGTCAATTGTTGTTGTTTCTGCCGGAACCCTGATCTCCGGCGGCCGCCTCAGCTTCTGGACCTTGCTTGCCGCTTCCACGATCGGAATCACTTTGGGAAGCATCTTCGAATACTCCCTGGGCTACTTGAGCAGCACCGCGGGATATCTGATCCGAAACACCCGGATTGGAAAACGGGTATTGCAAAGGAAGCAGGCGTCCCGGGCCAAGTCGCGAATGCGGCAGTTTTGGGAAAGTTACGGTACCTTTTCGATCTTCATGGGCCAGCTCTTCGGGGTCACACGCACCTTTATTTCCTTCCCGGCCGGGGCGCTAAAAATGAACATTATTATTTTTATCGCCTATACCGCCCTTGGAGGGGCTCTATTCAGCGCCGGGGCAATCGGTTTCAGTATTGTTGTAACCGGATTTCTGGGGTTGATCTTGCGTTACGCCAAAACCCTTCCTCCCTGGGCCTGGTCCGGGTCTCTGTTCATTTTGTTCTTGCTCATCGTTATGGCCATTCGACTACGCTGGCACATGACCCTGTTTTCTCTTTTGCAACGGGTGCAGGCACACTTCGTATCCCGCAAATAATACACCCCAAACCCGCCTCGCCGTAGTTTCGTCCGGCATAGCTAGAATTGGTTTTTCGGGTGTAATGATCCGTTACCGGGAAAAAGTTTCCCCCGACTGTAGAAAAGGACCCGCCGGGGGAAGGGTTAATGAACACAGAGTGGGTTTGATTGATACTTCAGCACCGGTTGACCGATTCAATTGTCATTTTGCGGTCTGAAGGTATCACAACAGGTATTGTCGGAGGTTTGAGCTTCCGTGCTGCCGTCATGGCAATTGACTTCGATCTCTTCGGCGACACAGTACATTTCTTGCCAGAATCTGCAATTTGAGACGCTGCATTTGATCTTTACCGCCATCTTTTCACCCCCAGATAGGATCGCCTCTATTATGGCTCAACCGGACCGGTTTTATGAACCCGGGGCAGTGAAGGCGTCCGCGGTCATAAAGCGGTAAATACAATAGAGATCCAGGACGGCAATAAGGATAAAGGCGGCGCTATAGCCCCAGACTACCCCGGCGATGCCGAAAGCGGGATCGGCGGTGAGATAGTAGATCATGACCAGGCTCAGGGCAGTCCCGGCCAGGTCATTGGCCACGGCCACACCGGGCCGGCCGAAGCCATAAAGGATGGAAGCGGTTGTAAACTGGAGGTAGGCCGGGGGGGCCAAAGGGGCCAAGCGGGTCACCAGGGGAGCTGCCGCTGCGTTGCCGTAAAGGGCCCCGGCTAAAAAGGAGGCACCCCGAAACAGAACTACTGCGGACACTATCCCCAATAGAGCGCTGGCCCCCAGGGCAAATCCCACCAGCTGCCGCAGCCGCCTTCGCTTGTTCAAGGTGACCGCACCGGCCACGGCCGGAACCAGAGCGGTATTCATCGGAAAAAGAAAAACGGTTGGCAAAAACAGCAGGGGCATTGCCATACCGGAGAGTTGTCCGAAAAGAACGGTAGCCTGGGCGGGGGTAAATCCGGCTGTTTGCAGCCGCGCCGGAATAAGCAGTGATTCCATCATCTGGGTTACGGCGGTGCTGAGGCGGATGATCAAAATGGGGAGTGCGAGGCAGGCCATGGTCGGGAAAAGGGGAGGGGCGGAAGGCTCCCGGCTGCGGTCAGGTTCGGGGTTAATGTTTCTCCGGCGGCGGAAGAGCAGGAGCGTTCCATAACAACCGATCTCTCCCGCAACCATGCCGGTGACTATACCGGCGGCGGCGGCCTCCAATCCGCAGGGAAGAAAATAGAAAACAGCGAGCAAGCCTGTCCCGACCCGTACGACTTGCTCGGAGATCTGGGAGAGTGCAATCGGCAGCATCTCGCTGCGGCCCTGAAAATAGCTGCGCAGGATCGCCGAAAGTGAAATAAAAAGAAGAGCCGGCGGCATCAATCGCAGCGAGGGAAGGATCCGCCGGTCCGGAATAAATGGTAAAGGGAGGAAGAGGATGATCCAGAAGGAAAAAGCGGTGATCAAAGCGGCGCCAACCGCGATGCGCAGGGCCAGGCGATGTACCCGCTCCTGCCCCGCCCGGTCTCCCCGGGCGTGGCAATCGGCCACCATCTTTGTCACTGCACCGGGCAAGCCCAGGCTTACCATCACCGCCAAAAGAACATAAAAGGGAGTCACCATCTGAAACAGACCCAGACCCTCCGCGCCAATCAGGCGCGAAAGGCAGACCCGGTTTAGAAGACCCAACAAACGGGTCAACATTCCGGCTACCGTCAGTAACGCCGTGCCCCGGATCAAAACCCCGGTGGAAAACCTATGTTTGCTGCTCATGACAATACATCTTTATGCCGGGGTTATCCCTTGATTACTCCTATCTAAGGGGACAGGGGGACGGCAATCAGCCGACAAGGCCAGCGGCAGGGCCAAATACAATACCGATCGTAGTGCCCCGGGGCTGCTTTACGCCTGGATGGTCACCAGCATTTACCCTCATGTCAAAATCAAGTCGATCGATCTAACACAAGCCGGTCAGGCATCTTAAAAACCTTTTGATTAGCCGGGGAGGTTGAGATGGCCACAACAGCCGATTTTATAGATTATGTCTGCGAGCAGGTTGAGGGCTCCGGCTTCCTTTGCGACAAAAGGATGTTCGGTGAATATCTGGTCTACATCGACGACAAGCCCGTTCTCCTTGTTTGCGATAATACTGTTTACGTAAAAATTTTGCCTGTTCTTGATCGTCTAATGGAAAATGCCGATAAGGGCAGCCCCTATGATGGTGCAAAAGAACACTACATCCTGGATATTGAAGACCGGGGCCTGGTGGCGGAGGTCATTGCCGCTCTCCTGCCTGTGGTAAAAGTACCGCAGCGTAGAAGGAAAAAAAGGCGGTCATGAACTTGGAAGCACCGCAGGGAAACCAACCTTTGAATTTTCCTGCAGTGCATGGTTAACTTTAACTGTAACACCCGCGTTCGGGACCGGGCAGATCATTTTGTTCTTCCCGATGCCGGGGACGCATGGTTTCACAACAGGTGTGCCGTGAAGTTTGAGCCGGAGAGGACTGATCGGTTTCCAGATCACCCGCAAGTTCTGTATCCAAAACAAAGGGGAGGTCATCACCGGAACCAGCAGTCAGATCATTATTCACCCAGATGGTATCTGCCAGGCAAACTTCTCCTTCGCCCCAAAATTTGCAACTGTTAACAGTGCACCTAACTTCTGTCATCCATTAAGCCCCTTTCAATCAAACTTATAATCATAATATGACCGACTTTTTGCTTTTTATTTTGCCTTTATTTGTATCTGTGTGTTGAAGCCACCATGATCTACTCATTGCCAAGAATGAATGGATGCAATCAATAAACCTGCCAAATGGGAAGATGTAGGAAGACGTAAAGGATTATTTTTTAAAACAGCAAAAATTGCTGCTTTCGACTGTCTTTACCTATACGCTTGGTTTTGCTTTTACGGCATTTATGACCTTTTTCTTGAAGTTCAACTTTCTGCCGGCCTACTTTTCCGCACTATATTTGGCCGGGTTGATTGATCTCTTTGTGCTTGTTACCATTTCGATGACGGTTTCACCATTTATCAAGACCGTGGCCAATGCCCGCTACGTCATTTTATTCTCGTTTGTGTTTTTATTCTTCCTCAAGTCCAAACTCGGCTTCTTCACACTGTTAACGAACCGGGTGGCCATGCAGAACATCCACAACCTGTTTGACCTGAACCGGTCACGCTACCTGCCGGTCGTGGTAGTGATTATCCTGGTTTCTGTCCTGGTCTGTATCATCAAGGCTCATAACCTGGCCTGGTACTACAATCTTACTGACGATAACTACGAAGCAGTTTTGCCCGCCGGCCAGTCTGTTGTTTTGGTGGATGACAAAACCGGGCGCAAAAAATCGCTGGATACCGGTGAAAGAATTGCGCGGTGCAGAATGATCTTTGATGTTGCTGTGACTGCGTTTTTGATCGTGTTTATTATGACTGCCCTGTCGATTAATATCATGATTCTGGTGATCAATGCCTCGACTTTTGGCCGGGAGGTTTCCATCCACGGGGTCATTCCTTATGTCTTCAAGTCCAATACCATGAAACCGGCAATCATGCCCAACGACCTCGCCTTTTTTGACGAAATTGATGGTGATGACCCGATCACGGTCGGGCAAATTATCCTGTTTGAGGAGAACCATGTGATCTATGTTGAACGGGTTACCGGTATCGGTGAGGGGGGAAGCGGGGCGGGAGAGGGGACCCTGTTTCAGGCAGATATCGACTACTACCCGCCCCTGTCTCAGCCCGGGTCTATGATCAAGGAGGTAAAACGGGAGGCAATCCTCGGCGTTTACAGCGGCCGAAACCGCTGGCTCGGGGCGTTGATCCTCTTTGCCAATACCATTTTTGGGCGGCTGCTGTTCTTGCTGACGCCTGCAATTTTGCTCTTCTACCATAAAACAATTGCCGAAAAGCTCTCGCGGCCGGCCGATCCGACAATTCCCGGGTAAGCCCTGATGAGACGAGAGGACGGACATTTTATGTAGAAAAACTAAACTCGGCCGCCTACTCCAACACCGGTCGTCCACCCTGGGATCCGCGGGTAATGCTTAAGCTTTATCTTTGGAAAGAGCACGATCATATTTGGCCTACAACATAAAAAGAGTGATTAATATCCTCGGTGCCGGGGAAATAGTCCCCGTTTTTTGGCAGGCATAAGTGAGCCAAAAGGTGTCGATTACTTGAACCGGATCTGTCCCACAGGCTGCCGTCCAGTAATAACCGGTGACAAACAGTGACCGGAGCGAAGGACTGAAATTGGAATTGCATAGGAACAGGAATAAGTGTTAATATAGTGATAACTGTATTGAAAGGGTGAACCAATAAATGGAACGCTTGAAGGGTCAGGTTGCAATTATCGTTGGTGCGACATCGGGTATTGGCGAGGCGATGGCAAAACTTTTTGCCGGTGAAGGGGCGACCGTAGTTTTTTGTGGAAGACGCGAAACCAAGGGAGAATCCATTGAAAAAGAGATTCTTGGAACAGGTTATATTGCCAAGTTTATCAGAGTCGATGCAACCGTAAAGTCCGACCTGGAAAATCTGGTTAAATATACGATTGATACTTATGGGAAAATCGATATTTTGTGTAATAACAGCGGCTTTTCAAATCCCACCTTATCAATAACGCATGAAACCGATATTGAGACCTATAACAAGACTTTTGAGATCAACCTCAAGAGTTATATCGTTATGAGTTCCCTGGTGCTACCCTACATGTTGAAGGCAGGTAAAGGTAGTATTGTCCATACCAGTTCCCTTGGCGCAGACCAACCGCTGCCAAATAATGCATTATATTGCGCGTCGAAAGCAGCCGTAAAGCAACTAACCAGGTCCATGGCGAAAGAATATGCCCCCAAAGGTATTCGAGTAAACTGTATTCAACCGGGTTTGACCAACACCGAAATGGTTCCAAAGGGCAGTCTATTTGAAAAGGCCATACTTCCAAGCGTTCCGTTAGGAAGAGCTGCATCACCAATAGAGATTGCTTACGGTGCCTTATTTTTAGCATCCGATGAAGCCTCCTTTTGTTGTGGGACTTGTCTGGTTATGGATGGTGGTTTGTGGTAAAAGTGCGACAAGGGTAAGGATGACTACTTGTAAAACAGCGCAACTTGGAAGCGATCGTCCTCAATAGATTCGCCAGCTGGAAAGACAACGGGGTTCACGGCTGATCACGATCATACACCGACAGGAAGCCCTTACCTTTTTAAGCATTCCCTTGACCCGCGATATCAACAATTGAAGATTCAGTGCAGGCTTTGCGCGCCATTTGCCTCTCCCCGCATGACATGCCCATTGATATTTTGCTACAGCGGCAGTATTTACTTGCCGGAATCGCAAGGTCTTTTGCAGCAATAATTTTTCGTTGCATCCGGCGCAAAAATATAGAAACGTTTCCCCGTCTGGGGACATTAGAAACGTCCCCCGTCCGAGGCAAGCGCGGAATAAAACCAACCTTTGGAATGATATGATATAATACAAAAAGCATAAATGGTAAAGGAGATGCTTGCCGGTGAAACTTTTGGATGGTGAAATCGAACTGATCACCGATACTATACACACTATTCTGAAACATAACTCCGCCACGCAAGAAAACCTGATTCCGATTTTGCAACAGGTTCAGGATAAGTTGGGTTACCTGCCGCCTCCGGCCATGCAACAGGTAGCCAGAGCTCTAAAAATTCCGGCTGTCGATGTTTACAGCCTCGTCACTTTTTACAACCAGTTTCGGTTGAACCCTCCGGGCGATAACGAGATCAAGGTTTGCATGGGCACCGCCTGTTACATGGTCGGCGGACTGATCGCCATGGAATGTTTTGAACGCAGGTTGGGGATCAAGGAAGGGGAGACAACTGCGGACCGGCGTTTTAGCCTGGAGCGGGTAGCCTGCGTTGGCTGCTGCACCATGGCGCCGGTGGTGGTGGTAAACGAAACCGTGGAGGGGCACGTCACCCCGACCCGGGTGGATGGAATCATGCTTACTTTTGGGAATGGAGAAGCAAAGGTTTCTCCAAACGGGGAACAAACCAAGAAATTGAATGGTATCCCCCCAAATGGAACTTTCGAAGCGAAGGAGGCCACCGTTGCGAATCGGGCGCCCGAACCTTCGGGAAGGGGGAAGGCGAGCGCATGATTAACCCGATCGTCGACCAGCACTATCAAAAAATCCGTGACCGGGCAATCGCCCTTAAAGAAGAAGCAGACAAGCACCCGGCCATTCTGGTTGGTACCGCTACCTGCGGAGTGGCCGCGGGGGCGGAAACAGTCAAGGCCGCCTTTGAAGAAGCGGTGCGGAAAAACAATCTTGATGCGCGGGTGGTTGGGGTAGGCTGCATCGGCCACTGTTATGCCGAACCACTGGCGATTATTTCCCGCCCGGGCGAGCCGGCGCTCTGTTATGGTCAGCTGGACGAGGAATTGGCCCGCCGCCTGGTTGAAAATTACCTGGTTGAAGGGGACCCTTGCTACGAATTCGCCATGGCTGCGGTAGACCCCAACGATGTGTTCCCCACCTTTAAAGAATTTCCCCGTGGGGCCTATGAGGAAAAAGTGATTCTGAAAGATTGTGGTTTTGTCGATCCGACCGATGTCGACCAGTATATTGCCCGTGAGGGTTATGCCGCTGTTGCCCGGGTCTTGCAAGAGAAGCGAGAAGCGGTGCTGGATACAATTATAGATGCCAACCTGCGAGGTCGCGGCGGCGCCGGTTATCCGGCGGGGTTGAAGTGGCAGACAGTTTACGAGGCTCCCGGCGATACAAAATATGTGATCTGCAATGCCGACGAAGGGGATCCGGGTGCTTTTATGGACCGCAGCATTCTCGAATCGGACCCCCACCTGACCATTGAAGGTATGATTATCTGCGCCTATGCCGTCGGTGCCCGGGAGGGAATTCTCTATATCCGGGCCGAGTACCCGCGCGCAGTGCAGCGCGTACAAATCGCCCTGGACCAGGCCCGCGAACGGGGCCTGCTGGGGGAGAACATCCTGGGCAGCGATTTTTCTTTTGACCTGCGTATCTTTCAGGGGGCGGGTGCTTTTGTCTGCGGTGAATCTTCGGCCCTGGTCCGTTCCCTGGAAGGGAAACTGGGCCTGCCCAGAAGCCGCCCCCCCCGCCTGGCCACCTATGGTTACCGTGGTGCACCCACGGTTTTGAACAATGTCAAAACCTTTTGCTTCGTGCCGCTGATCCTGCGCCACGGCGCCAAATGGTTCAAGGGAATCGGCACCCCGGGCAGCCCCGGTACCGCAATTTTTGCCCTGGTCGGTAAAGTAGCCAATACCGGGTTGGTGGAGGTGCCCATGGGGACCACGTTGCGCACCCTCGTCTACGATGTGGGAGGGGGGATTGCCAATGACAAAGCTTTCAAGGCGGTTCAGATTGGCGGCCCCTCGGGTGGTTGTTTGCCCGAGTCTGCCCTGGACGTGCCGATCGATTTCGATTCCCTCCAGGAGGCCGGAGCGATCATGGGTTCCGGGGGTTTGGTCGTGCTGGACGAGGACGACTGTATGGTCGCGATCGCCCGTTACTTTCTGGAATTTACTCAACAGGAATCGTGCGGCAAGTGCACCTTTTGCCGAATCGGCACCAAACACATGCTGAATATGCTGGAGGATATCACCAAGGGGCAGGGAGTGCTGCCTACCCTGGATCTGCTGCAAGAACTGGGTGAAGATATCAGGGACGGTTCCCTGTGCAATCTGGGCCGCACCGCGCCCAATCCGATTCTAACCACCCTGCGCTATTTCCGGGATGAATATGAAACCCATATTTTGGAGGGGCGTTGCCCGGCATTGATGTGCCAGGACCTGATCGTTTACTATATAGTACCCAAGAAATGTTCCAAGCTGTGCAATGTCTGCGTCGGCAGTTGCCCGACCGAGGCCATCTACACTCGTGAAGACGGCCTGAAGGCGATCGACCAGTCCAAATGTGTCAAGTGCGATAACTGCCTCAAGGCCTGCCCGCCGGAATATAATGCCGTGGTCAAGCTGTCGCCGCCGTCCAGGCTGGAAGAAATGGAAGGTAATAAAGCATGAAAAAAACAATGTGTACCTTGACCATAGACGGTCGTGAGATCACCGTTCCTGCCGGAGAAAAGGTGCTTTGGGCCGCTCTGGACAACAATATATTCATCCCGAACCTTTGTGCCATTCGCGAACGTAAACAAAGCGATGCCAGTTGCCGCCTCTGTTTCGTCGAGGTTGAGGGCTACAAGCATCCGGTTACTTCCTGTACACTGACCGTAGCCGATGGGATGGTAGTGCAGACGCGCAGCCCGCGCGTGGATCGTCTGCTCCGTACTGCTTTCGAACTGCTCCTTTCGGATCACCGCCTTGGCTGCGCAAGATGTCCCAGTCATCGCTCCTGTGAGTTACAGCATATCGCCAAGGAACGCGGCTTGAAACTCCGGCTGGAACGATTAAAGCCGCTCAACCGGGAATATATCGTCGATGAAAGCCCGGCCGATTTTGCATTTGATCGTGGTCGCTGCGTCCTATGTGGGCGCTGTGTCTGGATGGATCGGAAGATGGTTAAAGCCGGAATTCTTGGTTTTGCCGGCCGCGGATTGGAGCGCAGGGTGACCACTTTCAACGATGCCGACCTCGGTAACATCGATTGCCCTCGCTGCAAGTTGTGTGTCGAGGCGTGCCCGGTCGGCGCCCTCTATTTCAAGGAGACGGGCCGTAATCAGGACCTGGTGAAAGAAAAGGGACGTAGCGACTGAAGAATCCCGGGTTTACCGGTGAAAGGTAACCCAAAATGCAACTTTGCTGTGCTCGGAATGATACAGATGTTGCGTCGAAATTGATAAAAAAGCCGGCCTTGCCCGGCATGGCATGAAAAGCTGTACCTGGAATGATACCAAAACCTTTGTTCGGAGTGAGACGGAAGCTGCGTTTGGCATAACAACAAGCGGCTTTGAACGTAATGAAGTGGAAACCGGATTCCCGGTCCGGTATAATACGGGTCGGGAGGGTTGACCATGACTGATCCGGTGAAAGCAGGTCTGATCGGCACTGGAAAAACCTATGCTACGGTTACTTACGGTTGCCAGATGAACGTGAATGATACGGAAGTTATCTCCGGATTACTTGAAACTCTCGGCTACTGTGTTGCGGAAGACCCGGCTGGAGCCGATCTGGTCTTGATCAACACCTGTGCCGTACGAAAAAAACCGGAACAAAAGGTAGCCGCACTTTTGGGTAAACTTGCCCTGCAGAAAGAGAAAAAGAGCAACCTTTTTATCGCTGTGGGCGGATGTATGCCCCAACAGGAGGAAGTTGCCGCGTATATTGAACGCCGTTTCCCGTTTGTAGATCTCATTTTCGGGACGCACGCCCTGCCCCGTCTGCCCGAACTGTTGGTTCAGGCGCATCGGAAAAGGAAAGGCCCGCTCGTGGACATCGGTCCCAACACGGCGGAAAGGGAAGGGCTGCCCGTCCGGCGCGCCGGACGCTTCCAGGCCTGGGTCCCGGTATCATATGGTTGCAATAACTTCTGCTCGTACTGTATCGTCCCCTACGTGCGGGGCCGGGAATGCAGCCGCGATCCCGAAGCAGTTCTGCAAGAAGTGAAAAATCTGGCCCGAAATGGCTATCGTGAAGTGACCCTTCTTGGGCAGAATGTCAACTCCTACGGGAAGGATCTGGTCGGGCGCTGTGATTTCGCCACGTTGCTCGGTTCCCTGGACAGGGTCGAAAAGATCGAGCGGATCCGCTTCATGACTTCTCACCCGAAAGACCTTTCACCCGACCTGATTGCTGCAGTGCGTGATGGCAGGACAACCTGCGAACATTTTCACTTGCCCGTTCAAGCCGGTAGCAACCGTATCTTGAAGCTGATGAACCGTCACTACACCCGGGAATGTTATCTGGAATTGCTCCACGCCATCCGGGACGCTATTCCCGGGGTGGCGCTGACAACCGATATCATCATCGGTTTTCCCGGGGAAGGGGAGACTGATTTTCAAGAAACTTATTATCTTCTGGAGGAAGCGCGCTTCGATAATGCCTATATTTTCATCTACTCACCCCGCCGGGGCACGGCGGCGGCGACCTTGTGTGACCGGACAACCCGCGCCGCAAAAAAGGGCCGCCTGCAAAAATTGATGGAGCTGCAACGGGAGATCAGTGCCCAAATAAACAACGCCCTGGTCGGGACAATCACCGAAGTACTGGTTGAGGGAACGAGTAAAAACAATCCGGATCAGCTGACCGGACGGACACGGACGAACAAACTTGTCCATTTCCCCGGTGCAGCGACACTGGCCGGGACCGTGGTCAAACTGCGAATCACCGCGGCTCATCCCTGGAGCCTTATGGGGGAACGGCCCTGATGGCCGGACGGAAGAAGGATCGCTACGGTGAAAATAAAGCCGCACTGAGCCCGCTTATGGAACAGTACCTCGCTGTAAAAAAACAGCATCCGGACAAGCTTCTTTTTTTTCAAGTCGGTGATTTTTACGAACTGTTTTTTGAAGACGCCGTGACGGCGGCACGGGAGCTGGAGATCGCCCTGACCAGCCGCGACGTCAAAAAAGATGATCGGGTTCCTCTGGCCGGGATACCGATTCACGCCGGTGAATCCTATTTTCAAAAACTGCTCACGAAAGGATTCAAACTGGCCGTATGTGACCAGGTCGAGGAGGCCATCCAGGCGAAGGGATTGATCCGCCGGGAGGTCACCCGGATCATTACACCGGGCACCGTGATCGACGGGGAGATGCTTGAAGCGGGGCGGAACAATTATCTGGTGCTACTGCATGCCGCCACGGTGGGGGAAGGGGGGGGATCCGGGTACGGTCTTGCCGCCGTCGATGTTTCAACCGGAGAATTCCTGGCCACCGAAGCCCGGGGAGAAAAAGGTTGGGAGAGCATCCTGGACGAGCTATGCCGATTGCAACCGTCTGAAATCCTTTGCACAGGGTTGGAATTACGTGATCGTGTTCTGGCCGGCCTGGGCGGTACGATGCGGGAACCGGTTCGGGTTGAGCCGGTTGAACCACCGGCTGATCCGGAGACGGCGCAGCGTTTGATTGCCGGACGTTGGGAGAACGACGACGTGGGGGAACCGCCCCTGGAACGGTATCCCCTGGCGGCCGGGGCGGTTGCGGCGGCGCTGCTTTACCTGGAGGACCTGAAACACCCGGCGGGCCGCTGCTTTCATTCTCTCGAAATATATTTCCCCGGCCAATCCATGGTTATCGATAGCACCACCGCCCGAAACCTGGAATTGACCCAAACATTGCGGGACGGGGAGAAACGGGGCAGTCTGCTCGATCTGATCGATCAGACCCTTACCGCCATGGGGCGGCGCTTATTCCGGCGGTGGATGGAACAGCCGCTGCGCAGGGTTGAGCCGATCATCGTCCGTCAGGAGGCGGTACAGGATCTGGCTGGAAATCCATCCGGGCGAAAGAAAATACGCTCCGTCTTGAAACAGGTACTGGATCTGGAACGCCTGGCCAGCCGGCTGGAACTGGGTCGGGTGAACGCCCGGGATCTGGTTTCCTTGAGGAACAGCCTGACTCTACTTCCGGAACTAACCGGTGTACTTTCCCTTTTTCAAGCATCTTTGCTCCAAGAAATAGCGAAGGTGTTGCCGGATGGGGCGGCACTTGAATCGCTCATCCGGACCGCCCTGGTTGACGATCCGCCCCAGGTAATCAGGGAGGGGGGTCTTTTCCGGGCCGGTTACCACCCGGAAATAGATCGCTACCGTAAAATTTCCCGCGAAGGCAAACAGATGCTTCTGGACCTGGAACAACGGGAACGGAAGCGCTCCGGGATCAAATCACTCAAAGTAGGGTACAATCGCAATTTTGGCTATTATATTGAAGTGACTCGCGCCAATCTTTCCCTGGTCCCTCCGGACTTTAACCGGCGGCAAACGCTGGTCAATGCCGAGCGTTTTATTACCGCAGAATTAAAGGAGCTTGAAGAGCAGATCAGCGGGGCAAAGGAAAATTTGATCATACTGGAGCACCGCCTTTTTGAGGCATTGCTGGAGCAATGCCTGCCCCATCTTCCGGATCTGCGCGAAGCGGCGCTGCAGATTGCCCGGCTGGATTGTCTGCAAGGGCTGGCTGAAACGGCAGAACGCCATCTTTATCGCCGCCCCCGGATAACCCGGAGCGGCCGGTTAAATATTGTCCGGGGACGCCATCCGGTCGTGGAACAAACGGTGGAGGAACGTTTCGTCCCCAACGATGTCCGGCTCAGTGAAAAGGAACGCGTGCTGATCATCACCGGGCCGAACATGGCTGGTAAAAGCACCTACTGCCGCATGACAGCTCTGATCTGCATTATGGCCCAAATGGGCGGGTTCGTTCCCGCCGAGGAAGCCGTCCTGCCCGTGCACGATCGCGTCTTTGCGCGTGTCGGGGCCGGTGATGATTTGAGCCGCGGGCGCAGCACCTTTATGGTTGAGATGGAAGAGGCGGCGGTGATCCTGCGCGATGCTACTCCGCAGAGCTTGATCATTTTGGATGAGATCGGGCGGGGGACCAGTACCTATGACGGGATGAGCATTGCCCGCAGCGTTTTGGAATTCATCGCCTCCGCCGTCCGGGCCAAAACACTTTTTTCAACCCATTATCACGAGTTGACCGCTCTGGAAGGCTCCCTGCCCGGGGTAAAAAACTATACCATGGCGGTGCAGGAACGGGGACGACGGGTTATTTTTCTGCGGCAGGTTGTCCCCGGTCGTTCGGATAAAAGTTACGGGATCAACGTGGCCCGCCTGGCCGGGCTGCCGGCGGCGGTTATTTTACGGGCCGAGGCGGTTCTGGCCAAGCTGGAAGCAGCCGCGGCAGCATCGCAAGAAAAGCAACTGACTCTGCTTTCGCCGTCGCCCGTGGCGCATGAGTCCCCCGCCAGTACTGTTTACAAGGAAATGATGACGCTGCTGCAGGAAATAGACCTGGACCGGATCACCCCGCTCGAAGCGATGCAGATTTTACACCTGTTGCGACAAAAAATGATACCATTGGAAGAAGGCCCGGCCGAAGAGGGAAAGGGGAAATAAACGGGTGGCAATTAAACTTCTTGATGCGGAAACTGCAGCCCGGATTGCCGCCGGAGAGGTTGTGGAAAGCCCGGCGGCGGTGGTCAAGGAACTGGCTGAAAACGCCCTTGATGCCGGTGCAACCCGCATCACGATCCGGGTAGAGGAAGGAGGAAGCGGCTCGATCACCGTCATCGATGACGGTGCGGGCATAGCTTCGGAAGACCTGGAGCTGGCTTTCCGGCGGCATGCCACAAGTAAAATCAAACAGCGGGAGGACCTGTACAGGGTTACTACCCTCGGTTTCCGGGGGGAGGCGCTGCCCAGTATTGCCGCCGTAGCCCGGGTAACCTTGACCACACGCTGTGAAGGAACACTTCAGGGCGAGTGTATCCGGATCGAGGGGGGCAATCAATTGGGCCGGGGGATAACCGGCGCCCCCGTGGGCACGGCGGTAACAGTAAAAGATCTTTTTTTCAATACTCCTGCCCGGCACAAATTTTTGCGTTCCCCGGCAGTAGAGTTGGGCCGCATCTCTTCCCTGGTCGCCGACCTGACCCTGGCCCACCCGGAAGTTTCCTTTATTCTGGAATCCGGCGGGCGGATCATGCTTCAAACCCGGGGCGATGGTTCTCTGGCCGGTGTTGCCGCCCAGCTCTACGGGGACCGTTGTGCGGCAGCCCTGCTGCCGTTGGAAAGAAGAGAGACGGAAGGGGGGGAGGGTCAGGCAATTTGCGGCCTCTTATCGGCGCCGTACTTTACTCGCGCTTCGCGTCGTTATATCACGGTGATCGTCAACGGGCGCGCTGTCAAGGCGCCTGCCCTGGTTTACGCCCTGGAACGGGGTTACGGTGGGGTTTTGCCCCGGGGCCGCTATCCCGTAGCCGTCCTGCACCTTCAGGTGCTTCCCCGGACCCTAGACGTCAACGTTCATCCCGCCAAAACGGAAGTGCGCTTTCAAAGCAACGAAACGGTAAACGATTTTGTTTATCGGGCGGTGCGGCAGGCGTTGGCCAGGGGCGCACCGGCGCCCCTGCAGTCCCCCGCCGGGCTGGCGCCCCGGTCCGGGACGGGAGAGGGCCTGGACAGGAGCAAAAAGCGGGCGCAACGGTTTGCCCTGGAGACAACCCCAAGTTATCCACCGCTTGCTGTGGGTGTATATCCTTCCACGGAAGTCCCATCGGCGGGGCAAGGGTCCGGGTTGGAGCCGGAACTGCCCGCCGAAACGGCGGCGATAACTGCCGGCAGGCCGCGTCTGATCGGGCAGCTCTGGCGCAGCTACCTGATCGCGCTGAACGAAGAGCATTTGTTGCTGCTGGACCAGCATGCCGCCCACGAACGGGTCCTTTACCATGCTCTCACCGGGTCGGGCGCCCCCCACCCCGGAACCGTTCAGCTCACCGTCCCGCTGGTGGTCGATGTGCCCCTCCCTTGGCGGGAACATTTTCGGGAGGTAAGGGTGGTTCTGGAGGAATCAGGATTTGTGATCGAATCGTTTGGCAATACTAGCTATGTTGTCCGCGGAGTCCCCTTTTCTCCCTTTACCGATAATCGCCGGGAGTACCTGGAAGAATTGTTTGAAGAGCTGTTGGCGGAGGAACCTCCACCGGAACCCCCAAGCCGGGATACTGTTCTGAAAACGGTGGCGTGCCACCGGGCGGTAAAGGCGGGACAAGCCCTCGGCCGGACGGAAATGGAAGCGCTTTTGGCCGTTTGGGCCGTTACTCCGGGGCGCGAGTATTGTCCACATGGACGCCCGGCGGTATTGCAGTTTACCAGGCGCGAATTGGAAAAAGGTTTTCACCGCACCGGGAACTGATCCTTTGCTTTTTGGATTGCCGCAACCGTTTTTTCTCCAGCGTTGGAAAGGGACAGGGGGATGTTCGAACGACGGCAGAATAAACAACATTTATTGGTCCTGGTCGGCCCGACCGCTGCCGGCAAAAGTGCACTGGCTCTACGGGTGGCGCCACGGGTAAGAGCGGAGATTATCAGTGTCGACTCGGCCCAAATTTATCGTGGGCTGGATACCGGTACAGCCAAACCCGCGGCGGAGGAACGCCTTCTTGTCCCCCATCATCTTGTGAACCTGGTCGATCCGGATGAAAATTTTAGTGTTGCGGATTTTCAGCGCGAGGCGAAGAAGACCATTGCCGCAATCGCTTCCAGGGAGCGTCTTCCGTTTTTGGTCGGGGGGACCGGCCTTTACGCGGATGCCATTTTGAAAGATTATGCCTTCATTGCCCGGGGTAAAAATGGAGACATTCGCGCCCGGCTTGCAGAACAGGCCCGCCTCAAAGGCACTGCAGCGCTGCATGCAACGCTCCGGAGGGTCGACCCGAAAGCGGCCGCCGCCATTCACCCGCATGATCAGAAGCGGATCATCCGAGCGCTCGAAGTTTACCGGCAAGAAGGGCATTCTATTACCGAACAGGCGGTTTTGACCCGGCAGCGAAAACCGGGTTATGAAGCCGATATATTTGGCTTGACGGTACAAAGGGAAATTTTGTACCGGCGGATCGACCGGCGGGTGGAGGAGATGTTGGAGGCCGGCTTCCGGACAGAGGTGGAAAAATTGTTGGAATCAGGTTATTCGCCGCAATGCCGGGGTCTGCAAAGCCTGGGTTACCGTCAAATTGTGCAGTTTTTACTCGGACAGGCAACCTGGACGGAAACCGTGCAAGAGATCAAGAAACAAACGCGGCGCCTCGCCAAGAGGCAACTGACCTGGTTCCGGCGCAATCCGCATTTGCGGTGGTTGGAGTGGGGGGGAGAGGACCAGGCAGAACTGGAAAAGGCAGCAGAAATAATTTGTGCCGTCGTAGAAGGAAAAGATAGCCGTACAAACGAATAGTACAGGCGAAGTTCATGATTGGAGGGAACCCTGGAGAGATGAAAGGACCGGTAAACCTGCAGGACACATTTTTGAATCAAGCCCGGAAGGAAAACATGCCCGCTACAGTATTTTTGGTCAACGGCTACCAGATCAAGGGTGTCGTACGGAGCTTTGACAACTTCACCTTGCTCCTGGAGGTAGACGGAAAGCAGCAGTTGGTCTACAAGCATGCCGTTTCAACCGTTATTCCCGTACGTAATATCAACCTGCAGGCTGCAGCCGGGGATAGGGATGAAGGGGAATAAGTTTTTCGGAACGCCGTAAATGATGCAACAATCCATGCGGCGGAGGCTGAATGATATCCTTGCCGCATTTTCATTTTCCGGCAGGCTGTTGCAACAACAAGAATTGGCGTAGTTCAAAAAAGCCGACCCGGTTAAAGGATGACACCGGAACCGGGTTGTTTTTCCAGGCCAGCAGGTGTCGTTTCCAGGAGAAAAAAGCATCATCCATTTCCACTCCCAGTAGATCTTCCTTGGCCAGTACGGCCCTGAAATTTTTGGCCTGACGGTGGCAATAATTTTCGAGGAGGCGACCGGCAGTACCGTTGAAGGCAAGGCTTGAAGGATCACTGCCGGAGAGATCCGCAAGGTAGAGCACGACATCCGCTTTTTGCACATGCTGCAAGGTCAGTACCAGCCCGGCTCGTTTCGGGCGTGGCAGCGGATCGCCTTCATGCAGGGAAATGGTATCGACCAGGGCCAGGCGTAGCGGGGCGGCGGCCCCGAGTTTCAAGTTAACAATGAAAGTGCGCACGATCCCGTTGGAACGCTTGCTCGAATCTACCATCAGACGGCGGGCTTCGGCCGGGGATACTGCACCCCGGCCCCTTCCACGGGGCCCTTCTTCATGGAAACAAAGGATACGGGCGCCCAAATATTCAGCAAAATTGATGCAAAAAAGGCTTTTACCGGTGTGGGGCAGGCCAAGCACGGCTACGGTCAAGTTCATGCTTTGTCCACCTCCAGATCAGCAGGTTCAATCAACATCAGTTCCTCCCGGGTCAGGGCGGAACGACCGCTTAAACGCAGGGCCTGACGACGAAATGACTTTTCAAGCAAATTACGGACCAGACGGGCATTGCCAAAAGGGAGCATACTCGCACCCAGGAGCTGTCGCAACAGGTAGCGTTGCAGGCGAGTCAGAGCAGCCGGGGTCAGGCAGTAATGCCGATCGGCACACATTTTTAGGGCGATTTCCATGAGTTCGCTGATGCGGTAATCGGGAAAATCAATTTGAATCGGAAAACGCGAAGCCAGGCCGGGGTTGAGTCTTAAAAACTGTGTCATCTCATTCCGGTAACCGGCCAGGACAAGGACAAATTCGTTCCGGTAATCCTCCATTGCTTTTACCAAAACATCAATGGCTTCTTTGCCGAAATCCTTTTCCCCTCCACGGCCGAGCGAATAGGCTTCGTCAACAAAAAGAAGACCGCCCCGGGCTTCGCATATCTTTCCTCGGGTTTTGTTGGCGGTATGGCCGATATAGCCTCCGACCAGGTCCGCGCGTTCAACTTCGACCAGGTGCCCCCTGGGCAACACTTGCATCCCGTGGAATAGCTGACCAAGCAACCGAGCCACGGTCGTCTTTCCGGTACCGGGGTTACCGCTGAAGATCATATGCAGTGACATCTGATCGCATTTTAACCCCCGCCTGGAACGCTGGTGTTGAATGTCGATGTAGGCTTTGATTTCATGAACGATTTGTTTTACCTCTTGCAACCCCACGAGGCGGTTCAATTCGTGAAGGGTGGTAGCCAGGACGGTGGACCGGTCTGTTTCTTTTTCCCGCTCCCGAGTGTTCTCTTCGGAGCAGCACAATTGTTCAAGCGCGCCGATGGTGCCCAGCTCACCGCGGTAAATTTGTTGCCATAGCACTTTTCCACGGGAGCGAAACGGCAGTACAGTCATGGCCGGTCTCCTTTAATAAAAGTTTGGGGTCGATCCTCTCTAGTATACGCAGCCCCGGGACGGCTGTCGCCGGGATGGCCCGGCGACAGCATTTATGTTAAAATAAAAATTAAACCAAGGGAGGCCCCATCCAAAATAGAAACGGAAAAAGCAATCCTGGTCGGCCTGGAAAAGCCGGGTTGGGAAGAAGGGTTTGCGCAGGAAATGGAAGAACTGGCCCTGCTGGCCCGGACAGCGGGAGCAGAGGTTGTCGCGGTAACATCACAGCGTCGCCCGGCGCCCGATCCGGCTTCTTATATTGGCAGAGGGAAGGTAGAGGCCCTTGCCGGAATGGTGCTGGAACAGGGGGCAAACCTGGTTATCTTTAATGACCCGTTATCTCCCTCGCAGGTGCGCAACCTGGAAAGATTGTCCGAATGTAAAACCATCGACCGGACCGCGCTTATTCTTGATATTTTTGCCCGCCGCGCCCGCTCCCGGGAGGGTAAATTACAGGTCGAGCTGGCCCAGTTGCAATACCTGCTGCCCCATCTGATCGGAGCGGGGCAATGGCTCTCCCGTTTGGGCGGCGGTATCGGGACACGTGGTCCCGGAGAAACCCAGCTTGAGGTGGATCGCCGGCGGATCCGCCAACGTATCGCTGAACTGGGACGGGAAATTGAAGGGCTGCGCCGCCACCGTTTCCTGCACCGGCAACGCCGGCGTAAAAACATAAAACCGGTAGTGGCTTTGGTCGGCTATACCAATGCCGGCAAATCAACACTGCTTAACAGCCTTACCGGGGCAACAGTTTACACTGAAGATAAACTGTTTGCCACCCTCGATCCGACGGTCCGCCGGGGTGAAATCGGGACGGGACGGATCGCCCTTTTCACCGACACTGTTGGCTTTATCCACCGCATGCCGCCTCAACTTTGGGCTGCGTTCCAGGCCACACTGGAAGAGATCACCGGCTCGGATCTGCTTCTTCACTTGGTCGATCTCTCCCGGTCGAACCATGGCGATCAGATTGCTGTTGTTCGGAAACATCTTGAACGTCTGGATCCGGACTATTTCAGGCGGGAAATCTTGATTTTCAACAAAATGGACCTGGTGCCGGCCGATTTTAACAGGGCTTTCTTGAACCGGGAATATCCGGGGTGTTGCTTTGTGTCCGCCTCGAATGGGGCGGGGCTGGATGAGCTGCGTCGGGTTCTGATTGAGCGTCTTGATGAAGGACATCGAAGGGTGCGCCTTTACCTGCCTTACCGGGCCGGGGGACTTCTGGCGCGCTTGCGTCGTTCAGGGAAAGTTGCCAGTGTTTCTTATCACCCCGATTATTGTGAAGTGGAAGCCTCGGTCGACCGGACCATGCTCGCCAGGCTGCGCCGCTACATGGCTTTGCCCGGTAAAAAAGGCGGAAAAGATACCCCGAATACGGGAGGAAACCGGCGATGATCCACCACCCAATAGCGGCATGGCTTTCCGCTTTGCCTTTTGACCCCGCATTTTGTCGTCTTGCAGACCGGGCCCTGACAGATGTCATTCCCTTTTGGACGGAGATTGACCGGATTATCTTTATCAACCAGCACCGGGTTCTAGATGCTTTCCAGGAAGCCCGTATCGGTGAAGAAAATTTTGCCGCCAGCAGCGGCTACGGTTACAACGATCGCGGTCGGGAAAAACTGGAGGCGATCTTTGCCCGTGTCTTCGGCACCGAAGCCGCACTGGTACGTGCGCAAATTGTTTCGGGAACTCATGCCCTGGCTATTGCTCTTTTCGGCTTGCTGCACCCGGAGGAAAGCGTGCTCTTTGTGACCGGGCCTCCCTACGACACCTTGCAGGTGGTGGCCGGCAGCCGGGGTAACGAGGTGGGGACGCTGCGGGAGTGGGGCATCAAGAGCCGTTTTCTACCCCAAACGGAAGCTGGCTTGCCCGATCTGCTCCTCCTCAAGCAAGAATACAGGCCCGAGCTGGTTTATCTGCAACGCTCCGCCGGTTATTCACTTGGCCGAAAAACGCTGACCCTGGTCGAAATCCGGGAAATCATCAACCGGGTCCGTGCAGTCTGGCCGGGCATACCGGTCCTGGTCGACAATTGTTACGGCGAATTTACAGAAGAGATGGAACCCCCCCACGTAGCTTCGGATGTGATCGTGGCCGGCTCATTGATCAAAAATCCCGGAGGCGGTCTGGCTCCTTCTGGGGGCTATCTGGCCGGTCCGGCGGAGCTGATCCGGGCGATCGCCGCCCGGCTGACTGCACCGGGTCTCTACGGCGATCTGGGGGCCACACCGAACAAGCGTAGCCTCTTCCAGGGCCTTTTTATGGCCCCTCAGCTTGTTTCCAACGCCCTCAAGAATGCTCTTTTTGCCGCCGCCCTCCTGTCCGGGATGGGTTATCCGGTTCGTCCCGGACTGGATGAAACACGGGGTGATATTGTTCAGGCGATCATACTGGGAGATCCGCAGAAGATCGAACGTTTTTGTGAAACGGTGCAAGCTGCTTCACCGGTGGAAGCGTACCTCAAACCGGAACCCGCAGCATTGCCCGGTTACACCGATCCGGTGATCATGGCCGCCGGTACCTTTGTCCAGGGTGCTTCCGGGGAAATCAGCGCCGATGCCCCGATGCGCCCGCCTTACGCAGTTTTTATCCAGGGCGGACTGACCCTGCCCCATGCCATTTGGGTTACCTGCAGTGCCGCTTACGCCCTTTGGAAAAGCCCGTAACGCAACATTTTACAAAAGAAGGTTTTTGATTCCCCGGCAATGTTCTGTTTGTAATTATTTCAGTGCATTCAACCAAGACGGGAGCATCCATGATCATGACCCAAACGATGACTACGGACGAGAAGTTCAAAATGATGACACAAGGATCGGTCGAACGGCTTATTTGTTCCTTGGCCGTTCCAACCATCATCACAATGTTGATCACCTCGATTTACAATATGGCGGACACATTTTTTGTAAGCAAGATCAACACCAGCGCCTCGGGCGCCGTGGGAATCGTTTTTTCCTTTATGGCCATTATCCAGGCGATCGGGTTTACCTTTGGAACGGGTGCGGGAAATTACATTTCCCGGTTGTTGGGTCAAAAAAACAAATCGTACGCCGCGAAGGTGGCAGCTACCAGCTTCTTTACGGCATTTGGACTGGGGGTTTTACTGGCGGGACTGAGTTTGATCTTTCTTGACCCTTTGGTTTATGCGTTGGGCGCTACCGATACCATTGCACCCTATGCGAAAGACTATCTCCGTTTCATCCTTATCGGCATGCCTTACATGACTTCTTCTCTTGCGCTGAACCATATTTTACGTTATCAGGGCAGCGCCTTTTATGCCATGATCGGGATCGGGATCGGCGGTTTTTTGAACGTTGTTCTAGATCCCATCTTCATATTTACGTTTAATATGGGCACCGGGGGGGCGGCCCTTGCGACCATTGTCAGTCAATTCATCAGCTTCTTGTTGCTGCTTCGCAATTCTTACGTGAGCGGCAACATCCCGATCCGGTTTCAAAATTTTACCCCCAGATGGGAAGTATACAAGGAAATATTTCGCGGCGGGCTTCCTTCCTTCTACCGGCAATCCTTGGCCAGCACGGCCATGATCTTTCTTAACTTTGCGGCCGGTTCATTCGGTGATGCGGCTATTGCTGCTATGTCCATCGTGGCTCGCGTTTTCCAGTTTGCCGTTTTTACCGTACTCGGTTTTTGTCAGGGATTTCAGCCGGTATGCGGGTTTAACTATGGTGCTAGGTGTTTTGATCGGGTGCTCAAAGCCTTCTGGTTTTCCGTCAAAACGGTTGCTATCGTTCTTACATCGTTGGGCATTATCGGTTTTATCTTTGCGCCTCAAATTATCGCCTTGTTCCGCAAAGAAGATCTGGATGTAATCGTGACCGGTACCCTTGCCTTGAAATTGCAGTGTCTTGCTTTACCGCTGTCGGCATGGATCATTCCAACCAATATGCTTCTCCAGACCATCGGCAGAAGTAACAAGGCTTCACTGGTGTCAGTATCGAGGCAGGGCCTTTTTTTCCTGCCGGCAATTCTCATTTTACCCCGACAGTTTGGACTGCTGGGAGTACAGTTAAGTCAGCCGATTGCAGATCTGTTTTCTTTCCTGGTTGCGATCCTTGTTTCGACCGGTGTGCTAAAAGAACTGAGGTTCTGTTTCGCCGCTAAAGCCGCCGGAAGATAGCGGTCACCTTGCCCAGGATTTGTACATCCCGGGTTACGATCGGCTCGTAAGACGTGTTTTCCGGCTGCAGACGGATGTTTTCGCGATTGCGGTAAAAACGTTTGACCGTGGCTTCATTATCCAGCAGTGCCACCACGATCTCTCCATTTTCAGCGGTCTCTTGTTTGTGTACGATTACGTAATCCCCGTCAAGAATACCGGCTCCGACCATGCTTTCCCCGGACACCTGCAAGACAAAGGTATCTTCACCACCCAGGTCGGCGGGAAGGGGAAAATAGCCTTCAAAATTTTCTTCGGCCAGAAACGGCCGGCCGGCCGGAGCGCGTCCGATCAACGGGGCGTAGGTGCAACGCTGTTCCATCCCCTCCAGGGCGGGATCGAGCAGTTCAATTGCGCGCGGCTTGGCCGGATCACGTTTTAAATAGCCCTTTTCCTGGAGCGCTTTCAAGTAGGCATGGGCGGTCGAACTGGACCGGAAGCCGAGCGCCCGGCAGATCTCCCGTACCGAAGGGGGATAATTGCAACGCTCCACTTCCGACCGGATAAAATCAATTACTTTTTGTTGCTTCAAGGTGATCGGTTTCATGATGACACCTCCGCCAAAGGCATCATATCATAATATTCCGGCCATCGAACAAACAGTTGTTCGGCCATCATATTGACCGTAACCGGCGCCATGGTGCATCCCCGGCCTTTCGCCTTCGCTTTGGCTGATCAGCTTGATCCGTTATTGTTCAATTTGACCAGTTTGTTGATGCCGTTCAGGTAGGCCTTGACGCTCGCTTCGATGATGTCGGTGCTGCTGCCACGGCCGGTGACTGATTTTTCGTGCATAGATATTTTGACCGCCACCTCTCCCAGGGCATCACGCCCTTCGGTAATTGAGCGGATCTGGTAATTATCCAGGCGGAGGTTAAGGCCGGTGATCTTGTTCACGGCATTGTAGGCGGCATCGACCGGGCCCGACCCGAGGGCCACTTCTTCAACCGCGGTGCCGTCATTTTTTTTCAGGCGTAAAATCGCTGCCGGAATGCTCCCGCTGCCGCTTACTGTTTGCAGATAGTCAAGTTGGTAGGTCGGTTCGGTTGTGAAGAGATATTCTACCACCAGGGCTTCCAGGTCTTCCGGGTAAATTTCTTTTTTCCTATCGGCCAGATCCAGAAAGCGGGAGTAGAGAACTTCTTGCTGCTCATCATCAAGACTAAAACCGATTTGTTGCAACTGGTGTTTAACGGCATGGCGTCCGGACCGGGCCGTAAGAAACATCTGGGCGGCTTTGCTCCCGATCATTTCCGCATCGATGATTTCATAGGTTTGCTTATGTTTGAGCACCCCGTCCTGGTGGATCCCCGACGAATGGGCAAAGGCATTTTTCCCGACTACCGCTTTGTTTACCGGAACGGGGATGCCGGTGAGTTTGCTCACAAGGCGGCTGGTACGATAGATTTCGTTTATTTTGAGGCCGGTATAATAAGGAAAGGAATCCGGGCGAATACGCAGTGCAAGGGCGATCTCCTCCAGGGCGGCGTTGCCGGCCCGTTCCCCGATTCCGTTCATATTGCACTCAACCTGACGAGCTCCGTTTTCAACGGCGGCGAGGGAGTTGGCCACCGCCAGGCCGAGATCGTTGTGGCAATGGACGCTGATGATCGCCCGGTCCGTAGCGGGAACCTTTTCCCGCAGGCGGCGAATCAACGCTCCGAATTCTGCGGGGATGGCGTACCCTACGGTATCGGGAATATTGATCGTGGTTGCTCCGGCTTCGATCGCCGCCTCAACGACCCTGAAAAGGTACTCTTCACGGGCGCGGGTTGCATCTTCGGGTGAATACTCAACATCGTCGCAAAAACTTCGGGCATAGCGCACCGCCTCGACCGCCATGCGGAGCAGCTCTTCGGGATCTTTACGCAACTTGTGCTGCATATGAATATCCGACGCAGCAAGAAAAATATGCAGGCGTGGATGTTCCGCCTCACGGATTGCTTCCCAGGCGGCATCGATATCTTCCTTGTTCACGCGAGCCAATCCACAAATGACCGGTTCCCGAATCTTGCGGGCGATTTCGCGGACTGCCTTGAGCTCGCCGGGAGAAGAAACGGGAAAACCAGCCTCGATAATATCCACCCCGAGACGGGCCAACTGACGAGCTATTTCCAGTTTTTCCCCGGCGTTGAGGCGGGCGCCGGGAGTCTGTTCACCGTCCCGCAACGTGCTGTCGAAAATAAATATTTTTTCAGACATCGAATTGAACCCCTTTCTGAAAGACTGATACAGACAGTGAAAACAATGGTGGGAAAAAGGCCCACGATCAAAAAAGCCTTCACTCCAAGAGGCGAAGGCTTACATTTCCGCGGTACCACTCTTCTTGGCGGCATGACTTCTACCGCCCACTCTTGACGCTAACGGAAGATCCCGTCCAAGCCTACTCCCATTATGCCGGATCGCAAAGCGGTTTCGGTTGGCGGCTCCTGGAGGAGTTCACGGAACCGGCCCCACCGCCTTGCACCACCCGGCGGTTCTCTGAAGGAGGCTTTCTCCCGCTACTGTTTCCGGTCATTGCCTGTACGTTATGCACTTAATTAAACTAATGGCAATCATACTGAAAAAGATCTCTCCTGTCAACCCCATAATTTCCGAACAGCGGTCATGATCGATCAAATATGATATAGTTACGTCACCACAGCCAACCTGATCGCAGTCGTGCCACGAAGCTGGAGCGAAAAACAAGGAGGTGTTCACGACATGAGAATTCTAGTCAGCGATCCCTTGAGCGAGGAAGGTGTGGCGTTGCTGCAAGCAGAAGCCACTGTGCAAGTGCAAACCGGTCTGGAACCGGAGCAGTTGCAGAAGATAGTGGGTGAATTTGATGCCCTGGTTGTACGCAGCGCGACGCAAGTAACGGCATCCTTGATCGAGGCGGGCCGCAACTTGAAAGTAATTGCGCGTGCCGGGGTGGGGGTTGATAACATTGACGTTGAAAAGGCGACAGAGAAGGGGATCATGGTCATCAATTCCCCGGAAGCGAACACGATCTCCACGGCGGAGCACGCCATTGCACTTCTGACCGCACTGGCCCGGAACATCCCTGCGGCGAACAATGCCGTCAAACGCGGGGAATGGAAGCGGGATCATTTCCTCGGTGTTGAACTGACCGGCAAAAAATTGGGTGTGATCGGCCTGGGGCGGGTTGGGAGCGAGGTCGCCCGCCGGGCACGGGCCATGGGCATGCAAGTCCTGGCCCTGGATCCTTATATATCCGCCGAACGTGCCGCACAAGTGGGCGCGCAGATGCTACCCTTGAAACAGCTTTTACAGGAATCCGATTTTGTAACCTTGCACCTGCCTCTGGTAGATTCGACTCACCACCTGATCGGGGAAGGGGAGCTGGCACTGATCAAGCCGGGGGTGCGTCTGATCAACTGCGCCAGGGGAGGACTGATTGACGAGGCGGCGCTTTACCGCGCCCTGATCACCGGGAAAATAGCCGGGGCTGCCCTGGACGTGACCGAGCAGGAACCTCCCCGGGAAAACCCCTTGTTCAAACTGGACAATGTCATCGTCACCCCCCACCTGGGAGCCTCGACCCAGGAAGCTCAGTTGAACGTAGCCCTGCAGGTTGCGGAACAGGTCCTGAAGGCCTTGAAAGGGGAGCCGGTCAGTTCAGCGGTAAATTATCCTTCGCTACTACCCGAAGTTATGAAAGAATTGCAGCCATTCTTTCCGTTGATGCGGATTCTCGGCAGTTTCTACATGCAGCTTTTCGGCGGTCATATCGATGAACTGGAGATCCATTACGGCGGAAACATTGCCGACCGGCCGCTGGCTCCTTTAACTGCTTCATGCCTGACCGGTATGCTGCGGGTTGTCCTGGGAGACCAGGTCAACCCGGTCAACGCCCCCTATATCGCTCGGCAGCGCGGGATCAAGGTTTGTGAGACGGCTTCCGCCAGCACCCATAACTTGACCGATCTGGTTGCCCTTCACGTACGCGCCGGAATGGAAACCAACACCGTCGCAGGAACACTTTTTGAGAACAACGAGATACGTATCGTGCAGATCGGCCGTTACCGGATGGAGGCGGTCCCATCGCGCTACATGTTGATCACTTACCATCGCGATCTGCCCGGGGTGGTGGGAAAGGTCGGAACGCTTCTCGGCGATGCCGGAATCAATATTGCCAGCATGCAGCTCAGCCGGGAACGGATTGGCGGGGAAGCGATCATGCTTCTACAGGTGGACGAACCGATCGGCCCGGAACTGATCCGGCGGTTTCAGAAGCTGGATCTGATTACCCGGACCCGTTTCGTGACCCTGCCGCAAAAAGACCTGGACGGCGGCAGTACGGCTCCATGAAAGCAACTATTTCCCTGGGGATACTTGCCATACAGGCTTGATTTGTTGACGCTGTCTTGATAAAGGGAGGATGAGCTATGAATTTACGTTTAAAGATCCATACAATCTGCGAAAACACGGTTCCCTATCCGGGCCGCGGTTTGCTCGGAGAACACGGTTTATCCATGTTGGTAGAGGTTCGGGGCAGGAAAATTTTGTTTGACTGCGGGGGAGGCCTAACGATATCAAACAATGCCGCAACCTTGGGGGTCAATTTCGATGAGTTGGATGCGGTCGTTTTGAGCCACGGACATCATGATCACACCGGCGGATTAAAAAATGTTTTGCAGCAAAGAACCACCAAAAAAGTGTTACCGTTATATGCTCATCCCGATGCTTTAAAGAAAAAATATCGTTTCAACAAGAGCCGGGGACCACGGGAAAACGGAATTCCCTGGACCCGGAAAGAACTGGAACGGATGGGGGCCCGCATGTTTTTGGAAACAGGGCCGGTTGAACTTGGGGCGGGGTTAATCCTGACCGGGGAAATACCACGCCTGTTGGACTATGAAAAGCCGGTTCAGGGATCGCCCGCAAGAATGATTCAAACGGAACAGGGTTTGATCCCGGACATGCTCAATGATGATCAGGCTTTGGCTGTTGAAACTGCCGCAGGGGTGGTAGTTGTTCTTGGTTGTGCGCATGCAGGCTTGATCAATACCTTGCAATATATTTTAAAATTGACCGGGACTAAAAATATTTATGCGCTGGTGGGGGGGACCCACCTGGTAGAGGCATCGCCTGAACGGATAAAAATCACGGTAGAGGCACTGAACGAGTTGGGGCTAAAAATAGTTGCTCCCTGCCATTGTACCGGAGCTTTGGCAAATTGTTTGTTGTTCAGGGCCATGGAAGATCGCTTTCTTTTTCACCACGCCGGTAGTTCGTTCGAATTTTAGGTGGCAATTGTCCGTTCTTGTACTATCGTGTCGAAAAGGCCGGCCGTAGCAAAACTATTTTGTTCTGGACCACATCGATCCGGAGACCCATTGGAAAGCCTTCCTCCCGGCCGGAACTTTATCTTCCTATAAGATATCTTATGTAAACTAAAGGGCGGTAATCCATTTTCTCTTCAAGGCGCAGCCTAGCTTTTTTTTGATCGGTTGACAAAAGTTGCCCTGGCGCCCGAAAAAAGCCCCACCGCCGACAAACCGAGGATCGTTCCCAAAAGCAAAGCCCGCTTGAAGTCACCCGGTGCAAGGTAGTAAAAAGAAAAAAAATATCCCATGGCCAAAGAAGTTAAAGGGATAAACCGCGCGGGAACCCCCGCTTTTTTAAGAAGTTCATTTAACCCAATCAGAACCGGAACCAGAGCCACCCCGTAAATGGACAATTGATCCATGATCGGACCTCCTCAAAAATTATTCCCGTAATCATGTATATTTATCTTTTTGTCCGAGGAGAACCCTTTCCGGATGCAATTACTGGCAATTTATGTTTCCGCCTCGGTAAATAGTTTACATAATATCACTGGATTTTCGTAGATTCAGGTGGTATAATCCAAATATGAACAGAGGTGGTTACAGGAAGAAAAGTAGCACGTGGGGTAAACGACTATTTACTTTTGTGGTGGTACTGTTTTTGCTATATGCGGCTGCAACCGTATTGCAACCTGGCGGCTGGCACGGTTTAAATCCTTTTGGCGAAGGCAAGAATGGCAATACCAATCCGGATGAATTTCCGGAAACGGTACCCACCCCACCGGAACCTCCTCCTCCGCCTCCTCCCGACATTCGGAAGGCGGTGATAACCGCTGCCGGCGATATCATGGCTCATCGCATTCAAATCGAACAGGCTTACGTTGAAGGGGACCGCTACGATTTTGGCCCCAGCTTCCAGGCGATTGCGCCGCGTTTGCGTGCGGTCGATCTGGCAGTAGCCAACTTTGAAACCACCATGGCCGGCCCCGAACGTGGTTACAGCGGTTATCCCTGTTTCAACGCCCCGGCCAACCTTGCCTTTAACCTGAAAGAAGCGGGTTTCGATCTGATGTCCACCGCCAACAACCATTCCCTTGATACCGGTTTGGACGGGCTCAAGAAAACCCTTGAAAACTTGCAATTTGCAGGGTTGCAGACGTTTGGCACCTACGCGGATCCGGCAGACCGGGAAGTCCCGCTACTGGTGGATGTCAATGGAATACGGGTTGCCTTTCTCGCTTATACCTATTCTACCAACGGTATTCCTGTCCCGGCCGGATACGAATACGCAATCAATTATCTACCATTTTTTAATTTTGGTAACGGCTCCTACAACTTCGATCTGGTCGAGCCCGTTTTCGATGATATCGCCGCCGCCCGGAGTGCGGGAGCGGATCTGGTTGTGGTCTACATGCATTGGGGGCGAGAATACCATCATACCCCGGATGAGGAGCAAAGAGATCTGGCCCACCGCCTGGCTGAAGCCGGGGCCGACCTGATCCTGGGTAATCATCCCCACGTCATTCAACCCATGGAATGGCTACAAGTTGAACGGAACGGCAAGAGCCGCCGGGTCCTGGTCGCGTATGCCATGGGGAATTTCCTTTCAAACCAGTACTACAGTCCCGGGCCCCCCAATTATATTCCCACCCCGGCGGTGCAGTACGGATTACTGTTGGACATTGAGATTACCAAAGATATGGATCGGGAAGAAACCACCCTCAGTGATGTTGCCTACGAATTGACATGGGTTCACCGGAACCAGCGCCACTGCATTCTTCCCTGTTCGAGCCTGCTTGCCGGCGGCGCTTCGGTTCATGACCTCACAAATCAGGAATTCGACCAGATCGAGAGCGTCTATCAGGAAATGGTTGAGGTTGTTGAGAAGTACGGTTTCGAATAGACCGGGGGGACACTGACAGTGAAAATTGGTTTTTTTACAGATAGTTTCCGCCCGTACACCAGTGGAGTAGTGCGCTCGATTGAACTTTTTACCCGTGAATTTACTACCCGGGGTCACGAAGTCTATGTTTTTGGGCCCGACTACCCGCTGCTGCACTGTCCACGCGAAGAAAAAGTATTCCGGTTTGTTTCCATCCCCGCACCGACCATTCCTGATTTTGCCTTGCCCATTCCCATCTCGGTGCAACTGGGATCGACGATCCGGCGCATCGGTCTTGATATTATCCACGTCCACTCGCCTTTTCTCCTGGGGCGATTGGGAGCTCGGGCCGCCCGGCGTTTCGACTTGCCGCTAGTCTTTACTTTTCACACGCTTTATGACCAGTACGTCCACTATCTACCTTTGGCCCGTGATACATCGCGCCGCCTGGTCCAGTTGATTGGACGCGATTTCTGTAACCGTTGCGACCTTGTCGTCACTCCTTCCCAACTGGTTGCCAACTACCTTTTGCGTATCGGTGTCCACGCTCCGTTGCGGACCATTCCTACCGGGGTTGATCTGCAGGAATTTGATGAGGCCGATCCACGCTGGTTGCATCGGGTTTACCGGATCGGATCGGATCGTAAAATCCTTCTTTTCGTCGGCCGGCTGGCCAAGGAAAAAAACGTCATCTTCCTCTTGCGTGCTTTTCAGATGGTCTGGAAAGCATTTCCGCAGGTGCACCTGGTGCTGGTGGGAAAGGGCCCTCTTGAAAACTACCTGGCCGGCCTGGCCAAAGATATGGGCCTCGATGGAAATATAACTTTTACCGGTGTTTTGCCGCGCCATAAAATCGTGCATTGTTACGCCGGCGCCGACCTCTTTGTCTTCCCCTCGGTGACCGAAACTCAGGGACTGGTTATTGGCGAGGCCAAGGCACGGGGTGTACCCATAGTTGCCATCCGGGCCTACGGTCCTGCCGAAATGGTCGTTCACCGTGAAGATGGCCTTCTGACCGATCTCTCACAGGGTAATTTTGCTTCAGCCATTCTTGAAATCTTGCAGAATGAAGCCATGCACAGCGCCATGAGCTCCAAAGCGCTGCTTAATGCCGGCCTTCTTTCATCGGCTCATTGTGCTGAGCAAATGCTGGCGGCGTACCACGAACTGATTACGCCAAGGCAATATTCGTTGGTTTAAAGAACGAACCTATTTTTATTTAACAATCAAAATATCTGCCTCGACCTGATGGGCAACCCGGTTGCTCACACTGCCCAGAAACAGCTCCTTGATTCCCCGCAAGCCCCGGCTTCCTACAATGACCAGGTCATATTTTCCTTCGCGAGCTTCCTTGACAATGGCATCCGCCGGAACATAGGCACCAAATTTAACGATTCCCCGGGCCGGTATATTCCTGGCTTTGAAGACGGCCAGATTTTCTTCCACCATTTGTCTTGCTTCCTGCTCCACCTCCCGGTTGATCCTATCCCGGGTATCTTCGGGGACATACAAGGATACCTGGACATGATAAGCTGCCTGCCCGGCAATGTGAATCAATGCTACCTCACCCTGCAAGGCTTGTGCATAACGGGCAGCTACTTCAACTACCCTGGCGGTGTGTTCCGAACCGTCGATCGCCACCAATAATTTCATTCAATACGCCTCCTTTTATTAGATGTATTTTGAATGGTTGCCCGATATTGCAATTATATATGAATTCTGCCTATTGATCAATGATCAAATATTTTAGCGGGTCCAAACGCCTCCCCGGATCAATCGAACAAAACGATCATTCGATCCGTTCCTTGATAAATGCAGCGGCTCGTTTGAGACGGTTCACCGCTGTTTCCTTTCCCAGTATCGCCATCAATTCGAACAGATCCGGACCTACGGTGCGACCGGTCAGCGCAAGACGGGTTGGCGGTACAACTTGTTTCGCCGCTACTCCCATTTCCATGGTCAAGGAATGGTACGCTGCATCCAGCGTTGAAGCATTCCACAGGTCCAGGGCCCCGACTTTTTTTGCCGCTGCCTGCAAAAGCACCGCTGTGGATATGTCTTTGAAAAACTTTTTCACACCCGCCGGATCATACGTAAAATCGTCGCAATAGAAGTAAGTGGCGGCCTGGGCCAGTTCCCGGAGGGTCTGAGCCCGATCAATCAGCACTTCAACGACTCGTAAAAAATATCGGGCTGGTTCTCCGGATGGTTCTTTCTCCAGGAGCTTCGCCTCAACAAAGAAAGGCAGGGCCTGGGCGGCAATATGTTCCGGAGGCTCTTTACGTAAATAAAGACCGTTGAGCCAGGTTAGTTTGGCCGTATCGTAAATGGCGGCGGTCTTGTTGACCCGATCCAGGGAAAAGCGACCAACTGTTTCTTCCAGGGTAATAATTTCATCTTCACCGGGAGACCAGCCCAACAAAGCAAGGTAGTTGATCAGGGCTGCCGGGAGGTAACCTTGATCCCGGAACTCCTCCACCGCGGTCGCCCCGTGACGCTTACTGAGTTTGCTGCGGTCGGGCGCAAGAATCATCGGTACATGCGCAAAACGGGGCAGCCGGTAACCGAGGGCATCGGCGCAAAGCTGCTGGCGGGGCGTGTTGGAAAGGTGTTCTTCGGCCCGGATCACATCGGTAATCGATAGGTCGTGATCGTCCACGATACTGGCAAAATTATATGTGGGCAACCCGTCGGATTTAAGAATAATGAAATCATCCAAGTTGCGATTTTCAAAAGTCACTTCCCCCCGTATCGCATCATGGACTACGGTTACTCCTTCTTCCGGAACCCGCAAGCGGATTACCGGCCGCCTGCCTTCAGCCCGGTAATTATCTTCCTGTTCCGGGGCAAGTTTGCGACAACGCCGCGGGTAGAGATAGGGTTTTTTCCTTTCACGCGCCGCTTCACGTTCCGCCGCCAGTTCCTCGGTGCTGCAGTAACAGCGGTAGGCCTTACCGGCAGCGAGCAAGCGCTTTGCTTCGCGGCGATACAATTCGAGGCGGTCCGATTGACAATACGGTCCTTCATCCCATTCCAACTTCAACCACCGCAGAGCGTTTAAAAGCGCCTGCACATATTCGGGCCGGGAACGTTCCCTGTCGGTATCGTCAATCCGAAGAACAAACACACCATTGTGTGCCCGGGCGTAAAGATAATTAAAAAGGGCGGTTCTTGCCCCGCCAATATGTAACTCCCCCGTCGGGCTGGGGGCAAAACGGACCCTAACCGCGGTCACCTGCATCCACTCCCTGCCTTTATTTACCTTTAACACTATACCATATCGAAGCGGGAAAAGCCACGGAGGAGATGGTTCTTGCGATGCGGTACAGGTTAACTCTCTTTTTTAATTCAGTACCGCTTGCCCTTTCACGAACCGTTCTCTTGAATCGCCGGCCCGATGCCAACCCAGTAAACGGAGGGGACCGGTTCGTAGTAGTCGGCTGAAAGTTTCTCCCGGCGGGCCTCCTCCCCATCCCGAAAGAATACCCGCCAGGTGTTGACGTTGAAACCGGGTTTGCCCTCCTGCATCAGTTCCCGGACGCCCACCGGTAGTTCCTCGGTTTCCAGTTCTTGAATCGGGGCCTCGATACGGTGCAAATCGGTGCTAACAATTTTGATCTTTTCTTTCTGGGGCAGGCCGAAAATACGGCATAGCAGGTGTCCTTCTTTCATTTCCATCCCGATCAGAACATGATGGGAATGATTGTTGACAAATTTTAAATCTACGAGATCGTAAGCAACGGTGGCATCCCGTCCGGGGGGTAGATAAGAAACGATCAAACTGTGGCTGGAACGCGCCACGATGCTCAGGTTCGCCAGTAAAGCGGCATTGTAAAGAGTGGAAGAAACCTGGCATAACCCTCCGCCCAATCCGGGAACGAGGCGGTTGCCGGCGATTACCGGCGCTTCACGGTAACCCTTTTCCCGGGTTGAAGGGCCGACAGTTCGGTTAAAAGAAAATTCTTCGCCGGGGCCGACCAGAGTGCCGTGAACAGCCGCCGCTCCCAGGGCGATATTGTGGACCCGGTCTGCAATTGATCCGGAGACCTCCGTTGCAAAGGAGGCCATCAACTCCTGTACGCCGAGGCGGGACAATTCCGCTGCACCGGGATGTGCCGGTAGCACAGTGATGGGAATCTCCACCGCCAGGTGTGAAAATCCCTGTTCAAGGGCGGTAAGAATTCTATCTCGCAATAGCGCTGTATCCAGAGAGCGTCCCGGTTCACCCGGATCTATACTGACCCTGGCCCCATCGATCACAAAGGAAGCCGGCCGGGCCGGCCGGTAAATCGTGGCGGCCAGCTCGGACAGGGCCAGATCGAGCCGCGTTTCATCGATGCTAATCCCGACCGGCACCGTCAAAAGCGTGCCATGAAACCGGTAGGCCAGCCTGGCCGCCACGCCGGACCAGCTCCGGCCCGCGATTCGTAAAAGGTGCATTGTTTCCGCCCGGTCCCAGGCCAGTCCCAATTCGGAAAAGGTATAGATATATTCTCTTTCCGCGTCAAGTGTCAGGGACAGTTCAAGCGTTGAAAAAACACTTTTTTCAAGCAGGGTCTGCGCTTCCGCTATTTTTAGCCCGCCCAGATCTACCTCACCGAGGGCAATGCCCGGATAGAGACGCTCTCGGTAATAACAGTTGTCCATTCCGGCCAGGATCGCTACAGCAACAAGCAATGTCATCAGTCCCGGTTTGCAACGTCCGGTCCAGCCCATTCGCACCACCTCCCCTTGCCGGTCTGCTCTAGCTAGGCTATGTGATAGCGGCGGGTTTTTATGCAAATTTAAAATGGCCCCGGAGGTATATTTGCAGCAACCGGGGGCAATGCTAAGGACGGAACCCCGCGTAGTCCGGTCAAGCTTGTAACCCTGGTTACAATAATACCGTTCAAACGTGGGGTTCCCGGATCAACAAACCTTTTTATTTCAGGGTTCCTGTTTGAAGGAGGCAGCTCGGAGCAGCTCCAGGTAACGGTAGGGGATGGAAACCTGCCCCGGTTGACGGACCCGGCCACGAAGATCACCGTGGAAATCGGAGCCGCCGGTGATAAGGAGCCCTTTTTCCCGGGCCAGGCGATGGTAGCAGCGCTGCACGGCCGGGGTATGCTCCGGGTGGAATACCTCCACCCCCCGAAGACCGTGGGGCAGGAGCGCTTCCAGGGCGGCCTTTCCTTCCGGGCCCGGATGAGCCAGCACCGGGAGCGCATTCCCGGCAAGAAGGAGGCGCACCGCTTCCGCAGCCGGGAGGTGACGACGGGCAACATGGGCCGGGCGGCCATTTCCGAGATAACATTTAAAAGCTTCATCGATCGTATATGTATACTTTTTTTTGACGAGCAAGCGGGCCAGATGCATGCGCCCCGGGGCCGCCTTTCCTGTCTCTTCTTCCACTTCAGCCCACGACAGCTTGATTCCCAGACCACGCAAGCGTTCCAACATACACTGCATCCGTTGGACCCGGTCCTGTCGGAATTCGGCCAGGATCGGATCCAGCGATCCGTTCAAATCCGGGTAGTAACCAAGCAGGTGAACTTCTTTCCCGTTATGGATCGAGCTTAATTCGACCCCCGGGACCACCTCGATCCGGTAACGCGTCCCTGCTGCAAGGGCCTGTTCCATCCCGTCCAAGGTATCGTGGTCGGTTATGGAAACCGCGGCGAGTCCGGCCCGGGCAGCCATTGCCACTACCACTGCCGGTAAAAACTTACCGTCCGAAGCGGTGGTATGCAGGTGCAGGTCGACCCGCCTTGGATCTTTATTATTTGCTGCGGGACAAAGAAAATTATTCATGGAGGTTTGCTTCAATGATCCGGATCACATTGCCCCAGGTAATTTGTTCCAGCTCGGTTGGACTGAAACCCCGCCGGCTCAAAACCCTGACCAGAGTGCCGTAGCAGGAGGCGTTCTCCAGGCCGGTAACGGTGCAGTCAATACCATCAAAATCGGATCCAAACGCCAGATGAGCCGGGCCGATCAGAGCGGCGATGTGCACAAAATGATCCGCCAGTTGTTCCAAGGACGCCTGTTTTTCCCCGTTAATAAAATACGGGTAAAAGCTCAGCCCGATCACTCCACCCCGCTCGGCCAGCGCTTTCAACTGTTCATCTCCCAGATTGCGCGGGTGTTCACACAGGGCACGGGCATTGGCGTGGGAAACGAGGGGTGGTTTGGCCGTTAACTCCAGAGCATCGTTAAAGCTGCGCGTGGCCAGGTGGGCCAGATCAAGTATCAGCCCGATTTTTCCGGTCATCTGGACCAGGCGCCGCCCGGCTCCGGTCAACCCGCCGCCTGCTGCTTCCTCCCTGCTGCCTTCCGCAAAAAAGTTACGGTGATTCCAGGTTGGAGAAAGACAGCGTACACCCAGGCGATAAAATATTTCCAGTAGATCCAGGCTTTTCTGAAGCGGTTCCGCCCCTTCCAAAGCCAGAAGACAGGCAATTTTACCCTCCGCTGCCGCCAATGCCGGGTCGTTCCGGCGTTCTACCGGCAGTAACTGTTCCCGGTTTTCCGCCAGTAAACGGTGGTAGAGAACGATTTTTTCCAATGCGCAGTGTAAGAAAGCGGTCGAGGTGATGGCGGCGGTGCAAAGGGCAAAAAACTGCAACGATACCCCCCCGTAGCGCAAGCGAGGCAGATCAATCTGGCCGTCCGGATTTGAACGGGCAAAATGATATGTCGGATCGCTCAAACGGCAGATAGTATCACAATGACAATCGGCTACGGGTAAAAGCATAGATTGATGATATCGTATTTGAAGATAAAATGCACCCCCGGCGGTGGTTCCGGCGGGGGTGGGCAGGCATAGAACGGCCAAAATCGGAAAAGGAAAAGGCTAGCGGGGTTCCACGATCAATTTGATTGCGGTTCTTTCTTCCCCGTCAATCATGATATCTGTAAACGCAGGGATACAGATCAGGTCGACGCCTCCTGGAGCGACAAATCCTCTGGCAATGGCCACTGCTTTTACAGCCTGGTTCAGGGCCCCGGCTCCAATGGTTTGCATTTCCGCCCCCCCTTTTTCGCGGAGTACTCCGGCCAGGGCTCCAGCCACTGAATTTGGGTTGGATTTTGCTGAAACTTTTAATACTTCCATCTATTAGTTACTCCTCTCTCTCTGCGTTTTTCCCATTTTTGTACTTCGACCCAGACTGCCAATGTCCTGCCTGAATAATAGGAAAATTACACCCGTTTAGCCTTGCTGCATTATTTTGATACGCCGGATTCCGGTAGCCAGTCCCGTTTCAGGGTTCAAGGCGAGTAACAATGCATTCATTTGAGCCGGACCCGGAGAAATATTTAGTCGTCGCGGAAGTAACGTCAGTAATCTGGCCAGAGCATCTTCCCTGTCCACGCCAAGGATGGAATCATAAAGGCCGGTCATACCGGCATCGGTAATATAGGCTGTTCCCCCGGGTAAAATACGTTCATCCGCTGTCTGGACATGGGTATGGGTTCCGATGACAGCGCTGACCCGCCCGTCCAAGTACCAGCCCATGGCCTGTTTTTCCGAGGTGGCCTCGGCATGAAAATCGACCAGGATCAACGCTGCTTCTTTTTTCAACCAGGAGATTTCTGCATCCGCCCGGCGGAAAGGGCAATCCATCGGAGGCATAAACACGCGACCGGCCAGGTTCAGAATGCCGACGGGGATATGATTGACTTTGTAAACAGCCGCACCCCGGCCCGGAGTCGTATCTGCCGGGTAATTGGCCGGACGCAATAGCGCCGGTTCAGTATCGATAAATTCGTAGACATCTTTCTTATCCCAAACGTGATTGCCGCTGGTGATCACCTGTACCCCGGCTTTTTGAAGTTCGGACAGGGTTTGCCTGGTCAGCCCCAGGCCCGCGGCGGCATTCTCACCGTTGGCTATAACCAGCTCTACATGCAATTGTTCTACCATTGACGGGAGCATTTCTTGCAGACAACACCGTCCGGGACGCCCCACCACATCGCCCACGAATAAAACCTGCACGACACCCCCTCCAAGCCGGTCGGTATAACAATTTGTAATAGTGCCAAAACGTATTATAAAAAAATAACTTTACTTATCATAAACGTACACTTTTCCCGCTTCGCGAAAAGCAAATAAATTTTCTTCCCTTTGTTCATCCCGTGCTTTGACCAGTCCGCAAACATTCTCCCAGTACGAAATGTCTTCATCCCAATCATCATCGTCCGGTCTCAGCTCCACAACCAGGCGGTCCTGAAATTCATCGCGAAGCAGGTTGGTCACCAGGCTGATCTCCTCCACAACAGGAGGAAGAGCGGTAATAATGATCTCCAGGCAGGTCAAGGAATCGATATTTTTTTTGTGCGTCTTTACCTCTACCGGCTCTTTTTTCCCAACATAACGTAAAACCTGGACCGAGCGATTCAGATTTCGGCGAAGGGTAAGGTACTCCGTCCCTTTCAGTACCTTGCGGATCATGTACGAGAGAGAGCATGTATGGTTGGCGAGATTGTAGTTGATTTTGTAAATTTCCGGGAAACGAACCAACAAATTTACCATGAGTTGAACGTAGTATGAATCCTCCAGAGCCCCATTTTTCATCTAGTGTCCGCAACCTCCCCCGTAATAACTGGGGATTTGTATTCCATAGTCTTGGAGCAAAATCCTTCCCGAATAAAAAATAAGTGCCGTTCGGCACTTATTACAAGTTATTGTCAGTAAAAAGAAGATCGTTTAACGGGCGTAATCCACCGCTCTCGTTTCCCGGATGACCGTAACCTTGATCTGTCCGGGATATTCCAGCTCTTTCTCGATTTTTTTCACGATTTCACGGGCAACCTGAACTGATTCACAATCGTCAACTCGATCCGGTTTGACCATGATCCGTATTTCCCGGCCGGCTTGAATGGCGTATGCTTTTTCCACGCCTTCAAACGAATCGGCGATCTTTTCCAGTTTCTCCAGACGTTTGATATAGGTTTCCAATGTTTCCCGTCGTGCTCCCGGGCGTGCTGCCGAGACGGCATCGGCGGACTGAATCAGAACCGCTTCCATCGTCTGAAAATCAACGTCTCCATGGTGGGCGGCGATTGCATTCACTATTTCGGCCGGTTCACGATATTTTTTGGCCAGTTCAGCTCCGCTGAAAGCATGTGATCCTTCCAGCTCATGGTCCACCGCTTTGCCAATATCGTGTAACAACCCGGCCCGTTTGGATAAATGTTCATCAAGTCCCAGTTCTGAAGCCATGGCCGCCGCCAAATGGGCCACTTCGATTGAATGCTGCAGCACATTTTGTCCGTAGCTGGTCCTGAACTTGAGCTTGCCCAGCAACACGATCAATTCAGGGTGCAATCCATGCACGCCCGTTTCAAACGTCGCCCGTTCCCCCTCTTCTTTAATCTGCTGTTCAACCTCTTTTCGGGTCTTTTCCACAATTTCTTCGATCCGAGCCGGGTGAATACGGCCGTCACATACAAGTTTTTCCAAAGCGATCCGGGCGGTTTCGCGCCGGATCGGATCGAAACCGGACAGAATCACTGCTTCGGGGGTATCATCGATGATCAAATCGACCCCGGTCAGGGTCTCGATCGTCCTGATGTTACGTCCTTCGCGGCCGATAATACGTCCTTTCATTTCATCGTTGGGAAGATTAACGACCGAAACGGTTGTTTCAGAAACGTGGTCGGCAGCGCAACGTTGAATGGCCATGGTGATAACCTCGCGTGCTTTCTTTTCCGCCTCGTTCCGGGCCTGGTTCTCCAGGTCTTTGACCATCATGGCCATTTCATGCTTGATTTCCGAACGTGCCCATTGTAAAAGCTGCTCTTTTGCCTCATCGACCGTTAGACCGGATATACGTTCCAGTTCGGCCATCTGCCGGGAGTGCAGCTGGTCCAGGTTATCCTGGATTTTCTTGCACTCATCCTCCTTGCGACGCAACTCCTCCTCCTTGCGTTCCAAAAAAACGATCTTTTTGTCAAGATTTTCTTCTTTTTGTAAAAGACGTCTTTCGCTACGCTGAAGTTCGGCCCGGCTTTCACGGCTTTCACGTTCCAGTTCATTGCGGAGCCGGTGTGACTCCTCCTTCGCTTCTAAAATAATTTCCCTCTTTATGGAAAGAGCTTCATTGTTCGCCTCGTCGATAATTTTTTTTGCAGCTTCCTCTGCCGAAGCGATCCGTGCTTCAGCCAGGTATTTACGGACAAAGTAGCCCAAAATCCCGGCCAAAAAAGCAATCAAAACATAGATCAAGAAATCCACCCACTTCACCTCCAATTCTATGCCGATAAATATAAAAAATAAACTGTGACAATACACAGCTTAAAAAGAGAAGGCCTGATCTTCCTTATGGGGTAAAATCATCTATGTGGTTATAAAAATATATGTGCAGTGCTTACGCACACCTGGGCCTTCTCTTTTCAGTTATGAATGCCCTTACCAAGATTAAAGTGTTGAGTTCTGCATCCGATTTCATTGTACTCTTTTGTTAAATTTATGTCAAGAAAAGCTTGTTTCCCCGTGAAAATATTCCGGTAAAAGAAACCGGATAACCTCCTTCCCGAAACCACGGCGTTGCAAAAAGTTTGCACAACGCCTGCGCATCGCGCGATCGGCAGGATCATAACCGGGTGAAAGTTTTTTGACCAGAAGGGAACGGGCCCGGTCCGTTTCCACGGACCCATCAAAAATGGTGGCCAACACTTCTTCCACCAGGCTTGCCGCGACCCTTTTTTGTTTCAGCTCGAGGCGAATCCGATGCGGTCCGTAACCACGGTGGAAGCGGCTGTAGGCATATTCGTTACAAAAACACGCATCGTTGATGTACCCGAGACGTTCTATTTCTGCCAGAGCCGTTTCGATTACCGGTAAAGCATAACCTTCCCGCCGTAATATTACTTCAGCTTCAAAACGGCTTCTTGGCCGAAAATCAAGTAGCCGCAAAAGCCGGTTCCGGGCTGCTTTTAACTCGTCCCGTCCGTTGGCCACAGCCGCCCCCCCCATTACGATCTCTATTTTTTCGATGTTTCTTTGGTGGGGGTTCCTTCGGCCGGATCAATATCCCCGGGCGGGTCCAACTCGTGGGCCTGGCGTATTTTTTGTTCTATTTCTGCAGCAATAGCGGGGTTGTTCTTCAAAAAATCGCGCGCGTTTTCACGCCCCTGGCCGAGGCGCTCTTCGCCGTAGGAGTACCAGGCTCCACTTTTGTTCAGTAGTTTGAGCTCTTGCCCCAGGTTGAGCAGAATCCCCTCGCGGGAAATACCACTTCCGTACATGATGTCGAACTCCGCCGTGCGAAATGGCGGCGCAACCTTATTCTTCACCACTTTAACCCTGGTCCGGTTACCGACAGCCTCATCTCCCTGTTTGAGCATTTCCACCCTTCGCACGTCCAGGCGCAGGCTGGAATAGAATTTTAACGCACGGCCTCCCGGAGTTGTTTCCGGGTTACCGAACATGATCCCAACCTTTTCCCGAATCTGGTTGATGAAAATAGCAATAGTCTGCGATTTACTGATTGCCCCGGAAAGCTTGCGTAAGGCTTGGGACATCAAGCGCGCTTGCAAGCCGACATGGGTGTCTCCCATTTCTCCTTCGATCTCGGCCCGGGGGACCAGAGCGGCCACCGAATCGATCACCAGGACATCGATCGCGGCGCTACGCACCAGGGCTTCGGCGATTTCCAGGGCCTGCTCTCCGGTATCAGGCTGCGAAACCAGCAGTTCTTCGATATTTACCCCCAGCCGGGAGGCATAGTGCGGGTCCAAAGCGTGTTCGGCATCGATAAATGCGGCATAACCGCCCCTTTTTTGAGCCTCGGCAATCACGTGCAAAGCGACAGTAGTTTTACCGGAGGATTCCGGCCCAAATATTTCGATGACCCGTCCGCGGGGCATACCACCGACGCCGAGGGCCACATCGAGGGAAAGACAACCCGACGGGATCACATCCACACCCGCTTTCACTGTCTGTCCCAACTTCATGATTGAACCCTTGCCAAACTGTTTTTCGATCTGTATTAAAGCCACTTCCAGTGCTTTATCCTTCTCCATATCAACAACCCCCTTGGGTAAAATCGGTCTCAAACATATTGATTCATTCGCGGAAACGCCACTATTTACCTGCCGCTGTATTAAGTTGTATTTTCTCCAGAGTATAATAAACAGCGCCGTGCCTACCGAGACGGCTTTCGTAAAGTACTATTTCAAGGGCTGTCTTTTCCTCGGCCTGGAAAGCTTTTTCCATACCAAGAAACTTGTTGGTCAACCTCTCCTCCACCGGTTTGCGAACCCGGCCAATAGTGAGGTGGGGCATAAACGAACGCCTCTCCGGCTGAAAACCGGCCTGCCGGAACAGGGATTCCTCCAGACGGGCGGCGGCGGCGGCAAGTGCTCGTTTTCCTGCAACCAGGCCGGCCCAGATCACCCGGGCCCGCCGGGTCGTCGGGAATACCCCCACCCCGCCCGGGCGAAAAAAAACAGGGGCTGTGACGGAAGCGGTTTCGACCAGGGCTGTTCTAATCGCGGGCAAGCGGCTCGTTTCAACCTCACCCAAAAAATTGAGAGTGAGATGCATACCCTCCGGAGCGGTCCACTTGACCCCGGCCAGGTATCCTTGTGCACGCTGCTGTAGCAACTGCAGCGATTTTTTTTGTTCGCCGGACAGATCAATGGCAACAAACAGGCGCATGGCTACCTCCACGTTACTTATCCGCTTCCGGTTGATTCGATTCCGGAATACTTTCTCCCTTCCTGCCGTGCCTTTCAATTATTCCGTTTCGAACGTCTTCAACGGTCCTTCCGATTCTCCGGGAGGGTAATAACGTTGCAAAACAAAATCCTTCTGGTACTGGTGGATCCAGATCAAATCGGCCATGGTCAGGTATGGTTTTTTTTCTTCATCCCGGTTGAAGTAGAGAATAACGACACTGAAAGGATGATTATCGGGTGACTGGAGCCCCCGTAAACCGGCGGCCCCGGTGGTGCCGGCGTTAACCAGAACTGTCCCATTGGTAAAGGTCACAGCGGGGCGGTGACTGTGCCCGCTTAAAACAAGCGGGACCGAGCGGGCAAACGGAGTGCCCATGGCCGGGTTGTGCACCGCCAAAAGGTCGGGCTGTTCGCCCCTCGTTTCAAGGTCGTCACGAAACGCCAGTCCTATTTTCTCCAGCTCTTCGGTTGGAGCGATCGTCATTTCGGGGCTGTAGGAGGAGGGATCGGCAATGCCGGCTACCTTCAATCCTGTCACCGGCACCACCGCCCGATCCAGAACCACGGCTCCGGCCTCTTCCATGGCCTCGATTACCACCGGTGAATCATGGTTACCGGGCACAAACAGGTATGGCACATCAAGACCCGTAATCCGGGACAGCAGTTCAGCCTCGACGATGGTCCCGTAATCAGTAATATCACCGGTATCAATAACCAGATCAACCTCGAAAGTCCTTACAATTTTATCGATCAGGTCGAAAGCGGCAGGGTTATTGTGAATGTCCGATACATGGAGCACTCGAATCTCCGAAGGAGTGGCCGGGGGTCGCACCTGTTCCAGTTGCCCAAAAAGATCGTAAATATCGGCGGTGATCATCTCCAGGCGTTCACCCAGTGTTCGCAAACTGTCAATCGTTTCGGTAACCAGGTTGACTACCCATGGCGCCGCCTCAAGGGCGCCGGTGAAACGGGGGGTGTCAAAGGCGTTCAAATCATACGGTGACACGACTGTAACGGCAAACAGGAAGATAAAGACCAGGGCTGCGGCCAGGCCGCCGCAGAGTGCGCGCCGGTCGAGTTTTCGGGTCAGAAGCAATACCGCACCTGTCCCACCGGTAAATGCAACGGTAACGCAACGTAGGGCAAAACGGCCGGCCAGTCTTGACAGTTCTGTCTGGAAAGCCCCAACGCTTTCCGTATTTGGCAAAACAGCCAGTTCCGCCAAAACATCCTTCATCTGTCCCGGATCAATATTTACCAGGGTCATCCGGATCTGAAACAGCCAATGGTGGGTTGTGGCCATAACCTGCCCTACCGGGGGGAAGAAAAACACCGTTTCCCCGGATCGAAACGGCAGCAACTGGACCACAAAAGTAAAAGCGCTTGATGAAAACTGGACCGCACTGAAATAACTTAGTGTCAAAAATGCTCCTAAAAGTGATAGAAGCAGGATCTTGACCGTTTCCAGGACGACTTCCGGCCTTGGTTTGCCCATTTAGTCCTCCAGCAAGAGCCATAATATGTAAAGAGCGGTCTGGGCAGCCCTTATTTTGTTCATGCGCCGGGAACCGGCACTGGAAATTAAACGGGTACTTTCCCCAAACGGACCGGTGGCGGCAAGATAAACCGTGCCGACTGGAGTATCTGCGGTACCTCCCTCCGGCCCGGCCACTCCGGTAATTCCTACCCCGATATCGGATCCAAAAAGACGGCGAACCCCCCGGGCCATGGCCAGGGCCACGGCCTCGCTGACCACTCCCTCTGTTTCCAGAAGCACGGGAGAGACCTGCAACAGATCCGTTTTTGCCTGTTCGGTATAAGCAACAACGCTTCCTTGCAAAAAAAGGGAACTGCCTGGAGTATCGGTGATGGTATCCGCCAGTAATCCCCCGCTACACGATTCGGCCAGGGCCAGGGTAAGCTGACGCCGGGTCAGCCGGTCTGCAACAACTCCGGCCATGGTTTCCTCACCTTCGCCGTAGACATACGGTGCCAGCGCCGTCCGGATTCGGCCTGCACTTTCTTCCAGCAGCGCAGTCACTTCTACCGGGGTCCCGTATGCCTTCAACTGCAATCGCACCTCGAGGCCGCGCGCCAGCAGAGACAGTTCCGGGTTTTTCCACTGTCCCAACCCCTGCAGCCGCTGTTCCAGTAGCGATTCTCCCAATCCGACACATTTCAAAAGCCGGGTAGCCGTTATATCCGGACCGGTTCGTTCCAGCAACCGTGGCAGTACTTTTATTTCAAACATGGGGCGCATTTCCCACGGCGGTCCCGGCAGCAAGAAAAGCAGTTTTTGGCCCACCGGGATCAACAGGCCCGGGGCGGTACCGTGGGGATTGTCCAGCAGGGTTGCCCCTACCGGAACCAAAGCTTGCCGGCGATTGTTTTCGGGCATGGGATAGCCCCTACGCTTGAAATATAATTCCAATTTTTTTTGCCAACCGGCATCACTTTCCAGGGCAAGCCCCAGAGCGCCGGCCACCGCCTCCCGCGTCAGATCGTCGGCAGTTGGGCCAAGCCCGCCGGTGCAAAGCACCGCCTCACTGGACTGCAGTCCTTCGAGCACAGCTGCCTGGATGGCCGGAATAGTATCACCCACGGTGCGGTGGGCCCGCACCGCTATTCCGCTGTTCCAGAGACGGCGGGAAAGATACCCGGCATTGGAGTTTTCCACCAGGCCGGTTAAAAGTTCACTTCCAATACAGATCAGTTCAACTTGCACTGCAATCCCCCACCTCGTTTAAAAAAACGTTTACTATTTCGGCAATGACCAAATTGTATCCTTTATGTAAAATATGTTCGTGGTATTTTGGACAAACCGTTTAACGCCACTCGGATCGCCTCCGCGCAAACCAGGGCCGTTTTTGCACTTGCTAAAAGCTCGTGCACCGCGGTTCCTCCCCCGAAAAAACGAAAGGTGTTTTATTTCCACAAAATTGCTTTCTCATGTTGTAAAATCAAGTGTATCAAAGATGATAGGCCGAACATAAACGCCGGGGCAAATTTTTAAGAATTATTATATCATTGCGGGACCGTATTTGTGAAGCAAATTAAAGAATTTTTGGGGGTACTTGCCGGGGAAAACCGGACAGAAGATCGCGCAGAAAGTCGCCGGTGACCTTTTCCTTTTCCACCAGACAGCGGGCGATCTCAAAAATGGCTTCTTTTTGCCGCGAAAGGTGATTCCCCACCCATTGTTCCTGCGCGGCAATGATCTGGCACAAGGTACGGTGTAACACGCCCCGTGGCATGTCTTTTACACTGACTACGCCCAGGCTGGAGAGGCCGGAGGCGACGATCTTTCGCGCCAACTCCATGGCCTGTTTGAAATCACCGGCCGAACCGGTACTCATTTCCCCCAGGACCAGTTTCTCACTGGCCGACCCGCCGAGGAGCATGGCGATCTGCTGTTCAAAATGTTCCCGCGTATAAAGATAATAGTCGCGGTCCTGGTTCTGGCGCACGTATCCCATGGCCTTCCCCCGGGGGGTAATGGTAATGGTGGAAACAGAGCCGGGCCTGACCGCTTCGCTCACCAGGGCATGCCCCGTTTCGTGGACGGCGATGCGCCAGATCTCTTCCTGTTCGGGCTTGCGGTCCAACTTTTCGCCCAGAATCACTTTTTCAACAGCGTCGACCAGGTGGCTCTCCTTGATACGCGAGGCTCCTTCCCGTAACGCCAATATAGCCGCCTCGTTGGCCAGGCTTTCCAGGTGCGCCCCGGAGAAGCCGAAGGTTTCCCGGGCTACTTTTTCGATGCATACTTCTTCATGCAGCGGTTTATTTTTCAAATGCAGCTTCAAAATTTGCAGCCGCCCCTCCAGGTCGGGCAGCTCGACCTGAACAATCCGGTCGAAACGGCCCGGACGGACCAGGGCCTTATCCAGAGCTTCGGGACGGTTCGTGGCTCCGATGACCAGGATTTGCACCTCTCCCCCACCCACTCCATCCATTTCCACCAGCAGTTGGTTCAGGGTCTGGTCGTATTCAAGGTGACTGGCGTGGCTACCCCGTTTCCCCCCCAGGATATCAATCTCGTCAATAAAAAGGAGCGCGCTTTTCTTGCCTTCGCGCCGGGCCAGGGTACGGCATTGCTGAAATACCTGCCGGACTCGCTGGGCGCCGACACCGGCATACATTTCAATAAACTCGCTGCCGGCAACGCTGACAAAGGCGGAACGGGTATAACCCGCCGCCGCTTTTGCTAAAAGGGTTTTTCCCGTTCCCGGCGGGCCGACAAGCATGACCCCCTTGAGAGGGCGAATGCCCATGGCCTGCAGTTGACGGGGTTTCAAAACGAATTCAAGTGCCTCCAGCAACTCCTTTTTGGCCGGTTCCTGGCCGCCGATCTGGTTAAAATCCACCACCGTCCGGCCTTTCATGCTTTTACTGCCGGGGACCCCGATCCGGGGTGTTTTGATCCCGGTAAAACGAAACAGGAAAACAAACAGAACCGCCAGGAGTAGCACCGGCAAAAAGCTGTTATTAAACCACAAAAAGACGATCGCTGCTGCTATGGTCAGCCCGAGGCCAATTTCACGCAAGATCAAGCTCTCCCTTCCGGGGACTGTTCCAGGGGGATCACCAGGTACAGGTAGTGATCACCGTCGCGGGCTTGCAGGTAAAGATGCCGGTAGTCGACCGAAAAAAACGCGTCCTCGACCCGGTAAACTCCGGCCGCCTGCGCGACACTTTCAGCCACCGAACGATAATTGCCGAGTCGCGCCCCCTCGTAGAGAGCCGGAGTAACAGAACGGGAGAAAGCCTCAAGGTGCGGGTTGCGCCGGTCGGTGATCCGTACCTCCGGCTCGTTTTTCAGTTCGCGTTGCGAGATCTCTTCTACCTCCGCGTAAAGCGCCGGCAATGAACCGTCGTAAGACGGCTCCGGCGTGACAGTGACCACGGGCTGCCCTTTTTTACGGCTAACCTGGGCCCCGCGCACTCCCTCCAACCGGATCAACTGCTCAACCAACGGGGCTTCCTGCAAGTAGTGCTGGTGGTAGTAGTAGGCTCCTAGAAACAGAGCCAACGCCACCGTTGCGGTTGCAATAATGACCGGCCATCTAAGCTCACGCATACTCCAGCTCCTCGGTATTGGTTGACATAATGTAATACAGTATACCAAAAAATTTGGACGGAGGCAACGTTCCCCGGGAAGCCGTCGGATCAGAAGCCCCGGAGTGTTATCAGGCATTCCGCAAATGCGCTTTGATAAATGAGGTCAAAGCCATGTTGGTTATGG
>CAYQQK010000015.1:0-55911 GCA_964420065.1 uncultured Syntrophomonadaceae bacterium | reverse complement strand
CCATAACCAACATGGCTTTGACCTCATTTATCAAAGCGCATTTGCGGAATGCCTGTTGAATGCACATCACGCATCGGGGGATGGAAGGACCATGTCCGGAACTGCATCGTGACAGTTGTTCAGGGCACTGGAACAAAAATCGTTTAATATACGCCGATTTTTTTTGATCTGCAAAAAACAATGTTTTAGCGAAGGGCGATGATCGTAAACCCGAGGATTATAAACAGGGCCGCGGTGCCCGCACGCAGATGGCGCGGGTTCAGGCGGGAAACAAAACGTGCCCCCACAAATATAGCCAGGGCATGATTTACCGCCATGGCCAGCATCGCTCCGGCCAGTACAGCCAGGGGACGGCCGGAATTGGCCGTGAGCAACAGTGCCGTCAGTTGGGTTTTATCCCCCATTTCCGCCAGAAAAACAGCACCGAAGGTCCGGTAAAGGCCGGCTCGTTTCGGTGCGATCGTTTCCTCCTGTTCCTGCTTGAGCAGGGTATAGAGTCCCATGAATACAAAAAAAACACCGGAGACAAGTATAATTACCGGGCGTGGAATCAAGGCGGCAATAAAACCGCCCGCCCCCACGGCCAGGGCCAACACTACAAAAAGCGCCCCCAGCGCCCCCCCCAGAACCTGCCAGGGCGGATAACGGCTGGCCATACTTAAGGAAACCAGTTGGGTTTTATCACCGCATTCGGCCATAAAAATACTGGCAAAAGCAGCCAGCATCGCTGCGAACATCCGCAAACCCACCCCTTTCGCTCCGCCTCCCTGTTTTATTATGTTTCATTTTCTCCCGGCAGAACCGTTCTCCCGGCGCCGGAACCGGGGGAAGAAACGCCGGCTGTGTCTGAGTTCGACATAGACGGACGTAAAGGGATCCGGTACCAAAATGAGCCCGAGGGCCGCCCCACGGTGCATCGCCGGCGCACCGGAAACCGGACCGGCACCGGCGAAGGGCAGCCATGATTGCAGGAACCATTTCTTTCCCTCTGAATGGGGGTTTTTATTTAGCACCGCCTGGAAATATTCACCACGGCGTTCTCCTTCCAGGAGAACCATAAAGTAGCTTTGTTCAACCGTGATCAAAAAGTGATCATTACCCGAAACGGTTGTCCCGTTCACCCGCAACAGAAGATCACCTTCCTGCAACCCGGCCCGCGTCGCAGCGGAACCGGGCAGAACGGCGAGCAGCTGTACCCCTTCATGGGGCGGAGTATAGCGGGGCGGGCGGTTCATTTCCCGCCGGCTGCCGGCGAGGATGACCAGTTCATGACCCAGCGGGGAAAGCAGGACCGCGGGTAAGGTAAATACAGGAAAAAATTCCGCCGCGATCGCCCCCGCCAGCAACACCAAACTGTACAGGGCCAGGTAACCGGCGGATCTAGACGTTTTCTCCCGCGGTGAAGAGGATAGGGCCAGATCGGAATAACCCAGGCCCGCCGCCACAGGGACAGCCATGTACTGCAGTGTTTGCCCGGGCTCAAGACTGATGGTGGAACTTAAAATGGGCCACCACTCCGGCATGCTCACCCCGGCAATTTCCGTTTCCAGGATTACCGTTACCAGAAGTGCCACCAGGGGCAACGGCCAAAACCGTTGCAGGCTGAAACCGCCCACCACCTCTCCACGCCGGTTCTTGACATAGATCGGGCTGCATCCTCCGTAACCGCCAAGAGAGATCAGGAGCGATTCCATCAAATGCAGCAGGGCAACCAGAACCAACAAGGAGGGGATATGGACTTTCAGCAGCGCGCCCACCACCGCCTGTTCGGCCAGAGCGGGATAAAAAACAACGGCGGCACGGAAACCTAGAACACCCAGAGCCACGATGCCGCCGGCATAGGCAAAACAAAGAAAGCGCGGGTGCAGCAGCAGTAATAATATGGCAACCGGCCAGATAAAAACCAACCCGATTTGTTCCAGTGAAAGCCCGAAAAAGGTGAGCAAGGCACTGGCAACGGCCCCCCCGACGGTACCGAGAGCCAGGGAGTTGCGCAACTGAATCCAGGGTGAATTGATTACCCGCCCGAAAAGTTTCTTTTCAAGGGAGGCAACCCGACGGTATTGCATCAAAACAAGGACCATGACCGCCCAAAAAATGGGGTTAATAAAGACCAGAGCAAAGGTAACGGCAATAACCCGGGTCAATTCCCATAGAAGCCCCATTACCGGCCCGCCCTCCCCGCTGCCAGGGGTGCAGAAACAGAAAGAAGTTCCAGCGCAGCCTGCAATTGCGGATCTCGTTCCCCGGCGATCCGATCCAGACCTTCGCGCAGGTGGATCCAGGTCAGATCATCAAAGCTCCCGGTAGCCGGAAGACCGGCCGATCGTTGAAACCGTTGCAGCACCCCTGCGGTAACATCGTCAAAGTAACCATCAGCGGTGATGTTATCATAGCCCAATTCCTGTAATATTTGTTGGAGCAATCGTACTCCCTCACCGTAATCGCCCCGACCAAGGCGCCCGGGTATAAAATACCGGTAATACTTGAGGGCGGGAGGAAGATCTATTTCCAGATCCGGTTCCAGACCCTGCCCGTGCAGATCCCGTCCGGAGGGGGTAAGATACTTGGCCACCGTCAGGCGCAGAGCGTTACCCCCGGAAAGCTTTTCAAGGTGTTGGACCGTCGCCTTGCCAAACGTGCGGTTGCCCACCAGCAAGGCCGCTTCCCGGTCTTGCAATGCCCCGGCCACGATTTCGGAGGCGCTGGCGGATTCTTCGTTTACCAGGACTATGATCCGGTAGGGCTTGGGCCGGGCATGCGAATAATGGATATCTTTGACCTGCCCGGCCCGGTCTACCAGACGGGTGATTTCCCCTTCAGGTACAAGGATTTCCGCCACCTTGATCGCTTCCTCCAAAAGGCCGCCCGTGTTATCACGCAGATCGATAATCAATCCCCGTTCCAACCCCTGCTTTTCCAGATCTTGCAAGTGCCGCGCAAAGGTTGAGCCGGTCGAACTGTCGAAACTGATGATCTGCAGGTAACCCACCCCCGGTGCGAGCATCCGGGAAAAAACCACCTCTGAATGGATCTCGGTCCGGGTCAGAGAATATTCCAACGGCTTCGCGGCTCCGGGGCGGAGCAGAGTCACCGAGACCGTTGTCCCGCTTGGCCCGCGCAATAACTCCACCGCCCGGTCCAACCCCTGCCCGAACAACGTCTCTCCGTCGGCCGCCTGGAGACGATCGCCTGGTAGAATCGGTGCTCCCGCGGCGGGGGTATCCGGCAGCGTTTCCAGCACTACCACTTCCCCTTCCAACTCCACTATACGCACGCCGACACCGGAAAAGGAGCCGGTAGCTTGAATTAAAAAATTTTCCAGATCCTTGCTATCAAAAAAAGTAGTCTGGGGATCATCAAGGGTTTCCAACATCCCCGTAATGGCCCCTCGCATCAGGACCTCCATCGCGACGGGATCAATGTATCCCCGGACTATTTTCCCCAGCACTTCCACAAACAAGGCAAATTCGTCCGGTAACTCATCCGCCGCTTCCATACTGTCCGGTTCTACTGCAGAAGGGCCGGAGACTGCCGGCAGACGGTGCCCGCAAAAACAATAAGTTGCCATATTGCTGCCGATCAAAATCAGCAGCAAGGCAAACATGATCAATTTGTAGCGTACCGGTTTCGGGTTCACTGCTTCCCGCGCCCGCTTTCATCGTTAATGATGGCCGGCCGCAGGGGACAGCCGGAACATGTTCCACGATCCATAACTTATTATAACTTGTTGCCGCCGTAAAAAAAAGGCCGCGCCGTGCAGCCTCTTCAGATCCGGATAAAAACGTCCGCATTTACTTTAAAAATAGCAGGGGGTCAACCCTGTTATCGTTTTGGCGCACCTCGAAGTGCAGGTGAGGCCCGGTGCTGGAACCGGTTGATCCGGCAATGGCGATCCGCTGTCCCCTGTAAACCGTATCCCCTGTTGCAACAAGGCGGGCATGGCAGTGGGCATAAACAGTGCTCCACCGCTGGCCGCCGCTATCGGCTCCGTGGTCGATGATGATCATGCTGCCGTAAGCACCGGCGTACGTCCAGTACTGGGGCCTATAATATTCATCACGACCGGGCGCTTTCTCGTAAAAAACGCCGCCGCCCTCGGAAATACCGGAAAAAATCACCCTACCGCTGTCGGCAGCGAGGATATAAGCCGGCGCCCCGCCGGTAAGCGGCCAGTAGTTCCAGAGGCCGCCGATATCGATCCCCCCGTGAAACTGGGAAACCCCGGTGATCGGACTATAGCGCGATCCGAAAGGAGAAGTCAGATAGGCTACGGATACCTCGACTGGCCAGGCGATCGGCCGGGAAAGGCCGCAAAAATTGCCGGAACTGGTAGCAAGGAGTTGCTGAATCAGAGCGTTCAGCGCCGCCGCCTCCTGCTCCATCTCCCGGATCGCTCTTTCCTGGGAGGCGATCTCCTCTTGCAGCTCTCCATGGACTTTGGCCCGGCTGGCCAGGGTAAACTCCACCTCTTCCCGGTGAGTCGCTGTTTGGCGGCGCATCCCGACCAGTGTGCTTCTTTTTTCCTCCAGCTTTTCCTTTTCTGTTTCAATCCGGGCCCGTTCCACTTTAACTTCTTCCAGAAGGTCCCGGTCATTTTCGGCAATAATTTGCAGATTGTAAAGGCGGGTCAAGAAGTCGGTAAACGAACCGGCATTCAGGAGCACCTCAACGTAGGAAACGCTGCCGTGCTCGTAGATAGCCCGCAGGCGACGTTTAAGAAGATTGTCCCGTTTCTCCAACCGTTCCCGGGCATCAGCCAGCTCCGCTTCGATAACGGCGATCTCTTCCTCCGTACGGTCGATCTCGGACGCAAGACGGGCCAGCTCTTCCTGCAACGCTTTGATGTTTTGATCCAACTGGCTGAGCTCTTCACGAAGAGCCGCTTCCCGGCTTTTTTGTTGTTTCAGGGCTGCCTTCTCCTGATCCAGCCGCCGGTCAAGCTCGGCCTGTTCCTGCAGTTTCTCACTCAGGGCGGTTGCAGAAACAGGTGCAACAATCACCAGACTACAGAAAAACAGGACAACTAAACCATAGATCCATTTGTATTTGCACGGAATAAACACCCTGTTCCCTCCCTGACGAGGCGATGATTGATCGTTTTTCTCTTTCTATTTCAGCTTAAACACGCAAGAAACGACTCATGGAAAAAACACTGCCCAGAATCCCCAAACCTACCCCCAGGGGAAGTAGATACTGCATCACTTCCACCATCAGCGCTGAAACCGGAACCAGGTTGATGAAATGCAGGTTCGCACCCACCCAGGTTAGAGCATGTCCGTAAACATGGGATAGAGCAACCAGGGGAAGCAGGGACCCGAGGACCCCCAGGGTCAACCCCTCAATGACAAAGGGCCAGCGGATAAACCAGTTCGTCGCGCCGACATACTTCATGATCATGATTTCGCGGCGGCGCAACAACACGGCCAGGCGGATTGAATGGGAGATCAAGAAGATCGCCGTTACCCCCAGCGCCGCCATTAAAACCAAACCCACCATCCGGATCGCCCGGGCAGTCGTAAAAAGCGTCTCGACATAACCCTGCCCATAAAAAACTTCACCGACCGCAGGGTAACGCGAAATTTCCCGGGCCACCTCCGGAACCGCTTCCGGGATCACGGTATGCACCTCGTAAGAATCGGGCAGGGGGTTGGTATCGGCAGTATCGTACCCGGTTAAAAATTCTCCCCGCTTCGCAAACTGTTCTTTCAGCCGTGCCAGGGCCTCCTCGCGGGAAACGAAACGCACTTCCGCCAAAGCGGTGTTGCCCACCAGTTGCCGACGCAGCTCTTGCTGTTCTTCCAGTGTTGCTTCGTCACCGATGTAAACCACAATTTCTACCTGTTGTTTGACGGTTTCCGTGATAAAATCGATGTTCCGGTTTACTACCACCAGGGCACCCAGCATGATTAGGGTGATCATGACCACCCCAACCGAGGCAAGGCTTACCCAAAGGTTGCGGTAGATACTTTTGAAGGCCTCACCCAGAAAATAGACCGCCCTGTTAAGCAAGGCAGTATGCCCCCTTCTTTTCATCCCCGACCAGGCGCCCTTTTTCCAGGTAAATCACCCTTTTCTGCAATGTATCCACAATCTCCCGATCATGAGTCGCCACGAGAACGGTCGTGCCGCGCAGGTTAATTGTACCGATTTGCTGCATGATCTCCAGCGAGGTTCCCGGATCAAGGTTACCGGTCGGTTCATCGGCAATAATCAGCGCAGGACGGTTGATGATGGCCCGGGCCAGACCGGCCCGTTGCTGCTCTCCTCCGGAAAGGTCGCAAACCCGGGAACGGGCTTTATCCAGCAACCCCACCATTTCCAACACCTGGGGCACCCGACGCCTGATCTCCCGGTTTGTAGCACCGATCACCCGCATGGCAAAAGCTGCGTTATCAAATACGCTACGATCATCTAAAAGCCGAAAATCTTGAAAAACCATGCCGATGTTCCGGCGCAGGTACGGCACCCTCCGCCGGGGCATTTTGGCCATGTCCTGGCCAAAAACGGTCAATGTGCCGGTACTGGGAACAAGTTCCCTGATGATCAGTTTGAGAAGGGTCGACTTGCCGGCCCCGCTTGGGCCGACGCAAAAAACAAACTCGCCCCGTTTTACGGTAAAATTGAGCCCCTCGATCACAAAGGGGCCTTGGTTATATTTATGGCAAAGGTCTTTGGCTTCGATCATGGCATTCGATTCCCCCTGCCGGAGAGGCTAATGTCAACTAAAGTTCGACAAAAAAGCCTTAATCTCCTTTCTCTCTATAAAAATTTTTACTTTTTTGATCAAAAAAAACAGCCCCGTAAAAAGGGGCTGTCATATTGTCTCTCGGTGTCGATTAATCTTCTTCTTTTTTAATCCAGGGCATCATGGCCCGCAATTCCCGCCCGACCGCTTCGATCTGGTGTTCTTCTTCCTCGCGGTGCAAGGAATTAAAAACCGGACGGCCGGCCCGGTTTTCCAGGATCCATTCCCGGGCAAAGACCCCGCTCTGCACCTCACGCAACATCCGGACCATCTCTTCCCGTACCGCAGCGTTAATAATGCGCGGGCCCCGGGTCAAATCGCCATATTCGGCGGTATCACTTACCGAGTAACGCATGCGGGACAGCCCCCCCTCGTAGATCAGATCTACAATCAATTTTAGTTCATGGAGGCATTCAAAATAAGCCACATGAGGCTGGTAACCCGCCTCGACCAGGGTCTCAAAAGCAGCCTTGATCAAAGCGGTAACGCCGCCGCATAAAATTGCCTGTTCACCAAAAAGGTCGGTTTCGGTTTCTTCTTTAAATGTGGTTTCAAGCACCCCGGCTCGGGTACAGCCGATGGCGCAGGCATAGGCAAGGGCGAGGTCGCGCGCTTGCCCGCTGTAATCCCGCTCGACCGCCAAAAGGGCGGGAACCCCCTTGCCTTCAGTGTACATACGACGCACAAGGTGGCCGGGGCTCTTCGGGGCCACCATGAACACATCGACTTGATCGGGTGGTGTGATCTGGCGGTAAAGAATGTTGAATCCATGGGAAAAGGCAATTGCTTTCCCGGGGGTTAGATGCGACTCCACTTGCCGGTACACTACCGGTTGAATCCCGTCGTCCACCAAAAACATGATCACGTCCGCCGCAGCCGCCACCTCTTCCGCCATGGCTACTTTCAGGCCGGCCGCCTCGGCCTTGGCCCAACTTTTACTGCCCCGGTAAAGGCCTACCAGGACAGAAACACCACTGTCATGCAGGTTCAGGGCCTGGGCATGCCCCTGACTGCCGTAACCAAGCACCGCTACCGTCCGGTCCCGGAGCAGCTCCATATTTGCATCCTGATCGTAATACGCTTTTACCATATTCTTTGCCTCCTGCCTCTTTATTCGCATTGTTCGCATCCCATTTCCGCCGGGAGCGCACCCTGTTGCGCTTGTTTCGCGGCCACTAATTCTTATTCCTGCCGTCTTGCTTTTTAGGTAAGGAAATGCCGCCGAAAACCTTCCCCGTAAACCTCGGTTGCACTGCCGATGATCAAAAAGGCATCGGGATCGGCTTCGTGGACGATCTCTTTTAACTGGGCCACCTGCGGTCGTCCGATCACACAAAGAAGCACTTCCCGGCTATGGCCGGTAAAGCCGCCACGCCCCTCGAGCGCAGTCACCCCCCGGTCAAGTTCTCGTAAAAGACGATCGGTAATGAGCACGCCGCGAGCGGTGATAATCAAAGCTGCCTTGGAAAGTCCCAAACCCTCCTGGACCGCATCAATAACCCAGCTACTGACGAAAAGGGAAAGAACCGCGTACATAGCCGGCTCCGCCCCCAGAATAAAAAAAGCAAGCAATATTACAACCAGATCACTGCCCAAAAGGCCCTGACCCGTGCTTATTCCAGTCAAACGGCTCAAAATCAGTGAAATCAGCGAAGTGCCTCCGGTTGAACCACGGGCACGGAAAACCAACCCCAAACCGAAACCCATCAGTACCCCGCCGTAAACCGCAGCCAGAAGAATGTCCCCGGTAATGTTAAAGGAGAAAGTAAGATCAAAGAGTTCCACCAGACCCGAAAAAAAAAGCGTCCCCAGCAGACTATGCCAAAGCACCCGGGAACCAAGGTAAAAATAGGAGACCAAGAAAAGGGGGATGTTGAGCACAATGATCGTTAACCCAACCGGGAGGCGGAACAGGTAAAACAGGATTACCGCCAGCCCGCTGATCCCCCCTGCCGCCAGGCGGTGCGGGATCAAAAAGGCAACCAGGGCAAAAGCCATGATCGCCGTTCCGAACAGGATTATAGCCGTCTCCAGGAGCGTTTTTTTCCAGGCCCGGCGCCGTGTCACGAGGTTTTGTCCGTTCCCGGGTTTATTTCGTAGCGGCGCCGGGTCTTCCAGCGCAGGTACGATTCCAGGAAAAGCCCGATCTCACCGTTCATGACCGCCTCCACGTTACCCACCTCCAACCCGGTCCGGTGGTCCTTCACCAGGGTGAAAGGATGAAAAATATAGGAACGGATCTGGCTGCCCCAAGCGATCTCTTTTTGTTTACCGCGCACGGCGCTAATTTCTTCTTCCAACGCCCGCCGGTGACGTTCGGCCAGACGCGCCTGGAGAATACGCAAGGCCGCCGCGCGGTTGGCATGCTGGGAACGATCCCTTTGGCAGGTAGCGGTAACACCGGTAGGAATATGAATGATACGCACGGCCGAGTCGGTCTTGTTCACATGTTGCCCCCCCGCTCCGCTGGAACGGAAGGTTTCCATGCGCAACTCGTCGGGGTTAAGAACATATTCCACTTCCTCGACCTCCGGGATCACATCCACCGAGGCAAATGAAGTATGACGTCGCCGGGCAGCGTCAAAAGGCGAAACACGGACCAGACGGTGCACTCCCTTTTCCGCTTGCAGGTAGCCGTAGGCATAAGGGCCGCGCACAATGATGGTCGCGCTTTTGATCCCCGCTTCATCGTCGGAAAGCAGTTCGACCAGTTCGACGGTATAGCGGTTCTCTTCAGCCCAGCGGCTGTAGAGACGTAACAGCATTTCCGCCCAGTCCTGGGATTCAAGACCTCCCGCTCCCGGGTGCAGGGAAAGAATAGCCGCCCGACAGTCATGCTCATCGTTAAAAAGGATTTCCAGTTCAATCCGATCCAGCCGGGTTGCAGCCTCGCACAGTTTTTTTTGGGCCTCCGCCGTAGTCTCCTCCCGGCCGTACTCCTCCTCGGTCGCCAGCTCCAGGAGCACCTCTATCTCCTCAAGCTGCTTGCCCAGGTCCCGGATGGGCCGCAAAGATTCTCGCAAAACACCCAGGTTTTTTAAAAATTGCTGTGCCCGGGTTCGATCTTCCCACAGGTCGGGACGGGTAGACTCGACTTCCAGGCCGGCCAGCTCTTTTTCACGCCGGTCGTATTCAAAGAGAAGCCCTCATTTCATGCAGGCGTGCCTGCAAATGTTCAAGCTTTTCCAACGGCTCTTTAAGCATCGCGATACGCCTCCTTCGTGAACATTCTTTCCCCAGGCCGGGCCCGTTCATGCAGGCGCAACCTGTTTCGCCCGCAAACAACAACTAGACCGGTGACGGATACGTGAAGCTTTCCCTTGAAATGAACACCGGGTTAGGTTGCATCTCTACTTTCCGCAACATTTTTTATATTTTTTGCCGCTGCCGCATGGGCAAGGTTCGTTACGTCCGATCTTGGTCACCGCTACCGGTGCGGGTTTTCCCGCCGCTGGTTGCGACCGGGCGGGCTGATCCGCGGCCACGGCGGGGGGGGAGTACGGGGCTCGGCCTCCTCCCAACGGAACCACCTCCCGGTGGGAGGCCGCCGTGGGACCGACAACCGCCCGGCGCTGCGGCTGCGCAATGACCCGCAGCCGGAAGATCAGTCGGGCGATCTCCTCCTGGATGGAGCAGATCATCGCCTCGAACATTTCGAATCCTTCGTGACGGTATTCAACCAGGGGATCACGCTGGCCGTACGCGCGCAGGTGAATATTCTGGCGCAGATCATGCATGGCATCAATATGATCCATCCAATGGCTATCCACGGTCCGCAAGAGGACAACCCGCTCCAGTTCCCGCATCATCTCCGGCCCCAGCTCTTCCTCCCGGGCATCGTAAAAAGCCCGTGCCTCCGCCAGCAATGTTTCGCGCGCCTCTCCCGGTTCCGCATCGAGCAGCTCCGCCAGATTGATCCGCCCCCGCCGGAGAAAGGCCCCTTCCCCGGCGCGCACCAGTGCGGCGGCACTTTCCTCGTCCAGAAAACTTTTTTCCGCCAGGTGCAGTTGAATTTGCCGTTCCAATGTTTCCTCAACCATGTCCAGGATCGGCCCGCGCATCGCCTCGCCCTCAAGGACGCGACGCCGCTGCTCGTAAATTACCCGGCGCTGTTCGTTCAAAACGTCATCATATTCCAGAAGATGGCGCCGAATTTCAAAGTTCCGTGACTCCACTTTTTTCTGGGCCCGTTCGATCGCTCCCCCGATCAGCGGATGGTCAATCGGAACGTCCTCTTCCATCCCCAAGCGGTCCATGATCGAAACGATGTTGTCCCCCCCGAAAAGCCGCATCAGATCGTCTTCCAGGGAGATAAAAAACTGTGAGGAACCGGGATCACCCTGGCGTCCGGAACGGCCGCGCAACTGGTCGTCGATACGCCGGCTCTCGTGACGCTCCGTCCCCAGAACATGCAGGCCGCCGGCAGCAAGAACTGCCTCCCGATCCCGGGCCGAAGCCTTTCGCGCTTTGGATACCAGTTCTTCCTCCCTGAGGCGCCGTTCTTCCAGCCAGATCGCATCGGGTTCATCGTCGTCCCCCGGGGGATACTCCTTTTTAAATTGTTCCCGGGCCAGGATCTCCGCGTTGCCACCAAGGATAATATCGGTGCCCCGCCCGGCCATGTTCGTAGAAATGGTCACCGCACCCTTGCGCCCGGCCTGGGCGATGATGAAAGCTTCCTCTTTATGGTTGACTGCGTTCAACACCGCATGGGGGATCCCCCGCCGTTTCAGCGCGCGGCTGAGCATATTTGATTTTTCCACAGAGATGGTGCCCACCAGCACCGGCTGGCCCGTTTCATGCCGTTCCCGGATCGCCTCCACGACCGCCCCGAACTTGGCCCGTTCGCTCTTGTAAACCAGGTCGGGTTGATCGTCGCGGATCAGCGGCGCGTTGGTGGGAATACGCACCACGTCCATACCGTAGATCTTGCGGAACTCCTCCTCTTCGGTCGCCGCGGTGCCGGTCATACCGGACAGTTTGTCATACATGCGGAAGTAGTTCTGAAAGGTGATTGAAGCCACGGTTCGGGTGTCGGCCTGGACTTCCACCCCTTCCTTGGCCTCGATAGCCTGATGGATGCCCTCGGAGTAGCGCCGCCCCCACATCAGGCGGCCGGTAAATTCATCGACGATGATTACCTTGCCCTCCTGGATGACATAATCCACATCCCGCTTGTAGAGGGAATAGGCTTTTAAAAGCTGCTGGATGTAGTGCAGGTGTTCGGCGGCAGCCTCATTTTCGGACTCACCGGCAACACCGGCTTCCCCGGTTTCAACCCGTTCGCTGTAACCCAGCAGTCGGGCTATCTCCGGGTTTCCCCGCACCAATTCGCCGAAGCCCTGTTCGGAAATAGAGACGGCCCGCGTAATCTCATCAATACTGAAGAATAGTGTTTCCTCCAGGTGTTTGTCTCGTTTTTCCGCCATCAGCCGCTGCTTGGCGTGCTCCACCAGCCTTTCTACACCCTGTTCCTTAAGGATCTTGAGCAACGCTTCATGCTTCGGAGCGCCCCGTCGCACCAGGAATAACTGTTCCGCCGCCCGGTCGCGTTCTCCGGAAGAGAGATTCTCCCGGGCGGCAGCCAGCAGGTCCTTGATCAGGTGGGCTTGCTTTTTGATCAACCGCTCCACCGCATCTTTCCAACGACCGAACTCATGCTGGGTCGAAGCCTGGCTGCTGATGATCAAGGGGGTGCGCGCCTCATCAATCAGGATAGAGTCCACTTCGTCCACAATGACATAGTGCGGTTCCCGCTGTACCACATTGTCCCGGTAAAGAACCATGTTGTCCCGCAGATAATCAAAGCCAAATTCGTTGTTGGTGCCGTAGGTGATGTCGGCAGCATAGGCCCGGCGGCGCGCTTCGCCGGAGAGGCCGGACACGATCAAGCCTACTTTCAAGCCGAGAATGCGATAAACCGGCCCCATCCATTCGCTGTCACGCTCGGCCAGGTAATCGTTCACAGTGACGATGTGTACACCCCGCCCGGTCAGCGCATTTAAATATGCCGGTAGAATAGCCACCAGGGTTTTCCCTTCGCCGGTTTTCATCTCGGCGATGCGCCCCTGGTGCAATACGACCCCGCCCAGGATTTGAACATCAAAAGGGCGCATCCCGATCGTGCGCCGGGCGGCCTCCCGGGCCAGGGCAAAAGCCTCGGGGAGCAGCTCGTCCAGGGTGGCGCCGTCGGCCAACCGCTCTTTCAATGCGGTGGTGCGCACGGCAAACTGTTTCGCCTTCAGGGTGGAAACTTCCGGTTCAAGGGCGTTCACCTGCTCGACGATCTTCCACAGGCGGCGCACTTCGCGTTCGTTGGCATCGCCAAAGATTTTTTGCAGGATGCCGGCCATAAGCCAAACCTCCTCCTCACAGCCACGGAAAGAAAAAGGAACCGCGCGGTTCCTTCCTCCCTCATGTTCAACCGTAACCGCATCCATTCTACCACAGATGCGAAACTCCGAACAAGGGTTTCCCCATGCCCGATCATGACCCGGGGGCCTCTTCACCTCCAGGAAGCAGCTCACACGAGAGCGTCCAGAGGCTGCCGGCAACCAGCGAGTGCCCGCCCAGGATCACCGGGATGGAGCAGCGCACCGCTTCCCGGGTAAATTCCTGCAACCAGGGGTGGCCGATCTCCTGCCACCGGCCCAGGTCGGACAAAAACCGGTCTCGATCCGGAAAATCATGGCGGTGATGGGCCATGAGCACCCGGCTGTCGATAAAGGCAGCCAGCGCCACCCGGGCCAGGTAAGTGAAAAAATCAGCCGGCCCGACCCGTTCAACGAGGAAACCGATCAAAGAGACGACCTCGCCCGCAGCAAGGCGGCCCAGTGCTTTCATGCCCCGCTCCTCGGAAAAGACCCGCAGACGCACCTTGAGGGCGGAATTCAATCGTTCGATCACCGGCGCACCGATACGCCCGACCAGGGCAACATCCTGGTAGTATCCGGAGAGGGCCTTTTTGGCCCGGTTCAATCGGGCGCAATCCCAGTCAAGAGAATCCAGCACAGCCCTGGTCCGGGGGCCGCCATAAGGGCCAGCCTTCAGGACCAGCGCGTCTGCCGGCGTGTCCAGGTCAAACAGCAGCCCCGGTGAATAGGGCATCAGTTCCATTTCAAGAGCGAAGGTATCGCGCAGGGTTGTCGCCAGGGCATTGTCCATGGCCGGCAATTCCGCCCGGTCCAACTCCATTGGAACGGTAAAAGCAACAATATCGGCAGACTGGGTATTGTTGGTGTAAACAAACCGTTCCCGCTCCCGCAGGGTCCGGCAGACATGGGCGATCTCTTCGCAGGAAATCAAGGGGCAGCCGGCCCCGCTCAAGTAAAATACTCGTTTCAGCCCGTTCCGGGTCACCAATTCCTGCAAGGCCCGGCCAAAATGAAACGAGCCGGGCTGTATTTTGTTCAGGAAAGCCTGCACCGCAAAATGTTGAGATTCGTCCGCCAGGAACGGATCATTTGTTACCAGGTAGATCCCTTCGACCAACCCGTTCAGTTCCCGGAACTTGGCCAGGTTGTCCAGGAGAGCGGCTCGCCGCACCCGGACCAGCTCCTCCTCGACTGTGCTCGCCGGGGCGGTGCCTTCGAAGATGACGACGCTGATTCCGCCGGCCATGATCTCCCCACCCCTTTCCCCGCTACCGACCCGCTTAAAGTTCCGGTTCGATCAAGCCGTAGTTACCGTCCTTGCGGCGGTAAAGCACATTGACCTGGTTGCTTTCGGAGTTGGCAAAAACAAAAAAATTGTGACCGAGCAGGTTCATTTGCAAGATCGCTTCATCGAGCGGCATCGGTTTGATCGCAAAACGCTTGGTTTTGACTACCTTGTTTGTATCCCCCTCGCTGGGTGAACCGGCCGGAACAGTCAACCTTTCCGCCTTGATCCGGAGATCCTGGCGGCGCAGGGTCCGGATCAGGCGGGTCTTGTACCTGGCCACCTGTTTTTCTAATTTATCAACGACCATGTCCAGTGAAGCATACATATCCCCGGTCTTTTCCTCGCTGCGCAGGATGAGCCCGTTGAAAAAAACAGTAACTTCAACAATATGATCATCACGGATTACACTTAGCACAACCTGGGCTTCGGCTTTACCCTCGAAAAACTTGGCCAGCTTGCCCAATTTTTTTTCGGCATAACCGACCAGGGCCGGGGTGACTTCAATGTTTTTACCGCGAACAGTAATCTTCATGGCGTATCCCTCTCCGTTTGTATTCAACGCTCCTGTGCTACATACTATTCCCCAACAGGCAGAAAAATCCTTCGTCAAAGAAGGCGCAGGAGCTACCGCCCCCGGTGAGAAAGTGGTGTCGGGACAACGATCCGATCCGCCAGTCGAAGACACTGCTCAAAAGTAGATCCGGCGCTGAAAGGCCGCCACCGCCCCGTAAACCGTGGCGCCACGGGAAGCCAGGATCGCTGCCGCCGCCTGCATGGTTGAGCCGGTGGTATATATATCGTCCACCAGAAGGACAACACTCCCGGCAGGCAGCGGGGCGGCAGGTGCAAAAGAACCGGCCACATTGCGGCGCCTTTCCAGACGGGATAAACCGGTCTGGGAGGGGGTGCCCCTGACCCGGGACAACAAGGGGACCAGCGGGCAATTCAAAACGACGGCAGCAGCCCGGGCCAGAAGCCGGGATTGGTTGTAACCGCGCCGGGATAGACGGGAAGGATGCAGCGGTACCGCCGTCACCATGGTGACCGGCCATTGCAGAGCGGCAACCCGCTCCCCCAACCAGCGGCCCAGGGGAAAAGCAAGGTCCCTGCGACCGCCGTATTTGAAACGGTGCAACATCCGCCGCCATTCTCCTTCATACCATGAAAGGGCATAAAGAGCAATCGGAGCGGCACCCGGCGGGCAGTTACAACGGTGATTCACCCCGGGAGAATAAAAGATTCCGCAACGCGGGCAGAAGGGGCCCGCGGAGGGAACGCTATCCCGGCAGGAAGGACAAAGGGGTTTCGCGACGCCCGGCGAAAGGACGGCGGCGCACAACAAACAGCGGGGCGGAAAAAGAAGAGCCAGACAGGCTTCGATCCAGCGTTCGCGACGGCGCGATGCGACGGGGACGGATTTACCTGGGGCCGTCATCGTCCTGTTGCAAACGGGGGGGAAACAAATCCGTTGCTTTCCCCCCCCCGGCCAGACGAGAAGCGAGAAGGCTGAAGCGTTCCTTGACCCGGTCGTTGCGAACCGCCACCGCCACCGCTTTTTTGCTGCCGATCAGGACCGCCAATTTTTTGGCCCTGGTAATACCGGTATAAAGAAGGTTCCGCTGCAGCAGGGGGTAATGCTGCATCAAGACAGCCATGACCACCACCGGATATTCGCTGCCCTGACTCTTGTGTACCGAGATCGCATAGGAAGGGACCAGTTCCCCGGTCTCGGCCAGTTCGTAGATGACCGGACGGGGGGCCGGCAGGTCGGGATAGGTCACCTCCAGCTCACCTTCCTCCCGATCGATCGCGGTCACGGTCCCGATATCCCCGTTAAATACCTCCTTGCGGTAATTGTTGCGGACCTGCATCACCCGATCACCCAGACGAAAAGTAAACCCGCGCCCGGCCAGTTCCGCTTTTCCCGGAGCAGGGGGGTTCAGCGCTTCCTGAAGCAGCAGGTTCAACCGGTCTACCCCGGCAGTGGAACGCCGCATCGGCGCCAGGACCTGGATATCTTTGACCGGATCGTAGGAACCGAAACGGGGGAGGCGTTCCCGGCACAATTTCACCACCAGGGCAGCCGCCCGCTGGGGATCGTCCTCGGGGATAAAATAGAAATCCCTTTGCCGCCGGTTCTCAAGGGGCATCTGCCCCCGATTGACGCGGTGCGCATTGACCACGATCATGCTTTCCCGGGCCTGGCGAAACACCGTCTGCAAGCGAAGGCAGGGAATAACGCCGGAATCAATGATATCACGTAAAACCGTACCGGCTCCCACCGGTGGAAGCTGGTCCACGTCACCCACGGCAATAAGGCGGCACCCTGCCGGCAAGGCCTTGAGCAGGTGAAACATCAGCATCAAATCAATCATGGAGGCTTCATCGACAATGATCACATCGGCGTTCACCGGACGCGCTTCATCCCGCTGAAAACGAAAACCCCGCCCTTCCTGAAAGGAATATTCCAAAAGGCGGTGCAAGGTGAACGCCTCTCGATCGGTAGCCTCGGTCATCCGTTTGGCCGCCCGTCCGGTGGGAGCGGCCAGGGCTACTTTTTGATCCAGGGCCAGGAAAAGGCTGAGCAGGGCCCGAATGGTGGTGGTCTTACCCGTGCCGGGTCCTCCGGTCACAACCAGCACCCCGCTTTGTAAAGCTCCCTGCAATACCGCGCGTTGTTCCCCGGTCAGAAAAGGGTGGTATGCCAGTGCCTTATCCACCGCTTGGGCGGTTTTCTGAGCCGGCCAGCGGCGCGGTTCTTTTTGCAGCTTGTGCAACCTTTCCGCCGTCACCAGTTCGGCATGATAAAAAGGTGCCTTGAAAACCGCTTCTTCCGGACCCGATCCTTCCCGGACCACCTGCCGGCTTTCAACCAACTGCTGCAAAGCCTGTTCCAGAAGTACCACCGGGGCAAATCCCTCCCCGGGAAGGGCTACCAGTTCCCCGGTCCGGGCAAGTATTTTTTCCCGGGGCAGGTAAACGTGCCCTTCGCCGGCAGCCTCACCGAGCACGTAAAGCATGGCCGCCTGGATACGTTGAGGATCGCCGGCCGGTGTACCGAGGCAGCGGGCCACGGTATCGGCAGTTTTAAAACCGATGCCGAAGACCTCTTCAGCCAGCCGGTAAGGGTTTTCCTGCACCTTTTCAACCGTACGCGAACCGTAATGACGAAAAAGGCGTAAAGCCGTCCCGGGACCGATACCGTAGCCCTGCAGGAAAACCATAACCTGCTGCATCCTGGCGTGGGCCCGAAGACCACGCCGAATGAGTTCTGCCTTTTTAGGGCCGATCCCTTCCACTTCCAGCAACCGTTCCGGTTTCTGTTCCATGATTTCCAGCGCTTGCAATCCCAGCGTCTCGACGATGTTGGCGGCAGTGACCGGACCGATCCCTTTGATCAGGCCCGAAGCCAGGTAACGCTGCAGGCCGTTAGCGGTGGTCGGAAGAAAACGCTCCCACCGTTCCACGCCAAACTGGCGACCGTAACGGGTATGCACCCGCCACCGGCCGGACACCTGCAATTCCTCCCCCTCCTGTACCGCGGGCAGTTCACCTACAATCACAATCGCCTGCTGTTGATCCCGGCAGCGCAGACGCCCGACCAGGTAGCCGGTCTCTTCGTTATAAAAATGTATTTTTTCCAGGGTGCCTTCCCACTTTTCCAGGGCGGCCGGTTCCCCGGGCTGCAGGCCCGGTTTCCCCTTGTCCCCCTTTCCTTCCAGGGTGATCACCTCCGGAACATTATTCTGACCATAGTTCTCCATCACCGCCGTATATCCTTTAAATACCAGAATACTATCCCTTTTTCAGATCGGCGGTACGGTCCAGGCGTTCCCAGGGGAGATCCAGATCGGGACGGCCAAAATGGCCATATACTGCTACCTGCTGATAAATAGGGCGGCACAGATCGTAGCCAGCAATAATCGCCGCCGGACGCAGGTCGAAATAGCGGTGTACCAGCTCCTCGATCCGGCGCACCGGGACCGTCCCGGTGTCAAACGTTTCTACAGAAACCGAGACGGGCCGGGCCACCCCGATCGCATAAGCCGCCTGGATCTGACATCGGCGAGCCAGCCCGGCGGCAACAATGTTTTTTGCCACGTGACGCAGGGCGTACGAAGCCGAGCGATCGACCTTGGTCGGGTCTTTACCCGAAAATGCGCCGCCGCCGTGCGCCGCATAACCCCCGTAAGTATCTACGATTATTTTGCGTCCGGTCAATCCGGAATCACCCTGGGGCCCGCCGGTGACAAAACGGCCAGTGGGGTTGATCAGAAAACGGGTTTCCGGCGCCAGCAGCTCCGGCGGCACGACCTTGCGGATCACTTCAGCCGTGATGCCGGCACGCAGCTCCTCCAGGGGGACCTGGGCACTATGCTGAGCGGAAACCACAACTGTCTCAACCCGGACCGGATGGCCGCCGGAATTATAGGCCACGGTAACCTGGGTTTTGCCGTCCGGACGGAGGTATTTCAAAATCCCCTGCCGGCGAACCTGGGCCAGGCGATGGGCAAGCTTGTGCGCCAGCGAGATCGGCAACGGCATCAACTCCGGCGTCTCGTCACAGGCAAAGCCAAACATCATTCCCTGGTCTCCCGCCCCGGTGCTATTATGCGGATCGGCGGTCTGCCCTTCCCTGACTTCAAGAGCCCTGTTTACTCCCAGGGCAATATCGGGTGACTGCTCATCGATCGCGGTGATCACGGCGCAGGTATCCCCGTCAAAACCGTACTTGGCCCGGGTGTAACCGATCTCTTTCACCTTTTCTCGCACCAGGCGGGGGATATCGACGTAGCAGCCGGTGGTAATTTCGCCGCAAACCAGGACCAGGCCGGTCGTAACCATGGTCTCGGCGGCAACCCGGCCGTGGGGATCTTCAGCCAGAATCGCATCGAGGATGGCATCGGAAATCTGATCGGCCAGCTTGTCCGGGTGCCCTTCGGTTACCGATTCCGAGGTGAAATAGCGGTATTGTTCAGTCATTTTGTTCCTCCTTTTCGTGTGGTATCGGGGGCAAATAAAAAAAGCCTCGCGGACAGAGGCTCCAGCCCAACCTCTCATCTTTGGGAAGCATTTCTCCCGCGGGAATTGGCACCGCCAGCCGGCGTCTCGCCGGCCCGGTTGCCGGGGTTCATCGGGCCCGTCCCTCCTCCACTCTGGATAAGAGCTGGTATTCAGTTTGACGATACTAAAATATAACGGACGCCGTTAAAAGTCAATCCCCCGGCGATGAAGCGATACCACCTGCCCGGCATGGCTAGACTTCGTTAACCGGCGACCGATCTGTAAGGAAAAACCGTAGTTCTCCCGAAGCGGCCAGGTTTCCCTCCACCCGGGCGGTGCCTTTCCCCTTACCGGCGGTGCGACGCACCGCCGTCAGAACAACTTCAAGATCGAGCCTGTCCCCCGGACGCACCACTTGCCTGAAGCGAAAATTGTTTATTCCTGCAAAGAGGGCCAATTTATTACGATTTTCTTCCCGGCTTAAAACCGCCAGTGCCCCGAGCTGCGCCAAGGCTTCGACAAGCAGTACCCCCGGCATGACCGGTTCACCGGGAAAATGCCCCTGGAAAAAAGGTTCGTTGATGGATACATTTTTGTAGCCCCGAGCACATTCACCGGGTACAAGTTCCAACACCCGGTCCACCAGTAAAAAAGGATAGCGATGGGGCAACAACTGCAAGATCTCTTTGATTTCAAGGTTGCTCCCGGACAATACATTCAACCTCCCTGCGATCCGGATCCGTCCGGCACCGCTTCGGCGAGCAGGGCCAGCACTTCATCGTCTGTAATTTGCGTAAAGTCACGGTAAAATTGGCCCACTGCGGTAAAATACGGCGGGGCGGCCAGATAATACAGCTCGTCCACTTCCCCGGAGAGCATTTTCAAAGTATCCGGCGGACCGACGGGAACAGCCAGGACCAGGCATCGCGGTTTTTTCTTCCGCAAACCACGCAGGGCGGCCAGAACGGTGAACCCGGTTGCCACCCCGTCATCGACCAGGAGCACCCGGCGACCCTCAATCACCGGCGCAGAACGGTTTTTCCGGTAGAGTGCCATCCGGCGTTCGATTTCGCGATGCTCTTCCTGGGCCGCCTGTTCAAGATAAGCCCGGGGCACGGCCAGTCGGGCGGTCAAGCGCTCATTCACAAGGAGATAACCGTCCGCCGAAAGTGCACCCAGGGCCAGTTCCGGTTGAAGGGGAGCACCGATCTTGCGGGTAATGTGCACTTCCAGTTCGCCCCCAAGGCGGCGCCACAGTGGCAGAGCAACAGCTACCCCGCCCCGGGGCACAGCCAGGATCAGTGGGTTTTGCCCGGCGTAAGCCTGGAGTTTATCGGCCAGCCCGAGGCCGGCTTCACGGCGATCCGCGAAGAACAGCACCACCACCCCCCTTTCCGTATTTTACGTGTTACTGTGATCCCCCGGTTTCAAATATTCCCGGAACAGTGCTTCCGCGGCGACGGCGGCCGGGGAGTCCGGCGGTAAATCCAGCAAGGGTTTGCCACGCAGGTCGAGATCAACTATGCTATCATCAAAAGGGATCGTCCCGTACAGGTCCAACCCAGTTTTCCGAATTTCTTGCTCCAACCCCGCCTGAACCCCATCCCGAGCGCGGATGATCACCAGACCAATCCGGTCGATGTTGATTTTAACCGCCCTCACGATCCCCCGCACTCTCCCGGCGGATCGCACTCCGCGGGCCGTGGCATCGCTGGTGACCAGCATCAGATCCACCTCGGGCAGCACCCTGCGGCTGAGATGCTCCAAACCGGCTTCGTTGTCGGTTACAATGAAGTCATAGTTGGCGCCAAGTTTCTCCAGGTATCTGCGTAACAGATCGTTCGGGTAACAGTAGCACCCCGGCCCTTGCGGGTTACCCATCACCAGCAGGTCATAGTGTTTTGTTTCCACCAGGGCACGGGCCAGGCGATATTCGACAAAAATCTCCTTGGCCATTCCGGAAGGAACCACCCCCGGTTTTTTCGTATCCTCGAGAATGGTGCCGATAGTATCGATCACCTCCAAGCCAAGGACTTCGTTCAAATTGGCATTGGGATCGGCGTCCACGGCCAAAGTTGCTTTTTCCGGGTACTCCCGGGCCAGGTAACGGAGCAGGAGTGTGGCCAGGGTAGTTTTGCCTGTACCGCCTTTTCCGGCCAGGGCGATGGTCATGGTCATTACACTATTCCTCCTTGAGCCGAGGTCCCGGTTTTCAACTCGGGCCGGCGGCCGAAACAGATCCCGGCCACAATCTGCTCGAGCTGGGCGATTGTTTGGCAGGGCCACATTTCAGACAGGCGAGCGCACTCCCGCACCGAACGGTGGCGGGACCACCACGCGGGGGGAAGCGGGTTCAGCAAGATGATGCTTCTCACTTTCCGCCGCAACCGTTCCAATTCGGCCAGGGCTTTTTCGAGCGCTCGGGTGCGGGTGCCACTGACAATGAGAACCGTGGTGCGGACGCCGGGCAATTCCGGATAACGTTTTCGTCACAAATGTAACCCGCCGCATCAAACCCCCGCCTGAGGCCGGCCAGATTCATGGCCATCCGGCATCCCTTCTCCCTCCAGGACTTTCAAAATAATCATACTACATCCTTAACAGCGGGGCAAATCAAGCGGTGCGGTCCTGAACAAAAAAACCCCCGCCGGATCCGGGGGATCGGGGGGGCGCCGGTTCAAAACGTGAAACCTTAAAGGACGATTTTGCCGCTCTCCTCCCCGGCGGGAAGTATGGGGGGGGTCAGGTTACGCCGCTCTCCCTCGGCGTGGATTTCCTCCTCGATATCCAAAATGTGTACCAGCACTTTGGCCCGGTCGGCACCGCGGGAGATGCAATATTCACGCAACAAGTTTTCACGGGTTTCATTAAGACTCAGCAAAACATCAGACATAGCCAATCCGCCTCCTCGCTCAAGTCCTTTGCATGAAATATGTTTTACTATTTCGACAAAAATATACGCCGGCCGGTTGCCATCATTGCACCGATCAATCCGCTCAGGCGAGTCCAGCCCAAACAAGCAGGCCTGCTTTGCTTGAAACGTCGAACTGCAATTGAAAAATATCCGGCCAGGGGCTATACTGGTTTACAGATATATACCCGTTAGAAAACGAAGTAAAATGGAGGCGCACCATGCAAATCATTGAAGCGATCCGCCAAACAATCAAAGAAGATGCACCCGTAAAAAGGGTCTGCATCGGCCCATTTTGGACCGCAGTCTGGAGCCGCTACTGCGGCCTGGCGACAACCCTTTATGAACATGAACATTGTGCCGGTCCGGCTGTTTCGGAAGCGGGGGATTTAACCAAAAAAACGGCGTTCGAATTATGCGATTACGCTACGAGTAAAAGCACGCTGGAACGCAGTATCGGTTTGGCTGCCCTTAATTCCTTGCTCGAAGTTGAAGAAAATACTTGCCGGGCCATCAACGCTTCCAATTTGTTAATGCAGTATGGCCAGGGGAAAAATGTTTGCGTGGTCGGGCATTTCCCCTTTATTTCCCGGTTGCGCCGGGTGGCAAAGGAGCTATGGGTTCTGGAAAGACGCCCCCGTTTAAACGATTTGCCGGCGGAGCAGGCCCAAAGGGTTTTACCGCAAGCCGATGTTGCAGCAATTACGGGAACGGCCTTGCTCAATGGAACCATGGCTGAGCTGCTGGCCTTATGTCGTCACGACGCATTGATCATGATTCTCGGCCCGACCACTCCGCTTTCACCGGTATGGTTTGAACACGGGGTAACCCTGGTTTCAGGAACCCGTGTGACCGACCCGGAAATAGTGATTAAGCTCATCTCCGAAGGGGTTACTTTCAGTCAGATCAAAGGAAGAGGAGTGAAACTTCTTTCACTGACAAACGAACGGACCGCCTTTTACCGGGGCAAGGAAATATGAAAACAGCAAGGTTCCCCGGCGGTGGCAGAACCCCGGTTGAGACAATCCAAAAACTATAACTCCATCATAAAATTTGTGTGTTGTTTGTGGGTTATGGTGAAAATGCCGCCTGTTTCCACACGACACAGAAAAGCCCCGGCAGGTTTGTTCTCCCGGGGCCTGATGGAGCCGGCAAGAGGACTCGAACCCCCAACATGCTGATTACGATTCAGCTGCTCTACCAATTGAGCTATGCCGGCCCGCTGCAGCTCGATTATAGCGCAGCCGGAACGGATAATCAAGACCGGGCCGGACAGAGGGTGACCTCCCCCCAGGCGGCAAAACGATCCCCACAAATAATCAGGGCGCCGGTAAGCCCCTCGATTGTCCGAGCGAACTTGAGGGCCGCTTCCAGGTCATCCGGCCCGCCAACCCGGTTACCCAGGGCGGTGGCGGCGGCGTCGGCCAGTCCGGCCGAGGGAGAGAGCGCTACCGCGGCGTCGGCCCGGCCGCGGCTAAAAGCAGGGCCCACCGTTCCCGAAGAAGTGCAAACACCCAAGGGAGTGCGGCGGGGATCGACTGCGATCGCCAGACGGCCGCTTAAAGGGGAATTTCCGGCAAAAACCCCGACAGTCGCCGATTCGACAACAGCAATAAATATGTCTCCCCCGTTTTCGACAATTACCTCGTTTGAAGATTTCAGCAACGCCATACCGACAATTTCCGCCAAAACCCCGGCCACCGCGGCCATCGGGCCTACTCCGGCAGCATTGCCGGCCCGGATCATGGCCAGAACCGGCCCGGGAGCCGGTCCTTCAAGCAAGTATGGATCGAGGGTCGTGCGAAAGAGGGGGGCACCGGTGCAGTAGTCCTCGATCAGACGGCGCTGCCGCCAGACCAGGTCCGAAACCACAGCGGGAAGATCCGCGCTATAGGCCCGGGGAGAAACGAACACCCGTAAATCGGTTTCCTTGACCGTAACTTCAAAAGCAGTGAAGCGATTGCGATCCAAGGCAAGACCGTGACGGTAGGTGCGCCGGGAATTCACCGCACCCGTTCCAGCAGGGTCTCCATGGCCCGGGCCGGGCAAGCACGCAAGCAGTGTTCACAGGCCACGCATTTTTCCTCTATAAAACGCACTGTCATTTCGGGCCGGTTCATGGCCAGGGCTCCACTGGGGCAGACCACGGTGCAAGCTCCGCACATGGTACAACGGTCTTGACGCCAGAAAATTTGTTGTTTCAAGTTGTCAACTTGCAAGCCTTTTTCCCGGAGCCACTCCAGAGCGCGTTTGTAGCTCGTTTCATCACCGCTCATTTCCAGGACGAGGCGGCCCTCTTTGCGCGGATTGATGTCCGCACGTAAAATATTAACCATCAAGTCAAAGTCCTTGACCAGGTGATAAATACAGGGCTGCTCCACCACCATGGCAGGAAACCGGAGGACCAGTTTCTGTTTGACCATTTATAGATCGCCCCTTTCCGGAGAGCGCTGCGGCAGCGTTTTCAGGGTTATACCGGCACCGGCCGAAGGAAGGGGCGCAACCGGGTCGGTCAGGAGAAAGCGCCCTTCTTCGATCCACTGCTTTAAAATAACGGCAATTTCACGGGCTGCCGGGTAGCTGGAAAGCGGCGCCGTGGGAACGGTGTGCCCGTTCACGGAAATGGACCCGCTTTTCAAATCGGCGTAGCTGACCAGGCCAAGATGGCCCGGTTCGCGATAAGGATAGGCCCGGCTGAAGTCAACAACCGGCGCAACAATATCTTTGTCGGTTACGGCCGTACAGGCCATGATCTCTGCGTTCAGGATCGGGATCGGAATACCCAAACCCACCTGCAGGGTGGCCCCGTAACCGAGAAAACTCAAGCCCCGCAGCCAGCGCGGATCCATCTGTTTCAGATCTCCCATCACAGCCAGGGTAGCCGCCGATCCCTTGGGTACGCCGCCGGGGGTACGCTCGACGCAGGGATTGTGCTGGGTTCCGTTCCAGGCAACGTAACCGATGCCGCCGCCCAAAAAAATACGGGTCCCGATACCGATCGTTTTCAACAAGGGATCGTTCATCAGGGGGCTCAATTGACCGGCGTTGCTGTAATTGGCATTCCCAAGATGCGGCTTCAGGATTCCCATGTAGGTATAAAGGGTGCGTTCCGAAAGGTTTACCGCAACACTGTAATTCTGGTAAGCATTGCGCGGGTTAAACAACAGAGCTTCATTGATCTCGGCCAAACGGAAAAAAGTCTCCACTTTTTTCAGGGGGTAGCAATCGGTTCCGTAAGCCAGGGCTTCCAGCCTGATCTCTTTGCCCGCAACCAGGTCCTCGATCACATGCCCGCCCCCGTAGTTAAATTCGCCCGGGTGACAGCTATTGGCCGGATCGGTGCGCGGAATGGAAGTGGCACCCAAAAAGACATCTACCGCGGCGATGGCGGCACAGGCGGGAACACCATTCAGATATACTTCGCTCATTTTGATCCGGGGTTTGGGATGTCCCAGGTTAAGGAAGACCCCGGAGGAGCACATCGGACCGAAAGTGCCGGTGGTGACTACGTCCACCATGGCCGCGGCACCGGTGACCCCTTTTTCCTCAACCAGGTCGATCACTTCTTCAGCGGTCATCACCACTGCCTGACCGGCCTTGATCCTGGCGTTGATTTCAGCGTAGGTTTTTTCGACTGCCATCTGCAGCGCCTCCTCCGGTAGCGGCCTGTGGCCGAAATATTTTGGGCCGGGCACAAGGCCGGGCACGTTGAAAATATTATAACATACCCGGGATGGAAGCGGACCTTCCGGCGGTAGAAAGAGCTGCCGGAAATGTTTGCAAATACTTGCCCCAACCCCGAAACGGGAAACCGGCGGAGGATTGCGAAGGATATGCCGGGAAGCGATCGACAAACCGCGGATCGCCCGAACTTTTAATTTTAAAGATGGAAGGAGTCTGCATTTACAATGAACGGGGGCTTTTTCGCACCATAACATTACTGTGCTTTTGTTATGCTAAATCACGATCGATCGGCACCGGGCAATTATTTCGTGTTTTTCAATCTCACCGGGATCCGCCATTGTTCGTTCAGATGCATCCCCCGGTACATATTTGCACAGCATTGGCATCACTGTAAAACAACTCCATTAAACTTTCAACAACGCCAGGTATTCCTCAAATTGAGTGCGGAAGTCTTCCGGACAAACAAGGTATTCAAACGAAGCCGGATCCTCCGCAAAAACATGGTAAAGCGGTAATCCGGTAATTAATTTTAATCGGGGGAAGGGCACAACCGCCACGCGTAACAGGGGGGGCACGAACCGGTAGCGATGGTTCGGTACAAATTCCGGGCATGCCCCATCTTGCAGTTCAAAATAGGCGCCACCCCCCCGGAAGAGGATCGGTTCATAAACCGAAGCGAAATCACGGGCGACCCAGTTGCTCATGACCAGGAAATCATCGCCGGGGTTGATCGTGATGTGCCCGAAACCGGGCGGGATAAGCACCTTGTCCCCGGGTTTGGCCGCGATCAGAAATACCGCCTGCAGCCGGCCGGTGTTCCCGGGCGCGGGCAGTTGCAGCAGGTAGTGAGCCCGCCCGGACAGCACCTCGTAGACCTCGGGATAGGTCAACCCCACACCGGGCTTCAGGGGATGATAGTGGCCGGCCGTTTTAATATATTCGCGTCCGATCGTACCCGGCCGAATGGCAGTGATATCATAACGCAACCCCCGGGAAACAATCGCTTTTTCATCCCGGGGGAGAGCAATGCCGCGGTACATGTAGTAAAGTGCCTCTGTCCCCTTCGTACAAGGCTCGTAGAAAAGGCTTTCCATTTCTCCCCTACGCCGGATAACTGGCTCAATTTCCGGTAACGGTGCGTTAAAAACCAGACGCTCCGCCGTACGGTCCCAAAGCAGGGGCAGCCCGCTTTGCTTACCCAGATCGATCATTGTATCGAACCCCTGTCCTGAAAAGATCCCGTGGTGTTTTCGCCTAAAAGGTCCGGGCAACCAGTTCCACCAGGTCCACGATCCGGCAGGAGTAAGCCCATTCATTATCATACCAGGCCACAACCCGTGCCAAATTACCTCCAACGACCATGGTTGAAAGCCCGTCGACCGTGGAGCTGTAGGCATTGCCCCGGTAGTCGGACGATACCAGGGGTTCGTCGCTGAAAGCAAGGTAGGAGGAACCCCGGGCCGCTTTGATGAACGCTTCGTTAATCCCGGCCGCAGTGGCCTCGCGGGCCAGTTCCGCCACCAGGTCGACCAGGGAAACAGTAGCGGTCGGAACCCGGACCGCAAAACCGTCCACTCGCCCCTCCAATGCGGGGATCACCACACCGACGGTTTTGGCCGCACCGGTGGAGGTGGGAATCATCGCCACGGCCGCAGCGCGCGCCCGGCGCAGATCCGGATGGGGGAAATCCAGCAGCTGCTGGTCGTTGGTGTAGGCATGAGTAGTGTTCATAAGGCCTTTGACAAACCCAAACGAATCATGCAGGACCTGCACAACCAGAGCAAGGGCGTTGGTGGTGCACGAGGCATTCGAGATCAGATCGTGCTTGGAAGGGCGGTAAGCAGCATCGTTAACTCCCAGTACCAGCGTAATATCCGCTTCGTTGGCGGGGGCGGTGATAATGACCTTGCGCGCGCCGGCTTCAAGATGAGCTGATGCCGCTTTGCGAGTACGAAAACGGCCGGTCGATTCGACTACGATATCCACTCCGGCTTCCTTCCAGGGAATCCTGGCCGGATCCCGTTCGGCAAAAACTTGGACCGGGTTGCCGTCAATCCGGATCTCTTTTTCCCCGGCCTGCACAGCAGCGCCAAAGGGACCGTAGTTGGAGTCATATTTTAGCAGGTGTGCCAGGGTTGGGCTGTCCACGAGGTCATTTACCGCCACGATCCGACAGTTCCGCCCTTGCGCCGCCCGCACGGTCAACCGCCCGATCCGGCCAAAACCGTTGATCCCAACATTTACCATCAACCATTACCTCCTTAGATTTCCGTTGAAGATAGTTTTCGAAAGAAACCCCGCTTTTATGCCGGCTTGTTCTCCTTGAAGCCCGGTGAGGGATTATGCTACAATACAATGTAATTCCAGATTTGCCATTAGTATACCACACTTCGGGAGCAAAGACGCAGTTTTGTCTGGAGCAACGCAGAAAGCAACGGTTTTAGGGAGGAGACAACCAAAATGCAGCCGATCAAAATCACAGTTTGCGGTGCGGCAGGCAAGATGGGACGGTTGGTTGTAGCTACCATCGCCCAAGCCGAGGATATGGTTTTAACCGGAGCGGTCGACCCGGCGGCGGCGGGGCGGGATGCCGGAGAAGTAGCCGGGATGGATAGCCTGGGGGTAATGATCACGGCGGATCTGGGCCCTTTGCTTGCTCGCGGCAACTGTACCGTTATGGTCGATTTTACCGGCCCCCAGGCGATCATGGACAATATTCACAACGCCCTTTTCCGGGGGGTAGTTCCAGTAGTGGGTACGACCGGGTTCAACGACCGGGAACTGGAACAGATCCGGCTATGGGTCGAGGAGAATGAAGGCGGGGCGATCATTGTCCCCAATTTCGCTCTGGGAGCGATCCTGATGATGAAGATGGCTCAGATCTGTGCCCGTTATTTCCCGGCGGTGGAAATTATTGAACAACACCACGATGGAAAAATAGATGCGCCTTCAGGAACCGCCTTACGGACGGCCCGCCTGATCCGGGAAGCACAGCGGGAACGGCCCCCGCTGCCGGAAACATTGGAGAAGCTGGCGGGCGCCAGGGGCGGGGATTATGAAGGGATCCATATCCACAGCGTTCGTCTTCCCGGGGCGGTGGCGCATCAGGAGATCATTTTCGGCGGTGAAGGACAACTGCTCACCCTGCGTCACGATTCCCTGGACCGCCGCTCCTTCATGCCCGGGCTGCTCACGGCCATCCGCCGCGCCCCTGCGGTAAAAGGATTGATTTACGGAATGGAGGACCTGCTGGAACTCTAGCTATTTTTCTCCGAATGTCCCCGGCCTGTATTCCCCCGGGGACTATTTGTAACAAAGCATGAAGACCCTCCGGAAGGGCATGAACCTGGAATGACCGGCCAGGGTTTACGAAAAGCGATCGCAAACCGAGCCGGCCGGCTCATAACGGAGATGGACCAGGCTCAACCCGGAATGGCCACCATCAAAACGGGGTTGGTTTATGATTTAAGCATGCTTGATCAAAATTGAAAATGAACACGGCCGTTCAAAACATGCCCACCAGGTTGGCCGGCATTGAATTGAAGCCAAACAAGATAACCGTTGGAAACATCGATCATGAAAGGATTTAACCTTGCCTCAACACGCTAGTGACAAAGCAAAAAATACCCCCCGGCTGCCAAAAGGAGCAGACCGGCGCCTTTGCTCCAGGTCAAAGGAATTTCGCGAAGGCCAAACAGGCCATAATGATCGATCAGGAGTGCAGTCAGAACCTGCCCGACAATGATTGCGGTCGTGGCGTTGGCCACGCCCGTACGCGGAATGCTAAAAGCCACGGCAATGATAATCGCTACCCCAAAAGCGCCGCCCAGGTAAGTATACCAGGGAGCTTCCGCAAGGGAAGGCAGGCCGCCCGAGCCACGGCTCACCGCCAGAAAAGCTCCCAGAACCACCACCAAACCGACCGCGTGGACCACCAGGGCCCCCTCCAGCAGCCCGACGATTTTGCTCAGAACGGAATTAAGGGTACCCTGAACAGCCATAAACGCACCGGCCAAGGCGGCCACCAGGAGTGCCGGAAATGATTTGCCCAATTGAAAGTCCCCCCGCAGTCTCATGCAGACACCATATTAGTGTAACTTGAACCACACAAAATATACAGCAGTCAAAATATCGTTGGAAAGCCTGATGTTGCAAACGGCTTCCCGGAACAACCGGCCGCTCCCGGCAATTAAAATATTGATCTTGAAAAGTAGGATTAGCTCACGTAAAAATGGTTGGTATAAATCCATGGACGAGGACGCCCAAAGCGGGGATGGTAATAGGCTTCGACCCGGTAGGTGCCCCGCCCCGGCAAACGATAGATTAAATTCTGGCATTCTTTCCGGTAAAGCAGGCGGCCGTTCTTGATCATGCGTAGAAGCGTGCGCCGGGTCGGAGAATGAACCCTTAGCGCAAGACCCGGTGCGAAGGCGACCGCGTTCCCGGGGGGGAATTCTTTCCCCCGATCAAGGATGGAGCAGGTAAAACCCTTTCCCGGATGGAGACTGTCGTAAGCAATAAAACAGTTTCCCCCCGCCAAAGCACCGTAGATCTGGGAGCGGGCTTCCAGCAACACCGGCGACAGCGGCTGTTCCAGGACAATATAGGTGTTAATGGTTTGAAAAAGGAAAGCATAGGGGAAAACCGAAATGGAAAATGGACCGAAACGCACCGCAACCGCGTGAGCATCGGTCCCGCCGATGGCCGAAACGGGCCTTTCCCCGGCAAGACGATCCCAGAAGCGCAGCGCTTCCCGGGGCGGACCGGAGATAAAAGGGGCCCGGCGATCAAACAGGTACCAGTAGACGGTACGACAAAAACGATCGGCACGACTACGCCACTGTGAACAGTAATTCCATAGTTCCAACCCGGAAAAATGCTTTACCGTCCAGGTTTTCCAGGGAAACGCTTTTCCTTTCTCGATCCAGGGAGAACCCTTTTCAAAAGGATGGGCCAAAAAGCCCGATCCGCCAGCAGCGCGCACCGCATCGATCACCTCTTGCGGATCCGTGTCATTGTCGGAGAGCTCCTCCCTGATCCCAAACGCAAGGTAATGATTGCAGCGGCGGTTCAGCTCGCACCCCACCAACACCAACACCCCGGAATGGTAACCCTCCTCCGTTAAACCGGCCAGAGTGCAATGATCGGTGATCACAATGAAGTCCAGTTCTGCAGCAGCAGCCGCTTTCGCTATGGCGGCTATATTCCCGCTTCCATCGGAATAACGGCTGTGAATATGTAAATTCCCCCGGTAGGTATACATAAGGGTTGTCCCACCCCGGTCCGCACCGGACGTTTTTTATTACAGCCTTTCACACGGATGAGTTCGCGCTCGTTGACAAAACATCCTTTTTACCGGGGTTTTTTGAGTACAAACTGGTGGCGCAACGAAAGGAATTTACGGCGGGTGGCCTCACCGCCCCGCAAGTGCCGCTCGGCCTTGTTCAGCGCCAGAATCTTTCTCACATCCCGGGCCATGTGCCGGTTGATGCGGGGCAGCCTTTCGGTTAAATCTTTGTGGACCGTGCTTTTGCTAACCCCGAAATTACTGGCAACCTGCCGAACCGTGGCCCGGGTGTCCAGAATGTAGCGGCTGATTTCCAGTACTCGCTGATGGATGTAATCCTGCACCCCGCACGCCCCCTTTACGCTACCATTTCGGTTCATTTATATGAGGGGGCGGTTAAAAACATGCTTCGGGGACCTTGCATCCTATTGTTGCAGACAATGAAAGATCGTATTATTTTCCAGATAGGTAGAGGAGCGGATCTATCGCCGTTTGATGGTCCCGAATTTCCAGGTAAAGTTGGGCCGGTTCGCCTCCATCCCCCGGTGCCACCCGTCCGAGTACTTGACCCTGCCGCACCGATTCACCGTCGGATACCTGAACATTGCGCAGAGCCCCATAGTAGCTAACCAAACCGCCGGCATGACCAACCGTCACCGATGCGCCGTAAGGGTAGTCAATATCGGAAACCCGGTGGACAACACCACCCCAGATCGCTCGTACCACGAACCCGCTTTCCGTTTGAATGGATACGCCCCGGGAATAACGATACTGGCTGTTGGGCGGAACCAGGGGTGTGGAAACAGGATCCCAAAAAAAATGGCGTAGTTCCCCTTCTACCGGCCAGAGCGCGGGAGAATTGATTATACTTGCGTCCGGGGCCTTTCCGGCGTCTGCAACCTCGATCGGAGGTTGCAGGGCATGAACCATTTCAGCCTCTTCATCTCCCGCTTCCCCAACCGGATCCTGCGGTTGGACACCTTCCCGGTCCTCTTCCCACAGATACTCGGGCCGGTCCGGGGGCGGTTTATCCACCGAACCATACGGGAATTGGAGGCGTAAACTATGGACGCGCCAGGCAAACAGTCCGGTCACGGTTGCTACGGTTAAACCGTAAATGACGGCGAGCTTGAACACCCGGGAAGTACAGGAGAATTTACCCCATAGCCGTTGTAAAAAAGCACCGGGCCGGGCCAACCAGCCCACGATGCCGGTAAAAACGCTATTTTGCCTGGGAAAGGATGTTTTTGCGTCTGAATTTTTATTCTTCCGAACCATCCCGATCACCTCGGATGGTAGTGTCCCCACCCGCTGGAAAACTATACCCGCTCGTAATTGATCGGGTCAATCACCACCCAAAACAGTCAGATTTGTGCCGGGATAGTAAAAAGCCAAAATATCACGGTAAGAGAGGCCGGCCACAGCGGCGCCGTCGGCTCCATACTGGCATAGCCCGACACCGTGACCGTAACCACGACATTCAAAAAGCAGACCCCCCGAAACCCACCGAAATTCAAAATTGGTTGAAGGTAATCCAAAAAGAGTTCGCGCCTCTCGTCCGGTCAAAGTAAGATCACCCAGACGCAATTGTTTCACCCTTCCCCCGGGAGTTAAACCAAGGATCTCGGCAGGCAACATGCTCCCTCCCGAAACCGCCAGGGCCTGTTCAGGAGGGAGCACGGCCGCCAATTCGCTTACGGGCAAGGTTACTGCCCCGGTAAACCGGGGCGAATGGCTGCAGTACGGGCAGGAAACCCCGGTTAAATAGGGCACTTTTTCACTACCCCAGAGAGCGACGGCAGACTCGGTCCGGCCGCCGCAGGTGGAATGGTAAACCGCATCGATCGGGGTTCCCCGGTACGTGATCACCTCCCCTGTCGTCTCTTGCACGGCCCGACAGACTCGTTTCAAGGATTGATCCCGCTTTTCTTCGGGGCACTCCCGTACCGCTTCTTCCGGATCCACCCAAGCCTGGCAACAGGTGCTGTCGGTGCAGAGGTCGGCCGGTTGGGGTGATTGAGAACAACCGCCGCCGCCATACCAGCGGCTGTGTTGTACGGCGTAGGTGCGCGCAGCTACGGCCTGGGCCTTCAATGCCTCCGGGTGAAAAGAAAGCGGCATTTCAGCCATTACCACACCGGTCAGGTATTCTTCGAGGTCCAGGGTGATAATCTCCCCGGTGCGATGGAAAAAGATACGGACGGGCTGCACCGCCTGAAGCGGTTGATCCAGGGCGAAATCCTCCGGGGAAAAATGAAAAGGAACAGGCTCAGCTTTACCCCGGCCGACACTGATGGCGACCGCTGGAAGAAGAATTATGAGGAAGATCAGGGAAAGAAAGGTTAAGGCGGTGTCCCGGGTCATGTTTACCTCCAGGTGCCGCATTTTCTGGGTAAATCATATGAGACCTGTCCAATCTTTATGCCGGAAATACAGAACCATGCCAAATCTGCACACAGGGGCAGTCGGTGGAATATATAAATTAACCTCGGCGGGATAAAAAATGTCCGGGTGAGACGGTTCCGGTAAGGCGAATCCGCGCCCCCAATCCGCGCAAGCGTTCTTCAAAACGGTTGTAACCGCGCCGGAGATGGGTCACACCTGTAATTTCGGTCACGCCCCGAGCCGCCAGGGCAGCCAGGACCAGCGCAGCACCCGCCCGCAAATCAGGAACAGTGACAGGAGCGCCGGTGAGGAAAGGCCGGCCCTGCACCACGGCATGGCGTCCTTCGATCCGGATCCGAGCGCCCATACGGACCAGGCTTTCAACGTGCCGGAAGCGATTTTCGAAAACAGTCTCGGTCACAAGAGCGGTCCCCCGGGCCAGGGCCAGCAGGGCCATAAACTGTGGTTGGAGATCGGTTGGAAAACCGGGGTAAGGCAGAGTTTTCAAGTCAACCGCCGCCGGACGACCGGTAGATTCGCTGCGGATCACGCCCGGCACTGTTTCGTCTACCGCCGCCCCGGTTTCACGGAGCTTGGCCAGAAGTGGTTTCAAGTGTTCAGCAAGGATGTTTTCAACTGTAATCGCACCACCGGTGATAATGCCGGCCAGCAGCAACGTCCCCGCCTCGATCCGATCGGGAATAACGGCATGGGAGGTCCCGTGCAACCCGGCCACTCCTTCCACGCGGACCGTGGTCGTACCGGCGCCGTTCACCCGGGCGCCCATACTGTTCAAAAATCCGGCCAGATCCACGATCTCCGGCTCGGTGGCGGCGTTTTCCAAAACTGTTACCCCACGGGCCAGTGTGGCGGCCATGAGAATGTTTTCAGTCGCTCCAACGCTGGGATAGTCCAGGTAGATCCGGGCTCCATGCAACACCGGGGCCCGGGCTTCAATCTTGCCATTATCGACAGTAAACTGGGCTCCCAGGGCGGACAGACCCTTCAGGTGCAGGTCCACCGGACGGGTACCGATGGCGCACCCTCCCGGTAAAGCAAGACAAACCCGGCGACAACGGGCCAACAGGGGTCCCAGGATTAAAAAGGAAGCCCGCATCTGTTGCACCAGTCCCGGCGGAGGTTCCGACCGGTTGAGAACTGCAGCTTCGACGATAACCTGTTCACGGCCTGGCCCGTAACCGATCCCGGCGCCCAGGCTTTGCAAAACTGCAGCCATGGTACGCACATCCAAAAGATCGGGTGCATCTTCGATCACCACACGCTCGGCGGTTAGGAGTGAAGCAGCCAAAACCGGCAGACAAGCGTTCTTGGAGCCCTTCACCCGAATCGCCCCCCGAAGGGGCGCCCCACCCTGAATCAACAGTTTGGGCATCCTGGAATCCTTTCGGAAATATCATGATCTTTGCCCGCACGGGTAGGCCCCGACAGCGGATCAGAAAAACGCCGCTACCGGATCCACACCCTGCACCGTACCGGCACGCGAATAATTTTCAGGTAGCAGAACTGAAAACAATGCCTTTTTCGAAAACTGGTACGGGGTCCGCAGATCAAAACCGTGTGGAAACCGGGGTCAAGGGAGACGGCAACACCGGTATTCCAACCTGAAGGCGGAGACAACGGCGGTGATGCTGATAACGCAGGTCCAGGTTCAAGTTCAGTGCAGTCCCCGCGGCGCGAAATCCAACCGGTAAAAGCGCGCTGTAACCGGTTAGATTAACATGGCCCCCGTCGGTATAGGTGCTATGCACTTCAACCTGCAGATGTTCCGCCAGTTGTCGAGCCAGCCGCTCTGCATCGACGGGTTCCCCCGGCAGGTACGCCTCCACCGTCCATCCTTTCAGCATCCGGCCACTTTCCCTGATCAAGGCGGGGCAGGTACGCCAGTCGGCACCATGAAAAGAAAGCAACTGCAAACCGTCCGTTCCCGGGGCGGTTTGCAACGCCGTTGCAAACTCGCCGGCCGCCGTCCATGCTTCAAGATATTGTTCCGGTCTTTCCCCTGCGTCTTTCCCGAAAAGCATCCATCCGCCGTAGATAACCTCGCCCGCCCCGAGCCTGTCCAGAACTTCCGTAAAAAGGGGCCACGGATCGGCGGCATGGGCCGGCCGCACCCAGGGATGCAACGGCAAAAGCAAGAGAATCAGAAACAACAGAAATACCGGCCTGCGGGGGTGATAAAACAAAAAGGCCATCTCCCTTTCTGCAAACTAAGGGCTATTATGGCCTCCTGCCCGGTTCTCTATCCCGCCAGGTTATACTTTCGCCCGCACCACATCCTTGATTTTCATCAAACGGGTCAGGGCGCCCCGCTCGTTTTCATCCAGCTTCATTGTGATATAGCGGGTCGTTTCCCTGATCGTCGGAATAAAAACATGCTCCAAAGCATTCACCCGGCGGCGGGTTTTTTCGATCTCGGCCGCCAGAAGCTGGGTTGCTTTTTCGACCTCGGCCAGCTCCAACAACCGGGGCATGAGCCCGGAAAGATCTTCAATCGCCCGGTCCAGGTCGGCCGGGGTATCGATAAAACCGTACGGATAGATCCCGTTCCGGTCCGCCGCCATTTGCCCTTTTTCTTGTTCCAGACGGGGCACGGTTACGCCCATGATGTTTTGACGCTCGATCCTGAAAGAGAGCCGCCGTGTAGGATACATGAGCGCCGCCTCCAACGATTCAGGAGGCATGACCGACCGGGCCAACATAAATCGGGCAAATGCCGCCGAAAGTTCCTTTTCGATCTCCTCCCGCAGCTCTTTATTTCTACGGATCAAGGTTAAAAATTGTTGCGTTAATTCATCACGCTTGTCTTTCAAAAGTTTATGGCCCCGTTCGGCAGTTTTCAGCTGACGCCTGAGCCGGTTTAACTCCATCCTGGTCGGGTTGGCACGTATCTCCATCCCTACTCCTCCTCACATGGGGGCAGGTAGCGATCAATAAACTTGCTGCGAACCCGTTTCAGCTCGGCCCGGGGCAATATGGACAACAGCTCCCAACCCAGATCCAGCGTTTCTTCGATCGTGCGGTTTTCTTCCTCCCCTTGATGAAGGTAGCGTCCCTCAAATTCATCGGCAAAATTGGAAAACTTTTTGTCTGTTTCCGAAAGAGCCGCCTCACCCAGAATCACCGCCAGCTCTTTGGCTTCCTTGCCCCGCGCGTAGGCTGCATAAAGCTGGTTCATCGTATCGGCATGATCATCCCTGGTTTTATCCTCCCCGATACCCTTGTCTTTCAGCCGGGAAAGGGAGGGAAGGACGTCAATCGGGGGGTAGATCCCCTTCCGGTGCAATTCCGGGCTTAGGATAACCTGCCCCTCCGTAATATAACCGGTCAAGTCGGGAATGGGATGCGTTTTATCATTTTCCGGCATGGACAGAATGGGCAACTGTGTGATCGATCCCTGCCGGCCCCGGATCCGCCCGGCCCGCTCGTAAATTGTGGAAAGGTCGGTGTAAAGATAACCGGGATAACCCCGGCGCCCGGGCACCTCCTTGCGCGCAGCAGAAATTTCGCGCAAAGCCTCGGCATAATTGGTCATATCGGTGAGGATGACCAGGACGTGCATGTCGTGTTCGAAGGCAAGAAACTCGGCTGCAGTGAGGGCCATGCGGGGGGTGGCAATGCGCTCGATCGCCGGGTCATCGGCCAGATTGATAAAAAGAACCGCCCGTTCAATCGCGCCGGTGCGCCTCAGGTCCGAAACAAAATAATCCGCTTCCTCAAAAGTGATCCCCATCGCCGCGAATATTACGGCAAAACGGGCCTCGGTACCCAAAACCTTGGCCTGACGGGCGATCTGAGTGGCCAGGCGGGAGTGGGGCAGGCCGGCGCTGGAGAATATGGGCAATTTCTGGCCGCGAACCATCGTGTTCAGCCCGTCGATCGCCGAAACACCGGTCTGAATAAACTCGGATGGATAATCGCGGGCATACGGATTGATGGGAAAACCATTGATATTCATCCTCTTGTCGGGAATGATCTCCGGCCCCTGATCCCGCGGTTGCCCCAAACCGCTGAAAACACGTCCGAGCATATCCTGCGAAACAGGCAGTTCGATTCCCTTGCCCAAAAACCGCACCCGGGCGGAAACAACGTTGATCCCGGTCGAACCCTCAAATATTTGCACCAGGGCCCGGTCCCCATCCACTTCCAGCACCTGACCGCGCCGGATCTCCCCGCCGGGCATTTCGATCTCGGCCAGTTCTTCATATTTGATTCCCTCAACCTGCTCCACCAGCATCAAGGGACCGACTATTTCCGCGACCGTGCGGTATTCCTTAAGCATTTTCTTCCTCTCCCTCGCCGGATAATGCGGCAACCTGTTCCCGAATTTCCTGTTCCACCTCATCCAGGCCGGCCATTTCCTCTTCGGAAACATACTTGGCCCGCGCAATCTGTTCTCGCACCGGTAAGGTGAAAAGCCTTTCCAGATCTAAATCGATCTCTCCCTTTTCAACCAGTTGCAACGCTGTATGGTGAAAACATAAAATCAGGCCGAGCATGCGGTATTGTTTGCGCAGGGAAGTATACGAGTCAACCAGAATGATGGCGTTCTGATGCAGGTAGTCCTCCCGTAACGACTTTGCTGTTTCCAAAACAAGGCGCTCCCGGGCTGAAAGGGCGTCAACACCCACCAGGCGAACAATTTCTTCCAGTTCCGATTCTTCCTGAAGCAGGCCCATCGCTTCACGTCTCATTTCATTCCAGCGTTCACCGATCGTTTCTTTGAAATAGAGAGCTACATCCTGGAGATAAAGAGAGTAGCTCAGAAGCCAGTTAATTGCCGGGAAGTGGCGCCGGTAAGCCAGCGAGGCGTCCAGGCCCCAAAAAACCTTGGCTATGCGCAGCGTGGCCTGGGAAACAGGTTCCGAAAGGTCGCCCCCGGGAGGTGAAACCGCCCCTACAACCGTCAGGGCGCCTTCGCGATGGTCCTGCCCCAGACAAACCGTGCGCCCGGCCCGTTCGTAAAAATCAGCCAGACGTGAACTCAAGTAGGCCGGGTAACCTTCTTCACCGGGCATTTCTTCCAGGCGGCCGGACATCTCCCGCAGGGCTTCGGCCCAGCGGGAAGTGGAATCGGCCATTAAAGCGACATTGTTACCCATATCCCGAAAATATTCGGCAATGGTAATGCCAGTATAAATAGAAGCCTCGCGGGCCGCCACCGGCATGTTCGAAGTATTGGCGATCAGTACCGTCCGCTTCATCAACGGTTCACCGGTCTGAGGGTCCTCCAGCTCCGGAAACTCCATCAGCACGTCGGTCATTTCGTTGCCCCGTTCGCCACAGCCGATGTAGACCACGATCTCGGCATCAGCCCACTTGGCCAACTGGTGCTGGATCACCGTTTTGCCGCTGCCGAAGGGGCCGGGAATGCAGGCGGTACCGCCCTTGGCAATGGGGAAAAAGGTATCGACAATCCTTTGGCCGGTTAACATGGGCAACCGTGGTCCCAACTTTTCCCGGTACGGGCGGCCTCGACGAATCGGCCAACGCTGGATCAAAGTCAGCTCCCGTGTTCCGTTTTCTGTTTCGACCCGGGCAACAACATCGGCGACGGTGAATTCACCGGAGAATATTTCCAGCACCCGTGCCTGTTTGATATCCGGCGGCAGCATGATCAGGTGTTCGATCAGGGTTGTTTCGGGAACGCTTCCCAGGATGTCTCCCGCTTCAAGCAGGTCACCCGGCTTCACCCGCGGCGTAAACTGCCAGCGGCGCTCCCGATTGAGGGCGGGAACTTCCACACCGCGAACAATATAATCGCCCACCTGGCGGTAGATATTATCAAGCGGGCGCTGGACACCATCAAAAATAGCTTCGATCAAACCCGGTCCCAGTTCCACACTCAAAGGGGTTCCGGTATTGAAAACCGGCTCTCCCGGTCCCAGACCGCCGGTTTCCTCATAAACCTGGATTGAAGCACGATCCCCGCGCAACTCGATAATCTCACCCATCAAGCGGGCCTCACTCACCCGGACCATATCGTACATACGTGCGCCGGACATATTGTCTGCAACTACCAAAGGGCCGGAAACCTTGATGATCCGACCGGTTTCAGCCTCCAAGCCTATCACCCGTCTTTCCTGAAAAGAATATCCGCACCGATCGCTTTTTCAACTTTGATCCGGATCTGTTGCATGCCGATTCCAAGAACACCCTTGCTGTTCGGAATCGGTACCACAACCGGCAAAAAACGTTTGTTTAACTCGTTCACCGGATCGGCAAGTTCCTGTGCCAATTCTTCCGTGAGGTAAATGATACCGTAATTTTCTGTCGCCAATTTCTTCAGCACGGCCAGCGCTCCGGGGGAATCGGTCACGCTAAAAGTATCCACCCCGAGCAACTTGAATCCAAGAATCGAATCACGGTCGCCGATCACGGCAATTTTAGACGTAGGCATGGCGTACCCTCTTCCTGATCGCCCCAACGGGAAGCCGGTTCATTTTGCCCACAAGAATGAGGCGAATGTTCTTTATTTCGATCTCCATGCCCCAGAGATAGCCGGCCAGGGGTTCCAATCCAAAAGGCGATCGCCTGTAGCGTTTTAGATAAGCGGTGATACAATTATCACATTGTTTTTCGAAACAGGCAGCTTCACCCTGCTCCTGCCAGGCCCGTACTCCCTCGGTCACCACCGGCGCATAATCGCTCATCGAAAGAGACATCACCAGCGTCTCCAATGGCTCATCGAGTAACGGCAGGTAAAACGAAGGATCGATCGTACCGTGCGGAAACAAGACTTTTTGTAAAAATTGGCGTTCCCGCCCGGTCCGTTTAACCCGGACAAAAATGCGCAGGTTGGCCAGATCCGCCTGCCGCCGGAAGAGTCCTCCCAGGAAGGAGGAGCGGGCAGCGCGCGCTCCGGACAAAAGTTCATCAAACAACGCCCGGTCCAGGTAGAGATCGATTAACTGGGGATCCTGTGTCAGGGAAAATTCCGCTGCAATCCGCTCCGCCGCCAAACGAATAGCGGGGGTGAAATCACGATAATCTCCTTCAACCACCGCCGCCCGCAATTGATCCGGTGGAAACGTAGTGGAAGGAAACAGAATTTCGGTTCTACTCCCCAGGTAGTTGTCTTTAAACATTACCTTTAAATTGTGCAAATCATAACGCAGGGTCAACAGATCCACCAGTTCCGGCCAGGGGCTCATCCGCCGGACCTCGCCCGAAACATGTCCAAATTCATTCCGGAGCATCTTCTCGAAATCGTGGATGGACGCCAGTTCGGCGACGGCACCGGCATAGACCGTTTCGGACAGTACCCGTAAAGCCTCCTCGACGGAAGCGGCTTCGATCATCCGATCCAGCTGCCCCCGATCGAGCAGGCGTGATTCCATCACCCGGATGCGGCCCACGGCATAGGCATAGCTGGTTGCTGTTGCAGTCATTACCGGTCCTCCTTTCAGGGGAAAGCGATCATTCGAAAAGCAGTGCAGCCACTTCGGGTTCCAGTTCTTCCCGCTGCATTTTTAAAAGCGAATCGAACGAACAGTTGCATTCCACCCCGCCGGCTTGCAGGATAAAACCGCCGGAAAGATTGCGCGTCTCCGTAGCGGGAGCAAGCAGGCCCTTTTTCCCGGCGCCGTCCAGATCCCGGTTCAACTCCGCCCAAAACTCCCGGTCCAGGCGCTCCAGGTCTCGCGGAGAAAGGATTACCGTTTCATCCCCGCTCTTGACTGCAGCCAGGAGCATGCGTTTGAGCAAAATACGGTATGCTTTTTCATCCATCGCGCCCAGTTGCTCCAGGGCCTGCCGGAAGGCACTTTCAAGAAGATCCCTTTTGACGGTCAGCAGTTCCTTGCGCTCTTCCAATTCGGCCATACCACTGATGCGCCGTTTCTGCTCAAGGGCCTCCCGGGCGGCCCGCTCTGCAACCTGCTTTTGGGTGCAGGCGGCAATTTTTTCAGCCCCGGCTACAGTTGCAGCGGCCTCGCTCTGCACTTCTTCACAGATGGCGCGGGCCCTGGCGGTTGCTTCATCCAGGATACGCCGGGTAATCCGTTCCGCTCCGTGCATATTTTGTCGCTCCTTTACAGGGGAATTCCAAAGAGCAGCATGATCGAGGCCAACAAGGCCAGGACGGCATAGGTTTCCACCATTACCGCATAAATAATCCCTTTGCCCAGTTCCTCCGGACGCTTGGCGATCAGGCCGACCCCGGCAGCGGCGGTACGACCCTGAGAAATGGCGGAAATAAGGCCGACAATAGCTACCGGAAGAGCGGCCATGAAAATGGAGAGCCCCTGTCCCGGGGTAAGGTCGAGGAGCCTTGCTCCGATGACACCGATGCGCTGCATGATGATGAATCCAGTTAAAAGTCCGTAAATACCCTGGGTGCCGGGCAGGGCCTGCAACAGCAGGGTCTGACCGAATTTGTCCGGATCCTCGGTCACCACCCCGGCGGCGCTTTCACCGGCCATCCCTACTCCGATGGCGGAACCAATACCGGCCAGCCCTACGGCCAGCGCGGCCCCCAGTAATGCCCAGACAATGCCTGACATGTTGCGACAACCTCCCTGTTCTTTGCCATACTCATTCCCCGGAATCGGGATACTGACACCGCTGCCCCGCCGTTTTGCCGGGTTCGACGGCATCCTGTTTGTTTCAATCTTTTCCGTGGCCGGCCGGTTCGACATCAACAAACCGGTTGACCTCGTGAAAAGGCCGGAAAGGCTTTCCCCCGCCGTCAAAAAACTTGCCAAAAAATTCAATATACTGCAGCCGGCTGGTATGGACAAAGGAGCCGAGTGTGCTGATGAGCAGGTTGAAAATATGGCCCCCGAGGAGCAGCACTACCATGACCACCACCCCGGCGATGGAGCCGGCCAGTAAACCGCCCGCAGTATTGATCGCCGTAGCAATGACCCCGGTAGCCAGCCCCAGAGCCAGCAAACGCGAATAAGAAAGCACGTCACTGAGATAGCCGGTTATGTTGTAGAGGCTGACCAAGCCTCCAAAGAATTTTTTAAACAGTCCCTTCTGTGATCGCCCCTGGGTCAGAACAAGGCCAGCCGCACCGGAAAGGGCACTCCATGTCGCAACCTGCCGGGCCCCCGGCAGGGCCAGAAGCGCCAGACCGGTAAGAAACAGAAACCACAGGCCCTGATCGAAGACGGCCGCCCAGATCCTGCCGGCCTTGATCTCCCGGTACGCCTGCACGGCCATGCCGCAGTAAACCTGAAAGAGCCCCAGAACAAAACAGTAGACGAGCATACGCATCGGATCGTCGAGCGGGTTGAACCAGAGTGGCCGCAAGTCGATCAAATTGCCGAAAAACCCGCCCATGAGCGCGCCAAAAAAAGCAGCGGACAGCCCCCCCCAGAAAAGGAGCAAAACCAGTTGTTTCCCCATTCCGGCCAGTTTGAGTTTCCGGGCCAGGAACAGGGCAAGCAAGGACAATAATAAACCGTAACCGATATCGGAAAGGCATATCCCAAAAAAGATAAAGAAAAAGGGAGCGAGTAAAGGAGTCGGATCCGGTTCCCCCTTGCTGGGTAAACTATAAAGGCGGGTAATCACCTCGTAAGGTTTCACCAGGCTCCGATTGTCGAGAAGGATCGGATAGTCTTCGCCCTCTTCCGGTTCCCGTCCGGCAAGCACAGCCGTTTCTGTTTCCCTGGACAGTGCTTCTTCAAGGGCGGGCAAAGCCGCAGCCGGAACCCATCCCTGCAAAAGGATGCTGGCCTCGGTCCGGCCCAGGTTGGACAGCGCTTCTCCCCTGGCGCGCCGGTTCTCATGCCAGTCATAGTAAGCCATCAACCGCGGCCGGTGTTCCAAAATTTTCTCCATTTCATCCAGGGCGGCAGCCTTCTGCTGCCCGATCTCCTCCTGCTTGAGCGCCAGCTCCTTCAGATTCCATTGAGCCGTACCCTCCAAACTGCCGCAGTCAAAAAGGCTGAAAGACGCCTTCCGGAGCAATTCCCCCGCCCCGGCTTCATCCGCCTCCAGATAAAGTAAAAAAACGTAGATCTGCTCTTTGTCTTCAAAAATAACATTCAAGAGACCATCCGGAACTGTATTTGACCACTCGCCCTGCAACCGGTCCAGCGCACCGGCAGGGACCATTCCCAGGCACATCCGTAGCCGTTCGCTGGGACGGACTTCTTCCAGCGGTAGTTCAAAACCGGCCCATGGCCTCAGCTCTTCCGCCAGATTCAAACAACGGGTTTCCTCGTTACGCAGGCGGGCCAGTTTCAGTTCTATTGCACGGCATGAGGCATAGATCGTCTTGATTTGATCCTTGTCGGCGGCATAACTGTTGAAACGTTCCGAGGTTAAAAGGTGACGCGATCCGATAAATTGTTCGACAAAGTTTTTGCGGAGCGGGAAATACCGCTGCAGAAAATCAAGGCAGTAACGGACCTCACCCAACCCGGCTTCCAGGTCGGGCACCGCCTCGTCGGCCTGTTCGGGCAGCAGGCCGACGGGTAGTTCACCCCGGGACAGATCGTCCGCAACACTGATCAATTGAACCGTTCCCTGCCGGTGCAACAGGCTGATCACGGCGTTGCGTTCCCCACGGTGTGCCAGGATATAAATTTTTTTCATTTCAGCGATCGGCATAATGCTTTAAAATCCTTTCGATAATCAGGGCGATCGCCTCCGGCAGGTGTGCCGACGCCTTCTCCCGGATTTGTGCAATTCGTTGCCGCTGCTGCTCCCCCAAAAGCGCCACCTCGCGTCCGGCCTCTTCTTCAGCCTGCCTCACCACCCGGGCTGCTTCGGCTTCCGCCCCGGCCAGGGCTTCTTCCCGAAGTCGCGCCGCTCTCATCCGGGCTTCCTTGGCGATCCGCCGCGCCTCGGCCCGGGCCTCCCGGATGATCGCGCTCGCTTGCTCCTCCGCCTCCCGAATCGATCGTACCATATCCAGCGTCACCGGGTTCACCACCTTCAAAAATGAAAAGAAAACCTTACGTTCCGCCGCCGCCAACGCCGGGTCCCGCATCGTTTGGCGCCGCCATCAAAAGCCGTCAAAAATGTTACCTGAAAGAAAGCGATAAGGCCAAATTATTTCACTTGGTTGACAATATGCCTTCAATAGGGATTTAAGTAAATTCAACAAAGATAAAGCAGTTCCTGCCCGATTCTAAATGTTTAAATATAGTCTACAGACAGTATATTTATTCTTGCCGCAAAACAACCGGGACCGCGGCTTCGGCAAAGATCTCCTTTGCCAGGACGTCGGGGTAGTCTCCGCCCACCATAACCCGGACAATCCCGGCATTGATAAGCATCTTGGCACAAACCACACAAGGATAATGGGTACAATAAATAGCGGCACCCTTGATGGCCACCCCGTGAATCGAGGCTTGAATGATCGCGTTTTGCTCTGCATGCAGCCCCCGGCAAAGCTCGTGCCGTTCACCGGGAGGCACCTGCAACTGCTCCCGCAAACACCCTGTCTCGGCGCAGTGACGCAACCCTCCCGGGGTCCCATTATAGCCGGTCGTCAAAATTCGGCGTTCCAGAACCACCACCGCCCCGACCTGCCGCCGCAAGCAGGTCGATCGTGCGGAAACAACCCGGGCAATTTCCATGAAATAATCATCCCAGGACGGACGCTGCAAAGATATCGGGTCTCCTTTCACGAATGAATAGATCGCATCGCGGATCCGGCGCTAATTGAAAGCTTCATAAACCGGAAAGTTCCGGCATAGTATCTCGACACGCCGGCGCAGGCGAACCAATTCGACCGGGCTATCCCGGTGACGCAGGGCTTCATCGATCAGGACGGCAATTTCCCGGGCCTGCTCCGGGCCCATACCGCGGGAGGTAATCGCCGGGGTCCCGAGCCGCAACCCGCTGGTTACCTGCGATCCGTGCGGATCAAAGGGGATAGCATTTTTGTTGGCGGTTATACCGACCCGATCCAGGATCTGCTCCGCTTCCGCACCGGTTACTTCTCGGGATCGCAAATCGATCAGCACCAGGTGATTATCCGTACCCCCGGTTATCAGTGTAAAATCACGTTCCAACAGGGCACCGGCCATGGCGGCGGCGTTGCCGATGATCGCTTGCTGGTAGGTTGCAAACCCGGGTTCCATGGCCTCACGCAAGGCCACCGCCTTGGCGGCGATGACATGCATCAGGGGCCCCCCCTGCAAGCCGGGGAAAACGGCCCGGTCGATCCGCTGCGCATGCCCGGCTTTGCATAGAACCATTCCTCCACGGGGACCACGCAGGGTTTTATGGGTCGTGGTGGTCACGAAATCGGCGGAGGGAAATGGACTGGGGTGCAAACCGGCTGCAACCAGCCCGGCCACGTGGGCCATATCTACAAGCAGGTAAGCCCCGCATTCCACCGCAATCCGGGCGAAGGCACCGTAATCGATTCGGCGAGGGTATGCACTTGCCCCGGCAATGATCAGTTTCGGGCGAACATGCAGGGCCCGGGCCCGGACCGCCTCCGGGTCGATCCGGTGGGTTGTGGGGTCAACACCATAATTGTAAGCCTTATAATAACGACCCGAAATGTTAAAATGGCTGCCATGGGTGAGATGGCCGCCGTGGGCCAGGTCCATACCGAGAATCCGGTCACCCGGTTCAAGCACGGCCAGGTAAACCGCCAGATTGGCGGGGGCGCCGGCATGCGGTTGGACATTGGCATGTTCCGCCCCGAAGAGTTTGCAGGCCCGCTCCCGGGCCAGATCTTCGATCCGATCAACCCACTCACACCCGCCGTAATAACGTTCTCCCGGATAGCCCTCGGCATATTTGTTGGTCAGTACGGAACCCTGTGCCTCAAGGACGGCCCGGCTGACCAAGTTTTCGGAGGCAATCAAATCAAGGTGGTTTTGCTGGCGATCCAGTTCCTTTTCAATGAACGCCGCGGTTTCCGGATCGGCCCGGCGTATGTAATCAAGGGCGGCGGCGTTTTTTTTAGAGCAGGCTTCCTTCAATGTTTTCAGCCTCCAGATCTGGCCGGGTTGCAGGTGGTTTCAAGGTTTTTCAAACGATCCGACCCCGTCCCCTCCCCGCGGCCCGGGCAAATATATAAACCGGGGGATTGTCGCCGCAGCTTGCACAGCCGTGGCGGCGCAAGGTTACCACACACCCGGCAACTGATCGATTTTTTCCAGACGCCGGCAATGACGCCCGCCCTGGAACAAGGTGTTCAGAAAGATATCAACCAGGGCCAGCGCCAAGCCGGAACCGGTGACCCGCGCTCCCAAAACGAGGATATTGGCGTCGTTATGTTCGCGAGAAAGGCGGGCTGTGTAGGAATCGGCACAGAGGGCAGCCCGGACACCGGGAAACCGGTTTGCGGCAATGGACATGCCTATCCCCGTACCGCAAATTAAAACTCCGTGTACAAATTCTCCGGCAGCCACCGACCGGGCCACGGCGTAGGCGATATCGGGATAATCCACGGTATTCTCGCAAAAAGTGCCAAAATCGGCGTAGTCGATCCCTTGCCCGCCCAGGTGCCGGCAAACTTTTTCTTTCAGATTGAATCCGGCATGATCGCTCCCCAGGGCAACACGCATTTTAAAAGCCCCCACCCGGCGGAACATTCCCGCTTGATAATATGCCGACAAGCTTCGCGACAGCGCGCCGAATTTCCTCCACCATCTCTCGATATTTTTCCGGGTAGCCGTAAGGATCTTCAATTTCCGGTGAAATACCGCTCAAACCGGTATATTCTTTCAACAAGAACACTTTATCGGCTGTCCCCGGGAACCGCTCCGAAAGACGCAAACGATGCCCTTCCGTCATCACCAGGATCAACCTGGCTCGGCGAACCAGATGCTCTTCCAAAGGAGTCGCCCGGTGGGCCCCGGCATCGATCCCCTCTTCCATCAAAAGGGACCGCAGTGGTGCGGAGGCTTTCGCGCCGGGAACGGCGCTCAACCCCGCCGAGGTAAAGAACACGGCCCGGCTGCAGCCGCTGTTTTCCCATAATTTGCGGGCCAGCAATTCCGCCGCGACGCTACGGCAGGTATTGCCGGTACAGACGAAAAGAATCATGGTTTGACACCCCTTCGCCCCGATCTGGATGCAAGGGGCCGTCATCCCTTGCATACGGGTTTCCGGCGGAACGAAAACAAAAACCGCCCGCCTTAAAAACCGGTTTTGACAGCAGTTCAGGCATGCAGAATACGGGTAGCCGCCAGTCGCAAGCGGTTCATCACAACCGCACCAACACCACGCGAAGGGATCTCTTCGGCCAGGATGATCCGAATTCCAGCCTGATCGTAGCGCCGTAAAGCAGCGTAAAAATCACGCGCCAGTTGTGACGGCTCGGCCCGGGGGGATGGATCGAACCGGGCGGGATTGAAATGCGCCGCCGGGAGTCCGCGCAAACGAAAGTAACCGGTTAAACGTTCCACCAAACGACGCCGGCGCCCGGCGGGACCGGTAATGAGATAAAGACAACCACGGGGGGCATAGTGACGATACTTCATCCCGGGCGGGGGAGGTTGGGCTTTTCCGGTACCGGTGCATCCCATGACCGGTGTGACTCCAAGAACGGTAGCCAGCTCTTCCGGGGCGATCGCTCCCGGGCGTAGGATTACCGGTCGTATCCCGCTCAGGTCGAGCACCGTCGACTCTACCCCCACCGGGCAGGTACCGCCATCCAAAACCGCATCGATTTTACCGACCAGGTCCTCCAGGACATGCCGCGCCGATGTTGGGCTGGGGCGGCCGGAAAGGTTGGCGCTGGGGGCAACCAGGGGTGCTTTGGCGGCCGTGATCAGGGCCAGGGCAACCGGATGGTCAGGCATGCGTACCGCGACCGTGGAAAGCCCGGCGCTGACAAGCGGGGATATTTTCGCTGAGCGCGGCAAGATCAAGCTTAACGGCCCCGGCCAAAAGCAACCGGCCAGGCGCTGCGCCATCTCCGGAACCGTTGCCGCCACTTCTCCAAGCTGTCCCGGGTGGGCAATATGCACGATCAGGGGGTTATCCGCCGGGCGCCCCTTGGCCGCGAATATTTTTGTGATCGCCGCCGGGCAATTCAACGCCGCTCCGAGACCGTAGACCGTTTCGGTTGGAAAGGCAACCAGGCCCCCCGCTTGAAGCAACGCCGCCGCGAAGTTAATCGTCCGTTTCTGGGGCGGAGTAGCCCGTAAAAACAGTGTCCCGGTAACCTGCCGCCTTACCCTCGCCATGAACAAACCTCTTCCCGGTTTTATTCCGGACTTATCCGACCCTTGGTCATTTTTAAATGCTGATGATCATCTGGGCAAAGTTGACCGCGTGATCGGCGATCCGTTCAAGATTGCTTAAAACATCAAGGTAAAGGACACCGGCTGCAGGATAACACTCCTTGTTGTTGATCCGATCAATATGCCGCCGGCGCAGCTCCTTCTCCATGGCATCGACGGAATCATCCTCGTCAATCACTTTGCCCGCCAAAATGATATCTTCCTGTTCAAAGGCCCGCAGCATCCGCCCCAGCATCGCGTCAACCTTGCTATAAAACATGTTGATCTCCTCCAGGGCCGTGTCGGAAAAATGCAACCGGTCCTCCACTTTTGTTTCAGCCAATTGAAGGATGTTTTCGGCATGATCGCCGATCCTTTCCAGGTCATTGGCCGCGGATTGGAAACCACGCACCGTCCGGGATTGCTGCTGCGTGAGGGAGTGCTGGGAAAGATCGGACAGGTAAATGTTGATCTCCTTTTCCAGACCGTCGATCAGCTCCTCCATACGCCTGGTATGCTCTGCAGTTTTTAGATCGTTTTTCGAAAATATCCGGATTGATTCATTCAACATATCCCGGGAAAGGAAAGCCATGCGGGCCAGTTCCTTTTTGGCCCCCCCCAGGGCCACACCCGGGGTTTTAAGAATGCGCGGGTCAAGATATTTCGGGCCCAGCTCCACCGAAGTCTCCACTCCGGGGATAATGCGCCGGATGAAACGGTTAAAATATTGAAAGAAGAGAAGCACAACCACGGCATTCATGATGTTGAACAAAGCATGGGCATTGGCCACCTGCCGCGGGACCGTGGAAGCCGTAGCCCCCAGGAACAGGACAAATGGATGTAGGAAAATCAGGGCCAGACCGGCTCCGATCACATTAAATAAAACGTGAGCAGCGGCGGCACGCCGGGCGGAAACGCTGGCACCAAGACTGGCTATTACGGCATCGATACATGTCCCGATATTGGTTCCAAGGATAAGAGGCACCGCCGCTTCAAAGGAAATCAGATCGCGCATGGCCAGGCCGATAATCACCCCAATGGAGGCGCCGCTGCTGTGAATCAGAGCGGTAAAAGCAGCCCCGCACAGCACCCCCAAAACTGGAAAACGGCCAAACTGAATCAGGGCTTGCAAGACCAGGGGGGCATTTTGCAGCGGGGTCATCCCCCGGGTCATGGTGCTGATCCCCAAAAAAAGGAAACCGAAGCCGAGCAGGGCCTGTCCAAAATAACGGTAAAGCCGGCGCCGGCCAAAATAATTGATCAGGGCCCCCATCCCCACTGCCGGCAGGGCCAGCCGGGTCACAAATTCGAATGAAATGAGCTGAGCGGTCACGGTAGTACCGATATTCGCCCCGATGATAACGCTAACCGCCTGGGAAAGGCTGATCAGCCCGGCGTTGGCGAAACTAACGACCATCACCGTGGCAGTACTGCTACTCTGGACCAGTACAGTTAACACCAGGCCCGTAAATACACCCCAAACCGGTTTATTGGTAAGTACCTCCAGAATTCGGCGCATGCGGTCGCCGGCTACTTTCTGCATACCGGAGGCCATCATCTGCATGCCAAATAAAAAAAGCCCCATCCCTCCCACCAGGCCGGCCAATATTTCCCAAAGCAAACCAAGGATCCCCCCCCTGCAACCCGTTACATGGCACAGTTACATTATAGAAGAAGGGTCCGACCATTGCAACGGCGGGATTGGAGATGGAACGGGAAGTCAAAAAGATGAGCTTATTTTGAACCGGCCCCGGCGATCCAGTGATGAACCCGTTCGCGAATCTTAAAGGTCCAGCGGGCGGATCCGGACGGATTTCCGGATAAAGACGGGCTCGTGAACCGGACCGGCGGATCGGATGAAACTTCGCCCCCGGGTTCATCCGCAGGCGGTGTTTCCACCACGGGCAAACACAGCGGAGGGAAAAGCAGGCACCACCAGTTTTCCCCCTTCCCCCGGCCCAGGATAATTTTCAAGGCCGGGTAGGAACCGGGGGGGTAAACATGCCGTCCGTAGGCCCGCAGGGGAAACTTTTCCCGAACCAGCCTGATCTTTACTGCCATGGGGTAATTCAATCGTTCCAATACCAGGCTCAGCTCTTGCTCGAGCTCCGGGAAAATACTTTCAAGGAAATCCTTATTTTCAAACCCGGATTCCGTTATCCGGGACTGCAAGAACCGGTTTGTCGCTACAGCAACATGTGTCTTGACCCGTTGATCCCGGGGGGTATCACTATGGGCCAGGATGTGCAGGCGTAATACCGGGTCATGAAATGAATAAACTGCCCATCGCTCCGTACTCGCCTTGCCGCTGCAAGACAACAATGGTAACAGAACCAGAAGCAGAGCTGCCGGCAAAAAGAGCGGAAAAAGACGGCGATAAAAATGTTTACCTCTCATCGGACCTGAGCTCCTCCCCGGTCCGGCGGCAGTGGCAACGGATTACTTCCAGGGCCGCCTTTTCGATTCGCGAAACCTGGGCCTGGGAAATGCCGACCTGCCGGGCTATCTCGACCTGAGTTTTTCCGCCGAAAAACCGCGCCGCAAGGATGGCCCGCTCCCGTGGCTGTAATTGTGCCAGGGCCTCCTGAAGGGAAAGATCATCAATCCACCGTTCGCAACACTGGCTCCGGTCACTGATCAGGTCCATGACACAGACCGGATCGGTACTGTTATGAAACACCGGATCGTGCAACGATAACGGTTGCTGGGCCGCATTGTAGGCGAATACTACTTCTTCCGGTTCCAGGTTCATTTCCCGCGCTACTTCTTCCAGGCTGGGCTCCCGGCTATTTTGTTTCACCAGCGCCTCCCGGGTCTGTTGCACTTTATGCGATAGGCTCTTGATCGAACGGCTGATATGTATCGAATTATTGTCCCGCAGGTAACGTTTGATCTCTCCCACGATCATCGGTACGGCATAGGTAGAAAAATTCACTTTATGCTCCAGTTTGAAATTGTCAATGGCCTTGATCAACCCGATGCAGCCCACCTGGAACAGATCATCCATCGATTCACTGCGGTTTTTGAATCGCTGCAAAATACTCAGGACCAACCGCAGGTTACATTCAACCAGCCTGCCCCGGGCTTCCCGGTCACCACGAGAAACCGCTTGAAACAGGGCCTTCGTTTCTTCCGGCGGCAGGGTGGGCAGTTTGTAGGTGTTCACCCCGCTCAGTTGTACTTGCCGCGAAAGCATGGCTGAAGCCTCCCTTCATCCCTATTATTGCCATTAAAGGCATCCTTTAGACCCGGAAAGGTGAAAACCAGGTCCAAAAGGGGTCGAGGTCCGGCAGGGATAATGATATAATCATTAAAAACGAGGAAGGCGATTCTGAATTGTCCAAACTGGTCCGTTTCGGAATATCTATCGGCCAGGATCTCCTGGAACGGTTCGATCACCTGATCGGTGAAAAAGGGTATGCCAACCGTTCCGAGGCTATTCGGGATTTGATCCGGGATAGGCTGGTCGAGGAGGATTGGGCGGCCGGAGAAGGGGCGGAGGTGGCCGGAACGATCACCCTGGTTTACGACCATCATGTTCGGGGCTTAAGTGAGCTGCTCCTGGATCTGCAACACCACTATCATCATCTGATTGTTTCCACCATGCATGTCCATCTGGCCCACGATCGCTGCCTGGAGGTGCTCTTGATCAAGGGACCGTCTGCCGAGGCACGGGAAGTATCCGGACGTCTCCTCGGCGTAAAAGGGGTTAAACACGGCAAGCTGACCATGACCACAACCGGGCGGACTCTAAGTTAGAGCCATGCAAACCCGCGGTTGATCCCGGTAATCATTTATAAAATGGACCGTGTGGAACAAACCGCTGGCACGACACAAACGCTCCACCGTGAAACGCTGATCAGCCCCGATTTCAAGAAGCAGCAGGCCGGGACTGCGCAACCGGCCCGGTAAACCGGTCAAAATACTACGGAAGCCGTATAGACCACCGGAGCCGCCATCCAGAGCCAGGCGGGGTTCGTATAACCGCACCTGCGGCGGCAGGCCGGGCCAGTCCCCGGTCGCAATATAAGGAGGATTGGCCAGGATCAGATCGAATTTTTGGTTGTACGCCACCCCCTGCAAGGCCTGCCAGTAGTCGCCCCTGCACCAGGTAATCTGTTTCCCCACTCCGTGATGTTGTGCATTTTTCCTGGCCAGCCCGAGCGCGGCCGGTGATAAATCCACCGCCCAAAAGCGGGCCCCGGGCCACTGCCCGGCCAGGGTAACCGCCAGACAACCGCAACCGGTACCCAGGTCCAGAACGTCCAGACCCACCCTATCAGTGGCAATACCTGTCGCTTGGACCCACTCCAAAGCTGTCTCTACCAGAAGCTCCGTTTCCGGGCGCGGTATCAGCACCGCTCGGTTCACGGTAAATTCCAGGCCATAAAATTCGCGACGCCCGATAATATAGGCCAGCGGTTCGTGACGCGCCCGGCGGCGCACCGCCGCCGCCAGCCGAACCCGAGACAGAAAGCCCAATTTCCGATCCGGGGCGGTGATCACCCTCAACCGGCCCCACCCGGTGATCCGCCCCAGGAGTATTTCCGCCTCCTCCCGGGATCGTTCCAGGCCGGCCTGTTTAAAAACAGAAGAAGCCCTGCGCAGGGCTTCACCGGCAGACAGAGAGAACACCGCGTCATGCCCCCGTTTTTCCAAGTTGTTCCGCCCGGTCCGAAGCAGAAAGCTGCGCTACAATTTCGTCCAGCTCACCCTGCAAAACCAGGTCCAGCTTGTGCAAGGTAAGGCCGATCCGGTGATCGGTAACCCTGTTTTGAGGGAAATTATAAGTCCGGATCCGCTCGCTGCGGTCCCCGCTGCCGACCAAAGACTTGCGAGTTTGGGCTACGCGCGCTTCCTGTTCGTCACGGTATTTGTCCAGCAAACGGCTACGCAGCACCCGCATCGCTTTGTCCTTGTTTTTCAACTGGGATTTCTCATCCTGACATGAAACCACCACCCCGGTCGGAAGGTGGGTGATCCGCACCGCGGACTGGGTTGTATTGACGCTTTGGCCCCCGGGGCCGGTGGAACAAAAGGTATCGATCCGCAGATCCTGGGGTGCGATTTCCACCTCCACCTCCTCCGCTTCCGGAAGGACCGCTACCGTAGCGGCAGAGGTATGAATACGCCCCCCGGATTCGGTGGAGGGAATGCGCTGGACCCGGTGGACACCGCTTTCATACTTGAGATACCCAAAAACACCTTTTCCTTCCACCCCGACAACGACCTCCTTGTAGCCGCCGATGTCGGTCGGGTTGGCATCAACGAGCTCGAGCGCCCAGCCTTTCATTTCTGCAAAGCGGGTATACATGCGTAAAAGATCGGCTGCAAAAAGGGCGGCCTCTTCACCGCCGGTGCCGGCACGGATTTCTACAAAAACGTTCTTGTCGTCGTTGGGATCGGGGGGCAGAAGATATTCCTGCAACCGTGCCCCGAGGCATTCCAGTTGTTTTTCGAGGCTTCGTCTCTCCTCCTCCAAAAAGGCGATCATCTCATCGTCAAGGGCCTCGCCCAGCATCCCTTTGGCGTCTTTGAGCTCTGCATCGACCTTCCGGTATTCCTGATAACATTGTACCGGCCGGGAAAGGGAGGCCAGCTCGCGGGAATATTTTTGCCATAAAACATGCTGCTGAATAACCCCGGGGTCGCTCAGGAGAAGCTCCAACTCCCGATAGCGTTTTTCTCGGGCTTCCATCTTTTCATACACCGGTTTTCACCCCCGCGGAAGAAACCGGAAAACCGTCCCGGATCACCGGCTCGTTGCTTTCGAACGGTTCCAGCACCCCTTGCAGTGCGCATAGGGCCACGTCAACCTGATCGTCCGCCGGTTCCCGGGTTGTTAGCAATTGCAGCCAAAGCCCCGGTGCAACCAGTAATTGCACCGGCCAGGCAGCACTGCGGGCAGTGAAACGAATCGCCTCGTAGGAAATACCCGCTACCAGGGGAAGCAAAGCCAGGCGCACCAGGATGCGCTGCCAAAGGGGAGGCCACCCGAAAAGGGAAAAAAGTAAAATACTGATCACCATCACCATCAGAATAAAGCTGGTGCCACAACGGGGATGGCGGGTGGAGTAGTCGCGGATGGAAACGGAGGCAGTGATCTCGCCCCTGTCTTCGTAACTAAAAATGACCTTGTGCTCCGCACCGTGGTACTGGAAAACCCGCTGGACATCCTTCCAACGGGTAATCAGAAGCAGATAGCCCAAAAAAATCGAGAGCCGGATCAGGCCTTCAACCAGGTTAAGCACGACCGGATGCAGCGGTGGCAAAAACCGGGCCAGAAAGGTCGGCAAAATAAAAAAGAGCGCTATTCCCAGGACCAACCCCAGGCCAACCATAAGCATGCTTTGCCAGCCTTGCAGCTCTTCGCCCTCTTCCTCCATAGCCTGAGCTGCGGAAATATTCAAGGCACGCACCCCGAGCCAGAGCGATTCAAAAAAAGCGACGACGCCCCTTAACAGCGGCCATTTTAATACAGGAAACCGCTCGCCGGCTGAAAAAAGATTTTCCCGGTATACGCCGATGGTCCCGTTGTTCCGCCTGAAAGCGATCGCCATCAGGTTCCGGCGGCGCATCATCACTCCCTCCAAGACAGCCTGGCCGCCAATCCATTCCCGAACAGGCATGCTGCAACCTCCTTTCAACCAGAAACAAAACAAAGAAAAAGCAGGATCCGTCCCCGGGGCGATTCTGCTTTCAAAAACATGCAGTTACTCCAAACCGTACTTGCGTTTAAAACGTTCAACCCGTCCCCCGGTATCAACAAATTTTTGTTTGCCGGTGAAAAAAGGATGGCACCGGGAACAGATCTCTACCCGCAGGTTCTCCCTGGTGGATCCGGTTTCAAAAGTTTCGCCACAGGCACAGGTAACCGTGGTCCGGTAATATTTTGGGTGTATTTTAGCCTTCATTCCCGCAACCCCTTTCCGTTAAAGTTCCTGCCGCTTCGGAAAAGAATAATACCACATTTCCGCCTTTCCTGCAAGATGCCGGCACCGGAAGCCAGGCATTCCGCAAATGCCGTTTAATAGTAGCCCCGGATATTGGTACGAGTTAA
>CAYQQK010000014.1:0-57087 GCA_964420065.1 uncultured Syntrophomonadaceae bacterium | reverse complement strand
ACGCCTTCGGCGACGCCTACGAATTTTTGATGGGCATGTACGCCTCCAACGCCGGCAAGAGCGGCGGTGAGTATTTCACCCCCCAGGAGGTGAGCGAGCTGCTCACCCGCATCACCCTGGTGGGGAGGACAGAGGTGAACAAGGTCTACGATCCTGCCTGCGGCTCGGGATCGCTGCTGCTCAAGTTCGCCAAGATCCTGGGGAAGGAGAAGGTCCGGCTGGGCTTTTTCGGCCAGGAGATCAATATCACCACCTACAACCTCTGCCGGATCAACATGTTTCTTCACGACATCGGCTATGAAAAGTTTGACGTCGGCCACGGCGACACCCTTACCGATCCCTTGCACTGGGACGACGAGCCCTTCGAGGCCATCGTCTCCAATCCGCCGTACTCCATCCGGTGGGAGGGGGATGCCAACCCCCTCTTGATCAATGATCCCCGCTATGCGCCAGCCGGTGTGCTGGCGCCCAAGTCCAAGGCCGATCTGGCCTTCATCATGCATGCCCTCTCCTGGCTGGCCGCCAATGGCATCGCCGCCATCGTCTGTTTTCCCGGCGTCATGTACCGCGGCGGGGCGGAAAGGAAGATCCGCCAATATCTGATCGACAACAACTTCATCGACTGCGTCATCCAGCTTCCGGACAATCTTTTTTACGGCACCAGTATCGCCACCTGCATCATGGTGCTGAAGAAATCCAAGGCCGACAACAGCACCCTCTTCATCGACGCCTCAAAAGAGTTCGTCAAGGTGACCAACAGCAACAAGCTCACGCAGGACAACCTCCAGGCCATCCTGACCGCCTACATCGAGAGAAGGGATAGAGATCATTTTGTCAGGCTCGTACCCAACACCGAGATCGCCGGGCAGGATTACAACCTTTCTGTATCCACCTACGTGGAACCGGAGGATACCCGGGAGAAGGTGGATATCGTCGTCCTGAACAAGGAAATTGAAGAGATCGTGGCCCGGGAACAGGTGCTGCGGGAAGAGATCGCCAGGATCATCGCCGAGATCGAGGTGGAGCCATGAGCCGGCTGGATGAACTCATCGCGGAGCTCTGCCCCGGGGGGGTGGAGTACAAAACTGTAGGTGAAATATCAATAGATATTTTCCGTGGTAATGGCATAACAAGAAAACAGATCACCCCCACTGGGGTTCCCTGCGTGCGCTACGGCGAAATATACACAACTTACGGCATATGGTTTGACAAGTGTGTTTCGCATACGAATGAAACGGCAATCACAAATAGAAAATATTTTGAGCATGGCGACATCCTTTTTGCTATAACCGGGGAAAGCGTTGAAGATATAGCAAAGTCTTCTGCATACATGGGAAATAGAAAATGTCTGGCTGGTGGCGACATTGTAGTCCTAAAGCACCGCCAGGATCCTAAGTATCTTGCATACGCTTTATCCACTACAAGTGCCCAAAAGCAGAAAAGTAAAGGTAGGATAAAGAGTAAAGTTGTGCATTCAAGTATCCCTGCAATCAGGAAAATTCGCATACCCATTCCCCCCTCCCCGGTGCAGCGTGAAATTGTCCGCATCCTGGACAATTTTACAGAGCTTACAGCAGAACTTACAGCAGAATTTACAGCGAGGAAGAGACAGTACGAGTATTACCGCAATCAGCTTCTAGATTTCGGCAAAAAACCAATTACTGAAATTGAATGGATGGCCATTGGTGACATCTGCAATGTAAGCAGGGGGCAGGTAATATCCAAGGAATATATCAGGAGAAATATTGGTCCATACCCAGTGTATTCTTCACAGACAGAAAATGACGGTGTTCTAGGCAGTATTGCAACCTATATCTATGATGGGGAATATCTCACATGGACAACAGACGGCGCCAATGCAGGCTCAATATTCCATCGAAACGGTAGGTTCAATATAACAAACGTCTGTGGACTTCTAGAACCGAAGACTGGCGATGTGCTAGTACGTTATTTGTACTACGCGCTGAGTGTTACGGCAGTAAAGCACGTTAGCAAGGGGATGGGGAACCCAAAACTTATGAGCTATGCGATGGCACTCATAAAAATCCCAGTGCCTAAGCTTGCCGAACAGCAACGCATCGTCTCCATCCTCGACCGTTTCGATGCCCTTGTGAACGACCTTACCAGCGGCCTGCCCGCCGAAATCGAGGCCAGGCGCAAGCAGTACGAATATTACCGCGACAAGCTTCTGACCTTCAAGGAGGTGGGGAGGTGAGCCATTACAACATCGTCATTTCCACCGATGAAAACACCGTTGTGGCCGAGTATGTCTCCGAGTACAGGCGGGCGGGCGAATACCAGAGCGAGGCGGACCTGGAGCGGGAATTCATGGTCCAGCTCCAGGCCCAGGGCTACAGCTACCTGGCGATCAAGGACGAGGCCGCCCTCATCGCCAACCTGCGAAAGCAGCTCGAACTGCTCAACGGCTATAGCTTCACCGATGCCGAATGGGGGCGTTTCTTCGCCCAATGCATCGCCGGCGCGAACGAGGGCATCGTGGAGAAAAGCCGCCGCATCCAGGCCGACCATGTGCAGATCCTGAAACGAGACGACGGTTCCACCAAGAACATCTGTCTTATTGATAAGGCCAACATCCACAACAACCGACTGCAGGTGATCAACCAGTACGAAGAGGCCGGGGGGGCGCGCAGGGCCCGCTACGATGTGACCATCCTGGTGAACGGACTGCCGCTGGTCCATGTGGAGCTGAAGCGCCGGGGCGTGGCCATCCGCGAGGCGTTCAACCAGATCAAGCGCTACCAGCGGGACAGCTTCTGGGCGGCCTGCGGCCTCTACGAATATGTGCAGATCTTTGTCATCTCCAACGGCACCCATACCAAGTATTATTCCAACACCACCCGCACCGGCCATATCCGGGAAGCCGCCGAGGGGGAGCGCCGGAAGAGCAAAAAGACCAGCAACAGCTTTAAATTTACCTCCTACTGGGCCGACGGCAACAACAAGGCTATCGCCGACCTGGTGGATTTCACCAAGACCTTTCTGGCCAAGCACACCCTGCTCAACGTGCTCACCCGCTACTGCGTCTTTACCGCCGAGGAGCTGCTCCTGGTGATGCGTCCCTACCAGATCGCAGCGACGGAGCGCATTCTATCCCGCATCGAAATAGCGCACAACTACAGGAAAACCGGCTCTATCGGGGCGGGGGGCTACATCTGGCATACCACCGGCAGCGGCAAGACGCTCACCTCCTTCAAGGCGGCGCAGCTGGCCACGGCCCTGCCCTACATCGACAAGGTGCTTTTTGTGGTGGACCGCAAGGATCTCGATTACCAGACCATGAAGGAGTATGACCGCTTCGAAAAGGGGGCCGCCGATAGCAATACCTCGACCAGGATCCTGAAGCGCCAGCTTGAAGACGCGGCATCGCGCATCATCATCACCACCATCCAGAAGCTGGACCGCTTTGTTGCCGGGAACAAAAAGCATGAAGTTTTCAAGAAGCACCTGGTGATCATTTTTGATGAGTGTCACCGCTCCCAGTTTGGCGATATGCACAGGAGGATTAAAAAGGCCTTCAAACGCTATCATCTCTTCGGTTTCACCGGGACGCCCATCTTCGCCGCCAATGCGCCGGGCGGCGGCAACCCCCTTTTCAGAACCACGCCCCAGGCCTTCGGCGACAAGCTGCACACCTACACCATCGTGGATGCCATCAACGACGGCAATGTGCTGCCCTTCCGCATCGACTACATCAACACGGTGAGGATGAAGGAGGGGGTCGAGGACAAGGAGGTGCCGGCCATCGACAGGGAAAGGGCCCTGGCGGCGCCGGAGCGCATCCGCGAGGTCACCGCCTACATTCTGGATCACTTTGATCAGAAAACGAAGCGCAACAGCTTTTACACCCTCCAGGGGCAGCGGGTGGCGGGTTTCAACTCCATCTTTGCCGTGGCCTCCATCCCCCTGGCCATGAAGTATTACGCCGAATTCAAGCGCCAGCTGGCGGAGAAAAAGAGGGAATTTACGGTGGCGCTGATCTACAGCTTCAGCGTCAACGAGGATGATCCCGAAGATCTGCTCGCCGAAGAGGGCTTCGAAATCGGACGGCTGGATCAGACCTCCCGCGACTTCCTCGACGGCGCCATTGCCGATTACAACGCGGCCTTCAGCGTCAACTTCGATACCTCGGCCGATAAGTTTCAGAATTACTACAAGGATCTCTCCATGCGGGTCAAGAACCGCGAAGTGGACCTGCTCATCGTGGTGAACATGTTCCTTACAGGGTTTGACGCCACCACGCTGAACACGCTCTGGGTGGACAAGAACCTGAAGCAGCACGGCCTCCTGCAGGCCTTCTCCCGGACCAACCGGATCCTGAACTCGGTGAAGATATTCGGCAACATCGTCTGTTTCCGCGACCTCAAGCAGGCCACCGATGAATCCATCGCCCTCTTCGGAGACAAGGACGCCGGCGGAATCGTCCTCATGAAAACCTATGACGATTACTACAACGGTTACGAGGAGAAGGGGGAACACAGGCCGGGCTACGTAGAACTTATCGCCTCCCTTCAAGCACAGTATCCCCCGGGCGAGGCAATTGCCGGTGAAGGGGCGCAGAAAGACTTCATCCGCCTTTTCGGCGCCATCCTCAAACTTAGAAACATCCTTACCGCCTTTGACGACTTTGCGGGCAATGAAATTCTCTCCGAGCGGGATTACCAGGATTACCAGAGCATCTACATCGACCTGTATCAGGAATTCACCAGGAGCAAGGATGCCGACAAGGAAAATATAAACGACGATATCATCTTTGAAATTGAACTGATCAGGCAGATCGAGGTGAACATCGACTACATCCTCATGCTGGTGGCGAAATATCACGATTCCAACTGCACCGACAAGAGCATCCTGACCGCCATTGACCGCGCCGTTAGCTCCAGCATCGAACTGCGCAGCAAGAAGGAGCTTATCGAGAGGTTTATCGAGCAGGTCAATCTGGCCACCCGGGTGGAAGATGACTGGCTTGCCTTTGTTGCCGAACAGAAAAAGAAAGATTTGCAGGCCATTGTCGAGGCCGAGAATCTTAAGGCGGAAAAGACGCGCAAGTTCATGGACACATCCCTGCGTCACGGGGTCCTGAAGACCACCGGCATGGACATTGACGGCATCCTGCCGCCCCTCTCCCGTTTCTCCGGCGGCGGCCGCGCCGCCAAGAAGCAGAGCGTCATCGAAAAACTGATGGTTTACTTTGAAAAATACCTGGGTCTGGGTTGAGTCGCCCGCCGGCGAAAGGCGGGTGCAATTAAAACGATGGGTTGGTGAGCGGGGTGGCGATACCTGACTACCCAAGCCTGATGTTACCACTGCTGAAATTGGTTGGTGATAAACAGGAGCATTTTATGCGTGATCTTTTCGAGGAACTCGTCAACGGGCAGGAAGGCTTCTATATCCCCACGCCGGTGGGTAACTACTACCCGGTGGGCAATCGCCTTCAAGAAGGGTGCGGTGAAAAAGGGGGCTAAAAACATGAGCGGGTGTGAACCCCTGGGTACACAAAAAAAGATCAAGGTTTACTACTTTTCGGGCACCGGCAATACGCAGTTGGTTGCCAAAAAAATTGTAGAGACATTTGGTAACAGAGGCTTTACCGCCCACCTGTTTAGCATGGAATGTACCGAGAAGATAGAGCTCGATGGGGACGACATCATCGGCCTGGGGTTTCCGGTGGCCGTTTTCACCACATTCCCCATTGTTTTTGGGCCAATACTGCTTACGCTGTGCCGGTATTTGCCCCAAGGGGGCAATCCATGGAGTCGCCTCACCCCGTACCCTGCACTATCTGGCTGAGGGTGCAGACTTCTAGTGTCCGGTGTGTTTCGGTCGAAAAAAACCATCGCGATGCGGACGGCTGCCAGGGCCTGCAGGAAATTACGTTAATGGCGTGCGCGTCCTCACCGGAGCAACACCGAAAAAAAGGCTGAATAAAATCGGGCAGGCTCGTGCTGAAGGCGTTGGGGGAAAAGCCGGTGAACCCGAGCGCCCCGGGTTGTGGCATGGTTTCAACTTCTCCACTCCTTTTAAGCTTGGGGTGGCCGGAGAGCAAAATATTTTAGAATCAGATCAACCTTGCTCTCGACCTGTAGTTTCTTGTATATTCTTTTGACGAAATAGTTAACGCCCGAGGGGCTGATGGACATTTTTGCGGCGATCTCTTTTGCTTTCATCCCCTCCAGCAGCAGGTAGAAAACTTCACTTTCCCGGGGGGTCAGGAGCTTGATTGGATCAATGTTTTTGCCGCTTTTCATGATAATCCCTTCTTTGATTCCATGTTAAGGAAGGGCCGGCTTTTTGGATAGCTGCCAATTGTGGTAGGCCGCTCAAATAAGCGCTATTACCGAAAAGGGGGGGGGTTTTAAAGCTCCAAGGCCTGTCAAAGAGAGAAAGTTAAGATGGATTTATCTTCGGGGAGGGGGTGGGTGTGGCCAAGCCGGGCAAAAAAGATTAAAAGTTCTCCCATAAACGGGCGGGGAGCAAGTCAATTTTGCTCCCCGCCCCCTGCTTTCTGCTCTCCGGGATCCACTTATTTGGCAAAAGACGCCTTTAGTAGTACTCTACATACAGAGAAATATTATCGAATTCGTATTGAACGCCGTCGGGGCTATTGTTATCGTTGGTCTTATTTTTGGAGAATTGAAATCGGAATTGGAACCGGTTCAAGCCGTCATCGATGCATCCTTGCAACTTCTTGGCCAAGTTGCTGCTGACGCCTTCGCTATCCGGTTTGCTGGTAACAGTAAAATCATAGGTCTCGGGCCATCCAAAACCCGTTCCGCTTAGATTGTAATCTGCGGCAACGAGTTTCCGGGCCCCCCAGTGCGCCGTTCCCATCGCCAGATTGCCCATTGCGGAAGGATCGCCAAATACCTTAGGGTTCGTCATGCGCAGCTTAACTAGTATAATCTCCCTGTCGGCCAGTTCGCCAATATCAAAGCTGACAAAGCCCCGCACCATCTGGTTGTATACATTGTCACCGGCGTATGTGGCCGTGGTTGTTAGAGAACCATTTTCGATGATCCACCCACTTTCTCCTCCCTTTACCGGGGCCAAGGTGGTTTTCTTCTTCAGCTTTGGCGCGGATATGGGGTTGTTGACGGTGATCACCTTGCTCATGGTAGCTGTGCCGCCGCGTCCGTCCTTGACCGTGACCTTGATCGTATAATCGCCTTTTTTGGCGGGGGCGGTCCAGGTGATGGGGTTGGCATTGGCGCCGGCAATGGAGCCGTCGCCGGACCACTCATAGGTTAAAGAATCCCCGTCCGGATCGCTGGCCACAGCGGTAATCTGGTAGTTGATCCCGGTAAAAACTATATTTTCATCTATATTGATTTCTTCAATCACCGGCGGGTTATTTTTCTCCGGCGGGCTGGATTCCGGGGTCTTTTCCCCCTCTGCCGGGTCAGGCTTCTGGGATGTTTCAGGTTTTTGAGATGCTCCCGGTCCCGCAGGGGCGGAGGTTCCCGGTAGATGGGGGGAATCCTCCGGTTCGCCGGGCGCCTCCAGTTCAAGCGAGGCGGAGGCCCGGCCCGCGGAGTTTTCGGCGGCGGCGGTCAGGGTATATTGTTCCCCCGGCGCCAGCAGGATCCAGGCCCGGTTCTCACCGGCCTCGCCCGCGCTGTCATCGCGACCAAAGCTTACCTCCGGCAAAGGGTTCCCTGTAACCAGGGCCTCAACCTCAAGACGGTATTTACCCTCCTCCTCCGGCTGCTCCCCGATCAGTTCCAGTGAAATTTCAGGCGCGCTTTTTTTCGCCAGGAACGTCTTTTTCAGTGGTGTGGCTAAAACGACCACGGCTAGGACCAGCAGGATCACCAGACCGACTATAACGCCGATCAACAGACCGCGTTTATCTTTTGGAGGCGATTTTCCGGTTTCTTTTTCTTGGCTCATGGATTTCACTTCCCTCTCAAATGATCCATTTTAACTTCATTTTAAAGGGAAGCCGATACAATTTAAAGCTACCAAATGTGGTAGGTAGCACGGGATTGCAACAGGGTCATGGGAGTTTATCGCTTCATTATTGCTTCAAGGATGGCAGTGCGGAGCTGAAATATAGAAACAGTTCCGAGCGGCTGCCGATCTTGAGTTTCCGGTACAAATTTTTGATGTGAAAATTGGCGGTATGGATGGAAATTTCCAGCTTCCCGGCAATCTCTTTGGCCGTCCGCCCCTTTAAAAGCAGCGCGGCGACCTCTTTTTCACGGGGGGAAAGGTTGGACCCTTCGAGGGGATCCGCCTGTTTCATCCGCCGCACAGCCTCACCCATATCAATAGCGTGAAAATCCTCCGACCACTCGGCGTGGAAGAGGTGCTTCGAATAAGCGGGAGACATTAAAATAAACCCAACAAAGACGACGCCGGAGGTGGCTGTGGCGACCAGGGGCAGCAGATCCGGCGCGTGGGAGGCGAGCAAACCCGGAAGAAGATAAGAAATCATGCTTACCGGAAGGATGGTCACCAGACATAATTTGAACAGGCGAAAGTCTCCCTGTTTTTTAAAAACACAGCCCAAGAGATAGTAGGCGGCGATATAGCCCATCTGTTCAAAGCCGTGGGTCAAGCGGGCCATGCCTCTTAGAAAGGAGCCTTCGGGCATGAAATAAAGGAGGTAGGTGCAGATGATCGCCACAAAAAAGAGATTGCACATATTCCAGATACTGCTTCGGGTAAGAAACTGCAACGTCACTGCGAGGCAGACCACCAGTATGCCGACCGCGCCGTTGGCGACCATGGCGCCGGTCGAGGAGGCCCCCGGCAGGTAGGTATAGAATATCTCTACAAAATAATGGGCGATAAAGAAATAGAGCATCAGTTTCAAAGGGGGGTTGAGCGTCGCTTTCGGCCGGTTCAGAGCAGCGTCGAAATCTTCAGTTTTGTAGCAACAGAGGCAGATGAAGGTGCCGGCGACCAGCAATGTTAAATAGGTCTTATTAAAAAAACCGGAGATGAAGGATAACCCGGAATCGAGCTGGTTCAGGGCGAAGAATAACGAGATCAGCGCCGCTCCGAGCAGCCTCTCCGTGTTGTTGAGAGCAAAAGTATAGGCGAAAGCGGCGCAGGCGGCGCAGCCGCCCAGGCCGAGCATAAAGAGAATCGCCAGCACCAGGCTGAGCCGGCTCTCTTCCATGACAATCCAGGGCACAAAGGTAATCACCGTGGTCAGGGCCAGTAGGCGCGAAACCCGGGCCATATTCTTGACATTGGTCAGCGCAAAGAGCATCCCCGCCCCGGCGCAATAGGCGCTGCCCATCAGGGTCATCGCATTGAGCCCGAAAAGGTGAATCGAGTCACTAAACAGAGCGCCCTGCATATTTGCAAAAACAGGCGCCAAAGGGAAAATGAGCATATAGGGCAGGTTTCCCAAACGGACATTGCGAATATTGATATTGTCTTTTGAATGGAACAGTTGATTAATTGCACCAAAAATGGTTTCTTTTTGTTCTTGCTCCGCCATGCCGGCACCCCCCTTGTCCGCATGGCTTTCTTTTTCGCTCGCCGCCCGCTTCTATCTTACTATTTCGAGCATTATTTTGGAAGGTTCGGGACTACGGTTTTTCTTTGATCTGGGCCCCGCTGTGCGGGTCGATGGTGAAGTTGTCGTGGTAAATCAGCTCCGAGATCGGGAGGATGGTGTAGCCGTGGCTGTGGAAGTAATCGATCATTTCGGGCAGCGCCTCTGCAGTATGGAGCCCATTGTTATGAAAGAGAATGATCGCCCCCTTGTGGGCGCGATCACTGACGCGGCGGATGATCTCTTCCGCACCGAGATTCTGCCAGTCAAGAGAATCGACGCTCCACTGGATCGTTTGGTAGTTCAGCGCGGCGGCGGTTTTGATGACCTCGTTGGTGTAATCACCAAAGGGGGGGCGGAAGAGGGCCGGTTTCTGCCCGCTGATTTCGGTGATCATCTCCTCGACTTGAACCAGTTCTTCGCGGATCTGTTCCGGAGTGCAGGTGCTCAGGTGAGGGTGGGTCGCAGTATGGTTGCCGATCTCGTGCCCCGCGGCGGCGATCTGCCGGACGAAATCGGGGTATTTTTCCACCCAGAAACCGGTCAGGAAGAAGGTGGTTTTGATATCGTTTTCCTGCAATATTTCAAGGATGAGCGGGGTGCGTTCGGCGCCCCAACTGGCGTCAAAAGAGAAGGCTACCTTTTTTTCCGGGGTATCGACGTAGTAGATCGGGACGAGGCGGTTTTCCCTGGTCGTGACCATGGCCAGGCGTTCCGGCAGGTTCAAGAGCGGCGTCAGCAGCAATAAGGCGAAAACCAGGATAAGGCCGCCCAGTAATTTAAGCCGTTTCCGGCTGAATATAACGGTAATAAACAAGGTGACGCCTCCAGTCCGATCCTGCTTGTTTAAGTTATATTCAAGATCCGGTATAATAATGAAAGTTAAAGGAGGGAAGAAACGAAATGCATTATCCGGCCAGACGCACCTGCCTGGATTTGATCAAGCCGTACGTACCGGGCAAGCCGGTGGAAGAAGTTGAGCGAGAACTGGGCCTGACCGGTGTGATCAAGCTTGCTTCCAATGAAAACCCCCTCGGCCCATCGCCGCTGGCCATCAAAGCTCTTGAAAATACTATGGGTCGTTTCCATTACTACCCCGATGGAAACTGTTTCTATTTAAAAGAAGCTTTAGCGGCAAAGCTGCAGTTGGATCCGCGGCAACTCATTTTCGGCAACGGTTCCGACGAAATTTTGGGCCTGCTTTGCCGGACTTATATTAATCCCGGCGATGAGGGGGTAACGGTTCAACCGACTTTTTCGGAATACGAGTTAGCTCTGCGGGTGATGGGCGGAACCCCCCGTTATGTTCCGCTTTGGGGAAGAGATTTCGCTTTTGACCCGCCGGCGTTGGCTGCCGCTTTGAACGGGCGCACTCGCCTTGTTTTTTTAAGCAACCCCAACAATCCGACCGGTTCCATGTTCTCCCGTGATGCCCTCAAGCAGTTTTTTGAGCGGCTTCCGGGGGGAATTCTGGTGGTCCTGGATGAGGCTTACTGTGAGTATGCCCGGGATCCGGAATATCCGGATAGCATCGGACTTTTGCGGCAGGGCTATCCGGTAGTGGTACTGCGCACTTTTTCAAAAATCTACGGTTTGGCGGGTTTACGGATCGGCTATGGTGTCGCCCCGGCGCCGGTAGCGGCGGATCTGCACCGGGTTCGCGAACCTTTCAACGTGAATACCGCAGCGCAGGAAGCCGCCCGGGCAGCCCTGGAGGACAGGGACCACATCGAACGCAGCCTGCAGCTGGTGCTGAAGGGGCGGCGCCAGATTCAGTCCGGACTGGCGCAATTGGGGCTGAAGGCGGTTCCAACCCAGGCCAATTTTTATTTTGTCGATGTCAAGCGGGATTGCCGGGCCGTGTTTACACGGCTATTGCAGCGCGGCGTCATTGTCAGGACCGGAGACATCTTCGGTTTTCCGACCTATATCCGGGTAACCTACGGCACCAAGGAACAGAACGAACGTTTTCTTGAGGCTCTGTCCGGGGTGCTGACGGAACTTCCCGCTGTAAGAGGCGGCGGTGCGGAGTATGAGCGGGATGCACCTGCTTGAAACCGTTCCCCGGACCTGTTCCGGTAAGAAACAGGGGCAGGGCAATGCACCGGGCGCCGTAAACATCCTTACCACTCGTAGTCCCTGCGGTCAAACTGCCCCCGGTGGGGGCGGCGATGGGAGATAAGATCGGGCAAGGTTAAGGGAGGAACAAATAGTCATGGCGGTAAATTTGAAAGGGCGGGATCTGATTTCCATTCATGATTATACGGAAGAGGAAATATATCAGATCCTTGATACAGCGCATCTTCTCAAAATGAAACAGAAGATGGGGGAACACTATCATCCTTTAAAAGGGAAGGCCCTGGGCATGATCTTTCAGAAAACCTCGACCCGCACCCGTGTTTCTTTTGAGGTCGGGATGTGGCAACTGGGAGGACATGCCCTTTACTTGGGTGCCGGTGACCTGCAGTTAAAACGGGGTGAAACCATGGCCGATACGGCCCGAAATTTAAGCCGCTACCTGGACGGGATCATGATCCGTACTTTCGATCACCGGGACGTTTTGGATCTGGCCCGTTACAGTGACGTTCCGGTGATCAACGGCCTGACCGACCTGCTTCACCCCTGTCAGGCACTCTCCGATCTGTTTACGATCCGCGAAAAGAAAAATTGTCTCACCGGTCTAACCCTGGCCTTTATCGGCGACGGTAACAATATGGCCCATTCACTTATGTTTGCCGGGGCCCGGGTGGGGATGAACGTGATCGTCTGTTGCCCGCCGGGGTATCAGCCCGACCCGGAGGTGGTTCGACTGGCCCGGACGGATGCGGCTTCAAGCGGGGCCAGGCTTGAAATTGTAACCGGGCCGCAGGAGGCTGTTCGGGAAGCCGACATGATCTATACGGATGTCTGGACCAGCATGGGGCAGGAAGAGGAACAGGAGCGGCGCAGGCAAACCTTGATGCCTTACCAGGTCAATGAAGCTTTGTTGGCCCTGGCCCCGGCCGGGGTGTTGGTGATGCATTGCCTGCCGGCCCACCGCGGCGAAGAGATCACTTCCGTTGTCATGGACGGACCGGGTTCGATCGTATTCGATCAGGCCGAAAACCGTCTTCACGTCCAGAAAGCAATCTTGGCCCTGCTCATGTAAAAAGCATGTTTTTCCGCTTACTTTATCCGCGCCACGCGGACATCTTGAAAGGGGGAACCGATTCTGAGCCAGCCTGTGCGAGTAATTATTATGGGTGCAGCCGGAAGGGACTTTCATAATTTCAACGTCTTTTTCCGCCATCGCCCGGAGTACCGCGTGGTAGCCTTCACTGCTACCCAGATTCCCGATATCGAAGGCCGGCTCTATCCGCCGGCGCTGGCCGGCAGCCTTTATCCCGAGGGGGTGCCCATTTTCCCCGAGGCGGAACTGCCGGAACTGATCCGGGCCCACGCCGTGGAACAGGTTGTTTTCGCCTATAGCGATGTGTCGCACGATTACGTTGGTTCCCGGGCTTCCGTCGTCCTGGCTGCCGGAGCGGATTTTCGTTTGATGGGTCCGTACACGACGATGCTCAAGTCGGCCAAACCGGTCGTCGCCGTTTGCGCGGTGCGCACCGGGGTCGGGAAGAGTCAGACGACACGCAAGGTCTGTGACCTGCTCAAGAAAGAGGGCAAGCGGGTGGTAGCCGTGCGTCACCCCATGCCCTACGGCGATCTCGCCGCTCAAACCTGCCAGCGTTTTGCCGCTTATGCCGATCTGGACCGCCACCGCTGCACGATCGAGGAGCGGGAGGAATATGAACCGCACATTGACCACGGGATTATCGTTTATGCCGGTGTGGACTACGGCCGTATTCTTGAGGAGGCCGAAAAAGAAGCCGACGTGATCGTCTGGGACGGGGGCAACAACGACCTCCCCTTTTACCATTCCAACGTGCATATTACCCTGGTCGACCCGCACCGTCCCGGGCACGAGTTGCAGTATTATCCCGGGGAAACGAATTTGCGTTTGGCGGACGCGGTGATCATCAACAAGGTTGAAACGGCCGACCTGCAGGGGATCAATACGGTTCGCCAAAATATTGCTGCGGCCAATCCGGAGGCGCTGATCATCGAGGCTGCGTCGCCCTTGTTCGTTCCGGACGGGCACCTGATGCGAGGCAAAAGGGTATTGGTGATCGAGGACGGCCCAACCTTGACCCACGGCGGCATGGGCTACGGGGCCGGGGTCATCGCCGCCAGTAAATTTGGCGCAGCTGCCCTGGTCGATCCGCGACCCTTCGCGGTGGGCAGTATTTGCCAAACTTTCGTCAAGTATCCTCAGATGGGAACACTTTTGCCGGCCATGGGTTACAGTGCGAAACAGATTCAGGAGCTGGAGGAAACTGCCAACCATTCCGACGCCGATCTGGTTCTGGGGGCCACCCCGATCGATCTGGGCCGGGTGCTCAAGCTGAACAAGCCGGTTTTGCGGTTGCACTATGAACTGCAGGAGATCGGCCGCCCCGATCTCTCCGATCTGTTGGAGACGCTGTTTTAATAGTGCGATAAAAGAGTTGCTTTGGTTGCGAACGGTTAGGGTTACTTATTCAAGAAAAATAGGGATGACGAGATGCTTCAAAGGATCCCGGTAAAAAATCCGGAAATAGTCTGGCGTGAGTTGGAAGGAGAAGGGGTGCTCCTCAATCCGGCTGACGGAAAATATTTCGGTCTGAATACGGTGGGCCTGTCGATGTGGGAGAAGGTGGACGGCGCACGGACCCTGGAAGAAATTATCATGTTGCTCCTGGATGAATACGCGGTCGAACGCCCGGTGCTGGAGCGGGATATCGTGGAGTGGGTTTCTCGGATGAACGCCGGCAATCTGCTCTTGTTCAAAGGTTAAGAGGCGGGGGAAATGAGTGATGTGGTACTGGAAGGGGTATGACCTGCCGCGTGATCTGGCCCTTCTGGCGCGTTCTTTTTTTCTCCTGGTCTGCTATTCGATCCGCCTGCGCTACCTGCCGTGCCGGGATATCCTGAAGGGTATTGCCGGCCTGGAACGGCCGAAGAGGGGAAAACAGCGGCCGGTGGAGACTACCGGGGAGACAGGCCGGGAAACCCTGGATAAAACCTGGCGAGCGCTCAACTTTTATCTGCACCGCATCTACCGCAGTAAAAAGCCGTGCCTGCGGCGGACCCTGGTTCTTTACCATTGCTGCCGCCGTCTTGGCCTGGAAGCCCGGGCGGTGGTGGGGGTATGCAAAGAAAATGATGAACTTTTGAGCCATGCCTGGCTGCTTTTAGAGGGGGTTCCTTTTCATGAAAATCCCGGTATGCTTGCCCGCTATACCCCCATACTGGAGGGTTGATTGGTGTCTGCACAGGGAGATTGCTTTTCGTCGCGTTTCAAGATTTGCCGTACCTTGATCGAGATTCAATCGAACCGGCGGCGACGGCTTGAGGCAATCGGTAGGTATCTTTGTCTTCCTCGGGAGGAGGGCAGCGGATCGACGGGAATAAAGCTGGAGCTTTTGGAAACGGAAGAAGGTGCAGCCGGGCGGCTCATTCCCTTGCCCGGTGATGAGTACAGGCGGATGCAAACATTACTGCTCCTGGATCGGGAAATTCCATTTGAAATGTACAGGCGCGGTGAGATGCGGTGGACCAATATGCCCGGTTTCGGGAGAACCCGGCTGGATTACGGGCGGGGCAGTGGTCAGGCGCTCTTTTATCCTGCAGGTGGTTTTAACCCTTTTTACGCAGACCTGCTTCTTGGTTTCAAAGTATTGAATGGCTTGCTGCTAAAAGAGGGATTCTGTTCCATTCATGCCTCGTGTGTTCAGATGCATGGGCAGGGGGTTTTGTTCACCGGTCCTGGCGGCTTCGGCAAGTCAACTGCGGCCTTCGCCCTGGTACGGCGGGGATACCCACTTTTGAATGACGAACTGATCCTTCTCCGCCGGGAAGGGGATAGCTTTCACTGTTTTACCCTTTCGGATGTGGTGAAACTGGGGCAAAAGACTCTGCGACGTTTTTTCCCGGAACTGATGGATGAAAAACCATATATTGAACTGAACGGGGAGTGCTACTACAAAGCGTCACTTTCGGCGGGGCTGCGCTACGAGCCCACCGTTGCCGCGCGCTTCCTGGCGACCTTGATCCAAACCGGAAAACGCGAGAGCGCGATTGAACGGATCAATCCGGCGCGCGTGGTCGGCGATCTTTTCCCGGTGACCATGCCCGGTTTTATCCCGGACATCGCAGTCCGTAAATTCGATTTCCTGATGGAATTTTTAAGTCAGGTCCAGTGTTACCGTGTTCATTTCGGTACGGACATGGCTTATTTTGCAAAACTGATGGAAGAGGTTGTCGGTATTGAAAGCTGTATGGCGTAAGCTCTATGCCGTCCTACGCCGGTTCCACAGGAAATTGTGTCGGCCCCGCGTGTTGCGGAAAATTATACTCGCAGGAACGGGCGCGCCGCGGTTGCGCAACAGGCCTTCCGGGGATGCGACCGGCGTCGGTTTGGAAAGAGTTTACCGCCTCGATGCTTCCGAAGGCCTGGACCGGGCCGCAGAAAACCTGGGAAAGCTGTTAGGGGAAAAATATGCGGACCTGATTTCGGGGAAAAAAGTGCTTATTAAATTTAACCTGAATACAGCCGATCCGTATCCCGCCTCGGTCTGCCCGGAGATGCTTTGCGTGGTTGCCGGCCTTTTAAGGCGTTTGGGGGCGCGGGAGGTGGTAGCCGGCGACTGTTCGGGGTTGCCGGTGCTTCCGACCAGGCGGCAGGCGAAAAAGGCGAAGTTGCAAGACGCTCTGTCGGGCCGAGCCCGGATCCTGTGTTTTGATGATGAGCCCTGGGTCAGCGTGCCGGTGGCGGGAACTTACCTGGCCCGGATCACCGTGCCCCGGGCGGCACTGGAAGCGGAGTGCCTGATCGCCCTCGCCAATCTGAAAACTCACCGCCAAGCGTTGTTTACCGGCGCCATCAAACTGGCGGTTGGCTTCATGCACCCCCTGGAGAGGCAGCCGCTGCACCGGGAACATCTACAGGAAAAATGTGCCGAAATCGGTCTGGCCGTGCAACCGGACCTGGTGATCATGGACGCGCGAACAGTTTTCATTACCGGGGGGCCGGTAGAAGGCCTGGCTGTTGCGGGAAAAACCATTCTGGTCGGTGCAAATCCGTTGGCGGTGGATCTGGAGGCGTACCGGTTGTTGTACCGGTTGAAGGAAAAACACGACCGCCTGGAGGGCTTTGCTGCGGATCCGTTCACGGCGGCGCAGCTAAGCCATGCTCGCAAGCTGGGGATCTGGGGGAAACCGTGGAAAGGGTACCGGGTGATCGAACGGTGATGCGGAATGGTTCTGGTTTGAAGCCGCTCCAAAATTCGGTCGGTTGAAATTAACGGTTTTTCGCCGAAACAACTGAAATAGAAACCCAAATACCAGAGCTGTCGGAGCGGGGAAACAGGAGGCGGGTTTTACGTGAAAGTAATGCTTATCTCACCCTTGCCGCGTCTGGCGCAAAAACCCGGGCCGCGCTTGCTCCCGTTGGGGCTGGCTTATATGGCTGCCATTCTGCGCCGGGAAGGGCATACCGTTTCTATTTTCGACCGTTTTGCCGCAGCGGCCTCATTGGGCCCCGATCAGGAACAGATCGATGCACGGATGCTGCAACGGTTGCATTTATTTCAACCGGACCTGATTGGGCTTAATACCATTTCACCCTTGATCGACGACACCGCCGTCTGTGCCGCCTTGATCCGGCAACAATTTTTGGGTCCGCTGCTGGCGGGAGGGCACCATGCGACCGCGTTGCCGGAATTAACCCTTGAAAAAATTCCACAACTGAACGGGGTGGTGCAGGGTGAAGGGGAACTGGCTTTGCTCAGCCTGGCCGGTGGTGCAGATCCGTCCCGCGTGCCTGGGTTCTGGTGGAAAAACGGGGAGACGATCTCCGGTTCGGCGCCGGAACAAATTTCCGATCTGGATAAGCTACCTTTTCCCGCCCTGGACCTCCTGGATATGCGCTTCTATACCCGCCCGGGGAAAAACGCCATCCGTGGTCACTATCTATCCGCGGTGGCGTTGATAACCTCGCGCGGCTGCACCCGGCGTTGTTCTTTTTGCACCGAGTCGCTGACCTACGGGCAGGGGGTGCGACGGCATAGCCCGGAATACGTGGTAGAAATGATCAGGGATGTTTTGATGAAATATCCGCTGGAAGGGATCTATTTTCACGATAACGATTTCCTTTTTGATCGGGAACGGGCTGTGATGATTTGCGAGAAGATGATTGCCGCCGGCCTGCACCGCCGGATCAAGTTCGCCATCCAGACCCGGGTTAATCGGATCAGCCTCGCGATGCTCCGGCTGTTGAAAAAAGCGGGGTGTACCCTGGTGGAAATAGGATTCGAAACCGCTTCTCAGGCCGAGCTGGACAGTGTGCGGAAAGGGACCACGGTGGCTCAGAACAGTCGCGCTCTGGAGCTGTGCCGTCGGGCCGGGCTGGAGGTGCATGCTTATATGCTTTCCGGTTTTGCCGGAGAAACCGTAGCGGATCTGGAGGCGCGGCTGCACTGGTTAAAACGGGGCCCGCCTCACCTTACTTTTAGCATGAGTATGCTGCAGCTCTACCCCGGGACAGATCTCTACCGGGAAAAAGGAAACTCCTTTTTTGAAAACGGCGTTTGGACCGGAGAAAAGGTCAGGGCCTATTATCAAACAGATCACCTTTCGGCTGTACCCGCCGCGGAACGACGGGCATGGATGAAACGGCGGTTTTTCCCTTACCAGCGTAGGAGGGATCGAGCGGCCGTTTTGCGCCGCAACCCGCCGCTAAAGGTCATCCGGATCATTGTGGAAAAAGCCGTCCATATTTGGAGCCGTAGAGGCAATCTTTTTCGGATACTTGCGGAATAATGAGGCGAAGTACAGCTCGTTATATTTTGGAAACGGAACCATCTGTTTCTTGACAAAGCGATCCGGATTTGTTACTTTACAAGCAGTAGGGGCATGATACAAGACAAGGGGTGTGCTGCTCCCGCGGAACAAAACACAAATAATACCGTCTTCACGGCATTGTGCGTTCGGTTCTCGATCAAAGAGGGAAATGCGGTTTTGTAGTTATTCCGGAATGATAACGGGTTGTTTGGCGAGGAGGGAAAAACATGAAAAAAGAGTATGAAAAGCCTGAGCTGGTCCTTTTGGGCGACATCAATGAGCTGAGTGGCGGTACTTCACCTTCCGATTATAGTGGGTAAAGTAAAATGGCTTCACTTTTTAGGGTTGAGCTGAAATGGCCTGGGCCGCTGCCGAAAAATCAATTTATAAGCTTTTGCAGATCCGGTACGGTTCGCAGTCGGGTTCTTCTTTAACAAAACCGGCCGGCTTTGGAGTCTGCTCCGATAACGCTGCGCTGTCCGGTACTCTGGCCGGGCAAGGGGTCGCAGCTTTTTTTTATGATGCCTTGACTACAGGTGCGCTTGTCACGGAATTGCCCGGGGACGTGCTGCAAAGCCTGAAAAAGGCGGCCGGTCGGACCGCCCTGATCAATGCCGTTTTTGTTCGTGAAGGAGCGGAGCTGTTCCGCGAATTGAACTGTTTGGGGATCGAGTATCTTTTGTTAAAGGGTTTTTCCCACCTGGAGAAACTCTACGGCAGCCTCCATATCCGGCCGGTAAGTGATCTCGATCTGTTCATCCACAAAAAAGATTATTCCCAGGTGCGGGCAATATTGCTTGCTCGTGGGTTTTCTCCGTTTATAGATCCCGGGTTTGGCGGGACGGAGCGGGAGTGGGCCGCGATCAAGGATGAGTACCACACGGAGATGCATTTTCTTCGCTCCCTGGGCGGTTTTACGATAAATGTGGATATTCACTGGGATCTGCTCAACCTGATCCAACGCGGCTCTCCTTTGGAAACGATCTATCCCGTCAATGATGTCCCCTGGTTTGAACACCGCGATCAGATCGATTTGGAGGGAATTCCGGTACCCTGCCTCAGTCTGGAGATGCATTTTTTGCACTCTGTGTATCATTTTGCCCTGGGTCACAAATTTGCGGGGCTGAAATGGTTCATCGACCTGTGCCAGTTTGACGCCGTGCTGGGCAACCGGCTCAATTGGGCTTTTATCTATACCATGGCTGCGCAATACCATTGTTTAAAGTTGTTGACCCTGGCCAGGGCGCTGGTGGCCGCGGTTACCGGCGCCCATTCCTGGCCGGTCGAAGCGGGGGGGATCGGGCTGCCCGTGGATAAGATCAACCCCCTGGAGCTAAACTTTTACCGGCAGAGGCTGTTTGCCGGGCCGTCCCACACCGGGACTTACTTCTGTCTGGTGCTGTTGCCCCGGCGATGGAAGGAGCGTTGGAAGGTGCTCTCTTTCGTCCTGTTCAACCGGGAGGCATTTCCGCATTGGCGAACCGGCAAACGCAAAATCATCCCCGGCTTGCAACCGCTCAGTCTGGCCTTGAAAGCACTGCAGGAACAGGCCGGCCGGCTATTCAAGGGCTGCTTCCCCGGCCGCGGCTAGGCGGGATTGCCCGGGGCTTTCTAGGTTGTACGGTGTTCGGTTTCATTTTTGCAGTCAAAACGGCGGTAATCATCCGCAAATCGATCCTGCAGGAGAATATAGTCATATTTGCCCTCGTTTTTATCCAGCGCCTGCCGGTATTCGGCACGGCCTTCCTCCCGGCAGGCATCGCAACAGTAAAGGGGAGTACTGAAACAGAGGACGCGGCTGCGGCGGCCGGACCCGTGCAGCGCCGTCGAGGCGATGACCCGAAACGAGCCGCAGTTGGGGCAAAGGCGCTGCCTGATCTGTTGGTTTTCGCGGATCTGATCCGTATCGTAATAAATTTGGTTGCTGGTGCGGAAAAAATCTCCGTAACCATGCGCGGCCGCCTCTTGCAGTTCCCGACGCATCCGAAAATTTTGCAGCTGTAGCGCGGCTATTTTTTCCAGCCGTATTAAATTGGCCGGATCTTCTTTCAAAGCGCTCCGTTCGTAGTCGGGTTCATGTAAATTCGAGTAATCGATTCCGGCCATGGCCATGATCAAGGCCAGGTTGACGTAGGGTAGGGCCGTTTCGACGGAATAACCGCCCTCAAGCACGGCGATATCGGGGGCCAGCATCCGGTTTAGCTCGGCGTAGCCGCCGGCAGAGAAGCACATATTGGCCAGAGGGTCGGTATAGTGATTGTCCTGGCCGGCCGAGTTAACAACGAGTTCCGGTTTAAACTCCTCCAGCAGGGGTATGATCAAACGGTCGACCATGAAAAGGATTCCTTCATCGGTGGTCCGAGGCGCCAGGGGGATGTTGATCGTCATTCCCGTGGCCGGCGGAAGACCCAATTCTTCGACAAAACCGCTGCCCGGATAAAGAGTGCGCCCGTCCTGGTGAAAAGAGATAAAGAGCACGTCGGGATCATGGTAGTAGATCTCTTGCGTGCCGTCGCCGTGATGGACATCGGTGTCGACGATGGCGATCCGCCGCAAGCCGTGCTTGCGGCGCAGGTACTCGATCAGGATCGCTTCGTGGTTGATGTTGCAGAAGCCGCGGTTGCCGTGGACCACGGTCATGGCGTGATGCCCCGGCGGACGGATAATGGCGAAGCCGTTTTTGATTTCACCGCCGGCGTAAGCGTCGCCGAGGACCAGCGCTCCGCCGGCGGCGACGCGGTGAGCCTCGGTGGCGATCGCTTCAATCGTGGGCACACAAAAGTGAACGCGGGCAATATCGCGGGGTTCCGCCAGGCGCGGCTGGTATTCACGGATCTGCGGCAAATCCATGATTCCTTCCTCAAAAATCTGGTCACGGGTGTAAAGGAGCCTTTCCTCGCGCTCCGGATGCGTGGGCGAGATAGCCCAGTCGAAAGCGGGGAAGAAGAGCAGGCCGGTCGGTTTCATTCTGCCACCCCCTTGAAGGCGTCGATCAGTCCGGGAGCAATCTGGACCTCAACCCGAAAGATTTTTCCGACTCGACTGAAACCGCGGATCAGGTTGAACTGTTCCGCCAGGTGGACCCGTGTCTTATTCGCATATCCGGCCGCCCCCCCGGCGGCGGCCAGTTTTGCCAGGTAGCCCGTGGCAATTTTTTGGGCCTGTTCCAGTTGAAAACCGGCCGGGTCGGCAATGGGACCTTCAATTCCCTCCCGGTCGATCAGATAACGTTTTTGCTGCGTATCGGCGTAGAGCGATAGTGCCAGGGTCGGCCGCGCCACCGCGGCGCCGAGAGCGTTGGCGACCGGCGCGAGCCGGTGCACCAGGTACGGTACCCCCAGTTTTTCGGCCAGCGGCGGGATCACCAGGCCTGCCGCCCCGCCGATACCGATCAGTCGATCTATTTGGAAGCGGCGTCGGTGGACAATCTCCCAAACCTTGTAGGCCGGCTCGTTTTCCCATTCGCTAAACATATCGTGAATGAGGCTGTTTAAACGTTCCAACGCCTGCTCGACCATCGCGGCGGCAAAAAAGGCCGGTTCCAGGCCCGCCTCGGCGGCGGCCTGGGACAGCTTCGATCGGGCTCGTTCTTGATCCGCTTTTTCTGGTTCCAGTTTATAATGGCGAATGAAAGCATCGCTCAACGTAGCTGCCGGCCCGCCGAAGCAGGCCGCCGGGCCGCTCCTTTCTGAAACGATGTCGGCCTGCCCATTTTTGCCATTGATCCCACTGTCGCCTCCGAGGGCGATTGAGCGCAAAGCCAGCGCCTGGATATGGGTGAAACGCCCGTTGATCGAAGCGCCTTTGGAGGCGTGCAGCGGTTCTCCGTCGATTAAAAGGGCAATATCCGTGGTCGTCCCCCCGATGTCGATCACCACTGCATTTTCGCGGCGGCGGTTCAAAGCAACAGCGCCCATGGCGCTCGCCGCCGGCCCGGAAAACACGGTTTCGACGGGGGTTTGTCGCGAAACCGCCAGCGGCATCGTTCCGCCGTCCGCTTTAAGGATATCAACCGGGGTTTTGAGACCGCGTTTTGTCACGGCCGCTTCAACCCGGCCGGCAAAACGGTTCCATTCTTCTCCGGTCATGGCGCTGTAGTAGGCTGTTGCTGCGCGCCGCGGGAAATTCATGCGGTTGGCGGTTTCGCTTGCCGCGACCAGCGTCGCTTCCGGATAAAGACGGTGGGCAACCCGGACAATCTCCTGCTCGGCGGTGCGGTTGCGATGCGAAAATTTGGCCGCCACGGCAATGCGGGTTATGCCCCGGGCGCGAAGGTCTGCGACCGCGTTTTCGATTTCAACCGGGTCAACCGGTTCGGTAATGTTGCCCCGGAAATCGGTGTTGCCTCTTAAAAAATAGGTATCCGGAGCGATGTGGTAAAACTCGAAGGGTAGACCCCGGCCGGGGACGAGGAGCAGCGCGGTCCTGGCGCCTCGTCCGGCTGCCAGAAGGTTGGTCACGACGGTGGTGCTGATCACCACGCGCCGCACGGCTTCCGCATCATGGCCTTCCAGAAGCTCGTCGAGCACGGCGAAAATGGTTGCCGCCGGGTCGCCGCAGTCACTCGCTTTTTTGACGCTTTTCACCAGGGTTCCGTCATGCAGCAATACCCCGTCGGTCGAAGTGCCTCCCACATCAATGCCGAGAAGCATTCAAACACCCCCCATGGTTCCAGGGTTTAAAGCATGATTTGACATCCGCGTCTTGTTTCCCTTTGTTGTCCCGGGAGAATGGGAAGCGCCAGCCGGACATAAAGAAACCCCAAGGCGGGGTCCTTCGCAACGCTCGGGGTAAAAGAAAAACGTTATTCCGGATGTTGAGGGGAGCGGCACCGGCAGTTAGCCCTGCTGCTGCGTGGTTGTGTGATCCCGGTAATTCTTGATCGCTGCCTTGAGGGTGTTTGAGGCCAGGAGAGCACAATGCTCACTTTCCTTGGGCAATCCTCCCAGGGCTTCAAGTACGTCTTGCGCTTCGATCCGGGAAGCTTCTTGAATATTTTTACCCCCGGCCAGCGTGGTGGTCATGCTCCCCGAAGCGACGCTGGTCCCACAACCGTCGGTAAGGAAGCTGATGGCGTTGATCGTTTCATTTTGGACTTTGATCCATATTGCCATGGTGTCTCCGCAGGGGCCGGTGATCCGGGCAAATCCGTCGGGATCATTGATCCGACCCATGTTTTTCGGATTGAGGGCATGATCGAAAGCGGCTTCCCCGAATGATTTCCGTGCTTCTGCCAGGATCAGCTCCTGCAACTCTTCAAATTCAGGTGACATAACCTCATCTCTTTCCTAAACATGTTAACAGGTTCCCGTTGGAAAGCCCTGAAAGAGTTCCTTTGCCATGTCAGGATGACAGTAAACCTGTACTGACGATGATCGAAAGCCTTGCTCAAGGTAACAAGTACGATGCCATGGATCGATTTCATTATATCTTTTTTCAGGTATTCGTCAATAATGTTGACCGATAAGACTGAAACGGTATAATGATAATTGATATATACCCATCAGCTAATTGTGTTGCGGCCAAGGAAAAGGATTTTGCTTTGGTTCAAGCGGGGCGGGGAGGGGAGGATGGACTTGATGAGCATGGTTACGGTTACGAATCTTGTAAAGGTATACGGCAATTTTACCGCGGTGGGAGGTATCGATTTTTCGATCGCGGAGGGCGAAGTATTTGGGTTTCTAGGTCCAAACGGCGCGGGAAAGACATCGACTCTCAATATGATCACCGGCCTGGCTCGCCCGACCCGGGGAGATATTATAATCAATGGCATTGATCTACGCCGACAGGCCAAAAAAGCACAGGCGATGATGGGCGTCGTACCCGATGTTAGCAATCTTTATCCCGAAATGGATGGGTTTGCGAATCTTTGTTTCTGTGCCGCCCTTTACGGTATGCGAAAAAAGGAAAGGGAGATGAGAGCCCGGCGCCTTCTGGCACAATTCCAGTTGGTGGAAGCCGGTAAACGTCCCTTCAAAGCCTACTCCAAAGGAATGCGCCGCAAGCTGACGATTGCCGCGGCCATGATCCATTCCCCGCGCATCCTGTTTCTGGATGAACCGACTGCCGGCATCGACGTGGAAAGCGCCCGGCAGATACGGGAACTGATATTGCATTTACAAAAACAGGGCACCACCGTTTTCATCACCACTCACTATATCGAGGAGGCCGAACGTCTTTGTAACCGGTTGGCCTTTATTGTCGGGGGCAGGATTGTGGCAAGCGGATCCGTGAATGCACTGATGGAAAGCGTGGAGCACGGCCACACGATCCGGCTGGTAACAGACGTCAATGCGGATGGTCTCGCCGCCGGCTTGCAGGCGCAATTTGAAGGAAGTATTGTTGAACCAATCAACGCGTCTACCCTGGTGCTTCAATCGAAGTATCGTATTCCGTTGTTTCCGGTGCTGGAGTATCTTGACCGTAACGGCGTTGCGGTCTATGAAGCCAAAGCACTGCGTCCCACGCTGGAAGATGTATTTGTCGAGCTGACCGGCATCGCCGCCGCGAAGCTTGGAAAGGAAAAGGAGAAGGGGGCTGCGGTTAATGGGTAGCGTAATTGCTTTTTGGAGCATCCTGAACAAGGATGCAAAAACTTATTATCTCAAGCCGCCGAATATCAGCTGGGGGATTATTTTCCCACTTTCCTGGACGTTGATGCAGCTTTTACGCTCCCCTGACGGAAGTATGCTGGAGTTGCTTCCCGGATTGATCGCCATGAGCGTCCTGTTTGGAACAACTTCCATGCTGGCTGTAACCATCACCTTTGAACGAAGCAGTCGTTCATTTGATAGACTGCTCCTTGCTCCGATCAGTTTGGATATAATGGTGCTGGCCAAGATCGCCGGCGCAGTTTTATTTGGCATTTTTAATGCTTTTGTTCCGATCCTGTTCGCTGTATTTTGGGTAAACCTTGGCGCGGTTAATTGGTGGATGCTATTGCCGGCGGTCATTTTAATCGCCTTGACCTCGACCTTGATCGGTTTGCTGATTGCGGTATCTGCAAAACAGGTTTTTGAAGCCCAAACCTTCTCCAATTTTTTTCGTTTTCCGATGTTGTTCCTGTGCGGCCTGTTCATACCTCTTTCCAGCCTTCCCGTATTTCTGCGGCCCGTGTCTTACATGCTGCCGCTTACTTACGGGACAGAAATTCTGAACGGAGCCATTACCGGAAACAATTTCATGCCTCCAGGGCTATGCTACGGGGTATTGGTTGTGTTTGCGGCCGGTTTATTTCTTTTTTGCCGCCATAACATCAAGCAGAAATGGATTTTATAGTCCGGGGAGTGCTAAAATTTCAGGCTTTGCCCCGGCTCGAGCACCCTGACCTCTACCCCGGGTGTTTTTTCCCGGGCCAGTCGAACAAAATTATCCGCATCCTGAACGAGAACGGGAAAGGTTTTGTAATGCATCGGCACCGCTACTTTCGGTTTCAGCAGTGACAGGGCATAGGTGGCCTGAACGGGATCCATGACGAAAACACTACCGATGGGAAGAAGCGCCAGATCAAGCGGGTAGATCTCCCCCAGTATTTTCATATCCATAAAGACACCGGTATCCCCGGCATGGTAAAGCTTTTTGCTGTCCTCCATGGTGATAATGAAGCCGCAGGGCGTGCCCGCATCACTCGAGTGAAACGCCTGGACCATGGTCACCTTGATTCCCGCGACCTCTACCGTGCCCCCGATATTCATTCCGAGACAGTTCTTTTCCGCGATTCCGATCCCCTTGAGCCTTGCCAGCAGTTCGGGCTGGGCGGCGATCACGACCTCGGAATTCTGAACCAGAGCGGGTACATCTTCACCAAGGTGATCATGGTGATCATGGCTGATCAAAATCAGGTCGGGGATCTCCAGATCTTCTGTTTTTACCGGGCAGACCGGGTTGCCGGTGATCCAGGGATCGATCAGAATTTTCTTTCCCCCCCCGGAAACCACCTCAAACGCGGCATGTCCAAGAAATCGCACCGTGTTGGCCATCAGATGCATCCCCTCTCAATTGATTATTTCAGGTTGATGAACGATTAGATTATATCGTAAAATACCGGCCGGTGCACATTTACGGCCAAGCGCAGGGTGGAGCGGCCGTTTTGCTTGCGCTGCCCCTGCGTTTTGTTTCCTCCGGCATGAAGAGGAATTATAAATCATAGGAAGAATAAAAAGAAACAGCCCAAGATCAATCTGTTTTCAGGATATTATATTTTACAGGGAGAGATTGAACCAATGGTGACCGGAAACGTCCTTGATTTGATTGGCAACACCCCGATGATCAAGCTTGAAAAAATGACCGGATTCAATATCTATGCCAAGGCGGAATTTCTTAATCCGGGCGGAAGCATCAAAGATCGTGTGGCCAAGTTCATGATCGAGGAGGCGGAAGCACGGGGTGTCCTTGAAACGGGAATGACGATCATGGAGCCTACTTCGGGCAATACCGGTATCGGCCTGGCGCTGGCCGGTGTCCAGAAGGGTTACCGGGTGGTGATCGTGATGCCGGAAAATATGAGTGAGGAAAGAAAGAAAATCATCCGCGCACTGGGTGCCGAGCTGCTGCTGACCCCGGCGGAAAAGGGCATTGCCGGGACCGTTGATGAGGTATGTAAACGTGCCGGCAACGATCCCTCAATATTTGTCCCCCAGCAGTTTGAAAACCCGGACAATCCCCTGATCCATTACCTTACTACCGCCAATGAAATGTGGGTGCAGATGGACGGGCGGATCGATCTCTTCGTTTCGGGTCTTGGCAGTGGAGGAACGCTGTGCGGTGTCGGTAAGTTTCTCAAAGAGCGTAATCCCGGGGTCGTGATCATCGCCGTTGAGCCAAAAAACGTGTCCGCACTCCTGGGGCACGAGCCCGGGTTGCATAAAATACAGGGAATCGGCGATGGTTTTGTTCCTCCCGTATTGGATACGAGCCTGGTTGACGAAGTAATTGAGGTCAGCGATGAGGATGCGATCACGACGGCACGGGAACTGGCCCAAAAACAGGGGCTTCTGGTCGGGACCTCTTCGGGAGCAAATGTTTGGGCTTCCTGCCGGGCCGCTCGGGCTCATGGTCGGGATATGGTAGTGGCAACGATCCTGGCAGACCGGGTGGAGCGGTATTTCAGCACGGCCCTGATTTAATGGGCGCCTTTCCCGGGAAACGGGTGAAATGCGGACTCTACATGGAGAAGGAAGTAACGCGATCTTTATCGGGCGGCGTTAAACAGGATTCTTCCTGGTGTCCGGGATGACCGGTAGAGGATGGTATCGGGATGATCACCGGGACACCGTTGAATTTCTGAACCATTACCGGAATGCCGTAGACTGCCTTGATGTTTTCGGGAGTCATGATTTCAACCCCCCCGCAGGCAAAAATACGATTATTGCTCAGAAACATAAACCGATCACAATAACGCAAGGCCAGATTTAAATCATGAATAATAATGATCACAACGATCTGCTCGGACTGGGCAATCTCCCGTATCGTGGCCAACACTTCATGTTGATTGCCCAGATCCAGGTTGCTGGTCGGCTCATCCAAAAGCAACACATCGGGCTGCTGGGCCAGCGCTCGGGCCAGGATCACTTTTTGTATCTCTCCTCCCGACAGTTCATCCAAATAACACAAGGCGAGATGTTCAAGTTTCATGCGCTTGATTATCGCTTCAACAATGCGATAATCCTCCCGGTCAGGTTCAAACGTGATATAAGGTTTCCGGCCCAGCAAAACAGAATCATAGACCGTAAACCTGTCTTTCAAATTGTGCTGGGCCACGTAGGCCATGCATTTGGCAATATCATTTTGGTTGAGGGTAAAAATATTTTTCCCGCCGACATGGACGATCCCCTGTTCGGGTTCCAGGATACGATTGAGGCATTTGATCAAGGTGCTTTTACCGGCCCCATTGTTTCCCAAGATGGCCGTGCATTGACCTTTTGATGCGTAAAAATTGATATTTTTTAAAACCGGTCGGTTATGTTTGTATGAAAATGCCAGCCTCCGGACATCAATCATCTTTTGCCCACCCCTTTATAGACCAGATAAATAAACATCGGAGCACCAAGAAAAGAGGTGATGGCGCCAATCGGCAAAATAATTGGGGCGAGGACAAGACGGGCCGCTATATCGCTGGCCAGTAATAATACAGATCCCACCAGTGCCGTTGCCGGCAACAAAAAACGGTAATCGTTCCCTACCAGCGGTCGCACAATATGGGGTGCAATCAGCCCGATAAAGTTAATGATACCGACAAAGGAAACGATGATCGATGCCGTTAAAGAGGATACAAGCATGGATAAAAGAAGGAGGCGGGTCACATTGACGCCCAGCCCCTTTGCCGTCTCCTCTCCGCTGAGCAATGCATTGAAATTCCAACGGTTGAAGGCAAAGAAAAGCAGCGCCAACAGCACCAGGCCCGCCATAATTATCACTTCATTCCATCCGGCCCGGCCCAGATCGCCAAACGTCCAGAATACAACGGCGGCGACCTTCACGTCCTCGGCAAAATATTGTAGTAACGTGGTTGCACCGGCAAACAGTGCGCCCAAAGCTACACCCGAGAGGACCATTGACTCCGGAGTAACTTTTTTAATGTGGGACAACCCCAGGATAACAAAAGTAGACAGGAGGGAACCGCCAAAGGCACAGATAGAAACCAGGTAAGGGTTGGAAAAGGAGACGCTCTCCAGCGTTTGATATTGTGTCCCGGCCCCTAATACGATGATGGCGAAGGAAGCGCCGAAGGCCGCACCCTGAGCAATTCCCAATGTGGATGCCGATGCCAGGGGGTTATGAAGGATACACTGCATCACGCAGCCGGCGCTGGCCAGGCCGATTCCGGCGACAATGGCGGTGACGACCCGCGGCAAACGATAGTTGAAAATGATGATTGATGCCTGCTTGCTTCCGTGGCCAAAAAATGTCATGATCACTTCTTTCAGGGTTAGGCCGGCCGAACCGGCGCTGACCGCCACCAAGGCGGCCAGCGCAACAATCAAGCCAAAGAGCAAAATCAATGCCTTTTTATGGCGGATATATCCCTGGTATGTTGCTGTATTCTTCACCTGAAATTCATTCCCCGATGGTTATATTTTCAAATTTATAGCCGTCGGCGGCCAACTCTTCATAAAAAGGCCGGCCCAGCATGACCGTGAATATTTCATCAGCCTTTGTGATGATATCCACATCGGCAAAGTGCTCGGGATAAATGATCTTGCCTGCATAGTAAGCATCGGCAATGGCGAGTTCCATATTGGTCCAGTTGCAGGTATAAGGGATCTGGGAATAGACATCCCCATTTTGCACCGCTTTCAGGGTTTCATAAAACGCTTTATTTTTAGCGTAATCTTCATGCACGAGATGCATATTGGCCGGGTTAAGAAAGATGATCTCCGGATCCCAGATCGTGATCTTTTCCATATCAACGAGAAACGCCATCGATTTTGGGTTGCTGATTTCATCGACTACATTTTTGGCGTGGATAGCGGTGAAGGGCGGGTAGAGGGCATGGGTGCCGTCAATGCCATGCGCGCCGCTAAAGCTGACCGCACCGGTATAGACAGTAGGTTTTTCTTCATCCGGAATATCCCGGGTGCGGGCGTCCAGATCCGCCTGGCATGTTTTGATATAGTCAATCACCTCGGAACAGTGTGCCTCGATACCCATGACTTCTCCGATCAGCTGCAGTGCGAAATAAAAAGTTTCGTCGAACATTCCCTCCGGGTAGATGCCGATGGTGGGTATGCCTGTTTTTTCCGCCACGTTTTCAAGGGTGTCTGCACTGATTTGTGCAAAAATAACATCGGGAGCAACTCGAACTAGCTCCTCAATATAAGGTGTTTCATTGGGACCTCCATTGGAGACGGAAGCGATACCGGCAAAATGTTCCGCATTGACCACGGAAAAGGGCATTTTTGAAACGTTTTCCTTGTTCATTTCGGTCACGCCGACCAACCGATCCGCACACCCGGCATAAGTAAGAATGCGGGCCGCTCCACCAATCGCGGCCGCTGTTTCAACTTTGGCCGGGATTTCCACCGGCCGGCCGAAGGCATCGGTAACGGTGCGGGTTTCCTGCCCCGGCGGAGGGGTTGAAACATTGGCGCTGCAGCCGCCCAGGATGAACGCCATGACCAAAATTACTCCGAATAGTTTTCTTCCGCCTAACATTTTTTCCTCCCTTTCATTGATCAAACATGCCAGTACAACGTGGTGATGGTGCAGTCAATCTGTTCGCGGATCAAACCATTCTGTGCGATCGACTGCAAATACCGTTTGAGCTTTTCCTCCTCTTCCGGGGTGATGTTGCGGTAAGTTTTAACCCGGTTGATATAAAGGCCGTAGGCTTGTTCCAGTGTTTTTTCCATATTCCAGCGCGCCGGTTCATAGTGGAAATAGGGCAATCGCCCCTGTCGCCAGAGCAGCTCAAAGGCATAGACGATATCCCGGTCACTGCTTTCACGTTTTTCAGTAATACCGGCAATTTCTTTGACGGTATCGGAGACGGGGTCGGAACGGCGCGTCGGCTTTGAAAGCAGGCACCAGCCTTTGGCGGCCAGTGATAACTTTTGAAACGTCTCGGCGCAATGCACCGCGGGAGTCATATGCGCAAAAACAAGATCAAATTTATTTTCGAATCCATTTTCCTTTAACTCAAAAAGATGCCAATCCGTGCATCTAAAATCAACGTTAGCCAGGCCTTCAACGGACGCCCTCTCTTTGGCCAGACTGATCATATTTGGGGAAAAATCCAGGCCAATGACCTGCTTGCATTCACCGGCAATCGCCAGGGCATACTTTCCGGCGCCGCAGCCGACGTCAAGGACAAAGGTCTCTTTTTTCAACATATTGTGTTCCCGCAGCAGTTTCAAGAAGTTGTCGTTTTCAAAAGTCGGCAGTTTACGTTCGCCAAAGCTGTTCGCCATTGAATTCCATAGATCGAGGCTGGCCTGCTGATTGGTATTTCGCGGAGTCCATTTTGTAAAAATATCTTCAACCATTGTTTCAACCGCCTTTTCACTGCCGGAGCCGTTGCGAGGCTGCCTCAGCCCCTGGCGTGTTACAATAATGCATTATCGTGTTACGAGCATAACACCCTTTTCCCGAATTGTCAACAATAGGTGACGCTTTAAAATAATCATTTCTCTCTGACTAATGAAAATAGAAGAAGAGGGATGAAGTGGTTTAAACCAACAAAAGCCGGTCCTGGTGGATCTTCTCTCCACCGGCTTCGTAGAAGAGTTCGATCAGGCGGGGCACGGTCAGGTTTTTCCGTTTATTTCCCTTGATATCGAGAATAATTTCCCCCTCGTGCATCATGATCGTGCGGGTACCCATGCTCAAGGCCTGTTCCATGTTATGGGTGACCATCAGTGTTGTAATATTTTCTTTTTCGATCAGTTCCGTGGTCAGTTGCAGCACCCGCAGCCCCGTTTTGGGGTCAAGTGAGGCGGTGTGCTCATCGAGCAGGGCCAGAGCGGGCCTGACCAGGGTGGACATCAAAAGTGAGAGTGCCTGCCTTTGGCCGCCGGATAAAAGTTTGACTTTCGTGCTTAGCCTTTGCTCCAGGCCGAGTTGCAGGACCCCGAGACGTTTACGGAAAAGGAGGCGTTCTTTTTCGGTGATTGCTCGCGCCAGCCGCCTAGTTTTGCCTCGCCGCAGGGCGAGAGCAAGGTTTTCTTCCACCGTGAGGGAGGCGGCCGTGCCGAGCATCGGATCCTGAAAAACCCGGCAGATCAGGCCGGCACGTTTGAAGTCGGGCAGTCGGGTCAGATCTTGACCGTTAATGGCAACCCGTCCGCCTTCAAGGGAGTAAATACCGGCAATGCAATTTAAAAGTGTCGTTTTTCCAGCACCGTTTCCGCCGACAACAGTTACAAATTCACCGGGCTCAAGATGCAGTGACACTCCGTTCAAGGCAAGTTTTTCATTGATACTGCCGGCATGGAATATTTTGACGACTTCATCAACCTCTAACATTGCGTGAACCCCTCGTCTATTGAATCAATCAGGCCTGTTTCCAGGGGCTGACTTTGTTGTTCAACGTCCTAAATTTTTTTCTGATTTCAGGGGCGATCAGAGCCAGGGTGACCAGAAGGGCGGTAAACAGTCGCAGATCGGTGTGTTCCAGGAAGCCAAAACGCAGAACGATGGCGATGGTCAGGCGGTAAATCAAGGAGCCGACCACAACTGCGATCAGACGACCCGGAATCGATGCCACGCCCAGGATTACTTCACCCACGATCACGGAAGCGAGCCCGATCACGATCATACCGATGCCCATACTGATATCGGCAAAACCCTGGTACTGGGTGATCAATGCTCCGGAAAGAGCAACGAGAGCGTTGGAAAGGGATAGGCCCATAATTTTGATCCGGTCCGTGTTCACCCCGAGGCTGCGCATCATGGTTTCATTGTCGCCGGTTCCGCGCAACGCCTGCCCCAGCTCGGTGGATAGAAACAACCAGAGCGTTGCCACCGCCGCGACGATCACGAAAAAAGCAATAACGGTTTGGCTCAGGCGCAACGAAAAGCTTGTCCCGACCAGGGGTTCGAAAACAGCGGTCAAAGGATCAAAAATACTGGCATGTCTGAGCAGGGGGATATTCGGGCGTCCCATGATGCGCAGGTTGATCGAGTAAAGAGCGATCATGGTCAGGATGCCCGAGAGAAGCGGGGTGATTGAAAACCTGGTATGCAGTACGCCCGTAGCTGCACCCGCCGCAGCGCCAAGGAAAGGTGCGATCAGCGTAGCCAGAAAAGGGTTTACACCGGAAAAGATCAGCGTTGCCGCAATGGCTGCACCCAACGGCAGGCTGCCGTCAACCGTGAGGTCGGCATAGTTAAGGATGCGGAAAGTAAGAAAAACACCCAGTACCAGTGGTCCATAGAACAGCCCGAGCAAAATTGCGCCCCAGGCAACAGCAACATTCACTTCCCGCATCCCCTTATCATACTTTTCGTCTCGGCTCTATTGATCTTATTCGATTTTCCGGGCTCGATCCAGTAAAGCTTGGGGTAGTTCCACATTCATGTTCTTGGCGGCGGTAAGGTTGACCACGTAGGCATATTCATTCTGCCCTTCAACCGGCATGGTTGCGGTCTCGGCTTCACCCCGGAGAATCCGGACCGCCATTTGGCCGGTTTGGTAACCAAGCTTGTAATAATCAATGCCGACGGTGGCCAAAGCCCCTTCGGCGACGGAATTGTCTTCTGCGGCGATGAGAGGGATCTTATGTTCTTCGGCAACCTTGATCACGGAAGCGATGGCATCGACCACCGTATTATCGGTCGGGATATAGTAGGCGTCGATTTTATCGACCAATGATTCGGCAGCGGTAGCCACCTCGCCGGTTGCCGTGACCGGAGCCTTTTCAATCGACAAACCCATCCCCGGCGCCAGTGTTTCCAGAATTTCAATTTGAACCAGCGAATTGTCTTCGGCTGAATTAAAAATGACCCCAACTGTTTTGGCATCAGGAACGATTTCCAATAAAAGTCCAAGTTGATCTCCGATCGGGTTTAGATCGTGGGTTCCGGTTACATTTCCCCCCGGTTTTTCCAGGCTGTCGACCAGGCCGGCATCAACCGGATCGGTGACTGCCGTAAATAAAACCGGGATGTCGGAGATAACATTGGCCGCCGCCTGAGCCGATGGAGTGGCGATGGCAAGGACCAGATCAACCTTGTCCGCTGCGAACCCTTCCGCTATTGTTGTTGTTGTCGGCATGTCGCCCTGAGCGCTTTTAAAATTGATGGCAATATTTTTTCCGTCGACGAAACCTTCATCCGCCAGTGCGTCGACAAATCCCTGACGGGCTGAATCAAGAGCGGGGTGTTCGGAAATCTGGGTAATGCCAATCCGGTAATCCGGATCATCCTTGCCGCCGCAGCCCGAGGCTGCAAATGCGGCCGCCACCAAAATGATGACCGAAAGCCACACGGCCATTCTTTTCAATTGACGCTCCCTCCTTTTGTAACGACGGGATCACCTTCAGGAAAGAAAAAAGCCCGGTAGGGCTCGTCTGATCCACCTACCTTTCTACCGTGTCCATCGTTCGTTTTCGCTGTCAGTGATTCCCTTCCATGCTCCTTCCTGATTTTAAGTTATGGCATCTTAATTGTCAATAAACCGTTACTTACTTGCGATCGGGCGCCGTACTTGTTTTGTCTCGGGGGGCGAAACCGAAGAAAGGTTGTCGAGAAACCAGGAAAAACAAAGAGAACAAGGGCCCGCATGGAATGCAAAACGAATCATCACCCTTGAGGCAGTGCGTTGATGGAACATAGAGGCAAACTGTTTAAGGTTGTCCTATGTTCCGGCAGGGGTGGCATGTTTTCCGGAAAGCATGTCAACCAAAGCAGGATTTTTATTATACATCTGGAATGTTTACATGTTTGCAACTAACTGTGCCATCTAAAATCAATCAGGTTTTGTGCAATAGTGAAGAACAAAGGGGTGAGTCATGACCGTAAAAGGGAAATCTTGTCACCGTTACGCATGGACCAATTAAAGGGGGAACAGCAGACACAATGAAAAAAAACAAATGGTTGTTAACTGTTGCCGTATTCATTTGCCTTGCGTTACTTCTGGCCTGTGGTTGTGCTCCCGAAGGCGGCGGTAAGACCAACGGAAACAACGGTAATGAAGGGGCCAATGGAGACAAGGTAGTGGTGAAAATTGGCACAGTGGGACCGCTGAGCGGCAGTGCAGCCTCCTACGGAGTGAATATTTTGCGGGCAGTCGAAATTGCCGTCGATGAAGCCAATAAATCCGGGGAACTTGAAAATGTTTACCTGGAACTTTGCTCGGAGGATACCGAGGGAGACTGGTCGAAAGCGGCCAACGCTTTTCAAAAGCTGATCGATATCGACGGCGTTTCGGTCATTATCGGCGGGGTTTTAAGCTCGGAATCAGAAGCGGGCGGGCCGATCGCGATGGATGCGGGTATTCCAACCATATCGCCATCGTCCACGGCTGTAGATCTGACCAAAGGGAATCCCTATCTTTTTAGGAACTGTCTCTCCGACGAGGTCCAGTCGATCCAGTTGGCCGAGTATGCCGTGGATGAACTGGGGTTGGGCAGCTTTGCTATCCTGTACACAAACAATGATTATGGTGTCTCCTTGAAAGACGCTTTTGAGGCCAGAGCCGGAGAACTGGCGAAGGTCGTAGCGATTGAATCTTTCATGGACAACGATGAAAACTTCAGGGCCCAACTGACGAAGATCAAGCAAGCCGGCCCTGATGCAATCTTTATCGGCGGTTACTATACCGAGGCGGCCAAGATTGCCCAGCAAGCTGCGGAAATAGGGATGTCCGTTCAAATTCTCGGTGCAGACGGCCTCTGCAACAAGGTTTTTCTAGAAATCGGTGCAGAAGCGGTTGAGGGCACCTATGCCACCTCCGGTTTTTACCCGGACGATCCTACCCCGGCGGTGCAAAATTTTGTGAAAGCCTACCAGGATCTTTATGGCGAAGAACCGGACATGTTTGCCGCCCAGGGCTACGATGCTGCCGGGATCGTGATCAAAGCGATCAAGGGCAAAGGAACCTCGACCGAAGAAATTCGCGCCGGAATTGCCGAAACGAAGGATTTCCCCGGTATTACCGGCAACACCAGCATTGACGAGGAAGGTGACACGATCAAGGACGTCTTGATCTTGAAAGTCGAGGGCGGTAAGTTTATTCGGGTCAGATAACGTTTCCGGTAAGACAAACTGCTGGAGGAGGGGGAGGACCTTCCTCCAGCAGTTGTGCAAGGGGCGGAAAATATGTTCACACAACAGTTAATTAACGGTATTATATTGGGCAGTACCTACGCCCTGATTGCACTGGGATACACCATGGTTTACGGTATTATTGAACTGATCAATTTTGCTCACGGTGAAATTTACATGTTCGGCGCCTTTACCGCGCTGGTCCTATTCACGACATTCGATGTCCCGTTTTTTCTGGCGTTCTTCCTGGCCATGATCCTGGCCGCCCTGCTCGGTATTACGGTAGAATACCTGGCCTACCGGCCCCTACGACGTTCTTCCCGTCTGGCGGCACTGATCAGTGCGATCGGAGTATCGATATTTTTGCAGAACCTGGCGCTGCTGGTCATGGGGGCGAAGCCGAACGTTTTTCCAAGTCCATTTGAGCAAAGGATCTATCAAAACACACTATTTACGATCTCCCGGGTGGAAATTATCATTTTGTTATCTTCCTTTTTACTGATGCTGGGACTAACCTTTTTTATCCAAAAAACGAAGGTTGGCAAGGCGATGCGGGCGACGGCGCAGGACAAGGACACAGCCAGCTTGATGGGTATTAACATTGATCGGATCATCACGATCACCTTTGCCATCGGTTCAGCCCTCGGTGCCGCGGCGGGAGTGATGGTGGGTATCTATTTTCGTACGGTCACGCCGATGATGGGCCTGATGCCCGGTTTGAAAGGCTTTGTAGCAGCCGTACTCGGTGGGATCGGGAACATTCCGGGGGCCATGCTCGGGGGGATTCTACTCGGAATTGCCGAAGTAATGGGCGCCGCCTATATCTCTTCGCAATATCGTGACGCTGTCGCTTTTTCATTACTGATCATTATCCTGATCCTCAAGCCAACGGGCTTGCTCGGCCGTTTTGCCCAGGAGAAGGTGTGATTTCTGTAGGTGAAAGAAGGAAAGACGAATGATGATCAGCCCTTATTACCTGCAGCTGATTATTTTGGTCGGGATCAATACCATCATGGCTACCAGCCTGAATCTGATCATCGGCTATACCGGTCAGCTTTCGATCGGGCACGCTGCTTTCATGAGCCTGGGGGCTTACGCTTCGGCCCTGGCCACCGTGCGCTTGGGTTTTCCTTTTATCGTTTCATTGTTCATCGGTGCATTATTTGCCGCCCTGTTTGGGGTTCTGATCGGCATTCCGACCTTGAAATTGAAAGGGGATTATCTTGCTATCGCCACCCTCGGTTTTGGGGAGATCGTGCGCATCGTTTTCCTCAATCTTGAATTAACCGGCGGTGCAGTGGGTTTAAGGGGTATTCCCAAAAAGACGACGTTGCTCTGGATCGTGCTGGCGACATTGCTGACCGTGTTAATTTTGAACCGGATCATCAAATCAAGGATTGGACGGGCCCTGATTGCGATCCGTGAGGACGAAACTGCGGCCGAGTCGATGGGAATCAATTCGACCCATTACAAAACGCTTTGTTTTGGTGTCGGCGCTTTTTTTGCCGGTTTCGGCGGAGGCCTTTTTGCCCATTATTTTCAATACATTCATCCGAACAGTTTTGGTTTTTTGCGATCAATAGAGCAACTATGCATGGTTGTTTTGGGTGGGCTCGGTAACATGGGGGGTGCCTTTATCGGTGCCGCCGTGCTGACAGTGATTCCGGAAGCGCTGCGGCAAATAGCCGATCTGCGGTTGTTGATTTACGGCGCTGTTCTGGTGCTGATGATGCGTGTCAGACCCCAGGGTATCCTTGGCCGGAGTGGACCGGCTGTGCGGCATCCATTTTGGGAGAAACCTTTCCGGATCCGCCGGCAATCGGAGTGATCGGAAAATAACAGGCATGGTAACGAAATGGTAAATTGTATTAATGGGGAGCGGATGATGGCCAGATCAATCCTTGAAACGATCCAAGTCAGCCGTAATTTCGGAGGACTCAAGGCTTTGGACAGGGTTGACTTTTCTATTCAGGAAAGGGAGATTGTTGGATTGATCGGTCCCAACGGGGCCGGGAAAACAACATTGTTTAACCTTTTCACCGGGCATTACCAGCCGTCCGAAGGAGAGATTTATTTCAACAATGAAAAGATCAGCGAGCTGAAACCGTATCGGATCACCGCAAAAGGAATAGCGCGCACATTTCAAAACATTCGCCTGTTTAACCAGATGAGCGTTCTGGACAACGTTCTCATCGGGCGCCATACCAGGACCAAAAGCGGTCTGGCGGGAGCCATATTTCGCTTGCCCGGGTGCAATAAAGAGGAAGCCGGCTCAGTCAAATACGCCATGGAAATGCTCAAGTTTGTCAACCTGGAAACAAAAAAAGACGAATGGGCCTGCAACCTTGCTTATGGTGAACAACGCCGGCTTGAAATCGCGCGGGCTTTGGCAACCGATCCCGAGCTTTTACTGCTTGATGAACCGGCGGCGGGAATGAACCCGCAGGAAACGGCCGGCCTGATGAAGTTGATCTCCCAGATCAGGGATCGTATGGGCATTACAATATTGCTGATCGAACACGACATGAAAGTCGTGATGGGCATTTCCGAACGGATTGCAGTGCTGGTTTACGGTAAGAAAATTGCCGAAGGCAAACCGGCGGAGATTCGGCGAAACCCGGCGGTGATTCGCGCCTATCTGGGAGATACGGCGTAAAGATGTTTTTCGGGAAAGGAAAAGAACGGGCTTGCTGAAAATAGAAGAAATCTCTACTTTTTACGGTAACATCCAGGCTTTAAAGCAAGTTTCCATCGCTGTCGCCGAAGGGGAAATTGTAACCCTGATCGGTGCCAACGGGGCCGGCAAAACGACAACCCTGAAAACTGTATCCGGTTTGCTCCGGGCTTCCACCGGTAAAATATATTTTAAGGATAAGGATATTACCACTACCCCGCCGCATGAGATCGTCAAAATGGGTATTTCTCATGTTCCGGAAGGACGGCATGTCTTTCCCCGCCTTAACCTGCAGGAAAACCTGGAAATGGGCGCTTTTTTCCGAAAGGATCGAAGCGCCGTTTATGAAGATTTGGATGAAGTCATGAATACATTTCCCCAGCTCAGAGGCCGCGAAAAGCAGTTGGCCGGAACGTTGAGCGGCGGCGAACAACAGATGCTGGCTATCGGGCGGGCTTTGATGGCGCGGCCCAAGCTGCTGCTGTTGGATGAACCCTCGATGGGACTGGCGCCGATCATTGTCGGCGAAATATTTAGGATTATCAACGAGATCAACAAGCAAGGGACGACCATATTGCTGGTCGAACAAAATGCGCAGATTGCTTTGAATATAGCGGCACGGGGTTATGTCATGGAGACGGGACAGATTGTAATGGATGACAACGCCCCGGCGTTGCTCAATAACGAGCAGGTCCAACGGGCCTATTTGAGCGGATAAAGGGGCGGGAGACGTGATTGCGCTTATTTCTTTTGCGATCGATAATAATTTATCAGGCCGCCCGCAACGATGATCTTTCTTTCCTCCCCGGTCAATTCACCGGTGGAAACAGTAAAATCCAAAATTTGATTACCGATAACAAATGCTTTCATTTCTACGATGCCCCCAAGTATAGCTTTTCTTGAATGGGGGATAAAGATAAAATCCCCTTCTCGAAACAAAGGATCCTTTTGCACAATAAAAGGAAGCATGCCCCAGTTGATCAAGTTCGAACGGTAGCGTTTCGTGGCATACTCCCGGGCCAGGTTGGCCCATGTGCCGAGGATGCGCTGGCAGGAGGCAGCCTGCTCCCGGGCTGATCCGTCACCCGGTTTATTGGCATAAATTGTACTGCCGATACCGGTTTTACGGGGATCGATCGTTTCAAAACCTCTGATCATTACTATCTTTTCATAGACTGTTTTCATTTCCTGGGAAATAGCTGCCGGATTTTTGCCATTTCCCCTTTCAATTTCGCATTTTTGCACCTTCTTCGCCTTGTCGACATAGGCTGGGTCTTTCCGGCTCAAAGTGAACTCGGCCAGTTTCAGCGGGTTTGAACGGTAAGACGAGGTCTCGCCCGATGGAATGAGTTCATCGGTCGTGGTGACCGGATCCGTAATGAAAGTTATAACCTTCAACAGGAGGTGGTTTGGCAGGGGGGGGAATGCCGGCCAGTCCTTGATGTTGGGACCGAGTTTGAGCGGTGTTTGAGGTTGTGCTCTCCCGGCGCCGTCAAAGACCCGGTTCTGATAGATGTCTTGATGAAAATAGTATGCCGGCCGGGTCCAGGTAACATCAATTTCGGTTGCTGCGGTTAATTTGCCTCCGTTGATCGCTGTAGCTGCAATCGAACGGGCATCCGCCAGGGCAACATAGGCAAGCTGGCCCTCGGCCGGCTTTGAACCTTCCCGGTTTGGAAAATTACGGGTAGTATGTCGGAGTGAAAGCCCCTGGTGAGCCGGTGTATCACCGGCGCCAAAACACGGACCGCAGAAAGCAGAGTGAACTATGACACCGGCATTGATCATTTTTTCGATCGTTCCGTTTTTGACCAGCTCCAGGTATACCGGTTGGCTGGCCGGATAAACACTGAGGCTAAATGGACCGTTGCCGGTTGATTTACCGGTGATAATATCTGCGGCGTGAACGATGTTATCAAAGCCGCCCCCGGCGCAGCCGGCAATAATCCCTTGATCGGTATAAATAGCCCCGTTCCTGATTTTACTGATCAGAGCGTCCTTTAAATTGGGGCAATCAAACTGCTCCATTGCCCGGGCCTGAACATGGGTCATGATCTCAACCGGATTTGCCTTTAGTTCCTCGATGGTATAGATATGACTCGGATGGAACGGCATGGCCATGGTCGGCTTGATCCGGGAAAGATCTATGTAGATCAAACCATCGTAACAAGCCAACGCTTGCGGCTTTAATTCGGTATAGTGATCTGCACGGCCGTGGACCGTGTAATATTCTTTGATTTTTTGATCGGACTGCCAGATCGAGGACCAGCAGGCCGTTTCGGTGGTCATAACGTCAATGCCGTTTCTGAATTCTACGCTTAAATTTGCGATACCGTCGCCGATAAATTCCATTACCTTGTTTTTCACGTAGCCGTTACTGAAAACATGGCCGATCATGGTCAGCGCAATATCCATGGGGCCAACCCCGGGTTGAGGTTTACCTGTTAAATAAACAGCAATTACTTCCGGGCGGGCCAAATCATAGGTTTTCCCCAAAAGCTGTTTGACCAGTTCGCCGCCGCCTTCACCGACGCCCATCGTTCCAAGGGCACCATATCTGGTATGGCTGTCCGAACCGAGGATCATGGCGCCGCTCTTGGCCGTCATTTCGCGGTTATAAGCATGAATGACCGCCAGATGGGGCGGGACATAGATGCCCCCGTATTTTTTCGCCGCGGAAAGAGCAAACATATGATCGTCTTCATTGATCGTTCCACCAACAGCACCAAGACTGTTATGGCAATTTGTCATGATAAAAGGAACCGGGAATGTTTCCATGCCACAAGCTTTTGCGGTCTGGATGATGCTGACATAAGTAATATCGTGCGCCGTCAAAACGTCGAATTTTATATTGAGCTTTCCTGAACCGGTGGTGCCAACATGGTGGTGCTGCAGGATAGAAGAAGTGATTGTCCCCCGGCGGGCTTCTTCTTTTGACACTGCTCGCCCCGTTCTTTGTTTGATGATCGCGGCGCAATTTTTACCGGCGGGCACTATTTCCCGTCCGTTTAGAAGATAGACTGCCGTATCGGATAAAGCGATCATTTGCTTCTGCCCTTTCGTCATTTTACTGAAGAAATTATAAAATCTCGCTTGTTCCCTGTCAACCGATACTTTCATGGCTCGAAACGTGTATCCCTTGTTTTGGCGAGCCTTTTCAGGTTATAATAAAGGGCGCGCGCCTGTAGCTCAGAGGATAGAGCGACGGATTCCTAATCCGCAGGTCGCAGGTTCGACTCCTGCCAGGCGCACCACTCCTCTTTTATCCAATAGCCATTATGTCGCCAATCACTTCATCTTGTCTATTTCCTTGTCTTACCTGTACTATAGATCCGGGATGATAAAATAATGGCAGACCTGGTAACCAAGCCAAGCTTACAAAAGGGGGTTCCGGGGAGATGGGGAAGGGTAAACAGGTTGTCGACCTGCCTATGCCCTTGAAACCCTGCCGCTAGAAAACAGCGGCGGTTCAAATTTACATGACCGGGTTTTCGAACTCAATTGTATTCATGGACTCGGAAATCATGATGGAGGTTTAAATGATTAACACGAACCACCGACTGGTAATCGGCGATGCCAAAAATCTTGAAACGATTCAAGATGAAAGTATCGATCTGGTTGTTACCTCGCCACCGTATCCAATGATCGGGATGTGGGACAAAATATTTGGTTTGCAGAACCCGGAAATAAAAAAATTGCTTGATGCAGGCGAGGGCGGTAAGGCCTTTGCCCTGATGCACCGGGAATTGGATCAAGTATGGAACCAGGTGACCCGGGTTCTGCGTAAAGGTGGAATTGCCTGCATCAATATCGGCGACGCCACCCGGACCATAGGCGGATTTTTCCAGCTGTTTGCCAACCATGCCCGGGTTTTGCGTTTTTTTACGGTGAATGGATTTGCGGTCCTTCCCGGCATCATCTGGAGAAAGCAGACCAATGCTCCGAACAAATTCATGGGATCGGGTATGCTGCCCCCCGGGGCGTACATTACTTTGGAACACGAATATATCCTGATCCTGCGCAAAGGCGGAAAGCGGGAGTTTAAAAACCCCCGGGAGATAAAAATCAGGCAGGAAAGCGCTTATTTTTGGGAGGAGAGGAATAGCTGGTTCTCCGATATTTGGGAAGATTTAAAAGGAGTGAACCAGAAGCTGCATGGAAACAAAGGTAGGGACAAAAGCGCCGCCTATCCTTTTGAAATGGTGCAACGGCTTGTCAATATGTTTTCGGTGCAGGGAGATATGATCCTGGATCCCTTTGTCGGGACCGGGACAACCATGTTGGCCGCCATGTGCAATCAACGAAACAGTATTGGGGTAGAGATCGACGGTCATTTAAAGGATATCATTACAAACCGGTTCGGTCACGTTGTTCCTTTTTCCAATGAGATCCTCGTCAGCAGGCTTCGGAAACATTTGGAGTTCATCAAAAACAGGATAGAGGGAGGGAGGGAGGTGAAATATACGAACGAGCATTATCATTTCCCCGTTATCACCAGGCAGGAAACCAAGCTGCGGCTAAATTTGTTGGAGCGTATTCAGAAAAACGGCAGCCTTGATTATACGGTATTCTATAAAAAAGGCACCGTAAAGGATTTGGCTGCGGCCATCCAAGCAAGTTTAGAATTTTCATGTTGAGACAATGGATACAATTGAAACGCCGACAACCCGCTGCCATTTTGCTCGGTAAAACCGGACCTTGCAGTAGTTGGTGTCTATTTAGCAGACCGGCAATTGGCATGATTATTGCTTGTATTTATGGTGGTCGGGCTTTTCGTAGAAAACTGCAAAGCAAGCTTGAAGCTAATTTAAAACAAAAATGTTCAATGAACGTCACAGACATATATCCCCCGTTCAAAACGGCCCGGCCGTTTTTTTATGTACTATTTGGCAATTTGATCGGGCTGCAAGAAGGGAGAGGGTGCAATTTTGCCGAAGATGAGGGTGTCGTGATCTGGTGAAGCCCCTTGAACCGTCGTTCGGGGGACGAAGCGCGAAGGAGTTTTGGGTGTTTTTAAGGTTGGCTCAAGGGAGAAATCCGTATTTTACTGAGGATGATAGGCAAGGTTTGACAAACAACCGATTTTATCCAGGTAAGGAGGCGAGAATGCATGACCATGTATGCAGAATTGCATAGCGGTGCGACGAAACTGGAAATAGTCAGGGGTGACATCACGCAACAGGATACGGAAGCAATTGTTAATGCGGCCAACAAGCAGCTTGCACCGGGCGGAGGTGTTGCCGGTGCCATCCACCGGGCTGCCGGCCCGGAACTATGGGCGGAGTGCCAAAAACTGGGGGGTTGTGAGACCGGGGAGGCAAAGCTGACCCGGGGCTACCGGCTTAAGGCATCATACGTACTGCATACGGTCGGCCCGGTCTACCGGGGAGCGCCCGGGGAGGCTGCCTTGCTGGCGTCTTGTTACCGGAATTCTTTGCAGTTGGCCCTGGATCACGGCATCAAAAGCGTTTCTTTTCCGGCTATCAGCACCGGTATTTTTGGTTACCCACTCCGGGAGGCGGCTACCGTTTCTTTGGAAGCAGTACTTAGTTTCTTGCGGGAAAAGCCCGGCCTGGAACTGGTCCGTTTTGTCCTTTTCAGTGAAAATGATTTCCATATTTTCGAAGAAACCCTGCGCCAAACTGTTTAAATAATTTCGTTTCGGTCGGAAAATCCGGTGAGACATACCAATTACTGCTTGGGGTGAAAAAATGCAGCTTAAAGGCATGACGGTAGGGATTCCCCGGGAGATCATGCCCGGGGAAAGGCGGGTTGCGGTCATTCCGGAAACGGTTGAAAAACTGGTACAGGCAGGGGCCAGGGTACTGGTGGAGAGTGGGGCGGGTGAAGGCGCTTTTTACGATGATGATAGTTATATCCGGGCTGGGGCCGGAATCGTGGCCGGGGCCGGGGACATTTATACACAGGCAGATACTTTGCTCAAGGTTAAAGAACCGCTGTTTAATCCGGAACTAGGGCGGCACGAGGCGGAAATGATCCGGGAAGGCGGAACTTTGATCTGTTTTCTTCATCCGGCCAATTACGGCAATCATGATACTGTAACGACGCTGGCCCGCCGGGGTATTACCAGTTTTACTCTCGACGGCATCCCGCGTATTGCGCGGGCCCAGCAGATGGACACGCTAACCTTCATGAGCACCGTTGGCGGTTACAAAGCGGCTCTTATTGCCGCCAACCACCTGTCCCGGTTTATCCCGCTCATGCCTACCCCCTTCGGCCTGATCAAGCCGGCCCGGTTCCTGGTGGTCGGAACGGGCGTTGCCGGTTTGCAGGCGGTTGCGACCGCGAAGCGGCTCGGAGCGCAGATAGAAACCCTGGATATACGGGCGGAAGCCAACGAACAGGCGCGCAGCCTCGGCGCGGAAACAATTCCCTTCGATGTGCCGCAGGAGCTGGCTGCCGGCCGGGGCGGCTATGCGCGGCGGCTGTCCGAAGAGTGGCATGCTCGGGAGAAAGAGGTGCTGGCCCCGGTTCTGGCGCAGTGTGATGCGGTTATCCTGACGGCATTGATTCCGGGAGAAGTTGCTCCAATCCTGGTGGACGAGGCGGCAATTGGCGGCATGCAAAAAGGGGCGGTCATTGTCGACGTGGCGGTGGATCAGGGGGGTAACTGCAGCCTCACCCGGCCCGGCGAAGAGTTTTCCCATGATGGAGTCCTGATCAGCGGGTTTTTGAACATCCCGGCCACCCTGTCCATCGATGCAACCCGTCTGTTTGCGCAGGGGGTCTGGAATTTTTTGAATCACCTGGTTCAAAGCGGCCCGATTGAAGCCGGTTCTGCCGATGAGATTATCAATCATACCCTGGTCACCCGTGCCGGTGATATTCTCCACCGCGGGACCTTGCTGGCGATGCGGGCAAGGGAAAACGAATAGGCGGATTTATACCGTGTTTCCGAAAGTGTCTCCTGGCAGGAGGTAATCCAGATGCTACCGGTTATGCTTGTTTTTCTCGTTGCGGCGGCACTGCTTGGGTATCGCGTTATTTCTGCCGTACCGCCGCTTTTGCACACACCGCTCATGTCGGGGATGAACGCTCTTTCCGGGATCACGGTACTCGGAGCCCTGGCCGCATGGGCGACCTATCCCGAGGCAAGCGTTCCTGCGGCGGCGGCCCTGGTGTTGGCGATGGTTAATGTCACCGGCGGGTTTTGGGTGACGGAACGGATGCTGCGCATGTTCCAACGTAAGGAGAGCCCGTCAATCGGGGCGGAAGGCGGCTCAATGAAAGAATGATATATCCAACAATAACCGTCATCATCACCGGTTTTTTGGTGGGACTGCGCCTGCTGCAATCGCCTCGTACCGCCCTATGGGGGAACCGGTTGAGTGCTTTCTGCATGATGCTGGCGTTGCTTGTGACCTGGATCGAACTGAAACCGGCAGCCGTAACCGTTGTTTTGCTTTGTTTGGCCGGAGGGGGCGTGCTGGGAGTTGCACTCGGCCGGCGGGTGAGAATGATCCGGATGCCCCAGACAGTGGCCCTTTTGAACGGATTTGGCGGCGCGGCTTCGGCTCTGGTGGCCGGGATAGCGGCAGCCGGATCTGTTTCCAGTTCCGGCGCCGGGGCGTTGCTGTTCTGGTCTTCCGCCGGGTTTGCCCTGGCGATCGGTACTTTGACTTTTAGCGGCAGCGTCGTCGCCGCCTTGAAACTGCAGGGTTGGTTAACCGGAAAAGCGCTTGTCCTGCCGGGCCACGAAGCGGTTTTACGCCTGCTGCTACTGGGCGGAATCGTCCTGGTCGCGGCCAATGTTGCCGCTGGAGGCAAGCATGTTTCTTGTTTCTTGCCTTTGCTGGCCATCGTCTTTGGTCTCTGCGGTCTGTTCATGGCATTGCGCATTGGCGGTGCCGATATGCCGGTGATCATTTCGTTTCTAAACTCGCTTTCCGGGGTAGCCGCCGCTGTGTGCGGTCTGGCGGTGGAAAATTTGCTCCTGGTAGCAACCGGGGCCCTGGTGGGGGTAGCCGGCCTGATCCTGACCCGGATGATGTGTCAGGCGATGAACCGGAATCTGGCAGCCGTTCTGGGTGGATTTGCTTTCAAGTCGGGGTTGGAGCCGGGGCCGGACACGGTGACCGAACGGGCCGGCATCGGAAAAGGGGGTCTTCCCCGTCTTCCGGAGGAACAGCTTCCGGAGCTGCTCCGGAAAGCGCAAAAGGTGATGATCGTGCCGGGATACGGTATGGCCGTGGCCCAGGCGCAGCGGGCAGTGACAGAGTTGATCCACGCTTGCGAGGCGCGAGGCAAGGAGGTACAGATCGCGATCCATCCGGTGGCCGGCCGGATGCCGGGCCATATGACCGTCCTTCTGGCCGAGACAGGAATCGACTACGACAAGCTTGTTGAAATGGAGGAGGCCAACTGTGAATTTTGCCGGGCCGACCTGGTGATCGTCGTCGGGGCATGCGATGTAGTCAACCCGGCCGCCGGTACCGCTGCGGGCACCCCGATTTACGGGATGCCGGTATTGAAAGCAGAACAAGCACCTGCCGTTGTGGTGTGCAACCTCGATGCCAAACCGGGTTACTCGGGGGTAGAAAACTTGCTTTACCGGATGCCCCATGTCATCCCCGTCTGGGGGGATGCATCGGAAACGGTACCACGTCTATTGGCAATGCTCGGGTAAGGCCCGGCCGGGTAGCAGGCCCTGCCCCCGTCAGGATGCAGAGTGAGCGAACCGGATTTTGGTTTATTTTGGACGGTGCTCCATGCTCGGTTGATCGGTTCGGGGAAACGCCCGGGTGTGCGTGTTGACAGTGGTGACAGGGCGGTGCTAAAATGAAGGCAAGGCGATGTGCGCCCGTAGCTCAGGGGGAGAGCGCCTGCTTGACACGCAGGAGGCCATAAGTTCAAATCTTATCGGGCGCACCATAATCCATCGAATCACGAGGTTTATCTTCAACCCGTGATTTTTTTTTGCACCGGTAGAGAAACTAAGGTTGGGTACCGGGAAAAACCAGGCTCAAGGAAGCCCGGTCATCCATGGATCATGCTAAATTGACGAGGGGGATCTGGATGCAAAAAGCACCGGCGATGGAAAGAAAGGCAAAGGCGGCCGGGGAGGGTGCGGCAGAATTTAAACACCTTCTTTCTCCGGGCCGGATTGGAAAGATGCAGGTCAAAAACCGGGTGGTCATGCCGCCCATGGGCACCGGTTATGCCGGTGAGGAGGGATTTGTTAGCGCGCGCCTGGCAAACTATTACGAGGCCCGCGCCGAAGGCGGAACCGGGCTGATCATCGTCGAGGTTGCCGCCGTGGCCCCGGAGGGAAGGGCTATTTTGCGCCAGGTGGGCATCTGGGCGGATAAATTTGTTCCCGGCCTGCGTCATCTGGCGCAACGGATCAAACGACCCGGAGCCCGGGCGGCGATTCAGCTGCATCATGCCGGCCGGCAGACCACCACCGCTGTTTGTGGCAGCCGGCCGGTGGCTCCTTCGGCGCTGCCTTGCCCTGTTTGTGGTGAGGAGCCCCGGGAGATGAATGTGGACGAAATAAGGGGGACGGTTGCCGCGTTCGGTCACGCCGCCCGCCGGGCCAGGGAGGCGGGCTTTGACGCGGTTGAAATTCACGGGACCCATGGCTATCTGGTCAATCAGTTTTTTTCGCCTTACAGCAACCGACGCAGTGATGCCTACGGCGGCGATTGGGAGAGACGGCTGCGTTTCCCGCGGGAAGTGGTGCAGGCGGTACGCGCTGCTGTGGGTGATCATTTTCCGGTGCTCTTTCGGATGAATGCGAATGAGTATATGGAGGGGGGCATTACACCGGAAGAAGGGCTTGTATTTGCCGGCCTTCTGGAAAAATGGGGCGTCGACGCGATCCATGTTTCCGTAGGCGTTTACGGTTCCCCTGCACCGATGATCGCGACCATGTCCGTCCCGGAAACGCCCCTGGAGGATTATGCCGCGGCGATCAAAGAAAAGGTTCGTCTTCCGGTTATCGCCGTGGGCAAGTTCCACGATCCGGAACTGGGTGAAGCGGTCATCGGGCAGGGCCGGGCCGATTTCATTGCCGTCGGTCGCGGTCTGATCACTGATTCCCACTTTGTGCGTAAAATTGAGCAGGGGCAACTGCAGAGCATTCGCAAATGCATCCAGTGCAACCAGATGTGCGCCGATTTTTTGCTGGCCTATAACCGGCCGGTGAGCTGCATTTACAACGCTCGTGCCGGCAAGGAAGGGGAATTCCCGTTTGAAAAGGCCTGCCATGCCAAAAAAGTGGTGGTTGTCGGCGGAGGACCGGCCGGTCTCGAGGCCGCACGGGTGGCGCGGGAAAGGGGGCACCGGGTGGTCCTCTTTGATCGCGGGCCGGGGCTGGGCGGTCAAGCGTTGCTGGCCAAGGCGGCCCCGAAAAAGGACCGTTTTGGGGAAATTCTGCGTTACCTGATCTACCGAAACGAAGTTTCGGGAGTGGAGATACACCGGGGCACCCCGGCCGGCGTCGGAACGGTGATGCGGGAAAAGCCCGACGCAGTCATTTTGGCTACGGGGGCTTCTCCCCTGGTGCCGGATCTGCCCGGTCTGGACCGGTCAAAAGCGGTGACCGCCTGGGAGGTGCTGCAAGAAAAAGTTGTCCCGGGGCGGCACGTGGTTGTCGTTGGCGGGGGGCTGGTGGGCTGCGAAACAGCGGAGTTTCTGGCTGAAAAGGGACACCGGGTGGTTGTGGTGGAAATGGCGCCCGAGTTGGCTCCGGACCAGTTTCCGACCTTGCGCGGTGAACTGTTGGCCCGACTGGAAGCCAACCCGGCCGTGGAAATCCGGACCGGGACGACCGTAACCGGGGTTGGCCCCAGTTCCGTCCATATTCGGCGGGAGGGAGAAGAGATCGCCTTGGAGGAGATTGATACCGTGATTTGGGCCACCGGTGCAAGTTCCTTCAACCCCCTTGAAGGACCGCTGAAAGAACGAATGGAGGAGGTCTACGCAATCGGCGATTGTGATCATCCCCGTAATGCCGGCGAGGCGATTCATGAGGCCTTTCAGGTTGCTTATCGCCTTTAAATCGGCGTCGCCCTTGTTTTGTTTTGATCCGGGCCTTCCGGGCCTACGGATCTTTACACCGGGCCGGCGCAGGATCAGATGCGGCACGATCGGTGTCGTTGCCGGCATGAGGTATCTTGACATTGGCGTTTCACTTTTTCTTTTTCCGTAATTCTGTGACCGGTTCCCCACCGATGCCCCAGTTGTCGGTGGGGACTTCCTCGATTGTAACGAAAGTGGTGCTGCGATTTTTGCCGAGCACTTCCACCATCATTTCCGTGGACCGTCGGATCAGTTCTTTTTTTTGGGTCGGAGTGGCGCCTTCATCGGTGATGCGGATATGGACATGCGGCATACCTTGATCACCTGCTTCTTTTTTTGGGGAAATATCAACGGTAAAAAAGGTTTCTTTTTTTATTCAACGCGATAGGATCAATTCCTGCAATCTTATGGCAACAGATTTGACCGGCTCTTGTTAATTGATGATAAAATGGAGCTGTCCTGTTTACAGGATCGGAACAATAAGAAAACAAGAGGGGGAAGAGACCGGTCATGGAGAGAGATATCATTACTATTGATCCTGAAAAATGTGACGGTTGCGGCCTTTGCGTGAAAGCCTGCGCCGAGGGAGCCCTGCAGCTGGTCGACGGTAAGGCCAAACTGGTCTCCGAGTCGTACTGCGACGGGCTTGGCGACTGCCTCCCGCAATGCCCCACCGGTGCGATCACCATTGAAAGAAGAAAGGCGGCTCCCTTTGACGAAACGGCGGTAAAAAGACACCTGGAACAGAAAAAACAGGGGGAAAGGCCGGCGGCGGCAGCTCCCCCGTGTGTCGTACCGGAACATGTCTGTGGATGCCCGGGTGTTGAGGCGCAGACCTTCCAGCCGGCGGTGGCGGCTGCCCGGCCCGAAAAGAAGACCGCACCGGTGTCCCGGTTACGGCAGTGGCCCTGCCAGTTGCAACTGGTTCCGGTCGATGCGCCCTACCTGGAACAGGCCCATCTGCTGCTCGCCGCCGATTGCACCGCTTTTGCTTATGCCGGTATTCACGAAGACTTCATGCGGGGCAAGATCACCCTGGTTGCCTGCCCGAAGCTGGATCACTACGATTATGCGGCGAAACTGGCCGAAATATTGAAGCAACACGAGGTCAAAAGCATTACCGTTTTGAAAATGGATGTCTTTTGCTGCTCCGGCCTGGTTGAAATAGTCAAATCGGCCTTCCGTGCCGGTGATAAGCTGGTTCCCTGGTGGGTCGTGACCGTCACGAAGGATGGAGCGATCATCGCAGAATGTTTTTAAGCCTAAGCCTTGCGGATTCCGTCCAATTGGGGGAAACAGAGCATGATTTTTAAACCCCGGACTGTGTTTTCGGCAGTGAGCAGGCCGTGGTGTTTTTCGATAATGGTGCGGGCAATGGCCAGGCCAAGGCCGGCGCCTCCCCCCGGATGGAGCCGGGCGGAGCGGTAAAAGCGCCGAAATAATTTGGGCAGTTCCTCTTCCGGGATCCCGCCCCCGTTGTCTTCAACAGTGACGGCGATCGATCTCTCGGTCGTCTCCATCACAACCCGGATCTCTCCCCCGGGAGGGGTATGTTCACAGGAATTTTTGAGGATGTTGCGCAGCGCCTCGCCGATCCAGTAAGCATCGCAGCGCAAGGCGGCGCTGCCGGAAAGTTGGAATTTCTTTTGGGGGTAGAGCGGTTGCAGCTCGCTCCAGACCTGCTGGGTTAGATCAAAAAGATCGTGGGCGGTAAAATGCATGGCGTAGGCGTCGGCTTCCAATTTTTCCAGGCGCAGCAACGCGTAGATCAGCTTTTCCATCCGCTCGATCAAGATCAGTTGAGGGGGGGGATCTCCGCCGCCGCTCCGGTTTTCCGCCGGCTCCGGTGTTCTGTTTTTCCGGCGCAGATGGCCTCGCTCGGTTTGCTCCATCTCGCAATAAAGTTTTAACGCCGCCAGCGGTGTTTTCAATTGATGGGAGATATCGGCGATGAAGGCGGCGTTTTTTCGCGACTCCCGCTGCCCCTTCTCCCGCTCCAGCAGCAGCCTGTTCTCCAGCTCCACCACGGTGTTCTCAAGCAGGGCAAAATCGTCGTCATCCACGCTGAAACGGGGGGCGGGGAGCCGGCCTTCCAGGAATTCGGTCAGCTGCTCGTGCAGCGCCTCGATGGTCCTCTTCCGGCTCCGCGCACCGGCGATGCAGAGGGCCAACGCCGCCGTTCCGGCCAGCAGCACCGTGAGCCCGATCCAGCGGCCGCCTCCCGGGCCGTAGCAGACCAGGTAGGCGCCCAGGGCGGCGGCAATGCCCGAAAGCCAGGCCGGGGCCGAATATGTGTTCAATCCCATTGTACCTCCGGTTATTCCTTCGTTTTTCAAGCCATGGCGGGTCAAGATCGCCCGCATTATGTGAACAGGCCGGCAGTGTTTTCAGCGATTCCTGAAGGCAAGGGCATGGGGGAATGATCTCCATCCAGGCCGCTGCGCTGTCACCAAGACAGCAATCGGTGTTAAAGTTGCTGTAAGTATAGCATAACCGGCATCGGTGGGATCGCGACAGTTAAGGGGGACAGCATCTTTCCTCGTTCCCGCCGCTATGGGATGGGCAGACCAGTTTTATGAAAACAGATATTGAGACGGTTTAACGTGGCGGGCGGGGGACCGGCCAATGTCCCTGCCTTCGCGGCAGGTCAGCCTCTAGACGCCGGTCCAGCGGTAGCCCACGCCGCGCACCGTCTCGATGCGGTCGGCGCCGATTTTCTCGCGCAGGCGGCTGATGTAAACGGAAAGGGTATTGTCGTCGCTGTAGAGTCCGCCGGCGTCCCAGACGAGCTGCAGCAGGATCTTGCGGGTGAGCACCCGGCCGCTGTTTCGGACTAGGACCGACAGCAGCTGCAGCTCCGTCGGAGTCAGGAAAAGCTGCCTTTCCCCGAGATAGACACACATTTTCTGCAAATCAATACGCAGCCCCTCCCCCTCGTCCAGCGGAAGGGGGCGGTTTCTTCTGAGCAGGGCCCGGATACGCGACAATAGCTCGGCCAGGCGGAAGGGCTTGGTCACGTAATCGTCGCCGCCGGCGTCAAGCCCCCGTACGATCTGCACCTCGTCGTCTTTCGCCGTCAGGAACAGGATCGGTGTCTCGATGCCGCTACTGCGCCAGGCCGAACAGAGGTCAAGCCCGCTGCCGTCGGGCAGCATGATATCAAGAATGATCAGGCCATAGCATTTTTCGGCAGCTAAGCGGCGGGCCTCCGCGCAGCTTCCGGTGCAGTCGGCGGGATAACCTTCGCGCTGCAGCATCTCGCAGAGGCCGTCCCGCAGGAAAAGATCATCCTCCACCAGAAGTAATCTTGGTTCCACGGTTAAACCTTCTTTAAACAAAGATGCCTCCAGTATAACATAACCGGGATTCCCGACCGCCGCTTGAATAAAGGTTTAGGGTTGCGGATTGCTTACCGCGCCCATGAACAAGATCACACCGGTTTTTTGGTCAACGATGCTGAAAAAGAAGGGTCGGTCGGCGATCAGAGAAAATTGATCCAGAGAAGCCGATTCCTCTCTTATTTCCACGGAGGTGGCCCCGGCGGCCTCCGTTCCCGCCTCGTTCACCTCGATAAAAGTCTTGTGTCTGACTTCGGCGATATAAAGATTGGGCGGAACGGCCCGCATGGCGGAGAAGTCGGCGGCGGCGCTGTCAAAGGCGATCGCCATGCCCAGGGATTTGAGCCCATCGTTTAAAGTGGTTTCATATTCGAACTGGAAGCGGGGCAGCCCCACCGTTCCCTTGGTTGGGCTAAAGGAGCCCCTCCAGGAGGCCCAGCGGCTGCGGTCCAGTTGCTGGTAGAAATCTTCCAGGTCCCGATCGGGATCGGGCAGGAAGAGATACAGGCCGACGCGGCCGTTTTTGCCGTAGGGCAGAAAGATCGCTTGAAAGCCGTCACCGGGTAGGTACTGGAACTCTCCCTCCCGGAACATAACCGGGTGCTCGATGCTGCTCCCCTCCGGCAGATGGAAGGGAATCTCCCGGGTCCGGTCGGGATCGAAGGACTCGGACCACTGGGCTTTGAGAGAAATGGCGTTGATCAAAAACAGCACCGTTAAAGGGTCGATCGGGGGCTCGATCAGGTCCTTGATCTTGCCCTTTGTCTTCTCCTCCACCCAGCGGTTGATCGTCTCGGCGGCCTGGGGTTGGTCAAAGTCCAGCGCCTCCACCCGGGCGTCGAAATAGTCGCGGTTGCGCTGCAAAAAGTCATTATAAAAATCCTGCCCTTGGCGGGCCCAGAGAGAGTTGGCCAGGGCCAGCTCCACTTTCGGATCCGGGTTCTGCAAAATGGTGCGCAGGTCGGCAAAAGCGGAGTTCATCTCCTCCCGGTCCAGCTCTTGCAGGTGCAGCGTCTTGGCCATGGCGGCGGCGGTTTCCGCGGCGGCGCCGTTGTAGGTCATGGCCAGGGCCAGGGAGACACTGGCCGGCGAGATGAAGATGTTCCGGGCAGGCCCCTCTGCATGGAGGGCCTGGAAAAGGTCGAAGGCGAAGGCCGTGTTGGCCTCGACCAGGCGCGGATCCACGGATGCGGCGGGTTCGGCGGGGGCTGCTTGTCCCCCGGGGAGGCCGCCCCCCGGGCTGCAACCCGCTAGACCGATCGGGATCATTCCACAGATCAGGAGCAGGAGTACCGCCGTCGGTTTCACCGGGAAGTTTAACATTTTTACAATCACCCGCTTCCCTAAAAAAGGCTTTACCCGAAAGACCCCCGGACCAATGATAAAGTTCCGTTTCTCTAAATCCCCCAGGGCGTAATAGATCCGGCTTGGGTCCATCTTAATGAATAAGGGTGAGCGCGCAGCCCTGGATTGGATGGAGGAATCAAAGGGAAAATATTTGTAAATCGGTGATTCTGTTTCTGGTCCCTGTCTCATGTTAAACTAAACTACCTGCAAACGCCTTATTTCGAGAGCATCCGGGTCCAGTGCGGTCGAGGGCGCATAATTGCTCAGATGGGGGATACGGTGTCACAAAGCGGATTGCAAAATGGATTTTCGTCCGAAAACGAAGGGCCGGCCCGGGGGATCTGGTTGCGGCTATACCGCTATCTTTATTACCGAGTTCAAAATCGCGAAGAGGCGGAGGAGCTGACCCAGGAAACCTTTAAACGGGTGCAGCCCAAGTTGGCCGCCGGGGTGATTCAGGAGGGGAAGCTGGAAGCCTATTATTTTGCAGCGGCCAAGAATCTGCTCAGTGAGGTCTGGCGAAACCGGGTCAGTCGGCTGGCGACTGTATCCATGGAGGAGCTGGCCGGCCGGGGCTGGGAGCCGGTTCTCCCTCCGCCGGATACCGCAGCGGAAGAGACGCTGCTGATCAGGGAGGCTTTGCAAAGGCTCAGCATTGATCACCGCCGGGTGCTCACCCTGCGGATTATTGAGGGTTTACCGGTAAAGAGCGTAGCTTTGAAGATGAAACGCAGCCCGGGGGCGATTCGGGCCCTGCAGTTTCGGGCCATCCGGGCGCTGAAGGAAGAGTTGGTCGAAGGGGGTTATTTTGATGAATAAAAATGGGATAGAACAGGTCGATCAATTCATTGAAGACCTGCGGCATGATCAGAAACCCCGCGCCTACCGGCGGGAGAAGGTCGATCCGCAGATGGAAAAAATGTACGAGTCCATTCGGGCCGTTAAAAGACTAGGGAGGGGGAGAACGGCAAAAGGCGGGCTGTTTAAGTCGCGCTGGATCAAGGGAATCGCGGCTCTGGCGGCCGCTCTTTTACTGGCGGCGGGGGTGATGGTGATGAATTTCCCCTTTTGCGGGGAGACGAACATCGTGCATGCCGTGGCCCGGGCCTACGAGGAACTTCAGAGTTACAGCGGCCGGGTGGAGATCAGAACCGAACGCAACGGGGCAATCGAGTCCCGGGAGATAATCGAGATCAAATATAAAAAACCGTATCAGTACTTTGCCGACCATAAAGATGGCAGTTCCGAGACCAGGCACATCAGCGACGGGGAAAAGCTGGCGGTGATCAAGCCCGGAGCGATCACGATTGACAATATTTTCCCGGAGAGAGAGCTCTGGCGCTACCATCTCGGCCGGTCGGTCCGAGAGCTGGAATATGCTGTCGAGGTGAACACTCTGGGGGCGGAAACCCTTTTCGGCCGCAAAGCCACGCTTCTTGAATACCGTTATGCCGGCGACGAGCTGTACCAGCAGATGTGGATCGATGAAGCCACCAAACTGCCGCTGCGCAAGGTCCTGAACCACCCCGAAGGTTCGAAATTGGTGGTGGAATTCATAGAGCTGGAGATTAACCCTCAACTGGAGGACGATATTTTCACCTGGAGTGTGCCGCCGGGGGTGAAAATTCGCGAGCTGAATCGGAGTGCGGATATGGAAGAGATCAAAAGAGCCTGGCCGGAAGTAGCCGGGTTGTTGAGCGCTCTCCCGGAGGGGATGAAGCTGGAGCGGGCGGGAGTACTTGATGCGGATCTCTATGAATATGTTCTTCGTTTCCAGGGGGTAGACAAAGACGATTATCTGGATGTTTACTATACCGCCGACTCCCCGCAATTCAGCTTTCTTTTCCGCCCGGAAATAGAACTGGGCAGACTTGCCGGAGGCTATGTGGATTTTGACTCTCACGCCTGGAATATTTTCGGACGGCAAGAGGAGAACCGGGTGGCCCGGTGGATAGGCGAGGGGGGCGATCTGTTCATCGTGAGCGGCCCCGGCCGCAAGGTCGACGAACTGCTTTCAATCATGGAGAGGTGGCGGGGAGAAAAAATAGAGTACGGGCTCCCCCTTCAAGAGAACACCCTGGATCTCTATTTTATGGAAATAACCGACACCGCGTTCAAGTTAAATAAAGAGGAGAGGGCTTTTGAAAAACAGCCGGAGGCCTCGGAGTTGATGGAAGAACTTCTCAAGGGGCCGCGGGATAAAGGCTTGAGCCGGGTCATCCCGGAAGGGACGAGGCTGCTTGAATTAAGAGTGGAAAATGGAATTACCTATGTGGACCTTTCTGCCGAAATTGCCGGGGCCAACTATGGCGCCGAGGCGGAGGGTGTTTTGATCGATTCCATTGTCTGGACGATGACCCAACTGGAGGAGATCGAGGCGGTACAGATTCTGGTGGAAGGGGAAATTGTTGATTCTTTGGGGGGGCACTACTCGGCAAGCATACCGCTGACCCGCTAACGAACAGACGGGGGGACATTTCGAGACCACTGAAAAAGTCTTTTTAGATGGCCTATCCCCCTCCATTTTTAGCAAT
>CAYQQK010000013.1:0-58505 GCA_964420065.1 uncultured Syntrophomonadaceae bacterium | reverse complement strand
GTGATGCTTAACCGTCCCCTCCCCCCTTGCGGGGGAGGGGGAGGGGTGGGGGGGATATGTGCGGTTATAGTTTACCTTGGTGCATTGCAGTCACTTCCCCCCCCTCACCCCGGCCCTCTCCCACCCTTGCGGGGGGGAGAGGGGATAACCTGGCGAGAACCGCCCCCGGCAGGATCCGGCGGCGGAGCGTAGAATTTACACTTGACCCCGCGCACCATGGCGGAAACAGTCGCGGTAAAGCATCGGGAGCTGATCGAGATGAAATATGATCATTCACTGAACGTTGTTATTCTCGGTACCGGATACGTCGGCCTGAACACGGGGGTGGCCCTGGCCTACCTCGGCCACAGCGTCACCTGCGTTGACAACAATCCGCGCCTGGTCGAAACGTTGCGCTCCGGCAAACCGACAATCTACGAGCGCGGCCTCGAGGAAGTGATGCGGCAGGCGGCCGCAAACATCACCTATAGCGGTGCCCTCGACCATGCCCTCGATGACGCCGACATCATCGTCATCGCCGTCGGCACTCCGGCCAAGGACAACGGCGATACCGACCTCAGCTATGTTGAAAACGCGGCCCGCGAGATCGGCCGGAATCTGCCCTGCGGAACGGACCGGGCGTTCGTCATCGTCAACAAGTCGACCGTCCCCATCGGCACCGCTCGCCGGGTGGACACGGTGATCCGGGAAGAACTGGAACGCCGCGATCGGGGCGGGACGGTTCGTTTCAGCGTTGCCTCCAACCCGGAATTTTTGCGCGAAGGGGCCGCCCTCCACGATACGTTTTATCCCGACCGCATCGTCGTCGGCGCGACCGATATCGTTCCGGTTAACCTCCTGCGCCAGATGTACGCGCCGATCCTGGAACAGACCTTTACCGCCCCGGGGGCCGTTCCCCGCCCGGCGGGCTGTCCCCTGCCGGCCCTGGTCACCACCAGCCCCACCAGCGCCGAACTGATCAAGTACGCCGCCAACTCCTTCCTGGCGATGAAGGTTTCCTTCATCAACGAGTTCGCCGGAATGGCCGAGCTGGTCGGGGCGGATATCGGGGAAGTGGCCAAGGGTATCGGCCTCGACAAACGGATCGGCCCCGCCTTCCTCAAAGCGGGAGTGGGGTGGGGCGGCAGTTGTTTCCCCAAGGATACCCGCTCAATTCTGCATACCGCCCGTCAGTACGATTATGAAATGTCCCTGGTCCGGGCTGCGGTCGAGGTCAACGAACGGCAGCGGCGCACGATCACCCAGAAGCTGCAGGCGGCGCTCAAGGTGATCCGGGGCAGCACCATCGCCGTGCTCGGCCTGGCTTTCAAGCCCAACACCGACGACGTGCGCGAATCGCCGGCCATCGCCGTCATCGCCGGGCTGCTGGAGATGGGGGCGCGGGTTCGCGCCTTCGATCCGGTCGCCATGGAAAACTACCGCCGTTGCTTCCCGGAACAAAACCTGGTTTATGCCGCCGGCGTGGCCGAAGCGGTTCGGGAAGCCGACGCCGCCGTCCTGCTCACCGGGTGGGAAGAATTTCTTTGCGCGCCCTGGCCGGAGATCGGTGCAACCATGCGTTCCCGCATTTTGATCGACGGGCGCAACTTTTTCCGCGATCTTGATCTGCGCCGTCATGGTTTTACCTACATCGGCGTCGGTTGCTAGGACCGGCCCCCCGACCCTGCTCTCCCCCAACCTCCCTGTTTTATACAACGGAGCAGGATAATGTCTATTGTTGTCGAATGTTTAATGCCATGGTGAACTTTTCATCGGGGGGAGAGTAGTCCATTGTCAATTTTGCGTCGTTGTCAAATCTTCATTCTGGTGGTTCTTTTGTCCATCGCTTTCTGTATCGCCGGCCCGCTGGCTCCCAAAGCGGTTGAAGCCCAGTCGACCGGCCGCATCGGCGGCGACGACCGCTACCACACGGCGGTCAACATCAGCCAAAAGGGTTGGGATACTTCCACCGTGGTCTTTCTGGCCCGGGGGGACAACTACGCCGACGCCCTGGCCGGAGTGCCCCTGGCTTACCGCAACGCCGCACCGATCCTGCTCACCCGGCCCGACGCCCTGCCCGCGGTCACCCGGGACGAAATCGAACGCCTGCAGGCGGATCAAATTGTCATTCTGGGTGGCACGGCAGCCGTTTCCGGCGCGGTCGAAAGGGATCTGCAGGATCTCGGGGCGGCGGTTTATCGCATCGGCGGTGCAAACCGTTTTGACACCGCCGCGCTGATCGCGGCGCGTTTCCCCTCCTCGACCGGGGCGATCCTGGTGTACGGTTACAATTTTCCCGATGCCCTGGCCGCCGCCGCTTACGCCGCCCGCGAGGATTACCCGATTCTTCTCACCGATACGGACCAACTCCCCCCCGAAACGCTGGCTGCGCTGGATAATAGCAGCTATGTTTTTGTCGTCGGCGGGGAACGGGTGATCAGCGATAAAATATTCATGGAACTCTGGGTTGACCTGGCCAAGCATCCGGTTCGCATCAGCGGTGCCGATCGCTACGACACCGCGGTTGAACTGGCGATGCACTTCAGCCCGCCGAGCAAGAATATGTACGGCGCGACGGGCCTGGACTTTCCCGATGCCATCACCGGGGCGGTACTGGCGGCGCGCAATCAGACCGGCGTGCTCCTGCTGCGTGAACCCCTGGCGGACACGGTGGAGCAGTACATCCAGAATTACCGCGTCCGCTCGATGACCCTGTTTGGCGGCAAAGATGCAATCGGCGCCGCTGTCGCCGACCGTCTCGACCGTCTGATCGGCACCCCCCCCTCCAGCGGCCCCTCCCCGACCGGCCCGCCCGCCACGGGCAAGGCCGGATTTCGCGTGCGCGGCGGCCAGCTTTACGGCATCGACTTCGCCTCCCATGAGGTGCTTCTCTGCCGGGCGCCCGACAACTTCACCGCCGGGGACTATGTCATCGATAGCGACTACAATTTTTACCTGACCGGCGCCGGCGGTTCGCGGCAGCTTGTGGGACGCTATGACTATCGCAAAGATGTGCCCTACCTGTTGATGCCCCTGAACAGCCGGGCCACCGCCTCGGTCGATGCCGAATTTCTGAACGAGGCCGCGTACCGGCGGCAAGCAGGCTGCCCCCTTTCAAATCTGGGCGCCTCGATCATGCGCGCCCAGGAAACCTGGGGCGTGAATGCGGTTTACTTGCTGGCCCATGCCGCCCTGGAGAGCGGCTGGGGGACCTCGGCCATCGCCCGGGATAAAAATAACTTTTACGGCTTCATGGCCTACGATCGCGATCCCTACAACAATGCGGCCAGCTTCGAAACGCGGGATGACTGCTTCCTCTACGTCTGTGCCTATATTCGCCGGGCTTACCTGAACGAGGGGGGGAGCTACTACCGCGGGCCCACCCTGGACGGGATGAACCGCTATTACGCCACCGATCCGATGTGGGCGGTCAAGATTGCCCGGTTGATGGATGCGATCCAGCCTTACAGTGAAGGCTCGGCCTATCGCAAGGAACTGGTCCGGGGCAGGGTGAACGCCTCCGGCTTGAACCTGCGCCATGCTCCCGGGGCCGATGCCGGGACCATTGCCACCCTGACCGAAGGGACGGAACTGGAGATCTTCGGCCTGAAGGTGGTCGGCGACGACTTCTGGTTCAGTGTCGATTCTCCCTCCGGCGGGGGCTGGGTGAGCGGGTCGTACGTGACCCTGCTGAACGAGGCTGCGGGCGCCGTCTTCTTCCCGAATTGGTACCAGCCTTCGGAGAAACACCTCTTTTTGAACGTCCGCACCGGACCTGGAATCGACCGTGCCGATGTGGGCAGGCTTTATTTTGGCGATAAGATCTCTATTCACGCGATGCAGATGAAAGATCGTTCGATCTGGTACCGCATCTCCGGCTCGGGCGAAGAGCGCTGGGTCAGCGGAGACTTTGTCATCGTGGACTGGTAAAAATGTGACGCTAAACGTTATCCCCTCCCCCCTTGCGGGGGAGGGGGTGGGGTGGGGGGGTCATGCGCGAACCTGGCGGGGACGGTTCTCCCGGTTGACACATAGACCTACCAACGTTATCAAATACTAGGTTGTTGTTGATGTCAATCGCTCGGGCTCCATTGCCGAACCGTGTGAACCGTCCCCTTCGCACCGTCACTTCCCCCCCCTCACCCTGACCCTCTCCCACCCCTGCGGGGGGGGAGAGGGAACAACACCACTTATAGCCAAGGTAACCGGTCGAGCTCCCACCCCTGCGGGGGGAGAGGTGACCACATCTCACTTTTCACCGGTATCGGTGCGAGCTCCCACCCCTGCGGGGGGGAGGGGACAAGCAACGTTATCCCCTCCCCCTCCCCTGCATGAACGAAAACAGGGCCGCCACCACCGAAAGCAAACCCCCGAAAAGGTAAGCGTATTTGAGGCCGCCAAGAAAAGAAATCGCCTCCGCCCCGCTTAAAAATTGCTGTGCCATCACTGCCGGAGAGATAAAAGAGTAGAGTACCAGCCCCGCCGAAGAGATACCGATGGCCATGCCGGCATTACGGGCCGTGCCCAGGATGCCGGAGGCGATCCCCAGGTCAGGTCGGGGAGCGCTGCCCATGACCGAGCTGTTGTTCGGAGATTGAAACATTCCGGTTCCCAGGCCGAAGAAAGCGAGACGCCAACCCAGCGCCGGGGCCGTTGCGGCCACGGGCAAAGAGCTCATCGCCACCAGGGCAGCGGCACAGATCGCCGCGCCGGCGGCGGCCAGTTCCCTCGTTCCCACCCGGTCGGACAGGTTACCGCTGAACGGGGCCACCGCCATCATCGTGAGCGGGAAGCAGGTCATCAGCAGGCCGACCTCATTCGGGGCATAATGGATCACCCGCTGCAGGTAAAACGGTGTCAGGAAAACCAGAATATATTGCGAGGCAAAATTGAGCAGGGAAGCGGCCGTGCCCAGGGCGAAAGTGCGGTTTTTGAAGAGCGCCAGATTGACCATCGGGGACGGCGCGTGCCCTTCGATATGAATGAAACAGGTTCCGGCAATGAGTGCCACGGCCAGGATCAGGCCGGCCTGGAGCCCGATCCCGCTCTGTTGGATCCGGTTGATAAACAGAAGAAAAGAAAACAGGAAAATAAAAGCGGCGCCCGCGCCGGCAAAATCGATCCGACCCGGTTTGCCTTTCAACTCGGGAATCACTTTTACCGCCCAGATCAGGGCGGCAATACCGATCGGAATGTTGATCAAAAAAATGAGTCGCCAGGACCAGAACGAGGTCAGCAGCCCGCCCAGGGTCGGGCCCAGGGCCAGCCCGGCTGAAATGCTGATCGCATTGATCCCCAGGGCTCGTCCCCGCTCCTGCGCCGGGAAAACGGCGGTAAGAATGGCAAAGGGCACCGCCATCATCATCCCCGCGCCGATGCCCTGGATGGCGCGAAAAGCAACCAACCAGGCAATGGTCGGCGCCAGGCCGCACAGGGCGGAGGTCGCGGTAAAACAGGCCAGTCCCGTCAAGTAGATCCGTTTGTAACCAAAGATATCCCCCAAACGTCCATAAAACAGGAGCAGACTGCTGATCGTGAGCAGGTAAACCAGCGGCACCCACTGCGCGGCGGCGATGGGAACATCAAAATAACCGGCTATACTCGGCAGAATGACGTTAACAATACTGGCGTCGATCGGCCCCATGATCCCGCCGAGCATGACCGCGGCGAGCACCCCGTAGCGCCGGGCGGTCATCGAAGCCGTCTCGTTTGAAGGTCTAGCCATTTTTTCTCCCTTCCATTCTCTTTCTGTTGCCAGAAGTATAACATAACGGGTTGCCGTAATTGCAACAACCGGTAATCTTCAAACAGCGTTCGGTCGAAGATAATCAGCCCAGTGTCGCACTAGGTTGACAAGATGGAAAAGTCCAGTATAATAGGACTTGGTGTGCTATTGGGATTATTCAGCCCCATATTCGTAACGAGGGGGGGTGTGTGTCGGTCAGATATAATTGAAACCTGCACGGCTTTGATCCGCCATCAATACGCCCATTCATTGTGCTGTTCATGCCCGTTCACGCATAACCATTTACTGACTTCAAACAAGAGTTCCCACCTACCGGCCCGGCCGGCATGCTTGGAGACCCTGCCGTCGCGTTCAGGCAGAAAGGAGGTGCAGTGCTGCCGTTTCAAGTTTATCACAGGGGAAGCGGGGAGGTGAGCGCCACAGCCAAACTGCACGTCGGAAACAGGAGCAAGATTTGAATAAATAAAAAAAGGAGGTCCGTCCATGGCGGTAGTACGCGAAAAGGTTGAACTTGAAAAGCCATCGCTGATTGAAAGAATGGGCTTCAGCATCTCAAGCAGTGTCGAAAAGTGGTTCCCGGATCCCTTCCTTTTTGCGGTTATTCTGTTATTTATCGTCTATATCCTGGCCTGGATCTTTCAGGGAAGCAGCCTCTACGATAGCATGGGCTACATGTATCAGGGGTTCTGGAGCTTCCTTGCTTTCGCCATGCAGATGTGCTTGATTGTGGTGTTGGGGTACTCGATCGCCACCCATTCGGCCGTGGTTCGCCTCATCACCAGCCTCTGCCGTCTGCCCAAAAACGGCAAACAGGCGGCCGCCCTGGTCGCGCTGATCGCGACCGTCTTTTCCTGGGTCAACTGGGGCCTGGGGTTGATCATGGGCGGGATGATGGCCCGCGAAATGGCCAAAAACGCCCACCATCGCGGCATGCCGATTCACTATCCTGTTTTGTGCGCCGCCGGTTACACCGGTCTCGGCTTGAGCTGGCACTACGGCCTTTCCGGATCGGCGCCGCTCCTTTCAAACGTACCGGGGCACTTCCTTGAGGGTTTGATCGGTCTCGTGCCGGCCAATGAAACCATTTTTAGCTCCTATGCTTTATTGAACACCCTCGTCATCGTGATCTTTGCCATGCTCATGTGCGCCTGGCTCCATCCCCGCCATGCCGAGCGCTGCCGGGGCCTGGATCAGTATGCGCCGGAGCTGCTTGAAGAAAAGAAGGAAGCGGCCGTTGAAAGCAAAACGGTGAGCGTGGCCGATCGCATCGATAACAGTATCATCATCGCCTTGCTCATCGTCATCCTGGCGGTCGGGGCCATGATCTGGTGGTTCAAGACCCAGGGGTTCATGTCCGGCTTGAATCTGGATTCGGTTAACTTCATCTTTATCATCATCGGTTTGATCCTTTACCGCAGTCCGATGGCCTATGCCCGTTCGATCTACCGTGCGGCCGGGTCCGTCGGCGGGGTGATCCTGCAGTTCCCCTTCTATGCCGGAATTCAGGGTGTGATGACCTACTCGGGCCTGGCGGTCACCTTCGCCAATGCGCTCGGGCGGTGGGCAACCAAGTTGACGATGCCGGCGATCGCGCTGCTCATGAGCGGTCTGGTGAACCTGTTCATCCCCTCCGGCGGCGGCGAGTGGATGACCATCGGCGAGATCGTGATGCGTACCAGCGAAACCGTCGGCGCTCCGGCCGGGCAAACGATCATCGCCTATGCCGCCGGCGACGCCTGGACCAACCTCTTCAACCCCTTCTGGGCGATCGCCCTCCTTGGGGTAACCCGGGTCAGGGCCAGGGATATGTTCGGTTACTGTATTGCGATCATGATCGTGGCCACAATTCCCTACATCCTTGGTTTAACCTTTATTCCGTTTTAAGTAATAAAACTGGGGGGAGAAGGGCAAAAGCGCTTCTCCCCCGGCTTTGATTTCAACCCGGGAGGTGGAAATAAAGGATGTCTGAATTTGGCCCGGATTATGCAGTAGCAGGGGATCAAACCGTCACCTATGTCAAGGTGGGCCGGCGCCGTCTTTTTACCGACCCCGACGCCGACGCGGCCCGGGCTTACTTCCGTGGCAAGTCGCGCAAGCTGATCAGCAAGGTGACCACGGCCAAAGAAGCGGTGGCGCAGCTTATCCGGGACGGGGAATACATCGGGGTGGGCGGTTTCGGCAGCAACCGCATTCCGACCGCGCTGCTGCACGAAATGGTGCGTCAAAAGAAGAAAAACCTGGGTTTTTCCGGTCACACCGCCACCCATGACATGCAGATCCTTGTCGCCGGGAACTGCCTCAACCGCTGCGACATCGCCTACGTGGTCGGCCTGGAGGCGCGCGGTCTTTCCCGTATTTCACGGAAAGGTTTTGAGAGCGGTGCGATCGAGGCCACCGAATGGACCAACGCCGCCCTGGCCTGGCGGTACCAGGCCGCGGCGATGGGGCTCTCTTTCATCCCGATCCGCAACATGTTCGGCACCGACACGCTCAAGTACAGTGCGGCGGTGCAGATACCCTGTCCTTATACCGGTCAAAAATATATCGCCTTGCCCGCCCTTTACCCGGATGTGGCGTTGGTCCATGTCCACCGCTGTGACGTTTACGGCAACGCCCAGATCGGCGGGATCGCCATCTCCGACCTGGACCTGGCCCGGGCGGCGAAAAAACTGATCGTCACCACCGAGCGTCTTGTTCCCGAGGACGAAATTCGCCGCAGCCCGGAAAGCACCGGTATTCCCTATTACCTGGTTGATGCGGTGGTCGAGGTCCCCTACGGCGCCTACCCCTCGAACATGGCCTACGAATACTTTACCGACGAAGCGCACTTGCGGCAGTGGCTTGAAGCGGAACGGGACGAGACGAAGCTGCAGGCCTTCCTCGAAAAAAATATTTTCGGTGTTGACAACCACTGGGAATACATTGCGGTCAACGGCGGGCTGGAGCGGATCCGGCAGCTCAGGGCCGAAGAGCTGGTTTACCAGCAAAAGTTGGCCCGGAACAACCCCGGCCGGACCGAAACTTAAGGGAGGTGTTGCACGATGGGTGAATACAACCGGATGGAACTGATGCTCTGCCTGGCCGCCCGTTACCTGGAAGACGGGAGCACCGTCGTCGTCGGCACCGGCGCGCCCTGTGCGGCGGCGATGCTGGCCCAGCGTACGGTTGCGCCGAACATCATGATCCTGTTTGAAGCCGGCGGCATCGGCCCGCAGCTTCCTTCGATGCCGATCTCGGTTGGCGATTCGCGCACCTTTTACCACGCCTTCGGCGCGAGCAGCATGCCCGAGATCATGGGCACCTGCCAGCGGGGCATGGTTGACTATACCTTCCTCGGCGGGGCTCAGATCGACATGTACGGCAATATCAACTCGACCATGATCGGTGCCGATTACGACCGGCCGCGGGTTCGTTTTCCGGGCAGCGGGGGGGCGAACGATCTGGCCTCCTTCTGCTGGCGGACGATGATGATCACCCCCCAGGATAAACAACGGTTTACCAACGCGATCGACTTTATCACCAGTCCCGGTTACCTTACCGGCAAGGGGGCGCGCGAGGCGGCCGGCCTGCCGCCGGACTGCGGCCCGTACAAGATCATTACCGATCTGGTCGTGATGGGCTTTGACGATGAAACCAAGCGCATGCGGGTCGAATCGATCCACCCCGGGATCACGCGGGAGGATGTGATCGAGAACACCGCTTTTGAACTGCTCTGGGCTCCGAAAATTGAAGACAGTACCCCTCCGACCCGGGCGGAGCTGGAAATATTGCGCACGGAAGTCGATCCCTTGCGTTACATCATCGGGCGCGCTTGAGCGGCCCAACCCTCCCCCCTGGCGGGGGAGGGAGGGGGTGGGGCTCTCCTTCCCTCCCCCCTGGCGGGGGAGGGTTGGGGTGGGGGGGGATCCTCCAGACAAAACGGAAGCAGGAGGCCAAACGCATGAAAGAAACAGTGATCGTCGGCGCCGCCCGCACGGCGGTGGGGACGTTTGGCGGTTCTCTGAAAGATGTCGGTGCGGCCGAACTGGGCCGCACGGTGATCGTGGCCGCCCTGGAGCGGGCCGGGGTTGAACCGGAACAGGTCGACGAAGTGCTCATGGGCTGTGTCCTGCAGGGCGGACTGGGGCAGAATGTGGCCCGTCAGGCGGCCGTCCGGGCGGGCATACCGGTCGCCACGCCCGCAACCGCGATCAACAAGATGTGCGGTTCCGGTCTGAAAAGCGTGACCATGGCTGCGGATACGATCAAAGCCGGGACGGCGGAGATCATCGTCGCCGGTGGGACTGAAAATATGAGCGCGGCGCCGTACCTGCTTGAGGGGGCCCGCTGGGGGCTGCGCATGGGTGACGCCAAAGCAACGGATATGATGATCCGGGACGGCCTCTGGTGTATCTTCGGTCACTGTCATATGGGGATCACGGCGGAAAACATGGCCGAGCGGTTTGGCATTACCCGGGAGGAACAAGATCGGTTTGCCCTGGCCAGCCAGGAGAAAGCCTGGGCGGCGATCGAGAGCGGGCGCTTTGAAGACGAGATCGTGCCGGTCCTGGTGCCGCAGCGGCGCAGCGAACCAAAACCGTTTCTGGTGGATGAACACCCGAGGCGCACCTCGCTCGAGGCCCTGGCCGGCCTGCGCCCGGCTTTCAAAAAGGACGGGAGCGTGACCGCGGGCAACGCTTCGGGGATCAACGACAGCGCTGCCGCGGTGGTGGTCATGAGCTACGACCGGGCCGCGCAGCTCGGGCTGGAGCCGCTCGCGCTCGTCCGCAGCCATGCTTCGGCCGGCGTTGATCCGGCGATCATGGGCGCCGCGCCGGTGCCGGCGACGCGCAAAGCGCTGGCCCTGGCAGGATGGTCGGTGGAGGATCTGGATCTGATCGAGGCCAACGAAGCTTTTGCCGCGCAATCTTTGTATGTCCTGCGGGAGCTGAACCTTGATCCGGAAAAGGTCAACGTCAACGGGGGCGCGATCGCCCTGGGGCACCCGATCGGGGCCAGCGGGGCCCGGATTCTGGTGACCCTACTGTATGAGATGGCCAAACGGGATGCGCGCCGCGGCCTGGCCACCCTTTGCATCGGCGGCGGCATGGGCATCGCCTGCTGCCTGGAACGCTAACGGAATGGAGGCCTCCCCTCCCCCCTGGAGGGGGAGGGGCTGGGGTGGGGGGGTGATCCTCCCCTCCCCCCTGGCGGGGGAGGGGCTGGGGTGGGGGGTGATCCTCCCCTCCCCCCTGGGAGGGGGAGGGCTAGGGTGGGGGGTGATCCTCCCCTCCCCCCTGGCGGGGGAGGGCTAGGGTGGGGGGGGATCCTCCCCTCCTGCCTCCCCTTTCTTGCTTCCTGCTTCCTGAACCTGTAACCGCCTCGTTACTCATATTTAACCGGGAGATAACTCCTTTAGGCTATGATCCGGATGGAGCCACACATTTTGTTAGCGGTAACGGGGCTCTACGGTTCGGTTTTTGAAAGGAGGCGGCACCGTTGGCGGATGGCGAAACAAAAGTCGAGACGCAAGCGGCGAACGAAACCGCGGCTGGCAAAGATATACGCCGGAAACCGATCATGCGGCTGTCCACTTTTGCCGGCAATGTTGCTTTCGGCGCACTTCTGCTGGTGGTGTGTTTCCTGGCATTCTGCCTCCTCCAGAGCCGGATCAGCGGCGGCGAGCCCACCGTGGCCGGTCATCGCCTCTACATCGTGTTAAGCGACAGCATGACTCCCGCCTTCCGGGTCGGGAGCATGGTCGCGGTGCGTCCGGTTGAAGCCGAATCGCTCAAAACCGGCGATGTGATCACCTTCATCGATCCTGCGGGAGGAACGAACAGCATCACGCACCGCATCGTAGCCGTGCACACCGTGAACGGGTTGACATTTACCACCCGTGGTGATGCCAACAACTGTGACGATCTGTTACCGGTACCGGCCGGAAATATTATTGGCAAGCTGGTTCTGGCGCTGCCTTACGCCGGCTACCTGGTGGCGTGGAGCCGTACGAAAGTGGGCCTCATCGTTCTGGTCGTTATCCCGGGGCTGCTGATCATCGGCATGGAACTGAAGAACTTGTTATGTTACGCCGCCGAAATGGATGCGAAGAAAAAGAAGCGGAAAAAAGCCGCTGCCGGACCGGAGGACGGGGAAGAGTAACCGCCGGGGTCGACGGGGATGAAGAACCGGAACCGGATCATCCCGGAGCCGGTGAAAATACTTTCGGGCCGGTCCTGGACGGCGCCGCCCCGGTCGGGGCGTTTCTGGGCTGTCACTATGTGCACCGGTTTACCGCCGCGGGCGGGACGGGCGAGATGTTGTAACCAAGCAGGAACGGCAGAGAGGGAAAAGCCGGAGCGGAAGCTCCGGCTTTTTGCGAACAGTCCGGGAACACCTGTTTTGTTCCATCATTTTATAGTACAATGCTAGCGTGTTCGGGTGTTCCGCTCCGAGACTATCTTTTTTTACGGGAAGGGGTGCGGCTGATGCGCCGGGTCCCGGCGGTGGTTTTGATCTTGATCGGTCTCGGCCTGATGGCCTATCCCAAAGCGCGGCAGTGCTATTATGACTACCGCCGGCAGCAACTGCTTCAAGCCTGGAAGGAGAGCCGGGTTGAAGCGGCGCCGGAGGCCGCCCCGAACCGGGCGCAGCAGGAACGGGAAGACGTTTCTCCCCCGCCGGAAACGGAACACCGCTTGAGCGCGGCGCAGGAAAGATATATCCGCGAAAACATGATCGGGGTATTGCGGATCCCCCGCATCGATCTGGAGATGCCGGTGCTGAAAATAGATACGGCGGCAAACCTGGAGCTTTCGCTGGCCCACGTGGACCGTTCGGCCGGCCCGGGCGCGGTGGGCAACTTTTGTCTTTCCGGGCACCGCCAGCTCACCTACGGCCGTCACTTCAACCGCCTGCACGAGCTCAGCCGGGACGATTTGATCGAATTTGAAGGCCCGGCAGAAACTTTTACCTACCGGGTTTTTGAAATCGCGGTGATCCAGCCGGAGGAAACCGGGGTGCTCGAACCCGGGGGCGACGAGAAGCTGATCACCCTGATCACCTGCCACGGCAGCCGCCGCCCGTTCACGCGCTTCATCGCCAGGGGGCGCCTGGTCGAGGACTGACGGGCTGGACGGGCGGGGACGGTTCTTACGGATGATGGATTACCTTTATGGGGAAGGTTCTTGCGGATGGTTGAAACAAACCTGCAATGGCAGTTATTCGCAATTATAAGAATTTGATATTTAGGGTTTACTATTTCACCGCGAAAACCGTCCCCTTCAGCGCAAGAAGCAAGAGACAGGAAGCAGGAGGCGAAAGGGGAGGGGAAAGGGGAAAAAAATGCCCCCGCCGGGGGGCGGGGGCAAGGAATGCAAGGTATCTTTTCTTGAGATGTTGATTTCTTATGGTGTTATTTGATAGTGAGACGGACCAGGTTGTAAAGCAGAACGGCGTTGTGGCGGGTGACCGCGTTTTCGCCGCCGAGGATGTACAGATCCAGTTCTTCATCCCTGATCTTGTCTGCCACCTTGGCCGGGACGGCGTTCGTTTTGACCAGCAGGATGCCGCTATTGTTCTTCGCGGCCAGCCAGGCTCCGGTAAGAGCGTCGGCGAAGTTCTCGCCGGTGGCGACATAATAATCAGTTACGTCAAGACCCAAATTATCTTCAAAGTAATTCGCCATTTCAACCGCGGTTTCATAGCGATCGGCGCCCCAGATGCGGGTGATCTCCTTGTCCGTATCGGTGAAGACTTTTTCGTCTTTACCGCCGTAACGGCAGCGCAGGGCGTAAAGGTCGCTGATCACTTTTTCGCTGACAGCAGCGGGGCCACCGGCGACAACGGCTGCATTGGCGGCTTTTCCGATTCCCTTCTTGTCTGTTTCGATTGTGGTCAGGTAGGTCTTGACCACGGCGGGGATGCTGTCCGGTTCAACGAGCAGGATCGGGGTGACAGTTGTATCATTGCCATCATAAGACATGGCCGCATAGGGAGCGGCGGTCAAGGCGTCGGGGAAGTTGCGCCCATTGGTGAAAATAACGTTGATTACATTTTCAGTTGTTTGTATTCCGACCAGTTCCTTGGCGATGGCGACGGAGGTGGCGAAGCGGTCCGCGCCGCCGTAACGGTACTGTTTGACATCGAGGCCGGCAAATTCGGTCTCGAGGTGGTAGATGATCTCGTTCACGACTGCCGGGGAAACCGCCACTTCGCCGCCGAGGACGTTAATTTCGAAATAGGTAACTTTGGATTCTTTAACATAGGCGGTGATCTGCTTTTTCAGATCTGCGTTCAAGGAATTGCTCTGGGTGAGCAGAATTGGCATATCTTTCTTGTAAGCCAGGGGCACGCCGCAGAGGGCGTCGGCGTAGTCGTCGCCCCGGGCGAGAAAAATGCCTTCGACTATTTGATCGTCTTCAAGTTCAAATTTATGTAATGTACTAATAGTGGCATTTTCATAAGTCCAATTCTGCCAGATGCGAACGGCGGTGTTGTAACGGTCCGCGCCGCTGATGCGTTTGACCACGCCGTTATGGAGCACGACCGCCCCGCGCTCCTGCAGATCGTTCAAGATCACCATCTGCGGGTTGCTCGGGTTGTAGGAGAAGCCGTCTTTCCTTGTTGTTTCTGACGTATAAAAATCGTTGTTGTTGTTCCGAAGGTCCAGGTACTCCAGATCGAGGTTGGCGATCGGGGTCAGGTCAGCGATATAGTTATCGCTCAGGTCCGCCTTTTTGAGGTTGGTCGCAAACTGCAGTCCGTGCAAGTTGCGAATAACTTCGGCATCGTCGGGCTCATCCCATCCCCACGCTCCCAGGACCTTGAGCAGGCGCATATCCTGCTCGCTGACCGGCGTTTCTTCATCCAGTACCAGCGCGTCCCGAACGGCGTCCTCAAGGTTTTTGTCCTTCCAGGTGATCGCCGCCGCCGAGGCCATGAGCGGGGTGAGCAGCATCAGGGCCACGATGGCCAGAACTACAATACGGCGTTTTGCCATGTTTGAAAAATCCTCCTTTTGATCATAGGCTCTACTTGACCTGCTTAATCTTACGTTGCACTGCGTTTATTGAAAACCGATCTTCCGCCTCTTTTGCGGTTTACCTCCTCCTTTTTTTCCATAAATTATCACAGACAACTTTACTTTTCGCCGTCAGGCGGAAAATACCTGCCAAGATGTTAAAAATAATTAATTATCGGCCCCGCCCGTTTACGTCCTTTTCAAACACCGGTTGACAGTGATTGACGCCGGGCGGAGGCGTTGCCGCTACCATGAATATATTAACGAAACTTAACAAAGATGTCAAACGAAAATAACCCCCGTCCGGTGAAGGGCGGGGGTCGTTTGTCGGTTCGTTCAGGTTTTTCGGGTTGTTATCCCGAAAGCGCTGTTAGCGGGCCAGGTTGTAAAGCAGGACGGCGTTGTGGCGGGTGACCGCGTTCTCGCCGCCGAGGATGTACAGATCCAGTCCTTTATCCCTGATCTTGTCTGCCACTTTGGCCGGGACGGCGTTTGGCTTCACGAGCAAAATGCCGGTTTCATCATTTGCAGCGAGCCAGGCTCCGGTGAGGGCGTCGGCAAAGTTTTCGCCGGTGGCGACATAATAATCGGTTACGTCAAGATTCAAGCGATCTGCATGTTCATAGTACTTTGCCAGTTCGACCGCAGTTTCGTAGCGGTCGGCACCCCAGACGCGGGTAATATCCTTGGCAGTGGTAGCATCATCAAAGACCTTGTTGTCTTTACCGCCGTAACGGCAACGCAGGGCGTAAAGGTCGCTGATCACTTTTTCGCTGACCGCGGCGGGGCCGCCGGCGACGACGGCTGTGTCGGCGATGTCCCCGATACCCCACTTGTCATCACTGTTATAGTTTGTGGTCAGGTAGGTCTTGATCGTGGCGGGGATGCTGTCCGGTTCGACGAGCAAGATCGGGGTGGGAGTTTCCTCATAAGCCATGGCTGCATAGGGAGCGGCGGCCAGGGCGTCGGGGAAGTTGCGACCATTGGCAAAGATCGCGTTTACGTCTCCATTATAGGTTTTTCCAAGCAGTTCCTTGGCGATGGCGACGGAGGTGGCAAACCTATCCGCGCCGCCATAACGGTACTGTTTGACATCGAGGCCGGCAAATTCGGTCTCGAGGTGGTAGATGATCTCGTTCACGACTGCCGGGGAAACCGCCACTTCGCCGCCGAGGACGTTAATTTCGAAATAGGTAACTTTGGATTCTTTAACATAGGCGGTGATCTGCTTTTTCAGATCTGCGTTCAAGGAATTGCTCTGGGTGAGCAGAATTGGCATATCTTTCTTGTAAGCCAGGGGCACGCCGCAGAGGGCGTCGGCGTAGTCGTCGCCCCGGGCGAGGAAGATGCCTTCCACATTATTTTTTAGTTCAAACTTGTGGTCATCTCCGAAGGTGATATTCTCATCCTTGTAATTCCAGTTCTGCCAGATGCGGATGGCGGTGTTGTAACGGTCCGCGCCGCTGATGCGTTTGACCGCGCCGTTATGGAGCACGACCGCGCCGCGCTCTTGCAGATCGTTCAGGATGACCATCTGCGGGTTGCTCGGGTTGTAGGAGAAGCCGTCTTTCCCCTCGTTCTTATAAAAAGAATCGTTATTTCCCCGAATGTCCAGGTACTCCAGATCGAGGTTGGCGATCGGGGCCAGGTCGGCGATATAGTTGCCGGCGAGTCCCAGTTTTTTCAGATTAGTCGCAAACTGCAGGCCGTGCAGGTTGCGAACAACTTCTTTGTCGTCGGGCAATTTCCATTCTGATGCCTGTAGGACTTTGAGCAGGCGCATATCCTGTTCGCTGACCGGCGTTTCTTCATCCAGTACCAGCGCGTCCCGAACGGCGTTCTCAAGGTTTTTGTCCTTCCAGGTGATCGCCGCCGCCGAGGCCATGAGCGGGGTGAGCAGCATCAGGGCCACGATGGCCAGAACTACAATACGGCGTTTTGCCATGTTTGAAAAATCCTCCTTTTGATCATAGGCTCTACTTGACCTGCTTAATCTTACGTTGCACTGCGTTTATTGAAAACCGATCTTCCGCCTCTTTTGCGGTTTACCTCCTCCTTTTTTTCCATAAATTATCACAGACAACTTTACTTTTCGCCGTCAGGCGGAAAATACCTGCCAAGATGTTAAAAATAATTAATTATCGGCCCCGCCCGTTTACGTCCTTTTCAAACACCGGTTGACAGTGATTGACGCCGGGCGGAGGCGTTGCCGCTACCATGAATATATTAACGAAACTTAACAAAGATGTCAAATGATCAGGAGGCAGGAAGCTGGAGGAGAGACCCCCCCACCCCAACCCCTCCCCCGCGAGGGGGGAGGGAGGAGAGCCCCCCCACCCCAACCCCTCCCCCCCTTGCGGGGGAGGGGGATCAAGGAGGGGATCGGGGGGGGAGGGGAGAATTTGTACTTACCATTTTAATGCCGGTTCAGAGGCGGGGTCGGGTGCAGATGCGGCGAGCGGTTTTGATCTGGTTATGGTTGTTGTGGGCGGCGCTGTGCGGCGCGGCGGGCTGTACGGTGGTGAGCGTGGGCGAGCCGGTGGAACCGGATCCGGAACCGCTGAATCTGGCCTGGGAGCGTTCCTTCGGCGAGGAACCCCGGGGCGCCGGGCACGCGGTGCAACAGACGGCCGACGGCGGTTTCATCATCGCCGGCCAGGCTTTCCCGGAGGAACCCAACGGGACCGGGGAACCGTTCCTGCTGCGTACCGACGCCGCCGGCGTGCGGCAATGGCGGCGCGACTACGGTTCCGGCGGCGGGAGCACCGTTTATGCCGTGCAGCAAACGGCCGCGGGCGGCTTCATTGCCGCCGGCCGGAGCCGGCGCGAGGGGGAGAACGAGGGCAAAGTTTATCTGCTTCAGACCGGTGCGGACGGCGCGACGCAGTGGGAACGGTTTTACGGCGGGGCGGACAGCGTTTGTGCCCGCAGCGTGGTCCCGGATCGGAGGGGCGGTTACGCCGTCTGCGGGCTGGTCGAGCTGCCGGATGGCGGCAGCAACCTTTACCTTTTGAAGACCGGCGTGGCGGGACATGCTCTCTGGGAAGGGCGCTTCGGGCGGGGTGCGGAGAACAGCGGTCAGTTTGTCCTGCCGGCCGGAGATGGCGGTCTTTTGGCGGTAGGCTGGACAAAGGCGGAAGAGGGCGCGAACCGGGACGTTTATGCGGTGAAGGTGGATGCCGGCGGCGGCCTGGAATGGGAAGGGATCTACGGCGGGACGGAAGACGAGATCGGCTTTTTCGCCCGGCCGGAAGAAGACGGCGGTTATACCATTGCCGGCCAGTATTTTACTTACGCCACGGGCGGTACCGGCGTCTATCTGGTGCGGATCGACGATGCCGGGGAGGTGCTGTGGGAAAAGCATGCCGGCGGCAGCGACCGGTTCCTGGGGCTGTCCGTGCAACCGGCCGGCGAGGACGGCTACCTGGTCCTGGGGCAGGCGGTCGGCCCGGACGGCTACCGTCATATCGCCTTGGCCGGTTTCGACCGGGACGGTTTGCTCGCCTGGGAGACCATCTTCGGCGGCGCCGGGGACGCGGCCGGCCTGGCCGCGATTCAGACCGCGGAGGGCGATTATGTTGTCACCGGCTGGAATGAGAGTCCCGGTTCCGGCCGGAAGGATGTTTACCTGGCGCGATTGAAACCATGAGAGGGCCGGAGTTCTGCCGAACCTGCCTGCCCGCAAAATGGCCCCGGGGCTTGCCGTTTTCAGCGTTGCAGCCCGGCGGCGCCTGAAATCGAGATTCCTCTGTTGCCACAAACCTCTGAACGGACCGGAAATAGTTGACGCTCCGTCACCACGACAAACTCCTGTGCCACGGCCGGAAAAGCCGATTTCTGTCAACATCGGATCAAGTTAGCGCTTTTTCTAAAGGATCTGGGTGATGAAAGTCGAATATTTGTGCGGCACAATGATTTATTTTTAAGGGAGGTTTTCACCCTGGTCCGGAAACCGGCTTCCGGCAAAGGGGCCGGCGGGACAAAGCCCGGAACAGCGCCGGCGCTTTCCCGCAAGGCGCTTCCCCCCGCCGAAAAAATCGGGAGCGGCTTGCTGCTGGCGGTTCTGGTTTTAACCGTCGCGTTGGCCCTGGCCGCCCCGTTTCGCGAAGGGATATTTCGCCCTGCCGATCTTTTGATCTGGCACGGTTTCACGTTTGCCCTTTTTGGCGCCTGGTGGGCGGCGCGCCTGCTGCGCCGGGAAAGTGGTTTCACCGGGCTGCCGCCGCTCTGCTGCCTGCTGGTAATGGCGCTCTGCTACGGCCTGGCCATTTTCGGCGCGGTCGATCGCCGGGCGGCCGTGGGCGAGCTGTTGAAGGTCTTGAATTGCCTGGCCCTGTTCATGCTCGCGGCCGATCTCGGCCGCCGCCGCGGGCCGGCCGCAGCGGCGACGGAAGACGGCCGGGGCGAGGCCGGCGGGACGGCGGCCGGGGTTTCCTGGGCCGCGGTTTTACTGCATGCTCTGCTCGCGGCGGCGCTGCTGATGACGCTGGGCAGCCTCGGCGCGGCCACGGGCGTGTTGAAAACGGCCCGGGTTTATGTCGACGGGCGGCTCTGGACTACCCTGGGCTACGCCAACGCCGCCGCGGCCTACCTTGGCGCCGCCGCTTTCCTGGCCCTGGCCCTGGGTCTGGGCGCGGAACGGGTCCGCCGGCGTGCCTTCTACAACGCGGCGGCGGCGTTGTTTTTGACGGCCGCTGTTTTGACGCTGTCGCGGGGAACCTGGCTGCTCTGGCCCGTCCTGGCGGCGGTGATGCTTCTGGCGGCAGGGGCCGCCAACCGGGCGCGGTTGCTGTCGTTTCTGCTCCTGGTCGCCCTGACGGGCGTCGGGACGGGCCTTTTTCTGGACCGGGCTTTGCGCGCGGAGGCGGTTTTGGCGGCGTGGGGCTTGATCGCGCTCGCGCCGGCGGCGGCCGCCGCGCTTACTTTTCCGCTCGAAACATTTCTCGGGCTGGAGCGGCGCCGGCGCACTATTATTTTGGCGGCGGGAGCGGCCCTCGTTCTGATCGCGACGGGCCTGGGGGCGGGGGTAGTGGCCCGGCGGCTTGGTGCGCCGCTGCATCTTTCCGGGAGCGATGACGCCAGGGGGCGGCCGTACCTGGATCAGGTGATCGACCGGGCCGGGGGGGGCGTCGCCTACACCCTTTCTCTGGAGGTGAACGCCGGGCCGGAGGCGGCGTCCGGCGGCGCGGCTCCGGAAATAAAACCCGAAACCGGTCCGAAACCGGTCCAAGCCTGGCGGCTGCTGGTGCGGAGCGGGGGCGCGGATTACGCGCTGACAACCGTTCTCGATCACCACGGCGGGCCGACGGCGGGATGGCAGGAACAGCGGTTTACGTTTACCGCGCCGGCGGACAGCCGCCGGCTGGAAATAAGGGTTTATGGCGGGGAGGCGGGGACCGCGGTCACGGCGCGGCACGGGCTCCTTGAAGGCGGCGGCCAAAAAACCAGGCTCGATTTTACCTGGAACCGGCTTCTGCCCGAAGCTTTTTACCGCCGTATCTTTTCTTTCGGGGACCGGGTGGCGGCGGTGCTGCGCCTGGATCATTACCGCCTGGCCTGGCGGATGATCGGCGATCGCCCTCTTTTGGGCGCGGGCGGGGGCGGCTGGAAAGCGCTCTACCTGACCTACCAGGACAGGCCCTACTGGACTTCCGAGGTGCATTGTCACTACCTGCAGCTCTGGGTCGAAGCCGGGCTTTTTGCCCTGCTTGCCTACCTCGGACTATGGTTTTTTGTGCTGCGCGATTTTTGGCGTTTCAGCCGCGCCGGCGACGGCGGAGCGGCTGCGGCGCGGACGCACCGGCTCGCGGCTTTCATTTCCGCTGTGACGATCGGCGTCCACAGCGCGATCGATTACGATCTTTCCCTCGGTGCGGTGAATATTTTTCTGTTCATCCTGCTCGGCGTGGGCGCGGGTCTGGGGGCGAAGGAGGCGGATCGGGGCCGAGCCGGGGGGCGGTCGCGGCGGCGCAGGAAGGCGGGTGCGCCCGGGACGGCCTGGCGGTTTGGCCTGGCGGGCCTGCTGGCGGCCGCGATCCTGACGGCGCTCTCCTGGTCCCTTTTCTGCAGTTACCGTTTGCGGGGGGAGGCGGCGGCGCGGGCCGCGGAAAACAGGATTCCGGAAACGGTGGCCCTGCTGCGCCAAGCGGCGCGCTGGGATCCGTGGCAGGGAGAGAGTTATTTTATGCTCGCGATGGTGTATACTCAGGTTGCGGACCGGACGGCCGCAAAGGATCCGGAAGCGGCCGCTGGGTTGCTGCTGGAGGGGCTGGAACTGGCCCGCCGGGCGCAGGAGATGGCGCCGTACGATGCCGCTGCCAATTATCTTTACGGGCAGTTGCTGCTCCGGTGCGGTTTCGAGGAGGAGGGGCTGGCTTACATGGATCGCCTGATCGAGCTGAACCCTCTGGTCAAGGATCACTATGCCCGCCTGGCGCAGGCTCGGCTCGATCTGGCTGCCTATTATCTTGAAGCGGGGGAGGAAGAGCGGGCGGCCGTCTACTTGCGGCAGATTCCGGGCCTGGCGGAGAAGATGAGTACTTTTCACGGGGAAGCGGCGCTGCTCGACTATTACCGGGGGCGGGCGTTTTTCCTGCTCGGTGAAACCGGTCCGGCCCGCCTTCACCTGGAACGGGTGCGGGAGACGGACGAGCATTACCGGGAGGCGCAGGATTTATTGGCACAGATGGCGACGTCCGAGGCGGCGGGGGGGTAGGGGGGGCATTATTTTACTTGCGGCGGAACCGAGGGGCGGTGTGACGGGTCGTTTTGGAGACGGGGTTAACCGGGAAGGTGGAAACGGATGGCAGAGAACAAGAAAAAACAGAAACAAACAAAGCCGGGCTCAAAGAAAAGCCGGAAAAAACACATTTTACTGGTAATCCTCGCCGTCACGGTGGTCCTTTTGTTCGGCGGCGGTCTCTATTTAAAACATCTGCGGGATCCGCTGAAGGTGCTACAGCCGTCCAAGCCCGAAGTGAAGAACGGGGATGAATTAACCGATATCGCCCACAATTTCGATAAGGACGTGATCAATTTCGCGCTGCTCGGGTTTGACCGCACCGCTTCGCGGGACCGGATCTATCAGCTTTACCGCCCCGATACGATCTTGATCGCCTCGGTCAATTTTCGCAGCGGCAAGATCAATTTGCTGAGCATCCCCCGGGACAGCTACGTGCTTATTGCCGGGACGAACGCCCACGATAAGATCAATCACTCCTTCATGTACGGTCATGAGGCCTCCGGCCTGAAAAAGGAGGAACGGTACGACAACGGGATCAAGACGGTGCTCAAAACCGTGGAGGAACTTTTGGGAGGCGTACCGATCCACTACTATTTTACGGTGGATATGGATGGGGTAGTTGAGATCGTGGATAAGCTTGGCGGCATCGAATACGATGTTGACCTGAATATTTACGAGACCAACGGGCAGTTGGTGGTGCCGAAGGGGATCAAGGTTCTGAGTGGGGCGGAATACCTGTCCTATGCGCGCTATCGCGGGGTCGGGGCCGACGTCGGGCGGGCCGAACGCCAGCAGAAGCTGCTCATCGCCACCTTCAAACAGCTCAAGAAAGCCGGAAAATTGGTCAAGTTGCCCCAGGTCTATCGCTCCCTGACCGAAACGGTGCACACCAACCTCGGTTTGAACCAGATCGCCGCGCTGGCCCTTTACGGCAACGAGGTCGATGCGGAGGATATCAAATCTTACGTTATGCCCGGTTTCGGCCAGTGGGGCCCCCAGGGCGAGATCGATGTTTCTTACTGGGTGATTAACGAGAAGGAACGGGTAGAGGTGATCGAGGCGATTTTCGGGGTGACGGTAGCCGAGCGGCCTCAGATCAACCTGCCGGGGCCGCGGCGGCCTCCGGTAATCGAAACCGTTGAACCCAGCCCCGGGCATGAGGTTGAGGGGGAAGAGGGGAGTGAAGTTGAACCCGGCATGGCGGAACAGTGGCCGGGCCTCGCAGGGGACGAGCCGGAGTTTCCGGAAGACGAGGAGCCGGAAGAGGATGAACCGTGGTGGGAAGAGGATTACGAGGACGAGGATGAAGACGAAGAGAATGGTTGGGGCGGAGGGGAGGGGCCGGGGGAAAATCCCGGGGATGACGGCGGAAGCCATTCCGTCGGTTAGCCTGTTAAAATACCTTTAATAAAATTTACGTTTTGCAAGTGCAGGAATTTGCAAAATACTGGCGAAATACGCGATGGCTGTGATTGAATTTGCGGTGGTGCTGGTTCGAAATCGGTTGTTGTACCTGCCGGAAGAACTGTTCATGGCCGGATCCGATCCGGTCATTTTTTATTTGGTGCTGCCGTCGCTGGTCAGCCTGCTCTTGATCACGATATGGACGCGCTTGATCATGTTCCGCCGTGAGAGGTAATAAAATATGCAAGCCCATTGCCGGCCGGCTCGAGTTTGAAGCTGTGCCGAACAAGATGATGCGGCGGGGGCCGGTCGCGGCCGGCCCCCGCCGCAGAGCGGCCGGCTTTACGATCCGTTGTTTGCGGGAGGCGGGGTGGGACCGCGCCGCCTCCGGCCGAAACGGCTGATAATGAACCGGAGCACCAGGGCGGCCAGGCCGAGGATAACCGCCACGGGCAGCAAGGCCACCAGGACGATTGCGATCCCGGCTATGGCGGAAAGGATAAAATTGATACTGCGGACCAACCCCGTTTTCATCCGTGCGCCCAGGTTGGCGAACGGCGCCGGGGTGACGGTGGTTGTGGAAATCTGTTCTTCCCGGATGCCGACGGTGATCGTGGCCAAACGAACCTGGTCCTGCAGGTACTTGAATTGTGTCGAAAGCGATTCGATCTCGAGGCGTACCCGCTGCAGTTCGCGTTCCACATCCAGCAGATCGGCGACCGTTTCCGCCCGCCCCAGCAGCTCCCGCAGCCGTACTTCCTGTGCTTCCAGGGTTTCGAGGCGTGCTTCCATGTCCAGGTAGGACATGGTCACATCGTCGTCCCCGGTTCTGACATCGGTAAACTTGCCCAAACCTTGCAACTGTTCCATTACCGCGTCAAACCGGTTTTCCGGCACGCGCAGGGTCAAGTTGGCATGGTAAAGGTCTTCCTTGACCGTATAGATATAGGAGTCGCTAACATACCCGCCGGCGCCGTCGGCGATCTTGGTGACTTCTGCTACTGTTTCCCGGGTTACCGGCACCGTCAGTTCCAGCGAGCCGGTACGAATGCGGTAGCGGGGGACGGCGCTTTCTCCGCCGCTGCCGGCAATTTCCCGCCCGCCTTCAAAATCGCTGACCGACTCGTTGTAATCTTCTTGCTGCGGCAGGAAGGCGCTGGGGGAGGCGGCTTGATCATACCCGGCTTTTCGCGCCCCGCAGGAGGTCAGCAAAAGCAGGGCCGCGATCAGGATCAAGACGAGCCCCGCGGAAAGGATAGGATGACGTCGTCCGTTCATTTTCCCCTCATCTCCTTTTTCCTATAGACTGCCGGGCGGGTGTAAATGTTCCCCTTTTTGTTCAGATCGCCCGGTGACCCAGGCCCACGGCGACATCGTTCAGGTGCAGCAGGCCGATGCCGAAAAAAATGGCGATGGCGACATGGGGCCCGCCGCGGGCGATGCCCAACTTGCCCCCGACGTTGAGCCCCATCGCTTTGGGCATGACCTGGACCAACGCTTCCCGGGTTGCTCCCGCCACCGCACCCTCGGCGTGGTGGGTGTTCTCGATCAGTTGTTCCCTTTTGGAGGCGACCACGGCCCGTTCAACCAACTTGGGCAAGGAGGTCATGAATTCTCCCCCGTAATTGACCGCGGTGGCTCGGATCCCGCTCGCGGCGAGCTGATCTTTCATGATCTGTTCGGCTTCCCGGGTGGGGGAAAGGGCCATGTTCAGGGCGGCCCGGGCGATATCGCGGCTTTCCATGGTGCGTCTCCTTTCAAAACTGTTTCTTTTTATTATCAATCCTATCGGCAAAAAGCGCAAGTTGATTTCCCTCGGGGACGGGGTAAAATCTTGAACGGTTGCCGCATGGGGGTCTGAAAAGACAAACAAGTAGAAAAAGGCGGTTTATTCCGGGGCACATCGGTGGTATAATGGAGGGACAAATGAAAGGAAAGGATCAGCATGGAACGCAAATTTTGCAGCGCTTGCGGGTGTGAATTTCAGCCTCAGGATCTGACGATCTGGTGCCGTTCCTGCTTGCGGGTTTACCATGCCCGTTGTTGGGAAAAGTCCGGTGGCTGCACTACCCACGGCTGTCCGGGCAGGCCCGCTTTAACCCCGGAACGCGAAAAGGAACAGTTCATACGCTGTCCCCACTGCGGCGAAAAGATCAGCGATTTTGCCGTCAAATGCCGTTACTGCCGTTCCTTGATCCGGGAAACGGGTCAACCGGAAAAAACGCTGCCGCAGCCGCCCCCAGCTCCCGTCCCGACGGTCCTGCTGCTGCGTTCCCCCCGTAAAGATCCAATTCTGGCTTCCTTGCTTAACCTCATCTTTCCCGGTGCCGGCTATATGTACATTGGACAGCCCGGCAAGGGGTTTTTCTGGTTCCTGGCGGCGATCGGTGCTTGGTTTTTTACCCGGTGGGGGATGCTGGCGGTTTACTTCTGGGTCATGTACGATGCTCCCCGCCAGGCCGCGGCCCTGAATCGGGAAGAGAGTTTGCCCGTAAAAAACAGAAGCCTGTAACGACCTTCGCTCCGGCTGGTGCGGATCCCGGTGCATCCGGGACAACCCGCCGGTTCGTCATTCAGGAACCCGCACCAACCTTTGCCCGACCGGTGCCTATCCCCTCGAAAACCGGTGACGATCATGGCGCCGTGACCGGTTTTCTTGCTGCATCTATTTCCCCGTCGTTAAGTAGCGGGAACCGGAACCGATCCTGGCTCGACCGCAACGCCTCCCCGGCGACCCCGGGCCGGCCCTATTTGCCCGGCCGGAGCCGGTCGGAAGCCGGTGCGATCTTCCCGCCGGCTGAAGTTGAGCCGTATCCCGACCCAACTCCAACCTTTGGCCGGCTGCAGAAAAGCCGCTTGACCTCGCTGCAGCCTGGGCCCGGTCGTTACAGACCTCTGTTATCGCCGTTAGTATGCCCGTTTGGGGAAAAATTATTTATAGACAGGTGACGCAATGTAAAGTATATAAACTTAATTTGGAATATAGAAGGATATTCTGCGATTCCGTCGAATAAGATTAAAAAGGCTGAAAATACTGACCACTGGGAAATCCAAACCTAACCTCCTACCATTTTATATACAGGGGCAAGCCCCTGTATTTTTTTCTCCTACTCTCCCTCTGGGGTGAGAGGTTTTCATCCCCTCTCCCCCTGCCGGGGGGAGAGGGTTAGGGTGAGGGGGGTGACGATAAAGTGTCCTCCACCCCTCCCTCCCTCTCAAAGGGGAGGGGGAGGAGAACCTTTGTCCCCTCTCCCCCCTGCTGGGGGGAGAGGGTTAGGGTGAGGGGGGGCGCCCCGCAGCAGGAACTGCAAACGTCGGACTTTAATCTTACTCATAGCAAACAAATCAGACTGCAAGCACCCCTGCGGGGAGGAATCACCATGGAACAGGTGGATCTCGTTCTAGTCGGCGCCGGCGTGGTCGGGCTGGCGGTGGCGGGAGAGCTGGCCCGGCGCTGCCCCGGACGGGCCATTGTGCTTCTAGAGCGGAACGGCAAGTTCGGGCAAGAAACATCGAGCCGCAATAGCGAGGTTATCCATGCCGGGCTCTATTACCCCGCCGGCAGCCTCAAGGCCCGCCTTTGTGTCGAGGGAAACCGTCTTCTCTACGCTTTTTGTGTTCAACACGGGGTCGGTTACCGGCGCAGCGGCAAGCTGATCGTCGCCCGTGATCGGGGGGATCTGCCCGGGCTGGAAGCGCTGGCGGAACAGGCACGCCGGAACGGTGTCACCGGCCTGGAATTCTTTGGGCAAAACCGGGTTGCCGCTTTGGAACCCCATCTTCGTACGGCCGGGGCAATCTGGTCCCCTACTACTGGGGTGGTAGATTCCCATGCCTTAATGGCTCAGCTGGAATGGCAGGCGGTGCAGGGCGGGGTCTTACCGGCCTACCGCCATACCGTGACCCGGATCGAAACTTCCGGGACCGGCTACCGGGTCGATCTGATCAATCCGGATGGAAGCAGGGACGCTCTTTGGGGGGAACGGATCATCAATTGCGCCGGTCTGGCGGCGGCCCGGATTGCCGCCGGTTGCGGGATCGATCTCGACCGGGCCGGCTATCGGACCTACCTCGGCAAGGGTGAGTATTTCAGCGTTCCCCCGGCCAAGGCCCGCCTGGTAAGCCGCCTCGTTTATCCGCCGCCGCCGGCGGACCTGGCGGGATTGGGCATCCATGTCACGAAAACCCTCGACGGGCGGATGCGCCTTGGACCGAACCTGATTTATCTTGATCGGGTGGATTACACTGTTGAGGCCGCCCACGCCCGCGACTTCTACGAAACGGTACGGCAAATTTTACCGTTCCTGGTGCTGAACGATCTGGAACCGGAGATGGCCGGGATACGCCCGAAGTTGCAGGGCCCGGGCCAACCCTTCCGTGATTTTCTGATCTGTGATGAAACCCCTCGCGGGCTGCCCGGCCTGGTTAATTTGATCGGGATCGAATCTCCCGGCCTGACCGCCTGTTTGAGCATCGCGCGGATGGTGGCCGAATTGTTAACTTAAATGCCTTCCCAACAAGATCTCCTCATGCCGGGCTATTATTTTTTCTATCCGGTCCAACCTTTCCGAGTGAACCTGGTAAGCATCAAACAGGGCCCCCAGTTTTTCACCGTGATCATGCTCGATCCGAAGAACAATGGCCTTGACAGTTTCGAGTTCAGCTTTGGTAGCCAAGGTGTCCATGGTGGCCCAGATCTTTTCGATGTCCTTCTTGGTGGCCATGGTGTTTCTAATCTCTTCGAGTTCAGCTTTGGTAGCCAAGGTGTCCATGGTGGCCCAGATCTTTTCGATGTCCTTCTTGGTGGCCATGGTGTTTCTGATCTCTTCGAGTTCAGCTTTGGTGGCCATGGTCGACTTGATTAGATCGACATCCTGCGTTAGTTTGCCGACTTGGACGGCAATAAGCTCAAGCAGTTCCCGTTCAGTCATGAAGGCATCACTCCTTACCGCTAACCAAAAACATATCATGGCGGAAGGGAAATAGCAAGCATATTTTTCCAATATTGCCGCAAAGTTTTTGCTTTGAGCGGACCGGACTTTTTGTTCATTTTACCACCGCGCCGCCCCTCGCTGAAAAGGTTTTCTGCCAAAACCGGCGAAATCATTACACGAAAATACCAGGAGCCTGAAAAAGAGACAAAGAGGTCAGCGCCTTGCCCGTAAAAGTGTCGGACTTGCCATTAACGAAAACATCGCCCGAAACACGGTCGCCCCGGGCCGGCCTCTCTCCTACCGTTTCTGCCGTCCGGGAGGCGGTGGCGGTAGCTCTATTGCTGTTCCTGGATCTGGCGGCAATGGTCTTCAGTCTTGGTGCAGCTTTCACCGTCCGCATTTACCTTTTGTCCCGGCTATTACCCGGTTTGAGCCGGGCGCTTCTTTCCAGCACGCTCGATAACATCTGGTGGATGCCTCTGATCGCAATTTTTGCCCTGGCCTATGAAAAACTTTACAGCCGTCGGCTTCCTTTTTGGACCGAGGTCAAAAGAATTGTGCGTGCGCTGACGCTGGCCGTGATTATCTCGGTCTTGATCCTTTATCTTTCCAAGTTAAGTGAAAACATTTCCCGCCCCCTGGTGGTTTTGGTTTGGCTCGGGGCGGTATTTCTGGTTCCCCTGTTCCGGTTTGCCGGTAAGCAGGCGTTGATCCGGTGCGGCCTCTGGAGCCGTGCTGTCTTGTTGGCCGGTTCCGGCGACCATGCTGCCCTGGTCGCCCGGGCGTTGGCCCGGGAGAAAACCATGGGTTACACCATTGCCGGCATCCTGACCGGCGGGGAAAAGACGGAGTCGGCCATCTTTCCCGCCCTCCTTTCTTTCGCCCGGGGGCCGATTCCGGTTCTGGGTACTCTTGACGACGCCGACCGGGTGATCGCGGCCACAGGGGTGCGGGAGGTCATCCTCGTCTCCCAGGGGGCGCCTCCGGAAAAGCTGGTCGAGCTGAGCAACCGTTTTTTGCTGCAGGTGAACAGCCTCATCTTGGTCCCTGACCTCTTCGGCTTGCCCCTGAGTGGCCTGGAAGTGACCTCGTTTCTGGAAGAGCAAGCCCTGCTGCTGCATGTGCGCAACCGCCTCAAGTCTTCGTTTAACCGGACCGCAAAAAGGGCTTTTGATTTAACGGCGGGGACGGTGCTGCTGGTGCTCTTCGTGCCGCTGCTGTTGTTGGCCGCCGCGGTGGCAAAGTTTAATTCCCCGGGGCCTGTTTTTTTTCGACAGGAAAGAATGGGCCAGGGAGGGCGCATCTTCCACCTGCTCAAGTTTCGCACAATGCATCCCGACAACGAGAGATTGCTGCATGAACACCTCGCTGCCAATGCCGAGGCCCGCCGGGAATGGGCCGAATTTAACAAGTTGCGGGGTTACGATCCCCGGGTTACCAGGGGGGGGTGGATCTTGCGCCGCTTTAGCTTGGATGAGCTGCCCCAGCTGATCCATGTCATCGCCGGCCGCATGAGTCTGGTCGGGCCCCGGCCCTACCTGCCCCGCGAAAAGGAACAGATCGGTCGCTGGCTGGATGAAATTACGGTAGCCAAGCCCGGCCTGACCGGGCTTTGGCAAGTCAGCGGCCGCAACCGGATCGATTTTGCCGGCCGCCTGTACCTGGACGTTCTTTATATGCGTAACTGGTCTCTCTGGCTGGATCTGATCGTCTTGCTGAAAACGATCGGGGTCGTCTTGCAGGGGCAGGGCGCCCACTAGGAAGAGGCCCGGCTATTTTATTTTTTCGCCAAAAAAGCTTCGTAGCGGTCACAAACGGTTTTTGTTTCCCCGAATGCAATCTGCTTGCCTTTGTCCAGCCAGAGCACTTTATTGCACAGCCTTCGGATCTGATCAAGCGAATGGGATACCAGGAGCGTCGTCACGCCGCTTTGGATGATCTCCATCATCTGCGCCTCGCTTTTTTTTCGGAAAGCGCCGTCACCAACGGCCATCACCTCGTCCAGGATCAATATATCAGGGTTAACGAGGCAGGCAATCGAAAAGGCCAGCCGCGATTTCATACCCGACGAAAGCTGTTTAAAGGGGCGATCCTGAAACTTTTCAAGCTCGGCAAACGCAATAATGTGCCGGTACATCTTGTTCATAAAAGCGCGGGTATAGCCGAGCATCGCGCCGCGCAAATAGGTGTTTTCGTGCACCGTTAAATCCCCGTCAAAACCGGAACCCAGCTCCAGCAGCGCGGCGATGGTGCCGTGCACCTCAGCGCGGCCCCGGGTCGGAACCATGATGCCGGTAATCACTTTTAACAGGGTTGTTTTCCCGGCGCCGTTGGTGCCGATGATGCCGCATAAATCCCCTTTTTTTAGAGAAAACGTAACATTGTTCACCGCCCAGAATTCGTTGACCCGGTACTCTCCCTGTATTTTGCGCAAGATAAATTCTTTGATCCCGATCTCCTTTAAATCACCGGTAATGTATCGAACGGAAACGTTGCAAATGTTGACGACCATGATCGATTCCTTTTAGACATAATAGAGAAAGATGTAATTGTATTTTTTATAAATGTAGCCGCCGATTACAAGGACCGCCAGGGCGTAAAACCCGCAAAGCAAATGATAGTTCAACGACGGGATCGTACTATCGATGACAATTCGCCGGAAATAGGTGATGTAGACAAAAATCGGGTTAAGATAAAACAGGCCCTGGGCTTTGGCCGGGAAAGCATTGATGTTATAAAATATCGCCGACAAATACATTAACAGGGTCGTGAAAACATTGTAGAGGTACTCCATGTCTTTGAAGATCACGTACAGGGCGGACAAAATCAAGCCGAGACCGACATTGAAGGCAAGCAAGCAAAGCACCGGATAAATGAGCATAAAAAATTTCCAGGTAAACTGAAGCCCGTCGATGGCGACAAAACAAAAATAGATGATCAGGGTCAGTAAAAAATTGATCAGCGAAGAGACATTTTTGGAAAGCAAAAACATGTATTTGGGCACATTGACCCGGGTGAAAATGGGGGCGTTATTGACCAGGGCGGTCATGCCCCCGCCGGTCGATTCCCGGTAATAAAAAAAGATCAGGTTACCGGAAAACATGTAGACCACGAAGTGCGGGGTGTCCCTTCCGAAAAACTGGGTAAACACCAGAAACATGACCAGCAGGGTTAACAACGGGGCGAGCATACTCCAAACGATACCCAGAACGGTTCGTTTGTATTTCTTTTTGAAATCTCGCTTGACCAGTTCTTCAAATAAAAACCGGTGTTTGCGCATGCGCCGGAAGATGTTCACTAGTTCACCGCCGGCAAAAATACTGGTTTGCACTTGGGCAGGCTCCTTTGACATGTTTTACCGGCCGTAGCTGTTCGAAACCGTTACGCGCCAAACTCAAGCGAAACTGCCTTGAGCGCCGCCTCAACCACCTCGTCCATATTGTAATAACGGTAGCTGCCGAGCCGGCCGCCGAAGATAACATTGTTTTTCGCCGCGGCAAGTTGGGCGTACGCCCGGTAGAGGGCGTTGTTTTTTTCATTGTTGATCGGGTAATATGGTTCGTCACCGGGCCGCCATTCGGAAGGATATTCTCGCGAGATCACCGTTGTCGGTTGCGTGCCGAACTCAAAATGTTTATGTTCGATGATCCGGGTATACGGCACCTGCCGGTCGGTGTAATTGACGACCGCATTACCCTGGTAATTGTCACAGTCAAGGTGTGCCTGCTCGAAGCGCAGGGAGCGGTATTCCAGGGGGCCCAGCCTGTATCCGAAAAAAGCGTCGATCGGCCCGGTAAAAACGATTTTTGCAGCCGCACCGGCGCCGGAGCGGATCCAGTCAAAATAGTCGGTGTCCAGCCGGACTTCAACCCCGGCAAGCATTTTTTGGATCAACGCGGTGTAACCTCCCACGGGAATACCCTGAAAACGGTCGTGAAAGTAGTTATTGTCATAGGTGAACCGTAAAGGCAGCCTTTTGATAATGAAAGCAGGCAGTTCCGGGCAAGGGCGGCCCCATTGTTTTTCCGTGTACCCTTTGATCAGTTTTTCATAAACATCCCGGCCGACCAGGGCCAGTGCCTGTTCTTCCAGGTTTGCCGGCGTGGTGATGTTCAGTTCCCGGATCTGCTCGGCGATGATTGCCCGGGCCTGAGCCGGGGTTTTGATGCCCCACATTTTGCTGAAGGTATTCATGTTGAACGGTAAATTGTATAGTTCATCCCGGTAGATAGCGAGGGGACTGTTGATAAAGTGATTAAACGTGGCAAACCGGTTCATATAGCGCCATACCGCTTCGTTGTCGGTATGAAAGATATGAGCGCCGTATTGGTGGACATTGATCCCCGCGACGGAGGCGCAGTAAACATTGCCGCCGGCGTGGTTGCGTTTGTCGATCACCAAACATTTTTGGCCCCGCCGTCTCGCTTCGCAAGCAAAAACAGAACCGAAGAGGCCCGCACCCACGATGAGATAATCGTATTGCATCAGTGCTGCTCCTTTCCAAGAAGCTTTTGCGCAGCGCGATAGAGTTTTTTTACCCGGGTCCTGCGGCGGGTGCCCGGCGGCAAAAAGGCATTGATCCGTTTCATTGTTTTAAAATTATCCGTTTCTCCGGGGAATCCTGCAAAGTGAGCCCGGGGCAGTTCGGCCCAACGCATCCCCGGTTGTTTTTTGAGCCAGGTGAAATAAACGCCGAAAAGCCGTTCGCCCAACCAGCCGTGCACCCGGCAGGACTTCCCGCTGTACCGGGAAAAGTCCATCCGTCGCTCGAACGCGCTTAATATGGCGAAAAGCCAGCTACAGTAAGCCTGGAAAAGTTCATTTTTCATGATGAACAAGTTACAGAAATAATGTTTGGTGCTCTGCATATATTCCCGGGCGGCTTCCAGGTACCCGGGGTATTTTTCTGCTATAATCGCCAGCGCCAACTCCAGATCTTCAATATGATGCTTCGGAGCATCCCGGTAATGATCAAAAACGGTAACATGCATTTCTTCGGCTACCGGGGCGATCACTTCGTAGCGGTTGACAAGATTGGTTATATTTAGCGGATCGTAGCCGAGTTGTTTCAACGTGCCCTCGTCCGGCCGGCGGTAGATATTATAAATACGCGGTCTCTTTTTTCTCTTTGTCGGAGCGGTCAAATAATTGCGGTTTCCGGTCTGTTTAAAATTCAGATAGCGCCGGTAGTGAAAAAAGCCGTAATAGGCGGCCTTTTCGTTCTTCCAGGCCCAGTACTGCGCCGTCAGTTCGCAATAGGTTTTGTTTTTTGCCGAAATGTTGACGCCGGTATCATCGTGCAGCATTCCCGCGAAGCGGCGGTTGGAACCCGCCGCGCCTACCTGTACGGGAAAGAGCAAGGGATGCGCCGGAACATAAAAATCCTTGTGGCAGGAAACGTAGATTTTGATCGCAGGATCCATTCGCCCCAGCCTTCTTAGAATAATCTGTACCGCCACCTGTTCCAGGGGTTTCTTCTCCAATAGTAAAATTAAATCGCCAGGTAATTTGGCCCTTATTTATTTTAAAAAGCGATTCCGTCCCATAATTCCCCCGAAATATTGAACTATGTTACGGTGAGAACCATTTTTTGATATAATTTACAGTTTTCTGCAAGGCGCACTGCAAGCCTTCTTCCCGCATGCAGTTATGAAACTTTTCAATTTTGGTGTAGATCTTTTTCCTTGGGGAGGGGGATCTTCTTTTAAGTAAACAATTTATATCTTTTTCAAGTTGATCAAGCCGGTTTCGCAGAGCATCATTTTCCCTGCTGAGGATATCATAAGCCGATGCCCGTCTTTCTTTTTTTGCTTCTAAAGCACTTTTAAGCCATTTCAAACTTGCGGATATTTCTTTATCGAGAGTTTCATATATACTTTTATAATCGATAGGATCAGTTGAGTATATATTTCTATCTATGTCATCTAGATCATAAACCAACCTATCTGTTAACCCTAGAAGGGTAAGTAGTGAAACAAAACGTTCAATACCTCGTTTAAAATTTGCAATACACACAAAAGGTTTTTTAAAAATAATAGAAAAGCATACACCATGGTACGAATCTGTTACAATGTATTTGCAATTTTTTATGTAATATAACCAATCTTCCATATCAACATGTTTTTCAACGTCGCGCAGATTTACCCATTCATTATTTTTTGAGATATTTGCATCTAAAACTATTATCGGTTTTATAGCCAGTTTTTGTGAGAGTTTTGTAATTAATCGCTGCTTGTCAGCTCTAGGATCCAGAATGTAAGCAAAAAGATAATCGCCATGTTCTTTGCTTTTGGTGTTTTGTGCTATCTCGTTATAGCGATTAAAATCGCATAAAAAAACGGGGTCAAGTACCCATTTTGCTTTTACATCATAGTATTTCTCGCAAATATCAACGGCATAATCTTCCCGAACAGACACATAATCGATGCGTTGCATAAAAAATGAGGTTTGCAACCTCCATTGTTCGGGGATTACGTACCGGTTACCAAAAGACGCGGCATATGCTATCTTTTTTTTATCTTCTGCAGCGAAGTTCAAGAAAAAGGCTAAGCCTGAAAAAGAATGTAACCAATAGTTCCACATTTGATCAGAACCAAGAATAAAAACATCGCAATGCGAGTTTAAAACATTTAAATCTTTGCAGGAATAATGTTTGCTAATCACATAATGTTTTTTGGCAAATCTCCTTGGCATGGTGTCCTTAGTGCTATAATGCCCACTATTCTTGTTATCAGGCCTATCAATCATAAGAATTTCATATCCCATTGTCTTCAGTGTCTGGTGTAGTGCAAAATATGTTATAACACCTCCGTAGTTTATATTGTACCACCAGCCCATCACACCAATATCAAACTTATGGTCAATCGTATAATTGATACTTTTATTATAGCCGTGTTGGTCGATTAACTTAAAAAATCTATCTCGGTGTAAATGCGGTTTGTGTGGGCGACATAACTGTCCGTTATGTTGTTTGGCAAACTCAAGGGGCACTCTTTCCCATAATTTCATTTTAGACCCAATCAGTTCAAACACTGACCTTCCCTTGTGGCTGTTAATCAATACAAGCGATGTGCCTTTCCTATCGTCTAGTTTTGGATCATATTTATGAATTTGCCAAAAGTCAGCTATGGTCATATCGCTCTGTCTTGGAGTTTTTGCATAGGGGCAGTATCCACAAATTGGCCTATTAATAATTCCTTGTAAAAACCCTTTGTACCAGTTGCAATTACTTGCATGATTTTGAAAAACACTATCGTCTGCGAAGTGGATAAGAGTCGATGAAGACCATCCATATACATTCTTTTCTCTGAAACTAACTCTTTTTATGGTGCGTCCTTGTGAACATTCTTCCAAAAATTTACGATAAGCTCTTACTGAATTCACCCCATGGCAAACTAGATCCAACGTGATAAGGTTATCGTAATCTTTACCTAAATAAGCATACAGTCCAGCGACCTGGCATGGGCAACCGCTAAATAAGACGTGTTTGTCCGCATCAAGGATGGCCTTGATCTCTTTATACACAGTGCCGGTATCGCTTTGTACATATTTGGACCCGCGCAATTTTGACAAATCGTTTTTGTTTGAGATAATGATATGCTTGACGGATAAAAAATCGTCCGCGTATGCTGCGCCGCAGACGTATCCCCCCTTGTCCAGCATATAGTCGGCGACGAGAGAAAACATGCCACCGGATGAACTGACCTTGCGGATCTGATCATCGGCCCAAACGGCATAACATTCCGGCTCCGGTGTGTTTGAAAATACCGGATTTAAAGATGCACATGATTTAACGCATTGACCACAATTGCTACATTTGCGTTCATCAATAGTTGGATATAAAAATCCTTCGCGATCATAACACATGGATATTGCGGTGGAAGGACAGATATTGAAACATGCGCCGCAACCCGAGCAGTGGTTTTTATCCAATTGAGTAATATTGTTCATGTTTGTCCTCCAAACGGCAATCACCAGTTCGCTAGTAATATTGTAATATTGAACGAGCCAGATCTTTTATTTGTTCTGTAACCAGTCGTGCAGTGTACATCGGCCCATGGTTTTTAAGGCAACGGAATAACCCCAATATTTTTCGGAACACTACGGTTTTGTGTATTTTGTACCAAAATGATGTACGGCCTAAAGAAATATGATCCAAAATATCTATTTGGCTTTTGGTTAACTTTTTCCTGTAAACAGTCAAATCAAGACCTTGCCAGATCTGTGTGAACTCACAGGCGTAAGCTCGTTTATCAGGAAACGTTGACGAGATTAAATCACACCCGAGGAAATCAATACTCCATTTTAAAAAATGCTCCGGCATACGTTCCAAATCGCCTGATTTATCCCACTGATCGCGCGTATGTTTTGCAAAATGGAGGTGTTGTTTGAATCTTTGTTCCTGAGCGTTTTTGTAAATTGATGTTATAGATCCTTCTCGCATCCAGCGGTAATGGTACAATTTGTCAGCAATAAAAGCAAAACGTGTAGCCCGTGGAAAAGCGATGAACTGAAAAGCATGGTCCCCCCCAACACTAATTGTCTTTTCGAAACGGAGGTTATATTTGTTTAAATAAGATAACCTGTAAATTTTATTCCATAAAAAAGGCCGGGAACCGGGTTCAATAAACAAAACCTCCGGGGTGAAAGCATGGTAGAGTTTATTTCTGGTAGTCAATGTTTTCCTCAATCCGAGGGGGGGCCTAAAACGCAAGGGGAAAATGTATGCGCCGAATATGATTACATCAAGATTCTGTTGCTGGTCTATTTGGTAGAGCTGTTCACAAGCACGTCGTTCAATATAATCATCGGCATCGACAAACCAGACAAACCGGCCTTTAGCGATATCAAGACCTGCATTTCTCGCAGATGAGGGGCCGCTTTTACTTTGGTTAATAATATAGATTCTGCGATCTTCTTTTTGATATTTTTGAAGGATACCGAGAGAGTGATCGGTTGAACCATCGTTCACACAAATAAGCTCCAAGTTTTTATAGGTCTGTCCAATAATGCTGTCAATGCATTCAGTGAGATATTTCTCCGCATTATAGACAGGGATTACGATCGAGAAATAAGGCAACCCGGTCACTGTGTATTTTCCTACCACCTTAAAAACTTTCTTATATTAGCTTGCCAAGGCCTTAGTAATTTTCTTGGTAAACATGTAATGACTCTACCGATTTTGTACGAAAACCTATCAAAATCCTCAGCGGTTTGTAACTCCTTCGACTTGCTAAAAAGAAACTCGAGTGCAGATTTATTTAGAATTTCATTATACAAGTTATAGTTTTGTGAGGAGTAGTAAAATGATAGAGGATGTTTTGTTATCCCCAACTCCTTGAAATATTTATTCTTCAATTTATTGTAAAGTAAAACAAATGATTCTGTTGTATCCAACGAGTTAAGATTATATATACACCCTGACAGCGCGTGGTTAACAAAGCTCTGTTCAACTTCGTCAAATATGCCCATATTCATCAATTTGTGCTTTAGGCTAATAAAAGCCTTGTAAAATTCCAACGGGGCTTCATAGTTAGTTGCCTGACTACTACCTTCTATACCGGTTCTATAGTAGACCAAAATTTTGTTCAAGATTGTTATTCTAGTTGCTGTAACAAGGGCGGTGCATGTAAATAACAAGTCATTGGTTCTTTTAATCTCCTGGAAAAACAAATTATTATCATCAATCATTTTTTTACTGAAAAGCTTGTTAAAAGGCCAGTTATGAAATGTATTGAATATGTATTTTGGCATATCTTTATATGAAAACAAGACATGTTTAGGAAGATAATTCTGATTAAAAGCGTAATCGGTCGTCAGGGTATTTTTTATTGGTTCATGATACCGGTTCACCTTGTATATGCAAATATCTGCGTTTTCCTTTTTGCATCTGGAGTATGCTTCTTTTAACATATTTAGCTCGAAAAAATCATCTGCATCCAGGAAAGATAAATATTTGCCTTTTGCCATTTTTAAACCGCGATTACGTGCGGCTCCTGCACCGCGATTTTCCTGATTTAGAACAATCATTCTTTTATCTTTTGCTGCATATTCTGTCAAAATCGATAGTGAATCATCTTCAGAGCCGTCGTTTACACAAATAATCTCAATATCTTTCAGCGTTTGATTAACCACGCTGTCAAGACATTGTCGGAGATACTGTTCCACGTTATAGACCGGTATGATTACGGATACCTTTGGCATTAATAATTCCCCTTATCCGGAGTAAGTTAGGTCATGTCAAACCAGTATTTTGTTTTGCGCAAGGCCGTTGCTAAACCGTGATGTTTTGTATGGCGTAAAAATTTATAAAGGGGCCTGGTAAACTTATTCCCCTTTAGCATTATTGCAATAAATTTGACGCACGTACACGGTAAAAATGTTATGATCTTGCTTATCCGGGAATTGCGTATTCGATCCAAGCGGTGGTACACCTCCGGATCATGAAGAATTTTGCTCAAGGCATTCCATTCAGTTTTTGTAAATAAATGCCGATCCAGTTCCCCGTTTTCTTTTGCCTTCGTAAATTCAGTGCTGAAATGGTCTAAGAACAAACGTTTATATTTCTCATCTATTCGGTTATAAGTAAACATATAATTATGGAACTTCTTCACGTAAAAGATAGGCAAAAATTTCAATTTCAGATCGGAGTCTTTGTTTATAATGTCTTTGATAAAATCGTACTCATCTTTCATACAAAATACTTTGCTTTTATTTTTTACTGAAGAGTTAGGATTGTCCCGCCTGTTCATATAAAATGGTTTAGCAAGAAAAAAAACTTTAGTTGCCCGACAAAAGGTCTGAAAGAAGAAACCATTATCCTGGTATGATGCTCCGGGGGTTTCATTGTGACGGATGTTGTATTTATCAATAAAATTTTTGTTATAGATCCCGGTCCATGTATTCATGATGAACCTAAATAGTTCCAGGTTTTTCGACGGATCCAATACTTTATGATAATAATGATTTTGACCCAATGACAGATCTCTATAAACCAATTTTGGTTTACCTCGTTCAACGGTAAAACCGTAGAAATCCGCCTTGATCAAATCCACATTGTGTTTAATCGCATATTTGTAGAGTGTTTCATACATGTCAAGGGCTACATAATCATCAGATTCCACAATGCCGATGTACTCGCCGATAGCATTGTCAAGACCTACGTTCATGGTGTGCCCGTAACCTGAATTGGCCTTGCTAATCACCTTAATTCGGATATCTATTTTGGCATACGCTTTCAGTATCTGTAAGGACTTATCCGTAGAACCGTCATTGACGCAAATAATCTCAATATCTTTCAGCGTTTGATTGACCACGCTATCAAGGCATTGTCGAAGATACTGCTCGACATTATAGACTGGTATGATCACGGAAACTTTTGCCATTAACTAATTCACCTTTACACGAAAAAATTTGGAGTTCTGTTTTTCGGGGAGGGTAAGCATTTTACCTAACTTTAAATTGTATTCGGGCGGTTCAAATTTGCCGATACCTGAACCGGTAGTAAAGGTCATTTCACTAAAGTAAATACGGTTTTCTGTTTCGTACAAATCCACACGAACGAAAACAAAATCCTTGCATAGTATTTCCACCAAACCAAGCATCTCCCTGAAATATTTTGGCTCCGGGTGAAATTTATCGGAATTTGGGGAGATCATGGTAAATAGCTGCAGGTTCCAGTTTGTATCCACAATATCTATTCTCAGTGCTGTGTCTCTTTCACTTTGCACTCGAATGTATTCCACTTTGCCGTTAAAACACATAAATTTATACTCCATTAGGCCATCATCCAGGCTATCGTCATTCTGTATATATTTTTCTGCAATTATTTTGGGGGATATGTCTTTGTAATGCAATTCAAAACCCGTTATAAAGGCGAAATTGGTATTCATCCATTGATCAAATTTTAGCTTAGCGGCAGTGATGTCGAACAAACTTTTATCCTTGACAATAATATTCCAACCGCATCCATGGTTGGCTTTAAGTACAAATTGTTCGGGGAGGGTGTTAAAATCAATATCATCAAAGCGATCCCATATGCCCAGAAGTGGGATCAAATACTGATCTCCGATCTTCTCTCGAATCCACTCTCGAACCAAAAATTTATCGGCGAGCCTTCTTTTTAGCGGCGTACTGTCGTACAGTTTTAACCATTGGATTTTTTCGTTAAAAGTTTGGGGGCGCTTTAAATTGAGTTTTTCACCTGTCTTAATATAAAACCAAATTTTTAATTCATGGGGATAACGTTCGGGACCTAAATTTTTATAGTAGTTATATTCCCTTATCTTCACTTTAAGCGCTTTACATTTTGCTTTTTGTAATGCCGCCATTAGGCCATGATATTTCGTGAAACGCAAAAATTTATACAAGGGCACCGTCAGTTTATTGGTTTTAAGTAATTTTGCAATCACTTTACAACATAGGCGGGGGAAAAAAATGATGACCTTTCCGATTTTGTAGGAATATGAATTTTGTATAGCTTTCAACTCGCGTCTAGTTTGTCGAAGTTCTTTCCGCCATTTTTCGCTATTGGTAATAGCTCGGTTTTCAAAGTAATAAGCTTCCGGATCATTGATAATTTTGTTCAAGGTATTCCATTCAGTTTTTGTAAATAATTGCTCATCCAGTTCCCCATCATTTTTTGCCTTTATGAAATCCGTACTTAATTGTTTTAACAGCATGCGCTTATAATTTTCAGCTATACGCCTGTAAGTGTACATATAATTAAGGTACCTTTTAACAGAATATATGTAGATTAAATTTGATTTCAAATTCGGGTTACTGTTCAAGAATTGCCTGATAAAATGGTATTCTTCCCTGCCACAGAATACTTTGCCTTTACTATTGATAGAAGATTGAGGGTTGTCCCATCTATGCCTGTATAAAGGCCTGTCGAGGAAAAAGACTCGTGAAGCCCAGCTAAGCACTTGAAAGTTGAAACCAATGTCTTGATACGATGCTCCTGGGGTTTCATTGTGACGGATGTTGTATTTATCAATAAAAGTTTTATTGTAGATCCCGGTCCATGTATTAATGATAAACCTAAACACATCCAGGTTTTTCGATGGATCCAGTACTTTGTGATAATAATGATTACGACCCAATGACAGATCTCTATAAACCAATTTTGGTTTGTCTTGCTTGACGGTAAAACTGTAGAAATCAGCCTTGATCAAATCCACATTGTGTTTTTTCGCATATTTGTACAATGTTTCATACATATCAAGGGCTACATAATCATCAGATTCCACAATGCCGATGTACTCGCCGGTAGCGTTGTCAAGACCTACGTTCATGGTGTGCCCGTAACCCGAATTTGGCTTGCTGATTACCTTGATCCGATCGTCTTTTTGTTCATACTCCCGAAGTATTTTTAGGGATTGATCTGTAGAACCATCGTTGATACAAATAATTTCTATATCGCGTAGAGTTTGGTTGATTACGCTATCCAGACATTCATGTAGATATTGTTCAACATTGTAAACGGGTACAATTATGGATACCTTTTGCATACAGGATCTTCCTTTAGCGAAATTTTGCTAACCCCTCTTACCATTTCGCCAACTCATTAGCTGCCTGGACCATGTCGTAACCGGCTTTTTGTAACTTTCTTTCGTTTTGGGTCGTTTCCCTTCTTTATTGGCATAAGCGTTCACAACGCGTTGCGCCCATGCTGCGGGCGGTTGGGCTAAGCGGCAGTATGTCAATAAGTCCGTTACCTGTGCTTCCTGCGTGATGGCTTCGGAAGCAGTAGTTTTTAGCCCCGCTGCTTGGGCTTCGATGGCCACCAGGCCCAATCCTTCATAATGCGATGGGAAAACAAATACATCCATGGCCTGCATCAGTGCGGGCACATCCGAACGTGAGCCGAGGAAAAGCATCTTATCCGTCAGATAGTCTTTACCGGTGACATGGACGATACAGAGCGGTTCACTTTCAAATCCCATCCAAGAGAGTTCCTTACCGAGAACAATATTCTGGCGTTGTCCAAATAATTCGACTTGAATTGGCATCAAATAAGGGTGGGTTCCAGTGAGAACGACAATAAATGTTTAAAAAGTAGCGACGAAACCGTAATGATTCTTGAGGCGTAAAAAATCATCTGCAAGTTCACGTTCAACATTTATTAAGATCTTTTTAACCACAAAGTGGGAGGATTGTCAAGCTGGAATATTCGGGATTGGTGTAATACAAATCCATAAATTTGCAACCAGTGCTGCATTTGATATAATTAATTTTGCTATAATCTAACACATCACGACAAAAGCAAGGATTGGGGAAAGTGGTGCTTCCACTGTGCTCGGATGACATTGATGAACGTAGAGCTCAGAATTACAATAGCTGCTTAAAAATATTGATGCTTTCCTCTGATTGTTGACGAAGACAGTTTGAAAGTAAATGAGAGATAATATTGTTTAACGAAAAGGTACTGTTCAAGAAAAAATTATTAGTATTTGCCATCAGCTTGGTTGCTTTAACAGTTCTTTTATACGTGGCAAGCAAGGTAAATTATAAAATTGAAATAGAAGACAAGGGATTAGAAAGCGCAATCAGGGAAAAAATTGGCAAGCCGTGGGGGGCTATTTATCAATCAGAGGTAGGCAATATCCTATCTTTGGACGCATCGGATAGGAAGATAACCAGCTTAAAGGGTATTGAAAAAGTTTATAGGCTGGCAGAACTGAACCTTGAAAACAATAGGGTCGAAGATCTAACACCTTTACGCGGGCTGAAAATGCTAAAAACCCTTAACCTTAACAACAATGAAATGGTTGATTTGGATGCAGCAAAATTTAAACAGATTTCATGTTTACCATTACGGACGTTGGAATTACGGCATAACGCAAAGGTGCTGGGAAATGGTGAAACAATTCGGCTGTCTGATGTACATATACTATGGAATATATATACGTTGGAAGAGTTGGATCTGAGAGGCAATGACATAACAAACATAGATCCCCTTGGACACTTGAAGAATTTAGAAAAACTCAATGTAAGAGAAAACAAGATTAAATCTCTAGAGCCGCTATCAGAACTGCGTTCCTTGAAGTACTTGAACATTCATTCCAATAATGACATTGAGACACTGGAACCGCTGCGTGATTTATGTAATCTTGAAACTTTAATTATGAGGAATGTAGACATCGATAGTGTGAGTGTTTTTGCAGGCCTTAAGCGACTGCAAAATTTAAATGCGTTGGACTGTGGAATAGAACAAATGGACACTTCAATACTCTCGAGCTTAAGAAAGCATGGTGCATTACAAGGAGATGTAAGGCCCAAGTATGTAATGTACACGGCAGAAAAGCCGATATTTTCACATATAGGCGGTTTTTATAATGAGGGGTTTGAATTAAAACTGAAAGCCACCCCAAAAGACGGAAATATATACTTCACCATGGATGGCACGGAGCCAGACAAACAGTCTCAAAAGTATTCAGATGAAGAGCCCATAAGTATAGGAGAGAATTCTGATATTGCAATAGTATGCGCCAGGGTGATAGGAGAAGATGAAAATGATTCAAGTGAAATAGCGGTACATACATATTTTGTGGGTGAGAAAATAGCAAATAGACACGAATTACCTATTATATCTATCGTCACAGATGAAAAGAACTTGTTTGATGAAAGGGTAGGAATATATACGGAAGAAAATGCAAAATATCGAGGCAGGGAATGGGAAAGACCGGTTCATTTGGAATTCTTTGAAAGCAATGGGCAAAGAGTGCTTGCACAAAATGTAGGAGTGCGTATCCATGGAGGCGCTACGAGAGCATTCAGTCAAAAAACACTTAGACTGTATGCCGATGATAAATATAGTAGAGCGGGATATTTTGAATATGATATTTTTAAAGGGTTAACCAAGACGAATTCAAGTGAACCGAAAGATAAGTTTAGTCGGCTATTGCTTAGAAATTCTGGTAACGACTGGGATAGCACTATGTTTAGAGATGCTTTAATGCAGAGGATTGCCTTGCCTTTAAGCAGCATGGATACCCAGGCTTACCGACCGGCCGTATTGTACATAAATAGTGAATATTGGGGGATTCACAATATTAGAGAAAGGTATGACGAGTATTACCTGGCAGACACTTATAATATTGATAAAAAAGATATAGTGTTCCTAGAGGGAAACGCAAAATTGGTGAGGGGTAAAGCCGAAGATAGAAAGCACTATCAGGATATGCTGAAGTATATAAAGGATAGAGGATTGGCCGAGCATGATCATTATGAATATATCAAAACCCTGATGGATACAAAAAATTATAGAGATTATGTGATAGTGCAAACATATATTGGCAACGTTGATTGGCCTCATAATAATATTAAATACTGGAGATTTAAAACGGAGGGGTATGAAGAAGAGGCACCTTACGGGCAAGATGGTCGTTGGAGATGGATGCTTTACGACCCAGACCATGGTTTTGGTAGATACGAAAACCTGGCAGATTGTACCCATAACACCATAAGGTGGATCATGACTGAACTGGATGGAAAACATGGCAAGAATACATGGCCAAATTTCTTGATCCGTTCCCTGCTGGAGAACATCTCTTTTAAAAACGATTTTATAAACAGGTACGCCGATTTACTGAATGCCTATTTTGAACCGAGCATTGTATTGAAATACATTGATGAAATGCAGGAAAATATAGCACCGGAGATGGAGAGGCATATCGAGCGTTGGGGTGCCATCAGATCCATGGATGTTTGGGATGAAAAGGTAGATTCGTTAAGGGAATTTGCGTTAAAAAGACCGGCTTATATTCGCAAATATTTGGTGGAAGAGTTGGGGCTAGACGGTGTTTACACGTTGAGGTTAGAAATGAAAACAAATGAAGGACATGTACGGGTAAATACAATAGATGCCGGTGGCAAATCAATTGAAGACAGCGGGAAAGAAATATGGGAAGGTATATATTTCAGAAATATACCATTAACGATAGAGGCTGTTAGTGAAGAAGGCTACAAGTTTTCTCACTGGGAGGGAATAGAGAATAATTGCAAAGAAAGAATAATCACTATTTCGCCGAAGGAAGATTTAACTTTAAGAGCAGTTTTTCAAAAGAATTGATTGCCGTCCCGCTATCATTGCTTGTAACATAAAAAATCACTATCATAAAACCCATACTAAAGGTAACTGAAATCATGGGTAATTGAAAGGGTATGATGGCTTGATGATGAAGGTTTTGCGGTACTTTGTTACCATGATATCGTTACCGGGCAAAGATGTATTTAACATTGTTTTTTCTCTGTTATTGGCAATAACTATAGCACTGATTGTTTCACAAATATATAAATATACACACCGTGGGCTGAGCTACGAACTATCCTTTATGGCAACCTTGGTTTTGCTGGCCCCCATAGTGTCTATAGTAATGTTGTTTATTAGAGGAGATCTCGTTCTATCATTGGGCCTGATCGGTTCATTATCCATTATTCGATTCAGAACACCCATTAAAGATACGAGAGACATGGTGTTTATATTTTGGGTTATAGCAGTGGGTTTAGGCTGTGGGACCTACAATTGGATAGTGATTATTTTATCAACGATGGTCATAACTGCTCTGATGTTTTTGTTGCATTTCATAAAATATGGACAAAGTTATAATATAGATTATGTTCTGGTCGTATCCGGTACAGGTACATATAAATCAGAAGAAATGAATGATATCTTGGAAAAATACACGACCGATTTAAGAATCAGATCGAAAGAAACCGACGATGACTGCTGGGAAACAGTATTCGAAATAAGATTTAACGAGGAAAGTATAAAAAACACCGATGCCATATTGGTTGAACTTAAAGCGAAAGAAAATATCAACAGGGTTTCATTATTGGCTCCGCAAATAGCGCTACCGGTATAAAAACAGTTTAAAGGGATGGTAATGCTGCTAGATATTGAAGGTGCAAGGTTCGAATTAAAATATCGGGTGTTTTATCATGACTATCTTAAAATAATTAATGCTCTTTCACTGTATATGGAGAAAGATGAGTTTACAAAAAAGGCTAACGGAAAGGGCTATCTAGTAAGAAGTCTATATTACGATACAGATGATTATCACTCCTACCACGATAAGATGGCCGGAAACAACGAAAGGGTAAAGCTTAGGATCAGATCATATAGCGAGAAACCGGGCGATGAGAATGTTATCAGGGTGGAATTAAAAAAGAGGAAAAGAAATCTGGTGGTAAAGAGGGGTACAATTATTAAATACTGGGAATACCGCAAGTTTATGAGATGTAGGCATTGGGATAATGAAGGTGACCAGATCCTTTCAGAATTCGAAAATCATCTTCATAGCAAATTATACAATCCGAAGATAATCATTGAATACCAGCGCGAAGCCTATAGAACAAAGGTCAAGGATGACTTGAGAATAACATTTGATCATAAAGTGAAAAGCAGCCATTCGAAAGAGTTGTTTCCTAAACATAGTTATTATCGAGAGCATAACCCAAATGCTGTTGTAATGGAAATAAAATTCAAAGAAGAATTGCCGATCTGGATAAGAACTTTGGTCCACGATTATGGGCTAAAAGTAATCGCTAACAGTAAATTTACTCAAGGAATACAAGCATCTAGACATGATTTGTACCACCCTGGCGGGGTTGTGGTTATTCGATAACTGGCTCAAGGCTGCCATGGATATAATAGGGTGAAGAAGGGCAAGCAGGAAAATGCCCAAGCTGTCAAGACATTCATGCAAATACTTTTCGGCATTATAGACGGGGGTAATAATTAGGTGCTTTAAATTTATTTGCATTCAAGCTCATATACCACTTCTCCAATTCTCCTGCCGCCTGGATAATGTCGTATCCTTTTTGCCGCAGTTGTTCACGGGTGTCGGGTCGTTTGGGGCTTTCACCGGCATAGGCGTTCACAACGCGTTGCGCCCATAGCGCGGGCGGTTGGGCCAAGCGGCAGTATGTCAGCAAGTCCGTTACCTGTGCTTCTTGCGGAATGGCCTCGGAAACAATAGTTTTTAGTCCCGCTGCTTGCGCTTCGATGGTAACCAGGCCCAAGCCTTCATAGTGGGAGGGGAAAACGAATACGTCCATGGCCTGCATCAGTGCGGGCACATCCGAGCGTGAGCCGAGGAATAAAACCTTGTCCGTTAGGCCCAATGAGGCTACTTTCTTTTTGATGGCATCCTTCGAGGGGCCGGAACCGAGCAGCATCAGGACCGTATTTTCCTTTAACCTGACCACCTCGTGGAATATATCCACCAAGAAGGGGTGGTTTTTTTGGTAGACAAAACGTCCGACATGACCGACCACAAATTTTTGTTCAAGCTCGAGTTCACGGCGCAGGCGTGCCCGCACCTGTTCGTTGTAAGCAAACTTGTCCAGGTTTACCGCATTTTTGCTCAGCTTTACCTTGCCGGTGCGATCGAGTTTATCCCCAAAAAGCCATTTCCCGGCATAGGCGGAACAGGCGCAATAATGGGTGGCAAAAAGCCTGGCGTACGGGCGTAAAATGTATTTAAAGAACGTTTTGCCCCCTTCCCCCGGGGCGGCGGTGCTGTGACTGTGGGCAATTCGCACCGGTACTTTGGCCCTCCAGGCCATCGCCAATGGGAAGACACTGAGCGTATTGAGGTGGGCGTGAACAATTTGGTAACAGTTGTTCTCGAAAATGGCGGAGCATTGTTTCATATTACGATACAGGTTACGGGCGTACGGTTCCACTTTATAGACCCGGCCTCCCAGAGCGGCGATCTCCCGGTCAAGCGGGGTTTCGTCATAGCCGTCCATGATAAAATCAAACTGGAACCGGCGGCGGTCAATATTCCGGTAATATTCCATCACGACGGTGTCGATGCCGCCGCGGCATACTTTACCGGTAAGATGGGCGATACGGCATGATTCATTTTTAGGTGCCATCCGAGGCAATCCTTTACCGTGGTTATATTTTCGCGGTGTCCAAATAATTCGACTAAATTTGGCGTTTTCCTGCTTTCCTTGCGGTTGTTTGGGTTTGAGGGACGCGTCTTCCGATCAGCCGGCTGAGCCGGTATCAAAAACAGTTTGGCAGAAGCATTGCGTTGTATTATTATATAAATACGGACATCGAGCTTTTTAATTGTTTTACTACCAAACGCATGGTGTGTTTAAACCCATGTTTTTTAAGGTATAGAAACGATTTTGCCGCTATTCCCGGTATCGCCCATTTACGTAGCGGGAACCCAAATGGCTTACGGTTCAGCAGGATAATTTTGTTCAAAACTTCGACCTGTTTGCGGCTCAAGCTGTTTCGACATGCTCCAAAGTTGAAGCCTCGCCAAATTTGCACAAGTTTTTGGGCATACATTCTTTTACTGGAAAATGGTGCGGCAATAAGGGTAGGCCCGAGAAAATCGATACTCCATTTAAAAAAGTCTGCGGGCATCCGTTTTAAATCGCCTGATTTTTCCCATCGGTTACGGATAAATTGGGCCATGCGGAGATGCTGCTTAAACTTTTCTTCGGGCATGTCTTTGTAAGTTGACATTAAGGAACCGTTTCTCAGCCAACGATAATGGTACAATTTGTCTTCAATAAAAGCAAAATGTGAAGCTCTGGGGAAGACCATGAATTGAAAGACCTGGTCCTCCCCAAAACGGATCTTCTTTTCAAAACGTAGGCGGTGTTGGTTTAGGAAGGATAATTTGTAGCAATTCCTGCAAGCAAAAGGTCTGCAACCCGGCTCAGTGAATAACACTTCCGGCGTAAAAGCGTAATAGCATTTGTTTCTTGTGGTAAGTGTTTTTTCCAACCAGGAAGAGTGAGGCGGGGATTGGTGAGAGGTAGAAATGTGTGCGCCAAATATGATTATGTCGGGATTTTGTTGCTGCACCACCTGGTACAGCCGTTCACAAGCATGCGGTTCGATGTAATCATCAGCATCGATAAACCAAATATAGCGGCCTTTGGCAATATCAATACCTTTGTTTCGGGCCGATGAGGTGCCTTTGTTTGTTTGGTTGATTACGGTAAGACGGCGATCGTGTTTTTGGTAATCATTGAGAATGCTTGCAGTGCAGTCTATTGAACCGTCATTGACGCAGATGATCTCTAGATTGTTATAGGATTGCTTAATAATGCTTTCGATGCATTCATCAATGTATTCATCCACATTGTAGGCGGGGACAATAATTGAAAAAAAGGGATCATCCATCGATTTGTTACCACCCGATCGGAATTTTCTGCAATAGGCTGTTGTTTTGTCCAGCTTAATATTTTTTGTGTCCGGGTTGATGAAGAGATAGCGCGGTGCTTTCACGGGAGCCGTTTCGACTCCCGTGAAATGCTTGGCAAATCCTGCTTTTCTGGTCGGAGCGGCGGGATTCGAACCCGCGGCCTCTTGGTCCCGAACCAAGCGCGCTACCAAACTGCGCTACGCCCCGTAGCGGTTTCATTATACACAACTTTGTCCGCGAAAACAATAGCGACGGCAGGCGCCGGATACGTTGCCAAATTTGCACCCTTTGTCCGGGCCGGTGGTGGGGGGTAACGGCAGGAATTTATCGCTATTATGAAGAATGAACTTCTAATCAAGTAAAGGGGTGTTAGGGACATCCCTTTTGCGTACAGGAGGCCTGTTGGAAATGGTGGGCGGCCTGCCCATTGTTGTCGGGGTCCCGCGGACCCTTTCATACTATACATATTATCCGCTATGGAAAACTTTCCTGGAACACCTGGGGGCGAAGGTGGTGCTTTCACGACCGACGAACAAGGAGATCCTGGAATGGGGCGTGCGGGAGACGGTTAATGACGCCTGTATCCCGATTAAACTGTTTCATGGTCATGTGATCGATCTGAAAGATCGGGTCGATTACCTCTTTATTCCCCGGTTGGAGAGTGCGGACGGGCGCGCTGCGTTTTGTCCTAAATTTTTGGGGCTGCCTGATATGGTCCGTTATTCGGGATTAAAATTGCCGCCGATCATCGATTGTAGTTTCCGGGTGCGCCGGGTTCCGGGCGGGGTGTTTCATTTTTTAAGCGCGGTTGCCGCCCGCCTGGGCCGGGTCAATCCTTTGCGGGTGGTGCGGGCTGCCCTGGTCGCCCTGACCACGCAGCGAACTTACATCCGCTTGCTGGAGCGGGGGCTGCATGCGCAACAGGCCTTGAAAATGATCGAGCAAGCGGCGGGCGACCGGGAGACAATTTTGTCTTCGGCTGAAACGGAGAACAGCCCGAGTGCTCTTTCGGTGGCCTTGCTGGGTTACCCGTACGTGATTCACGATCCGTTTATCAGTGCGAATCTTTACGCCCGGTTGCAGGAAATGGGGGTGCGGGTATTTACGATCGAACAGGTTCCCGCCGGGCAGTGGCGTCGTCTTTCCCGGCTCCTGCCTCAGAATTTTTTCTGGCACTACAGCAACCTGGTTAGTTGGGCTACGCTTTACCTTCTGGGACACGGGGAACATGCGGCGCTGGACGGGATCATCCATGTCACCGCCTTCGGTTGCGGCCCGGATGCGATGGTCGATAAATTTGTAGAACTGGAAGCGAAAAAGGCGGGGCTGCCGTTCATGACCCTGACCATCGATGAACATACCGGGGAAGTTGGAGTGCAGACGCGCCTGGAGGCCTTTGTCGATATGCTGCTGGCCCGTGCGGAACGGGACGGACGGGAGGGCGATTGATGGAAGCGTACTTGGGCATAGATGTTGGATCGGTCAGCACCAATCTGGCGGTGCTCGGCGCCGGAGACGAAATGCTTGCTTCACAATACTTGCTTACGCGGGGGCAGCCGATTCAGGCGGTCCAGGAAGGTTTGCGGGCGGTTGAGGCTGTTCTTGCCGGATCATCCGTGCGCATCCGAGGGGTAGGGACTACCGGCAGCGCTCGCACTCTTACCGGGGTTGTGGTGGGGGCGGATACGGTCAAGAATGAGATAACCGCTCATGCCATGGCGGCGAGCCACCTGGTGCCCGGTGTGCAAACGGTGCTGGAGTTGGGGGGGCAGGATTCCAAGATCATTATCCTGCGCCACGGTGTAGTTGTCGATTTTGCCATGAATACGGTTTGTGCCGCCGGGACCGGTTCTTTTCTTGATCACCAAGCAGCCCGTCTCGGTATTCCGATTGAGGAGTTCGGTGCTTTGGCCCTGCAGAGCGATCGCCCGGTGCATATTGCCGGACGCTGCTCGGTTTTTGCCGAGTCGGATATGGTGCACAAACAACAGATCGGTTATGCGACTGAAGATATTATCGCCGGGTTGTGTGATGCCCTGGTGCGTAATTATCTCAATAATGTCGGCAAGGGCAAGGAAATTTTGGCCCCGGTCGTGTTTCAGGGCGGGGTGGCCGCCAATGTCGGGATCAAGGCGGCTTTCGAGAAGGCGCTGGCGCTCGAGGTTTTGGTTCACCCGCATTTCGGGGTGGCGGGAGCATTGGGAGCGGCCCTGCTGGCGCGGCGGGCAATGCGTAAAAAGGGAACAACGAATTTCAGGGGTTTTGCCGTGAGCGACCTGCATTATGAGACGAGCAGCTTTGAGTGCTCGGGCTGCCCCAATATTTGTGAGATCGTGAATATTACGTTGGAGGGGGAGCTGTTGGCTCGCTGGGGGAGCCGCTGCGGGAAGTGGGACAATCTTGATATGGATGTCGAGACGGCGGCTGCAGCACCACGCGCCGGCGCAGTGAGGGATGGCCGGGTGGCGGGGAGGTAGCTTTTTCCAGGGGGGAGGGAGGATCCCCCCCCCACCCTTGCCCTCCCCCTCCAGGGGGGAGGGAGGAGAGGAGTGAAGCCGGGTGCAGCCCGAACGAATTTTAAGCGATCTGATTCGCATCGACACCACCAACCCGCCGGGCAATGAAACCCGGGCGGCCTTATACTTAAAAAAGTTGTGTGAACCGGCCGGGATAGCCTGTGAGATCATTGAAGCCGAACCCGGACGGGGCAGTTTTATAGCCCGGACCGGACGGGGTCCCAAAAAGCTGCTCTTTTTTTCCCACCTGGACGTGGTCCCGGTCGGTAACGGTTGGGATTTTGATCCCTTTGGAGGGGCGATCGAGGGCGGCATGGTTCACGGGCGCGGGGCCCTGGACTGCAAGGATCTGGTTGCGGCCGGCGTGGCGGCGGCGCTTGAGTTGCACGCCTCGGGGGATCTGAAGGGGGGCGAACTGATCGTTTGCGCCGCGGCCGACGAGGAGACCGGGGGCGCGCTGGGAGCCCGCTACCTGTGCGAGCACTACCCCGAGAAGATCCGGGCCGATTTTGCCGTAAACGAGGGAGCGGAACAACCGGTCGTTATTGACGGGCGGATGGTTTGTTTTCTGCAGGTCGGTGAAAAAGGAACCGCCTGGAGCCGTCTTGCCGCGGCGGGGCGGTCGTGCCACGGCTCCCTGCCCGGACTGGGCGATAATGCGATCGTCAAGATCGCCCGCGCCGTGACCGCGCTGGAAAAATATCACCCTCCCGTGGTGTTGATCCCGGAGGTGCGGCGCCTGCTCTTGGCCCTGGCCCGTCTGAAAGGGTTGGACACGACAGTTACGGAAGAAACCGTCGATGATCTGATTCGGGAGCTTGGTCTAGGACCCTCTTTACTCGAATCACTGCGGGCTTCGACGCGCATGACTGTTTCGGCCAATCAGATCCGGGGAGGGGCCAAAACAAATATTGTGCCCGATCATTGCGAGGCGGACCTGGATATCCGCATTCTCCCCGGTCAGGACAAGGATCACGTTATTTCCGTATTGCGCCGTTTGGTCGGGCCGGAAATAAAGATCGCCATGCTTGAATACCGCGAACCTACTTTTTCGCCTTCGGATTCGCCTTATTACCGCCTTCTGGAGGAGACCGGGGCGGCTCTGTTCGGGGAGGAAACGCTCTGCCTGCCCCATATCTCGACCGGTTCGACTGATTCCAAGTATTTGCGGGGGCTGGGCATTCCGGCTTACGGTATTGCGCCGATGGCCCCGGGTTTCGATCAGGAGCTGCGGCAGACCGTTCACGGGCGAAACGAGCGCATCGACCTGGCCAGCCTGCGGTTGAAAACCCGCTTTCTGGTTGAACTGGCCCGGCGTTATCTATAATGGGGACGGTTCGCGCGGATGAACGAAGATAGTTCGCGTGGTTAACCGGTTGATTAAGTCGAGAATATTTTCTTGCGGTCGGCAATCTGTTCCACCGCGAGAACCGTCCCCTCGCGCTTGTCCCACCGTGAGAACCGTCCCCACTTGAACGAGGTGAACAGATTTCAATGAAAGCCACTTTTGGGCACATGGGAACCTTGACCATCGTCTTTGAAATGATTCTCGAAGAGTTGGGCTGCGAATCGATAACCCCGCACCGTCCGACCCGCCAGACGCTGGCCAAGGGGGTTCAGCACGCACCCGAATTTGCCTGTATCCCCTTCAAGATTGTCCTTGGGACCTACCTGGAGGGGCTGGAACGGGGTGCGGACACGCTTGTCAGCGGGGGCGGATACGGCCCTTGCCGGGCCGGGATCTATGGCGAAATGCACCGCCGTATTCTTAATGATCTCGGCTACAATCCGGAATTTATTTTCTTTTGGCCCCCCCTGAAAAAACCGATTGATTTTTTGCAAAAGCTCAGCCGTCTTAAAGGGCGTAGTTCCTGGTTTCACCTGGCCCGGGTCATCCGGAAGGCTTGGGCCAAGCTGGAAGCGCTGGATGAACTGGAGATGCTGGTGCAGGATGTCCGGCCCCGGGAGCAGGTTCGCGGCACCACGTCGGGCGCTTTTGCCCGGGGGATGAAAATGATCCGCGAAGCCAAGACGTTGCCCCAGATTGCTGAAGCGCATGCAGCCGCGCTGGAAGCGGTGCGGAAGATACCGGTTGATGATTCGTCCGAACCGCTAAAGGTCGGTATTGTCGGCGAGATTTACGTGCAGCTCGAACCATTTGCCAATTTTTACGTGGAGGAAAACCTGGGACACCTCGGGGCGGTCGTGCGCCGCAGTATCTATCTGACCAATTTCACTAAGCACGATGTGCTTTCTACCCGGGGGGATATGACCAGCCGCAATCTGGCCCGGCCGTACTTGCCCTTGAAGATCGGGGGGCACGGCCAAAACAGTGTCGGCGACGTGATCCGCTATGCCGGGCTCGGGTATGACGGCGTGGTTCAACTGGCCCCTTTTTCATGCATTCCCGAAATCGTTGCCAAAAGTCTTGTTCCCCACCTCAGCCGCGAGTACGGGATACCCGTGCTGACCCTCTTTATTGACGAGCAGACCGCCCTGACCGGGGTGCAAACCCGGTTGGAGGCTTTTGTCGATTTAATGTACCAACGTCGCGAAAGAAAAGAAGACGCCGCATCGCTCCGGGATGGACGGGCTCCGGCGGTTTGATTTTCGAACCGGACGTCCTTCCTGCTCCTGTAATGATCCCTGCGTAAACGAATAAGATAGAAGAGCAAAGATAAAAGAGGAAACTTCCCTTATTCTGTCGAAGTTTCCTCAAATTAGTGCCGCGTTGGTTCTGGCTTACCACGAGTGCCGTAAAGAGGTGGTGGAGTGTCGGTCAAGCTTGGTTTGCGAATCCGGGCGTTGCGACGGCTGAAAAGAGTAACTCAGCGGGAATTGGCCAACCGGGTCCAGGTTTCCGTGTCAATGCTCAGCAGCATTGAAAGAGGGTGCCGTCTCCCCAAGCTGGAGCTGGTGGAGGCAATTGCCCGGAATTTAGGGGTGCCGAAGGGTGAATTGCTTGTTTTTATCCCCATGGAGGGAAAGGTCAAAGTAAAGGGTAGAGTGTAGGTGGAGCCTTTATCCATCGGTACGATTGTGGCCGAACCCCCGTTGGTCCTGGCCCCCATGGCCGGGGTAACGGATCACCCTTTCCGCCTGCTGGCCAGGGAACAGGGTTGCGGGCTGGTTTACACGGAAATGATCAGTGCCAAGGGGTTGATCTACGGGGGCAGCGGGCGCCATTACTCGCTGCTCTTTTTTGATCAGGCCGAACGGCCGGTAGCCTTCCAGCTTTTTGGGTCGGATCCGGGTTTGATGGCGGAGGCGGCCCGCAGGCTGGAGGAGCACGGGGCCGATCTGATCGATCTTAACTTCGGATGCCCGGCTCGCAAGGTCATCCGCAACGGAGAAGGCGGGGCCCTGCTCCGGGAGCCCGGGCTTTGTCGGAAGATCATCAAAGCGGTGGTGTGCGCGGTGCGCCGGCCCGTCACGGTGAAGCTTCGTTCCGGTTGGGATGAAAACACGATCAATGCCGTACAGGTGGCGGCGCTGGCTGCGGAGGAGGGGGTGCGGGCCGTGACCGTGCACGGGCGCACCGTGCAGCAGGGTTTTGGCGGCGGCGCGGACTGGAGCCTGGTCCGCCGGGTGACGGCGGCGGTTCAGGTGCCGGTGATCGGCAGCGGAGACGTCGACACCCCGGAGCGGTGCGCGGAGCTGCTCCGCAGCGGCGATTGCGCTGCGATCATGATCGGCCGCGCCGCCCTGGGTAATCCCTGGTTTTTTCGCCGGGCGCGCGCCTGCCTGGAAGGGGATCCGGATCCGGGGCCCCCTCCCCCGGAGGAATTTGGCGAGACGGTCTTACGCCACTTCGATCTGTTATGCCGTCTGAAGGGAGAACACGTGGGGGTGCGGGAAATGCGCCGCCACGCTTGTTATTATTTACGCGGCCGGCCGGGTGCGGCGGCCTGGCGGGAACGCCTGATCCGCGCGGCGACCCGCCGGGAAATGGCCGCCCTCCTCGGCGCAGCAACCGCCCCATGCAAGAAGCGGGAGGGGTGGTAGAGGGGACGGTTTTTGCTGTTGATCCGTTGAATTCTTGATGCTGCCAAAAGTTACGGTTATTTATGTCACCCGTATCAGGGGATTGCTACCAATCGCAAGAACCGTCCCCATGCCGGCACGAGAACCGCTCCCTGGCTCGAAGGGGGGAAAAGGTGACAATATCACTGAACAAAGATAATCAAGGGGGGAAAAGGTTGAACCGGGCGTGGGGGAATGGTAAAATGGCAACGTCCACAATGTTGTGCACAAGCGAGGCAGGATGTCATGACACTTGAGGAATTTGTTCGGATCGGGGACAAAATCGTTAGTTTTGACAAGGTTTCACGGCTTTTGGAACGAATCCTCGACCTGCGCGCCCGGGGCATTTCGCAGCAGGAGGTGGCACAACGTCTTGCCATTGATCGTAGTTTTGTCTCGCGCGTTGAAACGGCCGGGGAGATCCGGAAGGGTAAGCGGATCGCAGTGATCGGTTTTCCCATCAAGAACAAGGAGACGCTTCTCGATATTTGCCTCAAGTTGGGGCTGGATTTTACATTTATTTTGACCGATCAAGAAAGATGGAATCTGGTGGGCCGCAGCAATGCCCTGGAGTTCTTCAACCGGATCATGGAGATTGTTTCTCGCTTGCGCGATTATGACACCCTGCTTCTCCTTACCTCGGACCGCTGGTACCGGCTGGCGGAGGCTTTGCTTGATTTACAGATCATTTTCTACCGTCTCGGGGAAACCCCGGTTCGTGCCGACTGTATCGTTGATCCGGACCGTTTTCGGGAAACACTAACCACCATTCTTCAGCCGCAACCGAAGGGGGAACATAATAAATGAAACATGTGGTCGGGATCAGCCTTGGTTCTTCGGCAAGGGATCATGTCGCCACGGTCGAACTGCTCGGGATCAAGTTCAAGGTGGAACGGATCGGGACCGATGGTGATTTTAACCGGATGATTGGAATGATCCGGGAAATGGACGGAAAGGTTGATGCTTTCGGGCTGGGAGGCATCGATCTATACATTTATGCCGTAAACCGGCGTTATGTGTTGCGGGACGGCCGCCGTATTGTTAAAGCCGCCCAAAAAACACCCATCGTTGACGGGTCGGGCTTGAAAAACACCCTGGAACGGCGTGTAATCGAACATCTGGCCGGGCAGACGAACCTTTTGGCGGAACACCGGAAGGTGCTGCTTATGTCGGCCATGGATCGCCTCGGCATGGCCCAGGCCCTGGAAAAAGCAGGGTGTGAAATGACTCTGGGTGATTTTCCATTCATTACCGGGGTGCCGTTGCCCCTTAAATCGCTCCAATCGTTGGCTTTCCTGGCCAGGTTTGTTGCCCCCGTCGTCTGTATCCTGCCTTTTGCGATGATCTACCCCATCGGGGACAAACAGAGCAAAAATACACCCCGGTTCCCGCGTTATTTTTACGAGGCCGATATTATCGCCGGGGATTTTCATTTTATCCGGCGGTTCATGCCCCCGGAATTACCCGGTAAAATTGTAATTACCAATACTGTCACCCGCGCCGACATAGACTTTTTAAAGGGGCGGGGGATCAAAACACTGGTTACAACCACGCCGGAAATGGAGGGGCGTTCTTTCGGCACCAACGTCATGGAGGCACTCCTGGTTGCCCTTTCCGGTGGGGCCAAGGAACTGACCGAGGAGGAATATAACCGGCTGCTGACCCAGCTTGATTTCAAACCCCGCATCATCAATATGCACTGATCCCGGTGCTGCGGGGGTGTTTTTGCATGGACAACTGTTTTGCCTGTATTGTTACCCGCCGTGATTATTTTGCTTCCGGCGGGCTGTTTTTTGATCCGGGATTGTCGGGGCGAACGGGAGGCCCGGCGGAGGCGTTTCGCCGCCGCTTTCCACGCGCCGGGGTGGTCCGGATTGGCGGCGTGTGCTCGACCTATGCGCAAACGGGGGGCTGGCTCATTGCTGCGCCGTTGCCTGCCCGGGGATCTTCTGGACAGAGGGAAAACGTTTTCCGGCGTCAGTTTTTGTGGGCCGGGCGCAGGGCGAGGAAACTGGGAGCGCCCCTGGCCGGTCTTGATCTTGCGGCTGTTGCGGACGGCGGGGTGACGGCCGCCATCGCGGTTGCCATCCTCCGGCGCCTGGGCCTTGCCGTGACCACCGGCGGTAGTTTTACTGTGGTCGCGGTCCTGGAGGGGTTACGCGCGGCTGCGACGCTGCTCGGACAGGAGCTGGAAACAATCGGGGTGGTGATCCTTGGGGCAACCGGTCCCCTTGGGACTGCCTGCGCTCGGATCCTGGCCCGGGAAGGGATTGAACGGATCACGCTTGTTGAAAAGGATCGCTTTCGCCTGGACAGCCTTGCCGGGTGTATCCTTTATGAAAGCGGACTTTCCTGTATGGTTACCCCCTCCGCCGGCAAGGCCGTCACGCGGGCCGGTGCGGTGATCGTTCTGGACGGGGAGACGGACTGTTTGCCGGAGGCGGGTGATTTCCAGCCGGGTGCGGTCCTCTGTGACGCGACCGGGTCACAATCCCTGGCCCGGAAGGTGTCAATTTTGCGCCAGGATGTTTTGGTGACCGGCGGGGCCGTGTTTGAAGCGCCCGGCGAAATCTGTTCCCGCTCATATCCGGTCCGGGCCCCGCTTCATCTGACCGGCGCCTGCCTGGCGGAAACCATGCTCCTGGCCCTGGAAAGACGGTTTGAAAATTATTCGCTCGGCAGCCGGTTGCGGCCGGAAAAGGTATTGGAGATGCGGCGCCTCGCTGCAAAGCATGGTTTTAAACCGGTTGGGCTGCACCGTTTCGAAGCGGGCGGAGCGGGGATGGTTCTTGCGGCTGATCTATTTCATTCTTGATGCCACTAGAAGTTGCGGTCGTTGGAGCCATTCATATCAGGTAGTTATTGCCAGCCGCAAGAACCATCCCCATGCCAGGAGGGTCCGGCCCCAGGCATTCCGCAAATACCGTTTAATAGTAGCCCCGGATATTGGTACGAGTTAAATCCGGGGCTTTTTCCAT